>JBJXEG010000009.1:0-102966 GCA_046155085.1 Pyrinomonadaceae bacterium | reverse complement strand
GTCACGCTCGCGCCGAGCTTAAAGCGGCCGACGTTTAGGATGTTGAATGCGATCTTGGCTCCGTCGCCGACGTTGCCGATAAGATTGGTCGCGGGAATTTTGCAGTCCGAGAGAATTAGGGCGGTCGTCGATGACGATTTGATGCCCATCTTGTGCTCCTCGGCGCCGGGACGACAAGCGTCGCTGCGTTCGACAACAAAGGCCGAGAATTTATCCTTCTCGCCGTCAACCTTGGCAAAGACGATAAATACGTCGGCAAAACCGCCGTTCGAGATCCACATTTTCTCACCGTTGAGGACGTAATGCTGGCCGTCGTCGGTCAGCTTGGCGATCGTCTTGGCACCGAGAGCGTCGGAGCCCGAACCGCTTTCGGTCAGGCAATAGGCGGTGACGACCTCGCCCGAGATGATAGGCGGAATCCATCTTTGTTTTAACTCCTCGGAGCCAAAATAGAGCAGCGGGAGCAGCCCGATCGAGGTCTGGGCGCCAAATGTCGTGCCAAATCCGCCGGCACGGCCGATCATCTCGGCGATCACCACGCCGGTCGTCTGATCGAGCCCGAGACCGCCGTATTCCTCAGGGATGGTCGCACCGAGCAGGCCGAGATCGCCGCCTTTTTTTACAAGGTCGCGGGCGATCTCCCACGCGTGATCCTCCAGGGCGGGCAGCTGCGGATATATCTCGTTATCGACAAATTCGCGTGTCGTCTCGCCGATCATCCGCTGCTCTTCGGACAGATCCTCCGGCGTAAAAACCTCGGCCGTCGTCGAATCGGCGATCAAAAATTCACCGCCCTTCATATATTCTTTTTCCATTTGTGTTTCCATATTGTTTTTTTTTAACGCAAAGTCGCCAAGATGCAAAGCCGCAAAGGAAAGCATCCAGGCATTTTTTTATTTATTCTTCGCTCTGCGTCTTTGCTCCTTCGCGTCTTTGCGTTAAAAATTCTAGCCCAATCTTTCAAATATTCCGGCCGCGCCCATGCCGCCGCCGACGCACATTGTGACCATGCCGTAACGTGCATTTCGGCGTTTTAATTCTTGTAACAATGTCGCGGTCAATTTCGCTCCGGTGCAGCCGAGCGGATGGCCGAGTGCGACGGCACCGCCGTTGACATTTACCTTTGACGGGTCCATTTCGAGGACCTTCATTACTGACAGGCCTTGGGCGGCAAAGGCCTCATTTAGCTCGATGACATCGATCTGGTCGAGCGTAAGGCCGGCCATTTTGAGCGCCTTTGGGATCGCATAGACCGGGCCGATGCCCATTTCCTCGGGCAGGCAGCCGGCGGTGGCGAACGAGACAAAACGGGCGAGCGGCTTGATGCCGAGTTCGGCGGCTTTGTCTGCGGACATCACGACCGTCGCGGCTGCTCCATCGGACATCTGCGACGAATTTCCCGCCGTGACCGTGCCATTTGCGTGAAACACAGCTCTGAGTTTTGCCAGCCCCTCGACCGAGGTGTCGGCACGCGGGCCTTCGTCGGTTGCGAAAACGATCTCTTTGCGGCGGACTCGTCCGGCCTCATCAAATTCATCGACAAAGACATTCATCGGTACGATCTCGTCCTTGAATTTACCGTCCGCGATGGCGGCGAGAGCTTTGCGGTGCGAGTTGTATGAAAATTCGTCAGCCTGCTCGCGTGTGATCTCGTATTTGCGTGCGAGATTCTCGGCGGTCAGGCCCATATTTAGATAATAGTCGGGATATGTATCAACGAGTGCCGGATTTGGCCGGAGGACATTGCCGCCCATCGGGATCATCGACATCGTCTCGAGCCCGCCCGCCACGATCACATCCGCACCGCCGGTCGCAATGCGGTCAGCCGCAATAGCGATCGTCTGCAGACCCGATGAACAATAACGATTGACCGTCATCGCCGAGGTCTCGACCGGCAAACCGGCCGCAATCGACGCCGTCCGGGCAACGTTCATTCCCTGCTCCGCCTCGGGAAACGCGCAGCCCATGATCACGTCTTCGATGAGCGACTGATCAACGCCCGAACGCGAAACCGCCTCTTTGATAGCCGTCGCCGCGAGATCGTCGGGGCGCGTATTTTTCAGAGTGCCCTTCGGCGCCTTACCCACAGCCGTACGCACGGCCGATACTATTACTGCTTCTTTCATATTTTTCCTACTTAGCCATAATAATTGCTGCCTCCGGACTAACCGCTTTATCGTCGTCTTCAGAGATTTCGACGTCGGTTTCGTTCGGTAATATCTTTTTTGCGTCCAATAACGCGACGGTCAACTCCCAAAGATCGCCCATGGCGTACAACCGAGCGGTCACTCCTTCCGGCGACATATCAACGCTCATTCCGCAGCCTCCTGAAGTTTTTCTATGTCCAACAAGTCCTGTTTTCTGCCGGCTAGCCTCTTCATCTTTATGAGCCCAATGCTCGAAACGACCCACGTCTCACCTTCTTTCCATGACATCTTTTCGCGACTCGACCAAATATCCCTGATGTTGTCCCCAACCAAGAGCAAATCGAGGGTGAAGAGCTTTTTCGATTCGCGGTCTAGCTTGGAAATACGTCTGATCTCGACGTCAAAATGCAGTGGAAGTCCTTCTACATCATATCCGAGAGTTTGCGTGATCTCCCAAATTTTTTCTACGTCGCCCGCAAGGACAAGCAGGTCGATGTCCATCGTTGCTCGCGGTAGGCCGTGAATTGCCATTGCCCAGCCGCCGCATACCGCATACTCGATCCCCGCATCGTTGAGCGCTCCCGTGATCGCCTTAAATTCATCAAGTAGAGTTGTCATCCGCTGGTCTCCGCCCTCTTCTTGATAGTCTTTAACATCTCCGTTCTTATCAAACCGCTAAACGGCCGGATGAATGTCCAGTAAAACCCAAAGCTCCGGCGGCTGTCGTCATCGAGGCAGCGGATACGGGTTTCGGTTGTCAAGCGAGTGTTTTCACCATCCGCATCGACAGAGAAATTCCAAACAGCCTTAGCATAGCCGCTTTTGTCGAACGCTTTGAAGTTGTCAGCGTTCACATCCTGCAGATCGCCCATGACGGTCCAAAATCTGCCGGCCAGGCCGATCAAAAGCTCTTTATTTACAATCTCGCCCAGCGTCTTAAAGTGAAACCTCTTTACATCACGGATCGTCACCTTATCGCTCGGCAGCCCGCGAAGAAAGAACAGCCAGCGGACAAGCGTCGATTCGCAAAAATCGACCTCTTGCATAGCACGATAGACGTTTGCCGTGCCGGCGCTGATAGAGATATCATGCGTCTCAACAAAATCGTATTCCGATAAAAATTCGTCAATCAACATCAGACTTTTTTCCCGTTCTGAGTGCAAGCTTTAGCTTGTTTCTTATCGAAGAAGACAAGCTAAAGCTTGCACTCCAACGAAGATCAACCAACCTCTTTATAACGAAAACAACTCACAAGATGGTCATTGACCATTCCGGTCGCCTGCATAAAAGCGTACATAATGGTCGAGCCGACAAAGTTGAATCCGCGCGTTTTCAGATCTTTGCTCATTGCGTCCGATATGGCAGATGTCGCCGGGACATCACCGCCTTTCAATTTATTGTCGATCGGTCGGCCTCCGACAAAGCTCCAAATATATTTGTCAAACGAGCCAAATTCCTGCTGCACTTTCAAAAACGCCTTCGCATTACGCACCGCCGAGGCGATCTTGAGCCGATTGCGGATAATGCCCTCGTTGAGCAGCAGCTCCGCGCATTTTAGATCGTCGTAGGCTGCAACGCTTTCGGCGTCGAAATTATCAAAGGCCTTGCGGTACGCCTCACGCTTTTTCAAAACCGTGTCCCAACTCAAACCCGCCTGAGCACCCTCAAGAATCAAAAACTCAAAAAGCCCGCGATCATCATGCAGCGGCACGCCCCACTCGGCGTCGTGGTACGGAATATTCAGCTCGTTGCCCGCCCAGGTGCATCTCTTCATACGAGGTCAAAGTCTAATTTATTTGCGGCATCGCCGAAAACTCACCAAGAACGAGGCCTTTTTGCGGTTCGCGGTTGCGATAGTACACCTGTTTCCGCGTCGACTTGCCGTAGTTGATCGTCACGCTGCTCCTGGTAATATTCACCTTGCTGTCGTAAAGGTTATAGCTGCACGATTCGTAGATCTCGCTCTGAAACTCGCGATGTTTCAAATTCCTATCCGCCTTGATCCAAAGGATCGACTGGGGGCTGTCGCCGCCGCATGGTGCGTTTGGGTCGGAGATCGGCGAACGGCTCTGCACGTTTGCGACTAGATACAAAAAACCGCCCTTTTGCGTCCTAAACAGAACCTTGTATTTATGCGGCGCCTCGCCCGGCATCGTGCCGTTAGTTCGGGCCAGAGCGTCATCAAGATCTACCGTCACCGAACGTTTGCCGTTGACCAGCTTTACTTTCGAGTACTTCATCGGCACGAGCCGCAACTGGCCAAATGCCGCCGCACTAAGCAGCAGCATCAGGCCGGTGGTAATTGCGAGACCTCGTTTCATTGCTTTTCGATATTATTGACCATTATGTAACAGCCAGGCTCGGTTTCGCCGGGCCTGTCATATACCTTAACGTCCGCAATGAGCTTTACCTTTTGGTTGCGCTCGATAATTTCGCCCTTGTCGTCCTTGATCTTGAGGCCCTTGCCCTTTTCATATTCATCGATCTGGCTCGAGCCCTGGCCTTTATCGATGTCGGCACTGATAGATTTTTCAGCAGCCATATCGGCCTTAAATTTTACAGGGCAATGCATCGGCTTACCGTAGCCGCTCGAACACATTGCGCTGCCGTCGTTGTCCAAAAAGCCGACGACCTGGACGCGCTTTTCGTTGTTGGCCTTGTCGCACACACCTGCGTATTCGACCGGTGTGCCGCTGCCGCAGCGAATGGTCATCAGAAAAGCGAACAAAATAATGGAAAGTCTCATGTTTAATATCTCCCTCACGTATTGAAATTATTCGGTCATTTCAAGAACGCGAGAATGACGTAATTCTTGCCTAAGTCGGAAACCCCTCGGTCTCCATCACCCGCTTTGCCTGCCGGATATGCCGTTTTGTGTGCTCGGCCAAAACAGTTAAGGCATCATCAAGTCTGTACGTCATCACCGACAGAAACGGAGATGTGACGACTGTTTTTTTAAGGTCAGCTGCTGCACACGCAGCGACCTTTTTATTTGTCTCGGAAATCTCCATTACAAATCGCTCAACGATCTTACTATCGATCTCGCTCGGCGGCACGATCCTCTCGGACGGGGCCTTTGCCTTTGTTGAGTCCGAGGAAACGGCATTTACGAGAAACCGGCCGGCCAAACCTGTAAAGGGTGAATAGTTTTCCCAAAACGAATTTTCGCGTTTGCCGGCGGCGATCTTAACGAGCTCCGCGTCAAATTCGTGATTTGTCTTGATGATATGTTCAAGACACTGCCCGATGCTCCAGCTTTTTTCGGCCGGTTTCCAGTTGAGCTGCTCGGCGGACAGGCCGCCGAAGGTCGCTTTGGCATCGTCGGCAGTTTTTGACAGATCGTCCGTAACTTGTTCGATTCGTTCGGTCATGTTCATAAGTTCAGAGTGCAAGCTTCAGCTTGTCTCTTGCTCGAACAATACAGGCTAAAGCCTGCACTCTGAACAATTAATTCCTCAACGGTTTCCCAGTTTTCAGCATCGCCGCGATACGCTCCTGCGTCTTTCGCTCGCCGCAGAGCGAGAGAAATGCCTCGCGTTCGAGGTCGAGCAGGTAGCGCTCGGAAACGTAAGATTTATGATTCATATCGCCGCCGCTCATCACACGGGCGAGTTTTTTGCCGATCAGCTGATCGTGATCGGAGATAAATCCGCCCTGTCTCATCATGTGCAGAGCAAGCTTCATCGCGGCCTGAGCCGATTCGCCAAGCACCATAATATCGGTCCGCTCGACCGGCTGGACGTATCCGGCGGCGGCGAGATTTAGCACCTCTTGCTTGGCGTCCTGGACAAGGCGGTCGCCATTCATCGAGATCGCATCGCTGTCACGCAGAAAGCCAAAGGCTTGTCCCTCTTGGGCCGATGTGGCGACCTTGCCCATACCGAGCGTTTCGAAAGTCGCTTTGAGAAAAGCGAGCGGATCGGCGTCAGGTGCTTTTTGGGCCGCATCCATCGCACGCATTGTCATTTCTTTGGTGCCGCATCCTGCCGGGATGACGCCGACACCGACCTCGACAAGGCCAATGTAGGTTTCGCCCGCCGCACGAACTTTGTCGCCATGCATCGCGATCTCGCAGCCGCCGCCGAGCGTCAGCCCGTAGGGTGCCGTCACGACCGGTTTTGCCGAATACCGCAGACGCATCACAGCGTTTTGCAGGGCACGGACCATCATATTGATGTCGTCCCATTCCTCCTCTTGAGCGGCCAAGAGGAGCATCATGATGTTTGCTCCGGCGGAGAAATTGCCGCCTTGATTACCGACGACGAGCCCGGTGAAATTCTTTTCGACCTCATCGATCGCAAAGTTCATCATCGGCACCGTGTCGCCGCCGATCGAGTTCATCTTCGAGTGAAACTCGAGACACGCAACGCCGTCGCCGATGTCGATAAGGGACGCACCCGGATTCGTTTTGATAACGCCGTTGCGCTCCTTGACGTCTTTCAGGATCAGTACGCCGGGTCGTGCCGGAACGCTCTTGTATTCGCCGGCAACCAGATCGTAAAACGAATGATTGCCGCCTTCATTCTTATAAAAACTGGTCGCACCTGCCGCCAGCATCTTCTCGACATTTGCCGGTATCGCCTGGCCCTCGTTACGCATCCGCTCGACCGATTCGGCAACACCAATAGCATCCCACGCCTCGAACACGCCTATTTCCCAGCCGAAACCCCACTTGATCGCATTGTCGATCTCGACAATTGTGTCAGCGATCTCCGGGATGCGGTTGGCCGCGTATCGACAGACTCTCGACGTTGTTTTCCAAAGGAATTCACCAACGCGGTCGTCACCCCAGACAAGCGTCTTGACGCGTTTTGCATTGTCCTCGATAGCTTTGGCGGCGTCGATCGACGCGAATTTTGTTTTTGTCTGCGGTTTGTATTCGAAGGTGGCGAGATCAAGCTCGAGGATCACGCGTTTGCCCTCGGCGTCGGTCGATTTTTTGAAAAATCCGCCTTTTGTTTTGTCCCCGAGGAGCTTCTTATCGAGGAGAGTCTGGATCAATTCGGGCAGCACGAAAACGTCGCGATCTTCGTCGTCGGGCACGGCCGGATAAAGATTATTCGTAACGTGAGCCGTCACATCGAGGCCTACAAGATCAGAGGTGCGAAATGTCGCGGATGATGCGTGGCCGATGGCTTTGCCGGTCATCTGATCGACCTCGGTCGGCGTAAATCCCATGGCGATCATCTCGTGGATCGTCGCCATCATGCCAAAAACGCCGATGCGGTTGGCGATAAAATTTGGCCGGTCTTTAGCGGGAACGACGCCTTTGCCAAGCCGCTGATCCAAGAAACCCGAGATCTTACAAGCGACCTCGCCGTTCGTTTTGCTGCCGGAGATAACCTCGACGAGCTTCATATAACGCGGCGGATTAAAGAAATGAATGCCGACAAAATGTGCTTTGAAATCGTCGGAGAAAGGCTCGGCGATCGAGTCGATCGGGATGCCGCTCGTATTCGAAGCGATCACCGCACCCGGCTTGCGGTGCTTTTCGACCTCGGCGTAGAGCTTGTGCTTGATCTCAAGATTTTCGACGACGGCCTCGATGACAAAATCGCAATCTTTGAGCTTTGCCAGATCGTCGGTGAAATTGCCGGTCGTGATCAGCTTGGCATTGTCGCCAAGCATAAACGGTGCGGGCTTTAATTTTTTTGCGGCATCAAACAGCGAATTGACGATGCGGTTTCGGACCTGCGGCGATTCGAGCGTCAACCCCTTCGCGGCCTCGGCCTCGGTCAGTTCACTCGGTGCAATGTCGAGCAACAGCGTCGGTATCCCGGCGTTAGAAAGATGTGCGGCGATACCCGCTCCCATTGTTCCCGCACCCAAAACAGCGGCTTTTGTGATGTTCATAAGCTAATAAGGATAGATCATTTTTTAAGATTACAGTATGCGCAAATTATAACTGAATGAACGTTCATTCAGCAAGTTTAAAGTGAGACTCTTGTCAGAAAAAGTACTTCGCGTTCTCTCTGCGTCTCTGCGTCTTGGCGGGAAATTTCTCCCGCGGAGCCGCAGAGCCGCAGAGCCCGCAGAGTAAAACCAAAGCTTTAAAATCGGTCAATTACCGTCACGCCGGTTCCTGCAAAGCAATTCATATCCGCAAGCTCGTTTACCGATTCCTCAAGCGAGACTGTTTTCCCGATCAGCTTTTGCGGCTTTAATTTTCCAATCCTTATCATTTCAAGCATTTCCGGGTATCGATGTGCCTGCATTCCGTGGCTGCCGATGATCTCGAGTTCGCGGCCGATGATCTTGTCGATGGGGATCGGCGTCAGGTGCTTACTCGATTCCATAATTCCGACCTGGATGTGCTTGCCCCTTTTTCGCAAAGACGAAATTGAGTTGACGAGAATATCCGGATGACCGAGAGCGTCAATCGAGATGTGGGCACCACCGCCGGTAATATCGAGAATTGCTTCGACAGGATCGCCGTAACTCGAATCGATCACCGCCTCGGCACCGATCGAGCTGGCAAACTTGAGCTTATCCTCGGCAATGTCCACCGCAATAACTCTCGCTCCGAAAGCCGCGGCGATCATTATTGCTGACAGGCCGACGCCTCCGCATCCGTGGACCGCGACCCATTGTTCGGCGGCTACTTTTCCTTGATCGACTACCGCCCGGTACGACGTTGCGAATCTACAACCCAACGAGGCGGCGGTGACAAAGTCGATCTCGTCCGGCAAGCGAACGAGATTTGTATCCGCATATTCGATCGCAACATATTCGGCAAAGCCGCCCCACGCTGTAAATCCGGGCTGGAATTGACGGTCGCAGACCTGTTGATTTCCCGAAATACACTGCTCGCATTTCCCGCAGCCGCAGACGAATGGCAGTGTGACGCGGTCGCCAATCTGCCAATTTTTGATCTCGGAACCTAGAGCAGCGATCTCACCGGCGAGTTCATGGCCGGGAACGTGCGGAAGTTTTATGTCAGCATCATTGCCCATCCATCCGTGCCAGTCGCTGCGGCAGATGCCGCATGCTTTGACCGCGAGCACAACGCCCGTCGGCGAGGCCTGCGGATCGGCAACTTGGCTCACAGTTACCGGCCCTTCGAATTCGTGATAAACAGCAGCTTTCATTACAAACAAATTCCCTTGACATCGATCCGAAATCGGTTAATACTTCTCAAGTTAACCAAAAAACTCATAGATTTTAAACCGAAAAGAAAGCTGCCCGATCTTGTTTTTCGAGGTTTGCAGCCCACCAAAATACCCACTTGGAGAATTATGTATAGAAAGATATTGCTAATATTGTCCGTTATTTTTGTGACTGGCATCTTTGCTGCAGCCCAAACCCCGACGCCGACACCGGCTGCGCCCGCAACCGCCGCCGCTACGGAGAAACCCGCACGGGCGACCATATTCCGCCCGACCAAAGATCAGGTAATGCAGGTTCAAAAGATCCTAAAAGAGAAAAAGCTCTATGCGGGCGAGGCTCCGGGTACGTATAACGACGAGACCCGCGCGGGCATCAAGAGCTTTCAGAAAGACAACGGTCTAAAGGAAACCGGAACGCTAAATCGTGCCACGCTCGAAAAATTTGGCGTCGAGCTGACCGACAAACAAAAGCTCATACCGGTCTCGCCAAATTCATTTGCCGATCCCGCGACCGATTCATCACCTGCGAAAACCGCGACTGCCGGAACCGACGGCGTCAAAGGCAAGACAACAACCGCGAGCGCGAGCGGTTCGTCAACCGCACTGGTTGGGGCCACAGCCGCAGCAAGCAGCGATGCTCCGAAAAGGCCCGCTCCTTTTCAGGCAAATAAAAGCCAGATAACCGATCTGCAAAAGGTACTGATAGCCGCCAAGATGTTTGCCGGCGAGGCGAATGGCGAACGCAGTGACGCTCTCAAAGACGCTGTCAAGAAATATCAGGAAGCCAACGGACTGAAAGCGACCGGCGGCATCAACGCAGCGACGCTCGAAAAAGCAGGCATCACCCTGACCGACAAACAAAAAGAACAGGTCGCCGCCCAGGCCGCATACGACGCTGCCAAAAAGAACTAACCGCCGCCATTATTTAGCCAAAGAGATCACAGTGGATTTTGAGACGGATTCTGCCGTTATTAAAACTCTCTGTGACCTCTGTGGCTAATCTTATCTTCCTTTGCGTTCTTCGCGGCTTTGCGTGAAATGTCTTCCCGCTATAATCAGTAACTATGAAAATCATATTTCTGCTCCTCATAGCGTTGGCATTCGGTGGACATGTGAGTGCTCAAACGGGCAAGTTCTGGAATCGAACATATAAAGCCTCGACTGAGATCAAAATGGTGATAGAGGCTCAGTGTGCGGCTTGGAACCGCGGCGATATCGACGGTTTTATGGCCGGGTATTGGAAATCGGAAAAGTTGACGTTTCTCTCCGGTACCGAGGTGACACGCGGGTGGCAGCCGACGCTCGACCGCTATAAAAAGAGCTACGATTCGCGCGCCAAAATGGGCACGCTCACCTTTTCCGATCTGGAATTTAACATCCTCTCAAAAGACGCGGCCGTCGTGCTCGGCAGTTGGTCGCTGGCCCGCGAAAAAGACAATCCTAAGGGAAAATTCACGCTCACATTCCGCAAATTCAAAGAGGGCTGGCGGATCGTGATGGATCATACCTCATAGGAAAATTATCTTGACATATGGTATGACCAGAAGTATTACTATTAATTATATGAGCGTTGCCAAAGTGACAGTTTCTATCGAATCAGAAGTTTTGAAGCAACTTGACGGACTAGTCAGTGACCGTGTGTTCGCCAATCGTAGTCAGGCAATGGGTGCCGCCGTCAAAGAAAAAATAGCTCGGTTGAACAAATCGCGCCTTGCACGGGCATGCGAATTACTCGATCCGGTGGAAGAACAGGCTTTTGCTGAAATTGGTGCGTCAGCCGACCTTGAAGAATGGCCGGAGTACTAAGAGGTGACATTGTCTGGGCCGAACTCGACCCGACGGTTGGCAATGAGCAGGCCGGGCGGCGACCAGTTGTAATTGTAAGTGATAACATATTTAACGAACGCTCCGGGACGGTTATCGCATTTGCCGTTACCAGCCAGGAGCCGAAAGCACCTTTCCCATTAACGATGGCTCTCTCAAGTACGGATCTGCCCAAGAAATCCTGGGTCAAGATCGGCCAGATCCGAACTCTGTCGATTCAAAGGCTCGGCCGCAAGATCGGGAGAGCATCCTCAAGCGACCTCGACCTTATTGTCGAAGGTATTAACGAAATCATCGACGCCTAGCCTTGTGATGGATCACACGTCTTAACCGAATGAAAAAATCGCTGCTCTACCGCCTCTTTGGCGTCGGCAAGCTGCCCGCAGAATTTGCCGACGGACGCACGGCGGAGAGCATTGTACTGTCTGACGAAGGCTTGGCCGGATCGGTGACGTATCGCAATTTTCGCCGGCCGGGAAAATATTCGGCTTACCAGAGTGTCGGGCTCGTCGGCTCGATCGTCGTAACCAACGAGCGTATCGCTGCCTATAGCGGCGAAAACCCTATAATCGATGTCGAATTTACGGATGAACGCTTGCGGCAGATCGCCTTTTCGGTCCTGCCGAATGGATCGCTGCTTGCGGCATTTGACGCTTCGTTATTTCACGCTGACTGGTCAGGAAATATCGAATACCGGTTCAAAACGCCCATGGCCGCTGCGATCGTCGAGCGGATACATTCGTCGCTGCCCTCAACCTAATGTATAATGCACCCATCAAATTTTTACGAGGTGTCAAATGAGAACTTTACGCGTTGCCGCATTTCTTTTTCTACTGGTATTTCCGGCCGGAGGTCAGAATTACACGATCCAGCAATATCTAAATATCAAATCGGCAAATTCGCCGACGCTCTCGCCGGACGGGCGGCAGATGGCCTATCTGTCAAACGTGACCGGCACGTCGCAGGTCTGGATGATCGACCTGGCGAAAAACAAAACCGTGCAGCTGACAAACTATGACGACAATGTCGGCTTTGTAAAATGGCTCGGCGACGGCAGCGGCATCATCTTTGGCAAGGCCAAGGGCGGTGATGAGAATACGCAGTTTTACTGGATGAGGACCGACGGCACGGGCGTCAAGGCTCTGACGGATGAGCCTGCGGTGCGGCATAATTTTGGTGCGATCTCCCGTGAAAGTTCGCGGATATATTACGCCTCAAACAAACGCAACCGTTCGTTTTTTGATATTTATTCGCTCGACCTCAGCTCGGGCGTTGAAAAGCTGCTCTACCAGCAGGACGGCAGCAACAGCGTCGCCGCCGTCAATGACAGCGGGACTAAGATGATCGTCTCGCGCGACGGCTCCGAGATGAGCCTCGACAACAATCTATACCTCATCGACACCGAAACCAAGGCCGAGCTGCTGCTCACCCCGCACCAGGGCGCCGCCGAATTTGGCAATCCACACTTTACCGCCGACGGTATCGTTTACACCCATAACGACAAACGCGAATTTATCGGGCTCGCCCTGATGCGGCGAAAAAATGCCGCCAGCAGCGACTGGTCAGCGGCCAACCGCGTGACCTCGCTCATTGATGATACAAAATGGGATGTCAGCGATGTCGAGATGAATGCGTACGGCAATATCATGGCCTACACCGTAAACCGCGACGGCTTTTCTGAGCTGTATCTGCGTAAATACGAGACCGACGGCAAACCGCTGATCACCGTCATCGACAAAAGCTCCGAGATGGTCAAGCTGCCCGGCGAGGGCATCGTCGGCGGTGTCGATATAGATGACGCCCATACAAAGATCGCGTTTTCGTATAGCTCAGCGGCGAGCAGTGGCGAGATTTGGCTATACGATCTCGAAACAAAAAAATTAAGACAGGTCACCTACAGCGATAAGGCCGGGGTCGCGGCGTTAACCTTTATTGCCCCGAGGCTGATCAAATTTAAGTCGTTTGACGGACGCGAGATACCGGCGTGGTACTACGAACCGTCGCGGCAGCGAAATTTTTCGATGAATATCGGCCCAAAAGGCAGCGATAAGCTCGGCGTGTCGCGAGAAAAGGTGCCGGTAATCGTCTCGGTCCACGGCGGCCCGGAGGGACAGGAGCGGCCCGGCTTTAACGCCCTGTATCAATATTATCTTTCGCGCGGCTATGCAATTTTGGCGACAAACGTGCGCGGCTCGACCGGCTATGGCAAAACCTACACGCATCTAGATGATGTAAAAAAACGTGAGGATTCGGTCAAGGACCTGGCCTTTGCGGTCGAGTGGCTTAAGACCGCGGGCGAAGCCGACCCGAAACGCATCGCCGTGATGGGCGGCAACTATGGCGGCTATATGACGCTGGCCGCGATAACGCTGTACCCGGAGATCTGGTCGGCCGCCGTATGTACAGTGGGCATCGGAAATTGGGAAAGCTTTCTAAAAAATACGAGCGGCTACCGCCGCCGTCAACGTGAGGTCGAATACGGAAGGCTCGACCGCGACCTCGATTTTTTGCGTTCGATCTCGCCGATCGCAAAGGTTGACCGGATCAAGGCCCCGCTCTTTCTAATTGCCGGCAAAAACGACCCTCGTGTGCCATACACTGAGGCCGAGCAGATGGCCGCCGCGCTTAGAAAACGCGGTGCCGTCGTCCAATACAAACTATATGACGACGAGGGCCACGGCGTCTCAAAGCTCAAAAACCGCATCGAGCTGTATCCGCTGGTCGCCGATTTTCTCGATAAGAATATGAAAAAATAGACGAGCCGCAATCTTGTTTGGACATAAAAAGGGCCTTGCATCCAAAAATGCAAGGCCCCTTTGTTTTGCTCCCGATCCCGCCTAGTTGGCGTAATATCAAGGGCACACTCCCTACCGGTCGTGTTTCTGCCTTTCCCGATCCGGCTAATTTGCGATCAAATCAACATCGGTCAGGCTGTCAGTAACGCTAACGACTCTCGGGTCGAAATTTAACCGACGCGAACGAACGCGGATCGTATAGGTCTCACCCGTCCGCACGTCGTCAAACCGGTATGTGCCAAAGGCCCCGGTCGTCACGCTGCGGGTAACGCCGCGCTGGTCGGTGATCGAAACGACCGCGTTGCGCATACCGCGTCCGCCCTTCTCCGTTAGGACCCGGCCCGAGATCGAAACGCCCGAGGCTGTCGTACAGCTCGCGTTGCACACGCGGGTCGTCGCATAGAGCGAGATCGTGTCGATCCGGATGCCCGTACCGGCATTCCCGGTATCGCAGGCGGCACGCCATCTAAGCTGGACGTTTTGACCCAACGACGCAGGAGGCATTCTGACGGTAGTTGTGATAAAGCCGCCGGAGGTGCCGGTCCAACCGTTCCGTCCCGAGAGGGCATGGTCAGTCGGGCCAAGGATCCCGTTATAACCTCCCGCCGTAAAGCTGCCGCCCGCCGTAACGATATCGGCAAACGCTCCGGCATTGATGCTGATCTCAAGCACTTCGCCGTCAAATCCGCCCTCGGTGTCATAGTTATTTCTGAATGTCAGCTCGACATGCGGATCGGTGCCCATGACCGGAGCGGCCGGGACGGCGATCACCGGGCTTGTCAGGCTGTTATCGCCGGGTGTGGGCACCTGACCGGTGGCAGCGGAGTTGGGCGCCGTATCGCTAAGCGAGTTGGTCGTCGCCCACAACGGCATTGCACCTGTTTGAGCGGTTGTCCACCCGGCCGGGAGCGCGGGTGCGACCACGCCGTCAAAGTTTTCTGTAAAGGCCGGTGCCGAATTTGTCACCGAGCCGAGTACGTAGTTGACGGTATAGGTGCCGAAATCGGTCGCTCCGTCCTGAAGTTGGAAGCTGAGCGTGAGCGTATCACCGCAATTTAGGCTGTTGCGGAAGGTAAAGTTTCTGGAGGCCGTTGCGCCCGCCGCAAGTGCTCCGTAGCTTTGCGGATTAGGGGCCACAATATTGGTGACACCGCCGGTTGCGAGGAGGGTGGCGGTCAGATTTGTCGTTGGACCGCCTCCCACGTTTGTGATTGAATAGCTGACGCGGACCTGCTCATTCGGGTCGATCGCACCATTATTGGGTGAGCAACCCTCGGAGCTGATCGCCGCCGCTCCGCCGGGCCCGCTTGTGCCGTCACCCGCCGGACGGGCGATCGGCAAGCCGACCCCGGGAATACCGATCTCATACATCCCGCGTCCGTGTGTGGCGATACGCAGGATGCGGTGTACATTTGATATTTCGGCATCAAATACCGCGACACGCGGCAAACCGGTACCAAACGGCAGCCAGCTCGCGCCGCCATCGAGCGACTGGTAAACGCCGATGTCCGTGCCGGCGTACAGTGCATTAGAATCTTGAGGGTCGATGACAAACGCACTGACCGGAACCTGCGGCAAACCGGTGGCCGCAGCAGTCCAGGTCGGATTGACCGCACTAAGAGTGGTCGTTTTCCAGACATTGGTGACGCCAAATGCGGACAGCGTTACATACGCCGTAGTTGCATTATTTGGGTCAACAACCGCACGGGCGATGAAATTATTAGGAACTACCCCTAAGGCATCAAGATTGAGCAACGGATTAGCCCCGGTGCTTGTTCCAAAAAGCGAGCCGGTCGAGGTGCCGACGATGCGGACATTATCGTCCGACGGCGCGATGCCGATCGCACTGATCGCACCGCCCATCGTCCCTTCCTGGCTGACCTTCGTCATTGTCACGCCTGAATTAGACGAGCGGTACAAGACGTCTGAACCAAAATAGAGGGTGTTCGGATTGCCCGGCCCGCGCTCCATCGGAGCATAAAACAAGATGGCGCTTGCCGCGCAGGTCATACCATTTGCCGTACTGCCGCTAAATCCGCAGCCAAAGAATTGCCAGCTATTGCCCGCATTCAGGCTGCGCGAATAACCCATCGCGTTCGTCTGATTAAAGAACGTGTGATACATCGTAACGGCGGTGGTATTTGCAGCGTTTTGATCGATCTGTGTGTATCCGCCGTCGCCGCCCTCGGTGTTTTTCCAAACAGCGCTCGGCTGGTAAAAGTTAGTACCGTTGTCCTGGGTGCCGCCGATCGTAAAATAGCGGTCGGTCGGGTGAACCGCGAGGCTCATAAATTGAGTCGCAAAGTACTGAGTGTTGTTAAGCGGTGTCCAGGTCCCGCCGCTATTTGTCGATTTCCAAATACCGCCGTCCGAGCCAAAGTAAACTACCGTCGGATCAGACGGTGCAACCGTGATCGCATGCGAATCGACGTGCAGCCCGGTGCTGCTGTTGGTAAACAATGCACCTCCATTCGTCGAAATCGCAAACGGCACGGCCGGCGCTCCGGCGAGATAGACGCGGTCGACATTCGTCGGGTCAACTGCTACCGCAATATCATAAAAACATTGGGGCGAACAGAAATTGTTATCGATCCGCTGTGCCCAGGTCGCTCCGCCGTCCTGCGAGCGTTGGAGCGTGCCGCCGTTAAAACCCGAGGCCGCATAGACGGTCACGGCACCGCCCGCTGCTCTAAACAAGGCAAGCTCGGTCCTCGAATTTGATGTACCGCTACCGGCTACAAATGTCCGGACAAAGGTCGGGGTCGCCGCAAGTGCGTCAGTCGAGCGAAAAACGCCTCCCTCAGTCAGGCCAAATGTGTCGGCCAATGTACACAATACGAGATCAGGATTTCCCGGATCCATCGCGATGTCGACGAGGGCGCGATCCTGACCAGAAGGCCCGGTCAAAACCATTTTTGTAAAGGTCGGGGCACCGGAGGTCGCGTCGGTCGAGCGGAATAGGCCGCGTTCCGCCAAAACATTGTTCGCCCCGCCGCCGATACCGCCGATACCGGAGGCGGAGGCTACAAAAATTGTCCCCGGCAATGTCGGATGAACGACGATCTTGCCGATTCCCCGGCCTGTGAATTCGGCGGTGCCAAATGGAGCGCTGATGACCGGGCTGGCAGTGCTGGCATTGTCGATGCGATACACACCGGCGCCAAAAAAGCTGTCGCCCGCAAATCCCACCTCGCCCGTACCGATATATATCGTGTCGGGTTGTGACGGGGCGATCGCGATCGCGCCGATGGCTAGGCTTAGGCCACTATCCAGGATCGGTGTCCAGTTCGTGCCGCCGTCGGTCGAGCGGTAGAGACCGCCCTGGGCCGCACCGACGTAAACGATATTTGGATTGGTAGGATGAACGGCAATCGATATTGTGCGTCCTGATGTGGGGGTTGAAACGCCGTTGCCGTTGCCATTAGGTATCGGGGCCGGGCCGATCGGCGTCCATGCGGCGAGCAGCGATTCCTTTTTTCCGGAGCGCCGCATGCGGGCAACCCGCAGCTCTTGCCGCTCCATTTCCTGAATAGCCGCGGGACGCGCCTGCGGATCAACCACGGTGCCTGGGCCAAGACCGCGTTTTAAGGCAATTCCCTCAGATCGAAGCTGTAAAAACTCTTCCTTTTCTGTCTCCTCCTCCATCCTCATCTTTGGCGGCAGATCGGCATCCGACTCAGCGGTAAAATAATGCCGTATCTGGGCCGCGACCTCGGTGATCGGGCTCCAACCAATGACGAGGCCGCCCGCCAACAAAATAAATGCTCCTAGTACAAACAGCTTTTTCATATTTACTCCTGCAGAATTCACTAACGAGACCTCTTATTCCAGACAAGCTCGGAGGGGGGCAAGGAAAAGATCAAGGGACAGATTAAATTTTAATGAACGTTTACTTAAATTTAGTTTTACCATAATGGGCGTAATAACGTAAAGCGATAGTTGGTGCAGAAATAAAAAAGGGCCTTGCATCCGAAAATGCAAGGCCCTTTTATTATTGCTCCCGATCCCGCCTAGTTGGCGTAATATCAAGGGCACACTCCCTACCGGTTGTGTTTCTGCCTTTCCCGATCCTCCGCTAATTTGCGATCAAATCAACATCGGTCAGGCTGTCAGTAACGCTAACGACTCTCGGGTCGAAATTCAACCGACGCGAACGAACGCGGATCGTATAGGTCTCACCCGTCCGCACGTCGTCAAACCGGTATGTGCCGTAGGCCCCGGTCGTCACGCTGCGGGTAACGCCGCGCTGGTCGGTGATAGAAACGACCGCGTTGCGCATACCGCGTCCGCCCTTCTCCGTTAGGACCCGGCCGGAAACGGAAACGCCGGAGGCCGTCGGGGCCAGCGAAGTGGTCCACATTCCCGAGCCGTGTGTACCAACCAACAATCTCTTATCCGCAGGCCGCAGATCAAGGCTGCTTACGACCGAATTACCCATTTGGGCGGGCCCCTCCTGTGTCCAGGCCGGAGCACCCGGAAGACCGCCCGTGTTGTATAAACCAGTGGACGTTCCGACAAAGTACTGCAATCCTCCGGCTCCGTTATCAATTATCGCCGAGCTCCGGTACGAGGGAAGTGTTAGAGTGCCCTCGACAGCCGTCCATGTAGGTGTTGCAGCATTTGCATTGCCCGTCCAGAAGACGCTGGTCACAGCATAATTTGAAAACGTGACCAAAACGGTATCGTCATTGGTCGGGTTGGCAGAGATACTGCTGACGTACGCTCCTGCCGGGAATCCGGCGCCCGTAATATTAACCGGTGCCGTGCCAGCGCCCACACCCGTGGGGTCGTCCAGACGGAACACTCTGCCATCCGAGGTGCCAAAGAACAGGCTTGATGTGGCGGCGTTATAGGCTCCTCTCGAAAGCCCGATGGCTGAAATGCTGGCACCGCCGACAGCGCCCGCGATACCGGTCATATTCGTCCATGTGTTGGCATCGACGGTTGAGGCCGATACTGTACGATACAGACTCGCGCCATTGGCGTAATACAGAGTATCCGAATTATCCGGATCAAGTTTGAAAAGGGTCACAAACAGCCCGCTGCCCGCTCCGTTAGGTTTGATGCCGGTGCCAAAACCCGGCCCATCGGTAGAATCCCGCCTTACGATATTGCCGTTTTGCGAGCCAACATATTCATATTGAATACCGCCGATCAGATTCGACAGGCCGACCGCCACGCCATCACCGCCGAAGACGGATTCAAATGAGCTGCCCGCTCCGCCGATGTTCCTGGTTGAGCCGTTATCCTGCGCTCCGCCTAATACCTTGCTGTTACCCGTACGGGGGTCAATGACGGCATAATAGTATTGGTACGTCCTGTACCCGGTGTTGATCTGGGTCCATGCAACGGTCGCTGCGAGATCGTCGGTTGTCCGCTGGATGCCGCCGTCATTGCCGCAAAGCATGGTTGCCGGCGTGCCGGGTTGAAAAGCAAATGCATGCACATCCGGGTGGGAATTTGCATACAGTGCATAAGAAGCCGGGCTGCCGTAACCCCCAATTCTCGCCGTATTCCCCGTCGTAGCAAACCCGTCTGTCGAGCGGTAACTATTCGTACCGCCGATAAAAACTGTATTTGCGTCGTCGGGTTTAACTGCCATCACCAGATCATAACCACCTTGAACCGCGAAGGGGTCATTACCGGAAAGGCAGCCTGGCTCATCCGGCAGATTGGCGCTGCGGTCAACCCAAACCGGAGCGGCCGGGTTGGTCATATCTACTCTGAAAAGTTTGGCTTCGGGAGCGGGGGCGCCACAGGCGGAGGTTGTATTGTTATAGTAAAGTGCGTAGACAATTGTCTCGTTGCTAGGGGCAACGGCGAGCACGAGCCTGCCATAAGCGCCATTTGCGCTCCATCCTGTCGGAGTTCCGCCCGGCCCGGCGATCCGTGCCCACGAACCCGGCGCCCCGGTTGTCGAGGTAAATACACCATCCGCGCCGACCGAGTTAGAGCCGGCAAATCCGGCATAAAATCGTCCCGTACTGGTTACAACGATGTCAGCGAACTGTGAAGCGAAACTAAATCCACCGGACAGAGGCAAGTCCCAAGTCAACCCCCCATCGGTGGACCTCAAAATACCCGCCACGACTCCTGCGAACACATTGCCATTTGTCGGATCAACCACTAGCTTAGAGATATAATCTCCACGATCGTCAAAGACTTCCAAGGTACCGGTGTTTGAGTTCGGCAAAAAAGTCCAGGTTTCGCCATTGTCCGTCGATTTGAAAATACCCTTACCCCGATATCCCGCTCCGGTAGCACTCGTACTGTTTCCACTTGCCTCACCGCCGGCGTAATACCAAGTATCCTGAAATCCGGCCCGCGGGTCCTGTGCGATGGTGGTGACGCTAAACACGTCGCCGGTCGGGCTTTTTCTCACCCATGTTGCTCCGTTATCTGTCGATTTGAAAAGGCCGCCGCTGATGCCGCCGGCAAGAATGACCTGATTAGCACCGCCGTTAAATCTGACATCGTAGGCGATGGAGCGTGTACGCCCGCCGAGATTATTGGGGCCGACATAGGTGTACGCACCTAACTGTGGGGCATTCGGCCTTTTGCTCTCGCGGCCAAGTGAATTCGCCTGGGCGAGCTCAGCCTCGCGTATACCGGCAGGGATCTTTCCGGTGGCCGGGTCCTTGGTCATATTAAATTCATATAGCATGGCCCCCTCGAGGTCATCCGCGGCTTCTCCGTCGGTCTCGCTCATTGATGTGCGGCCACCGCCCTCGCCGGTAAAAAACTGGGCGATGCGGGTGCTATTTGTCAGGCCGGCGAAACCTAAAACGGCGACGCACAAAACGATGCCGAGCAGCGCAAGAATTTTGCTGTTAGCAGCGACGAAAGATTTAATTGATTTTTTCATGGTAGTCTCCTGAATGTCTAAAAGCGTCTCCCGCACTTTTTGCCCTACGGGCGCATAGCTGCGGGCGGCAGTAAGGGGTTAGGATTGCATGGTATCTCGATAACGGTGAATTTTTTCTTGAGATCGGCGATCTCCTTTCTTTGGTTCTCCAAAATTTCCTGGTAGTCCTCAGGCGGATTGCCCCAGCAGCCCCGCAGGTAATAGAAACGGATCTGGCGCCCGCGGCGGTCGACGATTTTGCCGTGCCGGCATTTTGCCTTCATTTTTGCAAGGGTTTGCTTTACGGTAACGGTTTTTGTAGTTAAGGTCCCGTTGGCGGATTTGAGGGTCAAAACGCTCATAACGGTTTCCTCTGACACCTCCGGCGGGAGGCATTTGTACTTTTGTGCACAAGCCTGCGAGGCAACAAAGAGCACAAGGATAAGAGTTCCCGTGGCTTTCAGTCCTATGGACGTAATGGACGAAACGTTCAAAAAGTCTCCTGGCGATTCGCGGCAAACGGCCGATAAATCCGATGTATTTGGAAAAACTTTTCTATTATAGACCTACTTTGGTCAAAAACGGAAGCAAATAGTAGTCAATCGGGTAGATTTTTTGAAAGGAGGTCGAGGACGTTGCCGCCCATGATACGGGCGATCTCTTCGTCGGAAAAGCCCTGATCAATGAGGGCCTGGGTGATCAGAGCCTCACCGCCGGTATCAAACGGAGATTTGACCGAACCGTCAAAATCAGAGCCGAGGCCGACGTGTTCGACGCCGATCAGATCAGCCGTGTAGCGGATCGCCTTGGCGATGCTCGCCGCGTCCGTACCGCAGACGGCCGTTTCCCAAAATCCGATGCCGACTACGCCCCCCGTCGCGGCAATGCGTCTAAGCTGGTCGTCCGACAGATTGCGGTTATTGTCGCACGTGCCTTTGACGCCGGTGTGCGAAACCACGACGGGCCGCGTCGCCATCGCAAGCACATCGTCGATGGTTTTCGATGAAGCGTGGGCGACATCGACCAGCATCTTTTTCGACTCCATCCGGCGGATCATCTCTCTGCCCTTATCCGTCAGGCCATATTTCTCGACGCCGTGGGCCGAACCGCCGATGTCGTTATCAAAAAAATGCGAGGGCGACATCATCCTAAAACCCGCGTCATACAGCACATCGACATTGCCGACGTCGCCATCGAGCGCATGGGCACCCTCGATGCCGAGCCAGCCGCCGACGACCTTCTCAGTTTTGCGGCGTGTCACAAATGCGGCGAGGTCACGTTTATTCTCGATCACGACGAGCTTGCCATTGGATGCGGCGGCGTATTCGTGGAGATTTTTCGCCTGCCAGAGGGCACGTTTTGTAAGGCTAAAGAGATTTTCGAGCGGCTGACGCTGGGCGAGCACGAGCCAAAAGATATTGTCCGTCTGGCCGCTGTTATTTTCGATATTGAGGCCGCGCGGCGATTTGGTAACGACGGTAAATGCCTGGAGCGCGACGTTGCCTCGCAGCAATTTTGGCACATCGACCTGGGCGATGGGCGAATCGACATTGAGGTCGCGGCCCCACAGCAGAGCGTCGGCGTGCAGGTCGGCGACAAAGAGCCCCGAATGCAGCTTTTCAGCCCGCTCGCTGACCTCATACGGCGGGCGCTTTATTACCGGATTGAGACTGCTCTCGGTAAAGGACGCCGCAAAAAAGAAAAAGAAGATCAGAAATCCGGCGACCAAAAGGGCGAGAATTGAGAGCAGAATTTTGGCTATCTTCTTCATTCAGGGTGACTCTTTAAATCTTCTTTGGTTCAGAGTGCAATCTTTAGCTTGTCTCTTGATGCTCGAACAATACAAACTAAAGCTCGTACAATACAAGCTAAAGCTTGCACTCTAAACAGGAATTCCCTCAGTCGCCGCCACCCTCTCCGTCATCTTCTTTGGTTCGGAGTGCAGGCTCGGCCCTCTTTATCCGACCGGCGGGCGGCATCGAGGACCTTTTGCACTTTGAGGCCGTCGGCAAAGGCCGCGGCGTGGTCGATGTGATTTTGCCCCGTTCTTATCGCATCGATAATGACGGCTGCGAACGACATAAATCCGCGTGCAAATCCGGTGTCCGGCACGCCGGGCAGGATTATGCCAAGATCGGCCGCGACGGGTGTCCAATCGCTTTCACCAAGCCTGGCCGTAAAAACTTCGCCGCGATGCTCGACGCGGATCGAGCCGAGCGTACCGTAAAACTCCATTGTATTCTGATACTTTGGCGTTTCGCTCATCGAGACCGAAACGAGGCCCGTCGCATCGGCCGTCAGATCACCATCGGCAAACCGCAGCAGCATATTTGCTTCGTCATCGCTTGTGACGGGCCGCATCTCGTTAGCCGAATCGCGCCGCTCCTTTACATGAGTTTGCAGTTGGCACGACACGCTTGAAATTTCGCTCGCGAGAAACCAGTTGAGCGAATCGATAATGTGCGAATTGATCGCGCCTAATGCTCCGCCGCCCGCCGCAGCGTCCGACCACCAGTTCCAGGGGATACTAGGGTCGCCGCGGTGCGGTGCCTGAAAGATACATTTGACATGGCGGATCGTACCTATTGCACCGTCACGGAGCATTTTGTATGCGAGACGGCGGCCCGGCTGGAAACGCAGTTCGTGATCGATGAGGGCGAGCAGCGGTTTTCCGGCCGCGGCCGCGGTCATCTCGTCGGCCTCGGCCACGTTCATCGCCATCGGCTTTTCGCAGAGGATGTGCTTGCCGTGCTCGAGGGCAAACAGCGTCATCTCGCGATGCAGATTTGGCGGCGTCGTGATACAGACGAGATCGACATCAGCATGCGCGACGGTCTCGCGCCAATCGGCGGTAAAATGCCCGGCACCCGATTCCTCAGCTGTGGCCCGCGCATTTTCTATGCTGCCGCTTGCGACCGATGCGATCGCCACGCCCTCACATTCTAAAAATGCCGGTATCTGCACCTTGCGGGCAAATCCGGTTCCGATCACGCCGATGCCTATTTTGTCGTTCATAAAGCTTACGGTGCAGAATAACAAAAAAAGCGTAAGGATGAGGCTCCCTACACTCTATATCTGATCTACGATGGCCCCGCGAATCTAGTCGATACCGAGTTCCATTTTTGCGGCGGCGGTTTTTGGTTTGTTGGCACCCTCTCGCAAAAAGGTCTCATAATTTTCGCGGTCGGCGCCGTATAGCTCGAGAATGTGAGCACCGACGAGGAATCGCTCGGTCGAGATGTGCTGCCCCACCTTTTCATACCGGCGGCCCATCACACGCATAAAGATCTTGCCGGTCGGGAGGTCGATCTCGACATTGAGCTTTCGCTCGTGGCCCGCGAGATATTTGTCCTTGACGCGGATCGCCGGCACCAAGAATGCGATGCCCGTGCGGCTGATATCAACCGTCTCGCCGATGACGCAGGCGGCGCGGGCCGCTTCGCGTGACCGCTCGGTATTCATATCGGCGTCAAACCACACCTTGATGGGGGCGGTATGTTCCCGCCTGGACGGGATGATGCGCTCGGACATGGAGCGTTGAAATCTGGTTATCAGCTCACGTATCATCTGCTTTTTCCTTAAAAAAATCCGACGGGACTGTAGGTATATACCCTTTTATAAAAAAAATCAACAGTTATTTTACAGTTATTAACAAATTTGTTACTTGGTTAAAATTTTACCTCCCGTGTCTTTGCTCGTTACATGCGAAAGCCCTTTATTATCAAGACTTAACAGAAACGAGAGCTTACCGCTCTTGGCGTATTCGGCGGGCGTCGCGGTCGCAAAATAATGTTTTTTATCGGTCGTCACGGTAAGCTCAAAATTATATCCGGTCGACTGGCTCGTGCGGATGTCGTCGGGCAGCAGCCCGGCGGCGATTAGTGTCTGCATTTCGGCGCAGACTCCGCCATTTTGGAGCGAATGGGCAAGCTCGGCCTTTGAGATGCGTTCGAGCATCTTACGGGCCTCTTCCTCGTGGGTCTCGATCCGCAGGTTGTAAAAGTAATTTTTGCCGTCGGCCTTGATCTTTTTCGCCGATTCATCGTCGGCGGTCATTATCACCCAGACGCCGTTTTCGCGCCGCAGCTTGATGGTCTGGATCTCGTTTTTATCGCCATCGGCATTTGGCAAATTGGCGGTGACGGTCGCATTGTCGCCAGACGTTATTTCGCCATTGATCTCGATCTCGGCCGGCACCTGGCCGGCGATGGCCTCAAAATCAAGCGAAAAATCCTTGAGCTCGGTGTCGGTCAGGCCCTCGACCGCAGGGCGGAGGTTGGTGAGAAACATCGCCTCGCGAAACTTCTTTTCACGCAGCAGTTTGTAAAACGCACGCACCGTATCTGCGGGGCCGCCAGCGTCGATCGCGATGGTCGCACCTTTGGGGGCCGCACTTTCGTCCGCCGAGTTTACCGCGACTGGCTTAGCGGCCGCGATGTTTTTGGTTGCGGCGACCGAGCAACCCCCAGTCAGGCCGACGAATATAAGCACACAGATCAACCGTGAAAAATAGAGGGGTTTAACGCCGGAGGACAGCAAAACTTTCATGAGGAAAATGCTCGAACCAACCTGAAAAAAGTAGGAACCTTGATGGTAGAAAAAAACGGCACGCCAAATATTAGTATAGCGTGCCGTCTGACATTGTAAAACAAAATTTTACCGTCGTCTCATTTTATTCAGCCTGTCTTGCCCTTGAGCAGCCACTCGCGGCCGACGAAGTAGAGAATGATCATCAACACGAGAAAAGGCATGATCCCAAGCAGATCAGAATAGCCGCCCTCGAAGAACGGATTGCCGCCCTTTGACCAATGCTCAGCCGCATCCTGAATTCCTTTAAGCGTCGGTTGGACAGCAAAGAGGGCGATCAGAATACCGGCGATGGCACCGCCCGCGATGTAGCCCGAGGCAAGCAAAACGCCGTTTGATTTATCAGTTTCGGCGACGATCTCGTCCTCGGTCAGGTTACTCGCGGCGAGCTTGCGTTTGAGATAGATATCGACCAGATATCTGACTATGCCGCCGAGGAAAATAGGTGCCGAGGTCGATATCGGCAGATAAATACCGACTGCAAATGCTAGCGAAGGCACACCCGCGAGCTCGAGCACGACGGCGATCATCGCACCAAGGATGACCAGTCCCCAAGGCAGATTCTGACCCAAAACGCCCTTGATGATATAGCTCATCAGGGTCGCTTTTGGCGCATCGTAACGGGTCAGGTCATTGCCGTCCTCGTCCTTTTTGATGATGCCGTTGATACCCGGATCGACAAAATAGGCGGGCTTGCCGCTCTGGTCGATCAGATATTTGCCGACCTGTCCGTCCTTTGGCTCAGTGTTTTGCCAAACGCGATACGTCGTGGTGTCGGTATCCTTGTATTTGCCGTTGGTGACCCTTTCCGATTGGAACTGGCCATTCTGTTTGAACAGCTTGTCTTCGGTGATCGTGGCTGCAGCGACGGGATTTGCTGCGTCGATCTTTTGAAAATAGGTCTCGTTATTGTTCAGCATGATGAGCAGCGAGCCCAACACCAACGCCGAAGCAAGGGCTCCGACGAGTATCGCGAGCTGCTGCCGCCACGGCGTACTGCCGACCCAGAAGCCCGTTTTCAGGTCCTGAGAGGTGGTGCCGCCATTGGATGCCGCGATACATACGATACCGCCGATCGAGAGGGCCGTGACAAAGTATGGATCGGCAGCCGTCCAGCCAAGC
This sequence comes from Pyrinomonadaceae bacterium, assembly GCA_046155085.1. Lineage (GTDB taxonomy): Bacteria > Acidobacteriota > Blastocatellia > Pyrinomonadales > Pyrinomonadaceae > OLB17. Next base: position 76,541 of record JBJXEG010000009.1, on the reverse strand, counting down.
CCGAGAAAGACGAGGCAGGTGATAAGCAGCGTTGCGACCGTCATACCTGAGATCGGGTTCGACGACGAACCAACCTCACCCGTCAAACGCGATGAAACCGTAACAAACAAAAATCCGAGAACGATGATCAGGATCGCACCAAAAAATGATACAAACGGACTGACAAAAACGCTCAGCCCGAGCTGCGGAAAGAGCATGATCGCGGCTACGAGACCGATGACGCCGATCGCCACCCACTTGATCGAAATGTCCTGATCGGTTCGCGGCAAACTGCTGCCCTCATTTCCCGAGCCGCCGCGAAGATCCGCCAGGCCGCCTTTCAGGCCGTTCCAGATCGTCGGCAGGCTGCGGGCCAGTGAGATCATACCGGCCATCGCGACCGCACCCGCGCCGATGTAGAGAACGTAGGCGCTGCGGACATTATTGGGCGACATATCGGCGATCGTCTTGGTGATCTCGGGTGCGACCGGTGACATTGCCGATGCACCGAAAAACTTGATTATCGGGATCAGAACGAGATACGACAGCACGCCGCCGCCCATCATAAGACCGGCGATCCGCGGGCCGATAATATAGCCGACGCCGAGCAAGGTCGGGTCATTATCGGAGTTGATCGAGCCGCCGTTAAAGCCGGATTTTGTAAAATCGTATCCCGGCGATTCCTTCCAGAAGAAAAGCACCTTCATCAGGGAGTTGAATAAAAACCCGATGGCAAACCCGATCGAGATGATCTTGCCGCCCTGGATCGCCGCATTGTCATTACCCTCGACGCCCGCCTCGATCGAAGCGTCACGCGATTCCTTAGACGCACCGGCCTTTAAAACCTCGGCGCAGGCCGTGCCCTCAGGATATTTCAGATACCCGTGCTGGTCGCGAATCAACGCCCGGCGAAGCGGGATCATCATCAAAATTCCCAGCAAACCGCCCAAGACGGCAACCAGCATTACACGCGTAATATCGAGATCAAACCCGAGGATCATGATCGCCGGCATCGTCACGCCGAGGCCGAAGGCGATCGATTCGCCCGCCGAGCCCGCGGTCTGCATCACATTGGCCTCAAGGATAGTTGCGTCCCTCATTCCGAGCTTTGACAACAGCCGGAAAACCGTGATCGCGATAACCGCGACCGGGATCGACGCCGAAACGGTAAGCCCCGTTTTTAGCACGAGATAGAGCGACGAAGCACCAAAAATAATACCGAGTAAGGTACCAACGACGAGCGGTAGCGGCGTAAGCTCGCGCAAGGTGGTCGAATCGGGAATATACGGACGGAAATTTTCGAGAAACGGATTTTTCATGTTAGATCGAGTCTCCTGAAGACCGGTGTCAGCGCCCCGCGCAAAAGCATGGGCATAAAACTTGGGGAAAGTTAAGTTAGCGTTAATTTACATCGCATTTGGTTTTCAAGCAAGTGATTTAGGGGCGAATTAACCGCAGAGACGCCGAGACGCAGAGAAAAGCACGAAAGAGGAAGGGGATTTTCTATTGCTGTGATAAATTTGTCTCATCAAAAATATCGAGGTATCAACTCAAATGCGAATAATCCTATCTCCAAGACTCTCCGCGTCTCTGCGTCTCTGCGGTTTAATTCTTGTCACGGCGATCACCGTCGCGGCGCAAACGGTTCCCGCGCCAAAGGACGTGCTTGGGTGGACGCCGGGTGATGACCGCACGCTGGCAAGCTGGGCGCAGGTCGTCGACTATTTTCAGAAGCTGGACAAAGCATCCGACCGCGTAATGTTCCAGGAGATCGGCAAGACGACGATGGGAGCGCCTTTTGTTTACGCGACGATCAGCAGCCCGGAAAACCTCAGGCAGATCAAAAAATATGAGCTGATCAATGCCAAGCTCGCCGATCCGCGAAAGATAAAGTCTAATGACGCGGCCGCGAAAGCCCTCATAAAGCAAGGCAAAACCATCGTCCTCATCACCTGCGGCGTACATTCGACTGAGGTCGGGTCGTATCTCTCGTCAATGCTCATTGCCCAGCGGCTTGCGGGAGCGAACGACGCCGAAACTAAAAAGATCCTCGACAACACGATCATCCTGCTCGTGCCTGCCCTCAACCCCGACGGCGTCGACATCGTCAAGAACTGGTACGACAAAACGCTCGGCACCAAATTCGAAGGCACTGAGCCGCCTGAGCTTTATCACAAATACGTCGGCCACGACGACAACCGAGACTGGTACGCCTTTACGCAGGTCGAGACGCAGCTCACGGTCGATAAAATTCACAACGTCTGGCACCCGCAGATCGTCCACGACATCCACCAACAGGGTGCGAACGGCTCGCGGCTCTTCCTGCCGCCGTATATGCAGCCCGTCGAGCCAAACGTCCCAAAACAGATCGTCGAGGGCTACACCGAACTCGGCAACGCGATGGCCGCCGATCTTCGCAAGCAAGGCTTTCAGGGTATAACAACCAACTCGACCTACGACGCGTGGACACCTGCACGAGCCTATTCGCATTACCACGGCGGCGTGCGAATTTTGAGCGAGACCGCCTCATGCAAACTCGCCACGCCGATAACAGTCAAGTGGGAAGACATACGCGGCGGCGAAGGCTACGACGCCCGCAAAGAATCAGCCAACTTCGGCCCCGTCTGGCACGGCGGCGAATGGCACATCCGCGACATCACCAACTACATGACCACCGCCGCGTTTAGTTTATTGAACAACGCCGCCAACGACCGCGAAAAATGGTTGTCGAGATTTTATGAGATCGGGAAAGAAGCCGTGCGGCCGAGGGCGAAAGGCGAAATTGATGGATATTTACTTGAAGACAAAGAACATGACATCTCAGGTTCCCTAAAAAGTATTTTGGAAAGAGGAGGTGTGAAATCAATCTATACGACGAAGGGTTATTTTATTCCCTTGAGTCAGCCATACGGATTATTTGCCAAATCGCTATTGGAAAAACAGGAGTACCCAAATCTAAAAGACAGAGATGGAAATCCGATTCCTCCCTACGATGTTACGGCTCACACCTTGACATTATTAATGGATGTTGAGGCAAAACCCGTTCAAGCTCCGTATGTTTACAAAAAATCGGGAAATTTTGCTGGAGCTTATGGATGTGGTGTTGACGGAACCCAAGTCTATATCTATAAATCTTTTGTTCCTGCTATCGATGAAGGCTGGACTCGCTGGGTTTTCGACCAACGCCAATACTGTTCAAAATTTCAAACGATAGTTAACGCAAAGCTTTCTTCCATAAAATTATTGGACGGTACCCAAACGATCATCTTCCCCGACCAATCGCCTAACCAGATCCTCAACGGCTATGCAAAAGGCGCGATGCCGGATGAATATACGGGCGGCGTTGGTAAGGAAGGCGTTGAGAACCTCAAGAAATTTGTCCAGGCCGGCGGGACGCTTGTGTTTCTAAACCGCTCGTCCGATTTTGCCATCGAGCAATTTAACCTGCCGATCAAAGACGTAACAAAGGGCCTCGCCCGCAAGGATTTCTACATCCCCGGCTCGATCCTCCGCACCGAGCTTGATCTGACAAACCCGATCGCCAAAGGCATGCCGCGCGAATCAATAGCATGGTTCGAGGGCGGCCCGGCGTTTGAAATTGTTCAGAGTGCGGGCTTAAGCCCGTCAGAACGCGATGAATCGCGCACTCTAACCGCAGCCATCATCGCCCGCTACCCGTCCGACCCGTCCAAGATCCTCCTCTCCGGTTGGGCACTCGGTGCGGAAAAGATCGCCGGTAAGGCGGCACTCGTCGAGGTTAAGATGGGCAAGGGCAAGATCATCCTTTTCGGCTTTCGCCCGCAATACCGCGGGCAAAGCTTGGCTACATTCCCGCTGTTGTTCAATGCTATAAGTCAGTAGGAGTTTTTGCCGCAGATTTACGCAGATGACGCAGATAGGGATAAAGAAGTAAGAAATCATTTCTTATCCGCGTTATCTGCGTTTATCTGCGGCAAAAATTCTTACGTTGCGGACACACTCCCTACCGGTCGTGTTTCTGCCTTTGCCGTGATAGTCTTTATGATTTGCTGATGAAGGAAGACATACAAGAAACGCGGCTCGACAGCGGCCTGACGATACTTACGGACCGAATGGCGGGCGTGCGATCTGCGACACTCGGATTCTTTTTCCGACGAGGTTCCCGGCATGAGCCCGACGAACTCAACGGCATCTCGCACTTTATCGAGCACACCGTTTTTAAGGGCACAGCCCGGCGCTCGGCGCTCGACATCGCCATCGAGCAGGACCGGCTCGGCGGCAACCTTGACGCTTTTACGACGCATGAAGAGACGGGATTTGCGATCAAGGTGATCGACGATCAGGCGGCAAAGGCCTTTGACCTGATCGCCGATATGCTGGTCGATCCGCGTTTCGACAACGCCGATCTAAAAGCCGAGCAAAAGGTCATCATCGAGGAAATGAAGATGATCGAGGATTCGCCGGAGGAGCTCTTGGGCGAGATATTTAGCGAGGCCTTTTTTCCGGCGCATCCGCTCGGCATGTCGATCGCCGGCACGCCAAAGACCGTAAAGAGCTTTACCGCTGAGATCACGCGAAAATATCACAGCGAAGTTTTTAATGCGTCAAATCTTGTTATCTCAGCGGCGGGGAATATTACGCACGAACAGATGCTCGATCTCGTTGAGAGTGCAGGCTTTAGCCTGTCAAGGCCGAAAGAGGACAAGCTAAAGCTTGCACTCAAAACGATTGAACTCAAATCGCCGGAAATGGCGGCTCCTATTCTCATCAAGCAAAACACAAATCTCGAACAGGCCCATCTCGTTATCGCGACGCCGCTGGTTTCGGCGACGGACAAACGCCGTTATGCGGCCGATCTGCTGGCAAATATCATCGGCGGCGGCACGTCGAGCCGCCTCTGGCAAAAGGTGCGTGAGCAGCGCGGTCTGGCCTACAGCGTCGGTGCATCGTCAATTTCGTATCAGGATTGCGGGCTCTTTTCGATCTTTGCGGGCACGTCGCCGGAGCAGGTGGAGGAGGTCGTCGACCTCTCGATCGCTGAGATGCGCGCCATCGTCCGTGACGGCGTAACCTCGGACGAACTCAAACTGGCAAAACAGCAATCGCAGGCCTCGATCCTGCTCAGCCTCGAAGATTCGGCCGCCCGGGCCGCCACGCTGGCCCAATCCGAAATGACCCACGGCCGGCAGATCTCTGTCGAGGAAACCCTCGCAGCGGTCGATGCCGTGACGACGCAAGATTGTCATAAAATCGCCCAGGAATTTTTCCGCACCGAGACGATCGCGTTTGCGGCATTGGGAGACCTGAAAAAGTTGAATATCAGCCGTGAAAGATTAGGCACTATTTAGTCACGAATACCACTAATAGGAGAAGAATAAAATATTTGTGTAATTAGCAGCTAAATCAAAAGCATGGAGAGGTTATACATCCGTCAATTTATTAGCCGCAAGAGGATCAATAAGTTTGAGGCCTTCGAAATAACGAAAGTCTCTGTCACTGGACGCGAACGTCACAGCATGTTCCATGGCGAGAGCAGCCAGATGAACGTCTGATATTTTGGGGCCGCTAAAACCGGTTTCACTTACAAGCTTGGTGAATATCGAAAAGTGTCTCTCACCCGGGGACAACATGATCGCATTCTGGCTGCCCATTAGTTCATTCGCGATCGAGATCGCCGCGGAGTTAGTGTAAGGCCGCAGAAACATCGAAGGTGTGGTCGTTATCCTTATAAATCCCAGGATCGTATGCCAACAAAAGCAAACTTTCTCGTCACCATTCAGCACTGACTCCAGCCATTCTATAGCTCGTTCGTGGTGAGCTGCGTCAACATTGTGTGCATAGATCAAAAGGTTTAAATCGGGAAATATCCCTTCTTTTCGTTATCTCTATCTGATTTACGCAAAAATTCCTGGTCATCTATCATCGCAAGCAGATCACTCGTCTTGTCGTAATTAAGGTGTGGGAACACGCCCATCTTTTTTGCCCTAACCTTAAATGGCTTCCTGGGGGTCTTTTCAATTTCAGCCTTGTGATAGCGGCCCAATCGAATCAGCCCGTTCACGGCCTCCTTGAAAGTCTTTCCATCGCCCTTTTTCATTTCGTCTTTCACCGTCGTTACTACGTCGTCATCAAGAGTTATGGTTGTTCTCATATTTCTATAATACTTGATGATGTATTGATGTCAACGAAAAAGCATCATGATGCTTAACGAGCGGTCAATCGTTGTAAAAATACCTTTTGTCGGCTTCGGTGGTCTGGATGATCTTAAAGCGGATCGCGATCTCAGCGTTTTGAGAGATACTCGGCATCGGCTGCTTCGCGGGCGAGATCATTAGCCTTTGGCGTCTTAGCGTCAATCGAGGTTTTGAGGTCTTCGAAGCCAAACAACCCGGCGACGACGAGCTCTGAGCCGATTACCTTGCTAAAGCCGTAGTCGCCGTCGCCAGCAGGTTCGGCATACTTAGGAATTCGAATGATCACGGCAAAGGGCTTTCCGTTAGCGAGCCGCCATTCGAGCTTGGTCTTATTCCAATTAAAGCCGATCCCGGCGGTCGCAATCGGAAAATTATCATCTTTGCCCTTTCGCTCGGCAGCGAACTGCGTCGTTGTAGCCGAATAATAAATACGCACCTGATAGCGCGACGGGCCTTTGCAGATCGAGTAGCCGTCGGAGCCATTGGATCCGTCGTAAGACCTGCACGTCGTAGCCAGACTCGTATAAACGGACGTAAACTTTACGCTGGCGGCTTTTTGGGCACAAATTGAAAACGCAAAACAAGAAATAGCCAAAGCTGCAAACAACAACGATCTTAGTTTCATTTATTTCTCCTAAAGTTTTTCAAAAATTATACTCGATCGGATCGCGAACGCCAGCCTGCTCAAAACCCCGCAGCCGCAACGCACACGAATCGCACGTCCCGCACGCAAGTTGCTCGCTGCGGTAGCACGACCATGTGAGGTGCAGAGGAGCTTTGAGTTCAATGCCCTTTTTCACGATCTCCGCTTTTGAAAGATCGATGATCGGCGTGCGGATCTCGATATGGGTGTCGGGCTTTGTGCCCTTGTCTATTATATGCTGAAAGGCCGCAAAAAACTCGGGCCTACAGTCAGGATAACCGCTCGAATCCTCCTCAACGGCGCCGATATAGATCGAGTTTGCACCGATGACCTCAGCCCAGCTCACCGCTATCGCGAGCATATTTGCATTGCGAAACGGGACGTAAGTGGCCGGGATTTCTTTGGACGTAAGGTCAGCATCCGTCACAGCGATATTTTTATCCGTCAGCGACGAGCCGCCGATCTTGGCAAGGTGGTCGATCGATATATCCAACCGCCTTTCAACGCCGTAATGATCGGCGATGTCGTTGAAAGCCTGCCGCTCCCGCGTTTCGGTCCGCTGGCCGTAAGAGATGTGGAGAAAGGCCAGCTTGTCGTTCTCGGATCGACCGAGCGCCGCCGTGACGCAGCTGTCCATTCCACCGGAGATTAAAACAATCGATTCGCTGTTCATAAAAAAGGTTCAGAGTGCAAGCTTTAGCTTGTTCTACGTTACGTCAAGACAAGCTAAAGCTTGCACTCTAAACCAGGCAAATTGCTGTCGGATGTCCCGTTTCTGTCATGCCTGTCCCCAATGTCACCGAAATATCGAACGGAGCAAAGATTTATACGTATAATACAACAAGCGAGGTGAGAATATGTTTTGTCCAAATTGCGGCGGCGAAAACCGGAGCGAGCAAAACTATTGCCGCTCGTGCGGGCTGAAATTAGACGCCATCTCAAAAAACGTCGCCGAGCAGCTCCCGTCGGCCGAGTATGCCGTCCTCCGAAAACGAAAGGAGCGTTTTGAAAAGCTCGGTCTGGGTTCGTCAGCCGTGACCGCGGCTATCGGGGTCGGGGCGGTCCTTTCAATTGTGGGGTATTACAAACTACTCTTATTTGGTCCTGAGGCCCTTATCTGGTCATCGTTTGGAGCGTTTGTCTTGTTCGCTCTGCTATCCGTTTTCTTTTTTAGTTACGCGAAATTGTTTTTGAAATTCGAAAACGTAAATCCGCGCCTTTCGCCGACAGACGACGCCGGCCCACCATCGATGGATAAGCTCATTGACGACCGGCCATTCGAACCGGTCGGCAGCGTAACGGAGCACACGACTGAGTTGTTGATCTCGGGTAGAGATTCAAGCAAGAGATAAACTGTTTCATACCGGTTCGCGGAGATTGTTGACCACGCGTTGTATTCCGTCTTTGATCAAGGGCACGTTGAAATTGATCAGCAGCCCCAATTGCAAGTCCATCAGGCGAAGGTAGGTTCGTAGTTGTTTTGGATGCACAGGAGCGATCACCTCAACCGATTTGACCTCGATCACGACCTTGTTTTCCACAACAATGTCGGCCCTGAAGCCGATCTCGAGCCGGACATCCTCGTAAATAACCGGCATCGGCTGCTGTGACCGCACATGTAAACCCCTCCTTTCCAGTTCGTGCGCCAGGACGACCTCATAAACCGATTCCAGTAGCCCGGGGCCGAGAGTGGTGTGAATCTTATATGCGGCGTCAACGATTATTCCGGAAATCTCATTTTCATGCATACCGATTTTTTTCCCGTAGTGACTAAAGATTTTTCCCGCAAAGACGCAAGGATGCAGAGAAAAAAGAAGGCGTAGGGATGCAAAATTTCCCTCCCAAACCTTTCTATTTGGCATCTGCAGAATATTTGTCATTGTATTCTAAAATTCTATCTTCTTTGCCTCTCTGCGGCTTTGCAAGCAAAAAAAGCCACCCCCGCAGAGACGCAAAGATGCAGAGAAAATAGAAGGCGTAGGGATGCAAAAATTTCCCTCCCAAACCTTTCTATTTGGTATCTGCAGAATAGTTGTAATTGTATTCTAAAATTCTATCTTCTCTGCCTCTCTGCGGCTTTGCGGGCAAAAAAACCACCCCCGCAGAGACGCAAAGATGCAGAGAAAATAGAAGGCGTAGGGATGCAAACACTGCCATCCCAAACCTTTCTATTTGGTATCTGCAGAATAGTGGCAATTGTATTCTAAATTTCTATCTTCTCTGCGTGTCTGCGGCTTTGCAAGCAAAAAAAGCCACCCCCGCAGAGACGCAAAGATGCAGAGATAAAAGAAGGCGTAGGGATGCAAAAATTTCCCTCCCAAACCTTTCTATCTGGCATCTGCAAAATTTTTGTCATTATATTCTAAAATTCTATCTTCTTTGCCTCTCTGCGGCTTTGCAAGCAAAAAAAGCCACCCCCGCAAAGACGCAAAGATGCAGAGAAAAAAGAAGGCGTAGGGATGCAAACATTTCCCTCCCAAACCTTTCCATTTGGCATCTGCAGAATAGTTGTCATTGTATTCTAAATTTCTATCTTCTCTGCCTCTCTGCGGCTTTGCGGGCAAAAAAAGCCAACCCTGCGGGAAATTTCTCATACTCCGTGCGCGTCGGCGCCCCAGATGTATTTGTGAATCTGCAAATTTAGACGCACTTTCAGGCCGCTGGTTGAGACTGCCTCGGCGATCTCAGCAAGATTGTGGATGCCATGGATCGGCGAGATCAAAATCTCCTTTGTGCGAGTCACAAGATCGTATTTCTCGATAATTTCCTTGGCAAATTCCCAGTCCGCCAAGTCGGCGATGACAAATTTCACCTCGTCCATCTCGGGCCGCAGACGGTTGAGATTGGGCCAGTGATTTCGCTCGGCCTCGCCGGATGCCGGGCATTTTACATCGAGGATGATCTTCGCCCGCGGATCCACATCTTCGGTCGAGATAAATCCGCCGGTTTCGACAAGTACATCGTACCCGCGGTCGCAAAGCGCGGTGATAAAAGGAAATACATTATTCTGGGCAAGCGGCTCGCCGCCCGTGACCTCGACGAGATTACACCCAAATTCGTCGAGCTTGGCAAAAATATTTTCGAATGACAGCCGCTCGCCGCCGGTAAATGTGTACTCGCTATCGCACCACACGCACCGCATCGGGCATCCCGTCAGCCGCACAAACGAACATGGCCGTCCGGCATGCGACGACTCGCCTTGAATGGAAAGAAAGATCTCGGTGATACGTAATTCCATCGGAATTCAAACGGTTTAGAACAGCCCAAACCATCCGTAGCGATTTAGCACCTCGCCGGCACCAAACGACGCCAGGTTGGCGAGGATGATAGCGATCATGCACCTGATCCAATCACCCGTTTCCAGTAACCCTTTGGAGCGAAACGCGAGCCAAAACAGCAGGCATTCGGCGACCGGCGCAAAGGTCTCCGCGACCGCAAGATATAACACTCGCGACTGGCCAAAGAAGATCGCGGGCAGGACTAGAATGACGATCGGGTATGTACAGGCCGTCAGCCAAACGCCGCACGCGAGCTTTTGCCTGAGCGAAACTTTTGGCGACAGGCCGACGAGCAGAACGGGCGTCTCGATCATGATCGTAAAAAGATAGCCGACAGGCAGAAATGCCCACAGCTCGCTCAGGGGCAGGCTCTGTGTTTGGACAAAATTGACGTCGTCGAATAAAAACATAAGAAATTTTAGCCGCAGATAACGCAGATGACGTGGATCAGAATAAATTATTTCTTTTTCTTATCTGCGTTATCCGCGTTGATCTGCGGCAAAATACTCCTAAAGCATCTTGATCAGAAACGGAAATTCGGCCAGCACGTGGGCGATCGCAAAGGCAAAATACACGTCCCGCGTCGTCGTATAATCGACGGCAAACCCGCACCACAGAGCCGCGACGATCAGCAAACTCACGACAAGTGCAGCGGCGACGAGCTTTGGAAATCCTTTGGCGTTGGCAAAAAGCGGTATCTCACGCAGACGCCATGGCACGGCACGGTGGTCGATGAGCGGGATCAGCACGATCCACACGGCGTAGTGGATCGATTCGAGAAAGACATGCGTTGCGACCAGCACGTGGCTCGAAATGCCCGGCAATATCTGGCTGCCAGCGTGCTGCGTGATACGCCAAAAGAGATTTGTGTCTTCTGATAAATTGGGCTGCGATGCAAATGCCAGCCACAACCCAACAAGGAAAACCGGGATCGACGCGAGGGCGTAGTGATATGCCCTGAGCCATTCGGGCTTTGTGCGGCGAATTTGGCGCTCAAGAAACCACATCGCCACAAAAGGGTGAATGTAAACGAGCGAAAGGCTCCAGTATTGCGGCACGATCCACGCGAGCGCCGCTAGCAAAAACGCGGCCGGAAACGCCCAAGCCCAATCGCTTTTAGGACGCTGCTTGCCGCGCAGAAAAAACAGCGCCCCAAGCCAGAGGACGAATGCCGAGTTCCACGCGGCGGCAAATATCGCCCAGCTATCGAGGCTCCAGAGCCAGTTGCCGCTTGCAAAATAGAGCGTGAGATACGCGGCCGCCAGCACGATCACACCTCCGATGCCCACAGAATAAAACAACCTTGACCGTCCCCAACGCAGCGGCATCCGGGCGGCGAAATAACGAAACTCCATAAAATTATGGATGCCCGCAAATAAAAAGATCGTCGCGATCGACGCCGCGAGCGGTGCCGCTCCGATCAGCACCGCAGCACAAGCGCACGAGGCGACGAACGCCATTAAAAAATAATGTGCGCTGGTTAGCTCAAATCTGGCTGTTCTGATCTCCTGCATAGCCGGAGTGAAAAGCGTAGAGTCAAGTGAAATAGCAATGCACCGCTCGTGGTGAAAACTTTTTACAGGTCACTCGTCCCTCTTCGCTTTTCACTTTCGCATTATTACTCTCCGCTTGGGTTCAATTCGGGTTTCGGATCGGGTACGACGAGCACGACGCCGCTCTCGTTCGATGTTTCGACACGGATCTTGCCGCTGACCGAGCTGTAGAATCGAAACGAATCCTTGTCAAAAATTTTGCTTGTGATGACGTTGATGCGCGGCGGGCCGGCGTTGGCGTATACGAGAGTGGCCGCCGACCCGATGCCCGCGATGACGGCGAGTATCAAGAGGCTCTTGCCCGTTTTAGTCGCCGCCTTGCCCGAGCGAACGAACCACATGCCGCCAAAGACGACGGCGAGGCTCAGAAACATGCCGCTGACGATCGTCTGCGTCCGCGACAGTCCCGGTGCCGAAACCGCGGCGGTATTGTCCGTGTCGCTGTCGAGCTGCTCGAGCTCGGCACGGAGCTGCTTGATCTGCGATTTAGGGATGATGAGTTTTGGCTCTGCGGCATCGCGGTCCATGCGGATCGTCATCGTTGTGTTGACGCCCTTACCCGGCTTTGGCGTTTTTGTCGGATCAGGACGGGCGATGTCGGCAAAGGCCGCCGCAGAGATAAGCAGCATGAGAGCTGACAGGCAGAATATTCGTTTCATTGTGATGTCTCCTTTTTTTGTGCAGAATTTTTGTGAATTATAACAGCAATCATCGTGTCAGAACCACCGGCGGCGGCGGCGGGCCTAAGCTTATTAACCGGAACGGTTTGCCGTCCGAGCACTTGCATTGTCCTGACGTTTTGCGATTTTCGGGTTTCTCGTTACACTTTTGTGATATGCGAGCACAATTAAAAAAGTTTATCGAGGCGATGGATGCAAATTCGATCGCGATCATACCAGCGTCCCACGAAGCAACACGCAGCTACGACACCGAGTTTAAGTTTCATCAGGACCCGGATTTTTTATATCTGACGGGTTTCCCGGAGCCTGACGCCATCGCCGTGATCGACCCATCGGCGAAAAAGCCCTACACGCTCTATGTGCGGCCGCGCGATCCGCTGATGGAGACGTGGTACGGCCGTCGCCAGGGCGTCGAAGGAGCCGAAAAAAACTACAAGGCCGACCGCGCGTTTTCGATCGACAAATTTGCCGGTGATCTGGCGAAAATGCTTGACGGGCACGATGTGCTTTATTATCGGTTTTCGGTCGATAGTGCTCTCGATGCACAGATTCTTGGCTATCTTTCAAATCAGCGCCAGCGCCGGCTCAAGACCGCTTATCCGCCGCATACCATCAAAGACCCGACGATCATCACCGGCGAAATGCGTCTGCACAAAAACGACAAAGAGATCGCCTTAATGCAGAGGGCAGCCGACATCGCCGGCGAGGCCCACGTTCTCGCAATGAAAAAGGTCAAACCCGGCATGAACGAGGGCCAGGTCGAATCATTTATGGAGGCCTATATGCGGGACAAAGGCGCGAGCGGCGTCGCGTACAACTCGATCATCGGCGGCGGCGATAACGCGACGATACTGCACTACGTCGAGAACAATATGCCGCTCAAGGATGGTGACCTAATCCTGATCGATGCCGGTGCGGAATACGAGGGTTACGCCTCAGACATCACCCGCACCTTTCCCGTCAATGGCAAATACACCAAGCCGCAGCGTGAGGTTTATGACGTCGTGCTCGACGTCCAGCTTCAGTGCATCGAATATACAAAGACCGGCAACACGGTGAAAGCACGGCAGGAACTCTCGATCGAACTGCTGACCGAGGGGATGAAAAAGCTCGGCCTGCTCAAAGGCAAGACAAAGGAACTAATAAAGAAAAAGGCCTATCTAAAATATTATATGCACGGTGTCGGTCATTACCTCGGCCTCGACGTGCATGACGCGGGCCGATACTTTCTGGACCAGCAAGCGAAAAACTCGCGTCCGTTCGCCCCCGGAATGGTGCTGACCGTCGAGCCGGGCCTCTATATACCGCCTGACGACAAATCGGCACCGGCGAAATACCGCGGCATCGGAATCCGAATCGAGGACGATGTCGTTGTCACGAAAGACGGCAACCTCAACCTGACCGCAAACGTGCCCAAAGATGCGGATGAGATCGAGGCGTTGATGGCAAAAAAAGGATGAACTATGAATGGGACGAGTCAAAGAATCAAGTCAATATTTTCAAGCATGAGTTAGATTTCTTTGACGCATGGGAAGTCTTCCAAAATCCTATTCTGATCGAATTGGACGATCGTTTCGACTACGGAGAGCCCCGGTATATTGCGATTGGATTGCTTCGTGACCTGATTGTTCTTTTGATCTATACTGTGCGGGAGAATGATATAATTCGAATTATTTCCTTCAGGCGGGCGATAAAATATGAGCGTGACAGATTCTTCAAATATCTCCAAGACGAACTGGGAACGGCTGAGGACGATGGCTGATGAGGAGATCAATACATCAGATATTCCTGTGCTTGATGAGAGTTTTTTTGCGAAGGCAAAACTGCGGTTGCCGGACGGAAAAGTCTCGATGATACTCAACGCAGACGAGGACATCATTAAGTGGTATCGATCACAGGGCGGAAATATGCAGGTTTTGCTCAATACGGCACTTCGGCACTACGCCGAATCGCATGGCGAGGTTTCCTAACGCCCGATGCACCTTGACGAGTTAATCAAAAACTTGCCTGCCCTGCTCGGCGCCCTGCTCGTGAGCATACTCTTTATTCAGTCCGGCCTCGATAAGGTGCTCGATTGGAAAGGCAATATCGAGTGGCTAACGGGTCATTTTTCAAAAACCTTTCTGAGGGGCATGGTGCCGGTGATGCTCGTACAGATCACGATCATGGAGCTTGCGGCCGGCGGCCTGAGCCTGGGCGGCATCGTCTATTTCCTCGTGGCCGGCTCGATGACAGTCATTTTCTGGGCATCGGCGCTCGGGGCCGTATCGATCACCGCCCTATTTTTTGGCCAACGCGTCGCTAAAGACTATCCCGGGGCCGCGGTCCTGATCCCGTATTTTATCCTGCTTATTATTTTGATGGCACTTACCAATCCGTTTACCAAACAGGCTTAACGCTTAATTGACGTGTTTTTCGATCGAGAGCGTTGCCGACGGCAGCCCGATGGGCCTCATAATTCGCTTATTGCCGGGGCGCGGGGTCAGATCGACGAGGCGGATCTCGTAACCCTCAAACAGGATCATTTCGGGTTTGAGCGTCGAATTGAGGTCAAATACCCGAGCGGACTTTTTGCCTTTTTTGAGCGAGATCTTGATCTTTGCATTTCCTGCCCAGATGCAGGCGACGCCCTCGGGACAACGCGAATCTTCGACAACCGAAATGAATTTGACCACGATCTTGCCGGTGGTAAATGTTTTCTGCTGATCGACACGCACCGTGAGCGTGTCGGGGTTTGCCGCTGAAACCACGGTTGCAACCGCAAGTGCCATAATAATTGTCAGAAAAAGCTGTTTCATAAAACCTCTGCGAACGGTATAAACCGTCTCACTATTAGAACGAATGAGACGGGCGAGGGTTGCAGCCTAATAATAGGAGCAGGTTTTTCATGCGGCGACGGTCATTCCCGAGGTTATTTTTTCCTCGATCGCACCGGTAAACTCGTTCGTTTTGGCGTTGCCGCCGAGGTCTTTTGTGATCGACTTCCCTTCCTTAAATACATCAAACAGCGCCGTTTCAAACCGGTCAGCGGCCTCTCTCTCGCCGAGATAACGGAGCATCTGGATCGCCGAGAGCATCAGGGCGGTCGGATTTGCAATGCCCTGTCCGGCGATGTCGGGCGCGGAACCGTGGACCGCCTCAAACACCGCTCCAAGCTCGCCGATATTCGCGCCCGGCGCAAGGCCGAGGCCGCCGATGAGACCGGCGCACAGGTCCGACAGGATGTCGCCGTAGAGATTTTCCATCACCAGCATGTCAAACTGCTCGGGCCGCATGACGAGCTGCATACAGCAATTGTCGACGATCTTGTCGTCGGCCTCGATCTCCGGGAAATCCTTTGCCTGATCATAAAAACATTCGAGAAACAGGCCGTCAGAGAGCTTCATGATGTTGGCCTTATGGACGGCGGTCACCTTTTTGCGGCCGTTGTCGCGGGCGTATTCAAAAGCATATTTGGCGATCCGGGTCGAGGCCTTTTCGGTGATGATCTTGAGCGACTCGACCACGCCGGGGACGACGATGTGCTCGAGGCCCGCATACAGATCCTCGGTATTTTCGCGGACGATGACCAGATCCAGTTCGGGATAACGGCACGGCACGTTTGGCAAAGCCTTGACCGGACGTACGTTCGCATAGAGGTCGAGCGCCTTGCGTAGGCCGACGTTTACGGACGTAAATCCTTTGCCGATCGGCGTCATGATCGGCCCTTTGAGCGAGACCTTGTTGCGGCGCATCGCCTCGATCGAGGCATCCGGGAGCGTAGTGCCGTATTTCTCAAGCGCCTGAGCACCCAATATCTGAGTTTCCCATTCGATTTGGACGCCCGTCGCCTCGATCACGCGGACCGTCGCCGCCACGATCTCAGGGCCAATGCCGTCGCCGGGGATAAGTGTGATTGTGTGTTTCATTTAAGGTGTGTTTTCGGTTATCAAAACTAGATTTGGAATACCGCGAAAATCAGATGCATTGTGAGTGATTAGAGGCAGGTCAAGAAACATGGCAGTAGCTGCAACCCAAGCATCCGCGATACCAACGGGCCTGCCGATTCTACGCCCGTTGTCCATTGTCTCCGCCCACAAACGGCACATCTCAGGACTCGAATATTGGACCGCATACCGGCGAAGCGATTTAGCGAGCCGAGATTTTCGCCGGGTGCCCCAGCGCCCGCTAAGTGACCAAAGCTCCAGTTCCGCAAGACTCATAAACGACAAGAAAAGAAAACGCCCTTCCAGATGTGGTACGTAGAGCTCCCAACGAGAATCGTCTTTAAAGTAAAACGAGAAAACATTGGTATCGATTACGGCAGACAATTTCTTTGAGCCTCCACGTCAGCAGCTCGAACTTCGCGGCGCCATTTTAAAAAATCTTCAAGCTCTTCGTCCGTAATTGTCGGATCCTGCACCGCATCAGCCATCGAAAACGGCTTTATACCGTGCAGTCGCGCAAGGCGTTCCGCTTCGAGCAGATTCTTTGACTTTTTATTATTCAGTAGAGCTTGGGTCATTGGATTGTTATCCTCGTCTGCTAGAATTTATATACCCTACCTATGAATTTACAACGATTCACGGGTAAAAGAAAGCTTTTATGGCAGTTTCCCAAGAATCAGAAGTATTGATTGTCGGCGGCGGAGTGATCGGCCTGAGCATTGCCCGCGAGCTGCATAAAAGCGGTGTACGGCGGATTGTGCTGGTCGAGAAAGGCATCTGCGGCGAGGAATCGTCGTGGGCAGCGGCGGGTATGCTCGGCCCACAAGCGGAGGCTGACGAAGGCGGAACATTCTTTGACATGACGGTCGAATCGCGCGCGTCTTATCCTGATCTTGCGGAGGACTTGCTGCAAGAGACCGGCGTCGATATCGAGCTTGACCGGAGCGGGACGCTTTATCTTGCGTTTACTGACGATGACGTCCGCGAAGTGCATCAAAGGTTGAAATGGCAACGAAGAGCGGGGCTGCCGGTCGAGCACCTGTCGGCGGAGGAGACGCGAAAAGCCGAGCCATTCATATCGACGGACGTGCGTGGGGCTCTATTGTTTCGAAATGATTGGCAGGTCGAGAACCGCAAACTGCTGACGGCCTTGAGACGATACGCCGATCTGAACGGCATCGAGATCCGCGAAAATACCACGGTCGAAAAACTGATTGTCGAGGGCGGCCGCGTCACCGGTGTCGAAACCGCCGATGGTGTGTTGATGGCCGATAAGACGGTGCTTGCGACGGGTGCGTGGACATCATTTATCAGGCTGGGCGATGCGGCAATGCCCGTTAATATTGAGCCGGTTCGCGGACAGATCGTCGCGTTTAAGACGGCAAAGCGTTTGTTTGAACGCGTGGTCTACAGCCGCCGGGGCTACATCGTGCCGCGTGCAGACGGACGAATTTTGGCGGGATCGACAAGTGAAAATGCGGGTTTTGATAAATCGGCAACGGACGCGGCGGCGGTTAGTTTGCGTGCAATGGCGAGCGAGATCGCACCTTCGACAGCGGGCCTCGAGATCACGGAGCACTGGTCAGGGCTGCGGCCGCGTGCCTTTGACGGCCTGCCCGTCGTGGGAGCAATCGCGGGTATCGACGATCTATTTATAGCGACGGCGCATTATCGCAATGGCATTTTGCTGGCTCCGTTGACGGCACAGATCGCGGCAGATCATCTGATAAATGGCGTCGAGTCTAAATACTCTACCGATTTCGGGCCTGATCGTTTTAAGGTCCGCGGCGTCGGAAAGGGCATCTAAGAAGATATGCGTGGTTTTGTATTCTTTTTGATCCTAATTTTGATGGGCGGTGCAGCCGCACAGTCGGGGCGCGTTGTCGCGACCGACGTACCGGATCAAACCGGAACACCGCCAGCACCCGTGCCAACCGTCAAACAGCTGTTTGAGGAGGTCAACGCCTATTCAAAAGCGAAATTTAACGAATACGCAGCAAAGAAGATCAGTTACAGCGACACGCTGCTTGAAAGGACAAAGCGCGAGCAGCGGCAGCTTGCTGCAAAATATGCCGCGCTGGCTGGGGCACACACTTACCTCGTCGGAGATGACTTTTACTACCTTGGGATGCTGCATTGGATCGCAGAGAATCTCGACGGCACATCCGCCGCTCTTCGCATATTTATCGTCTTGGAGAGTGCCGATCCAGCTCGGCGGCAGACTGCCCGCTCGATAGTCGTCGTCGTTCTGGCTAAGCAGAAAAAGCTTGATGAAGCGGAAAAGATGCTGACCGAGTACGTTTCAAAAGAGCCGACAAAGCTGACCGAACGCGCACGAATGGAGGGCGAGCTGGCCAAGGCCTATCAGGCGGAAAAGGACTTTGTCCGGATGTCCCCGCACGCCGAAGCCGGGTATGCCGCGTCAAAGAGCCTACTTAAAGATGCCTCGTCACGTGCCCGCGGGCTCGACGAGATACTCGACGCCGGGATGCTGGTTTACGAAGCCTACCGCGATAACGGCGAGCGTGAAAAGGCTGAGGCGGCGCTCGACGATATGCGGGCCCTGGCCGTGAGCACAACGTCGCCCAGCTTTTATTACTACGCCGTCGATCAAAAGATCAGATACCTTATCGAGACGGGCCGCAAGCCGGCGGGGCTGGAACTGTATAGATCGGCGATAGCCGCCGCGAGCAAGGATTTTGTCGACAAAGGCCAGCAGTCGGATGTGCTGATGCGGCTAAAAAAACGTGATAAGCACTACGCATTACTTGGCGCGCCGGCACCGGAAATGCCGCTTGTCGATCAGTGGTTTCCGGGTAAGGCGAGGACATTTGCCGAGTTGCGGGGCAAGGTCGTGCTGCTTGATTTTTGGGCCACGTGGTGCGGGCCGTGTTTTGATGCTTTTCCGTCGCTGAGAGAATGGCAGCAGGATTTTGCCGGCGACGGCCTCGAAATTCTCGGCGTAACGCGGTATTATGGTAGCGTCAACTCACTTCCGGTGGACAATGCGGCCGAGATCGAAAGTTTCAAACGCTTTCGCACAAACGAGAAACTGCCTTATGATTTTGTCATTGGCAAGGATCAGAGCATCCAGTTTTTGTATGGCGCGACATCGCTGCCGACGGCCGTGCTGATCGACCGTAAGGGCATAATCCGGTATATTGAAACGGGGACAAGCCCGACGCGTCTGGCAGAGATGCGTGAGATGATCGTCAAACTTCTGGCTGAAAAATAGACCGCATGACCAAAAAACAATGCACGGGCCAAGCGGCCACGCGGTACGTATACGTCCGCCCGGCCCAATTTCACAAAGCCCCGATACACCCGATTTTTCAACCCGAAAAGCAATGAGCAAATTACCGCTGATCATCGCCCATCGCGGAGCAAGCACCGACGCACCCGAGAATACGCTCGCCGCATTTCGATACGCGGTCAAGGCCGGTGCGGACGGCGTCGAATTTGACGTGCGGCTCGCCCGGGACGGTGTGCCGGTGGTGATCCACGATGCGACCTTAAAACGCACGGGCGCGCTAAATCGAAAGGTTGCCGACCTAACCTCGGCCCAACTCGGGACGATCGATGCCGGATCATGGTTTAACAACCAGTTTCCGCGCAAGGCGATGGCCGAATTTGCCGATGAAAAAGTTCCGACCCTGAAACAGGCCATTGACCAGCTAAGCGGATTTGACGGCGTGATCTATATCGAGATGAAATGCGGCGACGGTGATTATGACCAGCTCGCCCGGGCAGTCTGCGATGTGATCCGCGATTCGCCCCGGCTGTCGCAGATGATCGTCAAGAGCTTTAAGCTGGCCGCGATCCCCGTCATCCACCGCCATCTGCCGGATGTAAAAACGGCTGCGCTCGTCTCGCCAAAGGTATTAAATCTGCTCCGTAACCGCAAACAGATCCTCGCCATCGCCAACGAGTTTGGCGCCGACCAGATATCGCTCCACCGCTCGCTCGTCACCGGCAGACTCATCGAAATGGCCACCGAGGCCGGGCTGGCGATTGCCGTCTGGACCGCCGATAATCCCAAATGGGTCAAACGCTGCCAAAAGCTCGGCATCGAAATGCTTATCACCAACGACCCCGCATTGATGCTCGGCGTGCGGAATGTTTAGGTGCAGATGGGTTGAAAGCCGTAATACTGCCATGTCTGGCAGTTGAACGCATGCTCGGGTACTTGTTCATGTTTGGCGCGGATTAATTCAAGAACCTGAGATGTTTCTTAATTAGAAGGGTGCGGATAGTCGGCAAACCGAGATTCTAAGAGACTTTAATCCGACTTACGATGAAGTCGAAATATTCGAAAAGTATATTTCTTAGATAGATTTTAAGGTTTGCTTGGGCTTTGCCCCTCGATGAGCGGCGATGGCTTTGCCTCGCCGGACAGTCCTCACCAAGATTTCGCGGCTTCGCCGCCGCTTAAGTTGATGATTCAAATAACGCGATCTAAACCTTGCTACTACCTGACCTCCATAGCTCATGATCGACTGCCAATTTTTCGTTTAGACCTTATCAAACAGATTGTCTGTAATGCGTGGTGTGAGGCGAGAAAATCCGGTGAAATACTTATCTTCGCCTATGTGATAATGCCCGATCATTCTCATATTATCTCTGACGGGTATCGGGAAATTTCAGACGTGCTGAGATTTACTAATGGAATTTCCGCGAAACGAATTCTTGATTATCTCAAAGAGAATGAGTTTGAAAGTTCTTTGAAAAAACTTCGGCAGCAAGAAAAGCGGAAAGGTTACAAACATTCTGTTTGGCAGCATCATCCAGATGCCTTCCGAATAACCGGCGAAGACACCTTCATGCAAAAGGTAAATTACATTCATCAAAATCCGGTCCGTGCCGGACTTGTAGAGAATGCCGAAGACTATCGCTTTTCAAGTGCCCGCCTTTGGAAAGGAAATCCGCTTGATGACGAGCCATTCGTCACGGATCACAAACTTATAAAGTGGCGCTAGGCGGCGGCTTAGCCGCGAGATTTAGTTTAGTATTTCGGTGAGTCAGAGACTCACCGCTCATCGAGAGGCAAAGCCTAAAACATTTCGGAACTCAAGGTGGTCTGCCGTAGAGTCAGAGACTCACCGCTCATCGAGTGGCGAGGCCTAAGGGATTTAGATATTCACACACAATCATCCGATCAATTCTAGTTGCTCCTCGACGGGCGGAAGCGCATAAAGAACTGCCAGCCGGCGTGGGTCGTGCCGCCGTAGTAGGGGGTGAGCACAGCCGTATTTGTATTTATCGTGGCCATGGCGCCGAGGCCGACGTCGATGCCCTTGCCCTGGACGATATCGCGGACATAGCCGAGCGACGCCGAGCCGACCCAGAAGATATCTTTTTCGAGAGCGTGGGCGAGGACCAGGTCGTGACCGCTCTTTTGCACACGCTCAAACCGGCCAAATACAGCATTTTTATTAAAGTCATAATTGCTTTCGAATAGTATCGAATTTGTCCGCTCGCCGTTTGCGTAATTTTGTCCCCAGACGAAGGTATTTGCCAGGTTTCGTTCATCGTCAAATTTCTTATTGTAGATCGCCGACGCGGTCGTTTTGTGCAGCACATGCACGTCGGGCTCGGAAATCTCAGGGTTCTTAAGATAGCCGTGCGATATCTGAAACGCCCAGTCTTTTGTCGGGTTGAATGAAAGCCTGCCGCTGGTTGAATTAAGCCTAGGGCGGTCAAAATTTAAGCGATCTGAGTCAGCCTCGCGGCCATTAAACGCGCTCGCCTCGATCTTGACCCGCCCAAACGAAAACCCGGCCGTCACGACGCCAAAGGTGATATGCGTTGCATCCTGCCAATGGTGGCCGATCGGTGCGTCGGGATTATTCGATGCCGATTGGCGGTGCATAAAGGTCGGCGGGCCGAGCGCCGGCTCGCCCGGGTAACCGGCGTAGAGATAAAACGAGCGTTTGTTGTTAAATTTGTAGGAATATGTCACGGCGAGTTCTGAAAACAAGTCGTGCGGATGCTGGCGGTCGTGGATCGGCTGGCCCGCAAACTGTTCGCCGCTCTGGTAAAGCAGGGGATAGCCGTAACCCCGCTCGATAAACGGATCGAGGCTCGCCATTACGCGAAACCCGATCTGCGACCTCGCGGTTATGGGTTTTGAATACATCAGCATAAACATCGACGGAGCATCGACGCGGCTGCGGCTGCCCTTTCCCGCGACCGAGACATCACGCGACGAGCCGATGCTCGTATAACGCAGATATGCCGTGCCCATCAGCATCAGCATTGAGCCGTCCTCATACATTTTCATCCGGGCGTACATCGGCGACGAATCAGGAGCCCAGGCCGTGCCCGAGCTCTCGCGATCCATCGGGTCGCCGATATTGGTGACCGACGACATTTTCATCCCGTGTTTTGCATGGCCCATACCGGCCATATCGGGCATATCGGACATTTCATCCGGTTTTTTGACAGGCGGCTTATCTTTATTCATGCCCGGCATATCGTCCATCTTGTCCTCGTCGGGCGAATGAACGTGGGTCGTTTTTTTCGGCATTTTGAGATCGCCTGGTTTAACGCCGACGGCGATATTGCCCCACATTCCGCCCTTGGCATGGCCGCGAACCGAGCAAAAATACTTGTACACCCCGTCCTCGTTTGCCTTGACGACGATCTCCTCGGCCTGGAGGCTTTCTTCGGATTTCGGCGGTAGTTTCTCGCTCCCGGCTGTTTCTTTCACATCCTGAGCGATCATAAACTCGCCGACGACGTGGCCAAAGCGAATGTCGTGCTTCATATCTTCATCGACATTCACAAATAGAATTTTGATCTTTGCACCCGACGGGACGACCAGCGTCGGATTGCGCATGCCCTGGATGCGGTACGAGAGCATGTCGTCCTCCGGGCCGGTGACGACGACGAGACGTATCTCGTTTTCGGTAAAGGTCAGCGTCGTGCCGTCCTTTTTGCCAAGTGTGCGTTCCTTTTCGATCGCGATCAGATCGTCATATTTGATGATCTTTTTTTCGCTGCTGACGAGCGTAAACGCTTGGTGCGCAAATGCATTTGTGCAAAGCGCCGCCGCAAAAAATATTAAAAATAAAGTCTTTTTCATCCCTTTTTCTCCGTGTGTAATAAGCCTCTCTGCGAACTCAGAGGTCTCCGCGTTAAATGTTTTATAAACGCAGGGAACGCTGAGATCGCGGAGCAAACAGCCGCAAAAACAGTCAAATTATGGTGGTTGAATTAGCCGTTTTACAGGCGCGGAGGTGCCCGTGAGGGCGCTCGCGGAGTTATCGCAGCGAGAAATATTGGAGATTCGGAACGGCCGGGGACGACCGCTTTTAGGTCGACTTCTCGAAAGCGCGATGCAAAAACAAAGTCTAGCCCAGTCGCAGCGGTTTGCTTTTCGAGCTTGGCGATCCGCTGCCCTGCATTGCCAATTAGGTAAGGCGAAACTGAATTATTGAGACAAACACAGCCTTCGTCAAAGGCGTCAGGCTGAGCATCGGACGCGGACTCCGTGATTTCGTCGTGCGAGGCGTGACACGACGGCACCTTTTCGGCCTCGACCTCGTGATGAGAACACGTACACGCCGAAACAGTAGACGCAAGCATCGAGAGCGTCGCGGCCAGTATCAGGAAAAATTGTGTCAGGCGTGATCTCAAAAAAATGCTCCGGTAACTAAGTATAGACTTTGCAGCCTGGGTTCTTCAATGTCTAAAAAGCCCGCACCTGGCGGATGACCGACTTGATCTGGGCGGCGGTCAGGTTTTTAAACGCAGGCATATCGCCCTTGCCGCTTTTGATAATTCGGGTAATTTTGGCCGTGCTCATATTCTGGACCTTAGCGGTGGTCAGATCGTCCGCGTCCAGCTCGCGCCCTTGAGATGTGTTGGCGCGGCCGTCGCCGCCGTGACAGCGGGCACAGTTTAGCGAGTAAGGCGAACGCATATCCTTAACCGCGACCGCGGATTCAACGGTCGAGGTGCTCGCCTGTGTGCCGATGGCCGGCAAGACCACAAAAAAACCTATAAGCGAAAACACGGAAATTAGAAATATTTTGGTTATTTGTTTCATAAACCCATTTGAGCGAAACCGCCTGAAAATTTCAAGTTAGAATTACGTCTCCCGGATAAGATGCAATGATTGCATGCTGCGTACAGGTAAAATTATTCCAGCGACAAAAGCAACCAATCAAAAAGTCCGCCGCATCTAGGCAGATAAGACTAAGTCGCAAGAAACTCTTCCCCGGAACATTCTTTAAAAGCCAGGTGTCTAATTAACAGACGCGCCGATTAATATGGTGCCGTTTGTGGGAGTAAAACTATGTCTAAAAAGAGCTTTATTGATTCGGTCAAGGTCGGCGAGGCCTGTTCTGAGGAGTGGGAAAAGATGGCGGGCAACGACCGCTTGCGGTTTTGTTCGCACTGCTCAAAACACGTCAACAACCTTTCGGAAATGACTCGGAAAGAGGCTGCGAAATTCGTCCGTGCCTCTGACGGCAATATCTGTATCAGGTACATCGTCGATCCGCGAAGTCAGCAGCCAATGTTCGCCAACCCGTTCCATCAGATCACACGACGGGCACCGGGTCTAACTGCCGGAGTAATGACCGCATCGATGGCGCTATCAACGGCGGCTTACGCACAGACCAGCCAACAACCTGTTTCGACGCCGGTCGTTGTGACGAGCACACAAAACCCGGTAACCGGTGATGGAGACGTAAAGATCGAAAGCACCATCACGCAGCAACAGATACAAGATCTTCCGATCCAGGGACGTGATATAACCGCGTTGGGCGGTGCTATGGTGATGGTCGAATATACATCCCCGCTGTCGCGTGCCGTTGCCGATGAGGATGTCGAGGCCGTTCGCGACCTGTTGGTCAAGGGTGAGAGGGTAAACGCCAAAGAGGACAGTTATAGCAAGATCACGCCGCTGTTTGTAGCGGTCGAGCAGGGTAACGTGGATATCGTTGAGCTTTTGCTTAACTTTGGTGCTAAGGTAAACGCCCGCGATAAGCAAAAACAGACGCCGCTAATGCGTCTCGACGGCGAATCGACACCGGAGCTGGTCGATCTAATGATCCGCCACGGAGCCAAGGTCAACCTTACCGACGAGCAGGGCAACACGGCATTGACCCTCGCAGCAAACTATGCGGTGCCGGAGGTGCTGCAGGCGTTGATCGACGCCGGGGCCGATTTCAACGCCGCCGACAAAGAGGGAAATACCGCTCTGATAAGGGCCGCCGGCAGTGACCGTCTCGAAAGCGTGAGGCTGCTTTTGCTGGCCGGTGCCAATGTCAACGCCAAAAACAGCGATGGCGAAACGGCCCTCGACCAAACCTCAGACGATGAGATCAAGACCTTGCTCATCAGCTATGGAGCAGAGGTCAAAAAGGATAACGATACCCCGGAGATCAAATCGGAGGGAGGCCCGCGCTAGGCTAAAGGTGAGAATAGGAGGCCGGGCAAAAAAGCCTGACCTCCTATCTATTACGAAACGCCGTTATGCAAAAACGGCCCTATTCGGCGATCAGATCAAAATCGCTTAGGTTGTCAGTCACGACCGCGATACGCGGGCTAAACTGATACCGTCGATTCATCACCGTAAAGATATACGTCCCGCCGGTCTCGACATCTTTGAAGACGAAGTAGCCCATCGCTGATGTTCGTACCGTGCGGGCGGTTCCATTCTGCGAGGTCATGGTGACGGTTGTGTTTGCGAGCCCACGGCCGCGAGGGCCCAGAACGCGGCCCGAGACCGTAACCGCCGCCGCCGTCGGCGCACTGATCGTAAAGTTGGCGTTGTTAATATCAAAGAAGATACTGCCGATGGCCTCGACCTTGATACGTGCGGCTGTCGTTTGGTTGTTCGGCACAAGTATCGGCTCCGTGCCGTCATTTGCCGTGCTGGCGAGGAGCGTTATGGGGAATGTCAGGCCGCCATCGGTCGAGAGCGAGATCTTCACATTTGCCACATTGATCGGGGCGGCATTGGTGTTAGCGACATCCCAGGTCACCGTCTGCATCGTGCCCGCCTGCCAGGTCGCCTGAGGCGCGGGAATGTTTTCAATATTTGCGGCGATAAGGGGAGGGGGCGAAGTATTTTGCGTTGTGATCTGAAACGGCCCGGCCGCAGCATTGACGGTGACGGTCGTTCCGCTATCGGCTACGCCGCCGCGGCGGTCACGCACCGCGACGCGAAAATTCATCGTGCGGTTAACCGTCGGCAAGCGTTCGCCGACAACACATGTTACCGTGGGCTCGCACACCGCACCCGGAAAATTGGTGGGGTGGGTTCCGGTATAGGTCAGAACGGGTTGATTGCCCCGCACTCCGTTGACATCGACCGAAGCGTCATTATTTCCCGGATTTAGGATAAACGGCAGACTCGGAAAGGTTCGCGAGTTACCGGCAACCGGCGAATAGGTGCGAAAGAGCGGGCGGAGGATGCCGTCGCTGTCAACATCGTAGGTATTCGCCGGCATTCCTGCTACACCGCTACCTGAAGGGGCGAGGTCATATTCCTCCCACGAATATAATAGATTAGCAACGTCTCCGGTATCGGCGTCGTTCCCGGTTGCCGTCAGTGTAAATGGCGTCAGCCTGGGGATCTGAAAAGACGCTCCGGCACCGACCGTCGGTATATTGTTTGTCCCGGCCGGCGTACCGCATCCCGGAATCATGTTGGGAGCATCCGTTCTAACATTGTTATCTATCACCGTCAGACTTCTAATGTGAAACCCAGAGAATACGGTCTCAACATATTGCTGTAAGTTGCGGCTACCGCAAATCCCGACGTAAGACATGATCGTTGAACCGCTGCCGGGTTCATAAGCATTTGCGGCAGAGTAAGAAGACAAAGGGCAGGCACCCACACCGGGACCATCAATATTGTTATAGGTGTGATCCGAGCCAAATTGATGCCCTATTTCGTGTGCTACGTAATCGACGGTAAAGGGATCGCCCGTATTCGTCCCGCGGGCCGAGTAACCTTGGGCCTTAGCATTTGGGAAGCCCATTGTTCCATTCCGGCACAATGACGGGCTCGATGCGACGCCGCCGCCGCCCGTTCCATAAAGATGACCAATGTCGTAGCTCGCGGTTCCGACACTCGCATCAAGCGTCGTCTGGTTGATCATCAATTGCGCCCCACTGTCGGTATTGTCATACGGGTCGGTCGCCGGATCGTCAAAAATAATATTGTTTGCACTAGAGGTCATAGGGTTGACCAACTGAAAAGCGGAGGACAATTCGCGTGTATAAATTCCGCTCAAACGGTTGACTGTGGTGGTAAGGACCCCTAACGCATTGTCCCTGATAGTTTGGGCGGGCATACCGGCCATGTATCCGGCCGCATTACGCGACCATTCGCCGGTTGTGGCAACCGCGAGCCTAAAAGTCCTAAGGTTAGCGCCGTAGCCAAGCGACGGCGGGCCTCCTCCAAACGGTTCTAATGTCCGGCTATCCGAACTGACGATCTCTTTCATCGAATGTTCCACCCTGCAGAAAAACTCGTTGTTCGACTTTCCAAAATCGTGTTTATTGAATACGAGATAGTTTTGCGTGTCGCCTTTCTGATAAGGATCGATGTAAACCGTACCGGCGGCGTTTTCAACGAATCCGTGAAAACCGAGCCCGTTCCAGTCAAAACGACCAGAGGCCGTCGGGTCCTCGACGCCGTAACCCTGAAAAAATCTCCACGTCGGGTACTGGGCCGCAAGCTCGGGCGAGAGAACCGGTACATCCTCCATCCTGAAATGCTGGATCGATCCGTCCGGCATCGGTATCTCGATTATGATGCTCTTATTGCTGACACCATCGACACCGCGAGGAAGATCAGCCAGAGAACTCTGCAGCATGGTGGGGTTTAACCGGAACGTCAAATATTTTTGCGGCACCACATCACGACGCCCGCGAAGCGGCACGTTTCTCTCGCTTATTTGCTGCCAGAGGGCGGGTTGGGAAGATTTGATATTATTTCTCTGGCCAAACATCGGCGACGCCGCCGCAGCCAAAATTAATGCGGACAGGATAGTCGGTACGAGTAGTCTCATGGTAAAACCGCGCAAGTTCATTTTTTTCCTCCAAGCTGGATGCAGAAATTATTTTGCTATGTCGAAGCGCGATTATAAACCGACTGAGGCCATACCGACAAGTTGTAACCCGATATGTCTTGCCCTACCGAAAAACCATTACTTTCTTGACCATTGGCGAACGGCTGCTATTTTTGCAATTGAAATTCGTGTTAAGATATTTCGTTTTCAGAATTCCTGCCATCCGGCTCATTTATAAAATATGAAATACTGCCCGAACTGCGACGAGCGCTACGACGAAGAGATCATTAAGTTTTGCACCAAAGACGGCACGCCGCTGATCGAGGACAACCAACCGAGCTTTACCGCCCTGCCGAGTGAGAATGTCGAGGACGATTTTGGCGAGGAGACTATCATCCGGCGTAAACCTCTGGCCGGGGGAGCATATGACCGGCCGTCTGAACGGATCGTGATACCGACGACACCGGCACCCGAGCAGCAGGTCAGGCCGCGAACGGCCGCCGCCTATTATCCGCCGCCTCCGCCTCAGTCAAATACCGCAAAAACCGTCGTCTTAACGATACTGGGTACGCTGTTTATATTAGCGTGCGGAGCCGGCCTCTTTTGGTTTCTGCAAAGGGAAAAGCCCGCGAACACGAATGTCAACACAAACCTCAATGCCAATCAGAACGTAAATCTGAATGCCAATCGCGGTTTTGACGCAAATTTTAACTTTAATGCCGTCTCAAATTTTAACGCCGGATCAAACATAAACACGAATCTGAATACGAATGTAAAGACGCCTACACCGACGCCAAAGCCGAGCCCGTCTGTGACGCCTTCACCATCGCCATCGGGTACACCGGCTTCGCCGACGCCCACGCGATCACCCGCCAACACACGCCCGACACCCACGCCCACACCGCGAACCGGCCCGCGTCCGCCGTCAATGACAGGAAATCGTCCGTCGGGAAACGGCAACAATATGTAGCTTGGCTGAGCCGCCGGTTTCGACCGGCGGTTTTTATTTGTATACGAGTGCAAAGAAGCGTGAAAAACAAGAGCCGCAGGCATGTCCCACGGTCTTTCTCTAGGATGCCCACGAACACGTCAGTCCTAGCCATCTGATCTCGGACCATTTGCCGTCCGTTTTGCGAAGCACGTGATAGTTGCCGCCGCCGCAAAGGCCGCCGCACGAATGGCCCATATAGACGATCGCGATGGTCTTATCGGCGTTGAAACCCACCGCGGACATAGAGATCGCGCCGCCGGAATCGGGGTACTTCGCATAGAAATCATTCCATCCATCAATTCCTTTTCTCGTAAATAAGTCCTCTATCGAGGCCTTGGGCACGATCTGGAACGGGATAGACGCGTCAAACTTTGGCTGCAGAAGCCATGACTTTTTATTCAGTTCGCGATACGCAGCGATAACGGGCGCGTAAGTCGCCTCTTCACCTTTGGCCGGAGCCAAACAATCCGTTTTATCATTACCGAAGCGTGGAAAATCAGTGGTTTCGGTCTGGATGACGAGTTTTTTTGCTTTCGCAGCCCGTGCTGGCCATTCATCTCGCATAACAAAGGAATACACCGCATACGCCTCGGTGTCGCTATACGGTAGCGGCGCGACCTGTCCGGGAGCCATCCGAACTCCACAAAAGGCCGAAATCAGGGTACAGATAGTGAGAGCATTCTTCATTCATGACTCCTATTGAAACATTCGCTATTCCATCTTACTCTAATCGTCTGGATGCCACCAGAAATGGCGGACTAATCGAATTGCACGGTAGCAATCCTGACCCGTTCGTTCCCTATTTATCCGCTAGTGCCATTTCGACGGCGCGGCGGGGGTCGATGACGCCCCAGCCTTGGCGGTCGACCTCATAATGGGGCAGGCGTTCGGCGGTCGCGATCAGTATTCGTTTTATGTCGGAGGGCGTAAGCGCGGGGTTTGCCTCAAGCATCTGAGCGGCGACGGATGAGACGATCGGGGCCGAGAACGATGTGCCGTCAACGTATTTGTAGTGTTTGGTGATCACGTTTTCGCGGCGGATCTTGAGCGTGATTATCTGTCTGATGCTGTGGACGGGCCGGTCGAGTGCAGCGTCAAGCTCGGCGTCGATGCCGAGATGTTCGCGAATTATCGAATGCAGTTGATCGTCGTCGCTCTTGTCAAGAGTTTCGAGCAGGGCGGCCTGGGCCGCAGTCGGCGTATTTGGCAGGATCGGGGCCGGTATCCAGATCGACGACGCGATAATCTCGGGTTTTTGCAGGCCGTCGATCGTGGGGCCGTAGGATGAGCGATACATCCCGCGTTTTGCACGGTTGATCGAATTATTATCGTCAAGCCCGCCGACGGCGATGCACGACGGCGAACTGGCCGGCGGGACGACCGGATGATTTGGCAAATGTCCGGCGTTGCCGGCCGCACACACCACGGTAATGCCTGCCGCCGAGCATTCCTCGACGACGCGAGAGAGCGGATCGTGCAGATAGCTCTGCTCGTCATCGCCGCCGGCCGAGATATTGACGATGCGGATATCGTATTTGTAACGGTTTTCGAGTACCCACTCAAGGCCCTCCTGGATATTTTGATCGCTGATGCGCCCCGTGCGGGCAAGTTTTACAAGCACGACGTCGGCATCCGGGGCGATACCGCGATAAAAGCCGTTTGACAGGCCGCCATTGCCCGCCGCGACGACCGAGGTCATCATCCCGTGCCAACTGGCGACATCGGGCTGAAACAACGATGACATATCGCCGTCCCTGTCCAAAAGGCTACGATAGGCAAGGATGCGGTTTCGCGGCGTGGTCAGATCGACATGCGGATAAAAGCCCGAATCGAGAAACGCGATCGTCACGCCCTTGCCCGTAAAACGCTGGTCCGCATCGAGCCTCAGCGGCGTCGAGAGCACATGCGAACCGTCTTTTTGCATCGCGGCGTCGGTAATGATGCTTTGCTTTGCGCGTTCAAAGAGCCGGACGCAGCGAGCACAAACCGCCTGAAAGTCACGCGTGTCAGGAGCATTTGCACGGATCAGCCGGGCAAGATCATCCGGCATCGAAATAAGCGGAACGTATTCGTCAAGAGCCTCACGCGAGCAAACCGGGCAGACATCGCCACCCGCCGCGAGATTTGAGGCGACACGGTCATAGCTGGATGAAAATGATTCCTGAGGGGTCATCGCCGGGATTTTAAGTTTTTCACAAACGCCCGGTAAAATCAATTTGGAGGGATTGACTGCAAGAAAGACCGAAGCAGAAAAATGCGGTTAGGGTTTGCGTGAGCGTTTTGGCGTGGGATTTGGTGCGGCGGGTGCGGACGTAACAACTATGGCGGTGGTGGACGCAGTGACTATGGTGGTGGCGGACGTAGCGACTACGGTGGCGGACGTCAGCACCTTTGGTAGTATCCCCGAAATAAATAGACGAGGCTGTCTGAAAAGGCGGCCTTTTTCTTTGGCATTGCCCCATCTTGTCCCGCTCAGTCCCGGCATTTTTTCCAGCTAGCTCCCTACAAGACATTTTTCAAAAAAGCTCTCTGGTTCGCAAAAACTCCCCCGTAAAAAATAACATTATGTGCCATCAGTAGCTAAATAACTTATGTGTGCAACAGTAATTCTCTGCATCATAATGTGCCTTCGTGATCTATAACATTTAACATAATCACCCCGGGAAATTACAAACTTATGCTAAGGAATCGCACCCCTGACGCCATTCTTACACGTAGATAATTACTATGGAATAACCTTTCTCACAACTTCTTTTAATTTTGGTACAACCTCTTGCTCAAACCATGGGTTTTTCTTTTGCCATATCCTATTTCTCGGCGACGGATGGACTAACGGCAAATACTCTGGCAAAAATTCTGCATAGCTTTGAATATTTTCCGTAAGCGTCGATTTAAAACTCTCACCTAGATAACATTTTTGCGAGTACTGTCCGATCAAAATTGTTAGCTGAACACTTTTCATTTCTGCGAGAAGCCGGTGATGCCAGAGAGGGGCACACTCAGGTCGAGGCGGTAGATCCCCCGACTTTCCTTTGCCAGGATAACAAAACCCCATGGGCACAAGCGCAAAATATTTGGACTCGTAAAATTCATCACGGCTAACTCCGAGCCATCGCCGCAGTTCTTCCCCGCTGGCATCATCCCACGGGATGCCTGTTTCATCCACTTTGCGGCCGGGAGCCTGGCCGATTATGACGATCTTCGATTCAGCACTTGCCTGCACGATCGGACGAGGCGGATTGGGCAAAAAGTCTTTGCATATCTCGCATTGTCGAATTTGTTTGAGCAGTAACTTCATTTGAAAATCTTGGACTCCAGATTAAATTTGTTACGCTTCGGAGCTCCTATAGAAGCCTGGCGAGGTCCCGAAAACTCTTTTGAAAGCGGTCCTAAACGAAGCCTCGGATTGGTAACCAACGTCTTCCGCGATCTCGGCAATAGGCTTCTTGGTTTCTATCAGTCTTGAACGAGCAACGATCATCCGCCAGCGTGTGAGATATTCGATTGGCGGCATACCCATCATCGAGTGAAATTGTTCTGTAAATGCTGTACGGGACGAGCCGGCGAGACGAGCAAGTTTTTCAAGAGTCCATTTTTCATTCGGTTCCTTATGTATTTGGGCTAACACCCGGCCGATTTGGTCGTGCCCGAGAGCTGCGAGGTAGCCAGTGCTATCATTCGCGATAGTTGAGTAAGCACGGATGACCTGTATGAATAGAATCTCAGAGAGCCGTTCTATGATCGCCAGCGATCCTAAGCTGTTCGTCTCTGCCTCGATACCGATGAACTTCATCACAGTATCGAGCCACAGGAAGTTGAGATTGTCCCTTCCTTCGATGTGAAGCTTATTCGGCAGAGACTCTATTAGAGGGTGAATTACGTCTCCGTCGAAACTGAAATATCCGCAAACCAAACTGGTCGTCGCTCCGCTGCCGCCATACCGCAAGATACCATTTCCCGTGAACTCTTGCTCCTCAAGAACCTCAGGCAGGTCGCGGCACGGCCTTCCGGGATCGTCCATCAACCGGTGAGCACTGCCATGCGGCACGATAACAAGATCGCCCTCTGAAACCCGAAATGGTTCGAAACCTTCAACCGCCATCCAGCAGCTGCCGCTGATCACCACATGAAAGCGGGCAATGTTGCCCTCGGTGGGTACGAAAATTCCCCATGGCTCGCGTAGGTCCGTCCGAAAGTACAAATTTCCTCGTAACCTGAGTACGGTTAATATATCTCGAATTATGTCCATTTAGTGTCTGAACGAAAACGCGTTTTATGGAACGAGTCTAGCCATATTGCAATCAAGAGTCGAGGAGCACACAGCCGATTTGGACGATGGCGAACAATTTGCGGACGCTGGCGATGCGCCTATCTATCCCTGACCTGTTACTGTTTCTCTATCCTGACGGTTCGTGAGATCGATCAAGTAATGAGTGAAGAGTTTTGAATCGTAAAGCTCCAGCCGATTTAAAGATCCGCAGGCCTGATTTCAAAGGAGATATTTAAAAATGAAACAACAAAAAGATATGACGATCGGATACACTGTCCGACTTCTAATTGCCAAATTCCTCGTCGGCTGTTTCGCAACGGTTATAGTCGTGTCCGCAGGAGCCCAATTTGCATCCGGTCAGGAAAATGCCGCGAATGCAAACCGGAACCCTGCGACAACCGCCCCCAAAATTATATCCGCAACTAGTGAAAAATCGCTCTACGAGCGGCTCGGCGGCTATGATGCAATTTCCGCAGTTGTTGAAACGTTTGCGGACAAGCTGTTTGCAGATCCGAGAATTAATGCTTTTTTCAAGGGGATGGGAACCGACACCAGAAAGCAGTTCAAACAAAAAAATAAGAGCCTGATCTGCAATGTTACCGGTGGTCCATGCAAGATCATTAGCAGATCTGCGAAGGAAACACATACAGGCTTGGGAATTACGGAAAAAGATTTCGGCATCGTGGCCCAACACCTTGTAGACACACTAAATGAATTCAAAGTGCCGGAGCGTGAGCAGAAAGAGCTGATCGCGATAATCGAATCCCTTCGACCGGACATTGTCGAGAAGAAATAGCAGAAATAAGGAGCATAAAATGGAAACTCAAACGGCGAAAAGCCTTACTGATCTGGTCGCGGCCAAGGTCGAAATGATGAAGAAAGGACAGGTTGTAGAAGCAACGGAACAATTCTTTGCACCCGACGCGAAGACCCATGATTTTACGGGTGTTGCGACCAACAATCGGGACGAAATGGTCGAAAAGATGAAAGGCTTTACAAGCGGAATCAAGGCCGTGAACGGTATTACGCATCATGGCTCGGCCGTTAGCGGCGACACCTCGTTTATGGAATTTACTTTTGATTTTGATATGTCAGACGGCAGCAAAATCCTCTGGCACGAGATCATCCGTTCAAGCTGGAAAGACGGCAAGATCGTCAGCGAACAATTCTTTCAAGCGTAATGAAATAAAAGGTCGGATTCCAGCACTGTTACGGAAAGAACGGGCAGGAAGGAACGGTGCCGAAGGAACGGAAGTAAGGAAGAACGTCGTCAATCCTGCGATATTGAGATTCTAGCGATGTGAAAATCGCAGAAGGGAGCGCCTAAATTCGCGGAGACGGGGTAGCGACGCTCGGAATCGCTCGTAGTATCGACAACTAATCTGTGAGAAGAGACTGTCTTAGGACAGTCTCTTCTTCGTTTACTAGGGTCTTTTTTGTCGTTTAGGCGGTGCGGGTTTTTGAGTTTCGGGAGGTGAGAAGTATTTCCCGGCGGTCGTATCGCCGCCGGAGCCTTTGATCAAAAATTCAATGTTTTTGGCTGTCTTTCCATCGATATAGATATCGACGCGGTATTTGCCGGGCGTCCATTTACCCTCGGGGCGACCCGTAAAATTTACGCGATTTTGGCCATCCTTGGTGGTGTAGCTTGCTGTCACGACCTTGGTTTCGGCCTTTACGCCGGTCACGCTGACGGCGACAAAATTCATCTTTACGGTCACTTTTGCCGGAGTGTCGAGCATCACGACGCAGTAGATCGGGACATCGGAGGTTCGAAATTCCGACACCTGCTCGCCCGCCTTGCCATTGCCGTCATCCTTTGCGAGATAGAGATCTTCGACCGCCGGGACTGGCGGCACGTCGCCCTGTGCAAACGCCGCAGGGCAAAACAAAATAAAGATCGCGAATAATAAAACTGCTTTCACCTGCGGCCTCCGCATAACTCGTCTAAGGTCACTTTCGTTTGGAAACGAGTCGGCGGCGATTGGTTGCACGCGGGGGCGTAAATTATTCAGCCGGTTCGGGCGGTCCGCTCGCGGGAGAGGTGATCTGCGATCATCTTAGTGAGCATTTCGGTGTTGCCGGTTTCGATTGTTTCGATCCCAACGACATGAGAAACGCCGCAGGCCGCCGACGCGATCACCGGAATTCCGGCTGCGGCAGCCATAAGCAGCCGTCGCGGGCGATGCTCGACAAAAGCGGGCAGCACGACCAGATCCGCCCGTGCGAGCCAATCGTCACCACCTTTCTCAACATCAAATCCGGCCCAAAAATCGCTATCCTCGATGTACGGGCCAAGTGTTATGAGCTTTACAGCCGCCCCGCGAAGAGCATCGCGGAGCTCGTAACAGCCCTTGCGACCGACGGTTGAGGCCGGAAAGACGACGCACGGCTTTTCGTTCTCCTGTTTTTCGGCCGGCGCGGGTTTTGGCATCGCCCATTCGATCAGCTCGGACCGTTTTGGGAAAAGTGAAGCGATCTCGCTGTGCGGCGTGATGATCCGGCGGGCATTCTTGAGCGCCTCGGTTTCGGCAGCGATGAGAGTTTGGTCCGCGCGAAAGTCGCCAAGCGTTCTGCTCTCAGGATGCAGCGAGTGTGCGAAGTCGAGGCGTTTTTGCAGCTCGGACATGGGTAACGCCGTCATCAGCACATCGAATGTGCGGCCGCCCAGATGACCCGCCCGCCACAAAAACGGAAGTAGATTCTGCTGGACGACGACATGGAGCATTTCGTAATCGAGCTTTTTGGCATAACTTGCGGCAAGCGTCTCATACATCGAGAGCAGATTTTGCTGGCGTGCCGCACCCTGTGCCGAAAGGCTCCGCGAGCGGTACGACCGCAGAGCTGTTACGAGCAGGCTCTGATCGACACGTTCAAAACCGCCGGTGCTCCAAGCGTAGTTGCCCCTGCGAAAGCGTTGGCCATCGAGCGGGATGCACAATTTGTCCTTTGGACGGCGGCGATTCTGAATATACGCGTCGAATTCGCTTGTATATTCGTCAACCAAAAATGCGGAGCGGCCAAAATCCTTGTGCTCCGCCGGCGTGATCGAGCGAAAACAATCGTCCATGCCGCACGTCGCGCAGCTATTTGCTCCGCCGATGACCGCTATCGTCCGGTTTATTTGATGAAGCGTCTTATTGTCAGTCGTATTACCGCGAAAGCGGACGGTCAGATTCTCGCCGTCCATTTTTGCTTCGACGGTAAACGGATCGGGAGCTCGAAAGCGGAGATCGACATAATTCCAAAAAACGGTCGCGTCGCGGCCTTGCTCGGCAAGTGATCCCGGCACGATCTGAGTGTGGCCGTGCCGCTCAACGATCTCGAAATTTGCCTTTAGTGCCGCGTCGTAGAGCGAATTGGATAACTGGCACAAGCCGCCGCCGACGTTTGGGATGATGCAGCCCTCGCGGATCTCGCGGCCCTCGACATAACCGCGTGAGCGCCGCGTGCGCCCGATCTGCTTCCAAAAGCTAAAAACCTCGCCGCCCGGAACGGTTACGCCATCGATCTCTTTTAATGCGAGCCTGAGATTTTGGATCTTGCCGGCCACGAGAAACTTTTCCTCCGGTTCGGTCTCGGTCCAAAGTGGGGTTTTTGATTCGGCGATCACCGGCTCGCGTTCGACCGTCCTATTTTTAGAGTGCGCCCGCACGGCGCCGCTCGACATGTCCGTAAAACGCCGCCGTATTTGGAGCAAAGAACTCTTAAGGCGAAAGATCAAAGCCTCTCGCCGGGTTGGTATTTTAATGCTTGTCGGGGTCTCGTGCGATCGACTCATAGGGAACACAACCAATGATACCTAAAGGTATCTATTTTGCAATCGATATCGGCCCGTAATGCTATAATTTGACGCGAATAATGCAATTTATCTTCTCACGCAGGTTCTACATTCTCGTCGCGGCCGGTTTTGTGCCGCTGTCGCTCGCGTGGAACTTTCCGGCTCTGCAATACGCCGTGCTCGGCTATGATATTTTGCTTGTGACGGCGGCCATTATTGACGTTTTTATCAGCCGCAAGCTGCCGCCCGAATTTTGCATCACCCGCGAATTTGAAAAGCGGTTCGCGATCGGCGATACGGACAGGGTAAGTTTATTCGTCGAAAACGGCTCACCGCGCGACCTGCGTATAAAGATCAAGGACGAATATCCGCCGGAGATGGCGCTGCAAGAAACACGCGAGGCTGAATTTACGGTCGACGCCCAAACTACGGCCGAATTTTTCTATCATCTGACGCCGCCAAAACGCGGCAGCTATGATTTTGGCCGCACCGCGGTCCGCCATCTCTCTCGGCTGGGCCTGGTTTGGTGTCAAACCTCGCTCGGCACACCGCAAACTGTAAAAGTTTATCCAAATATGCGTAAGGCCCGTGAAATGGAGCTAAAAGCGCTTGGTGCCCGTTCGTTTTTGGCGATCCAGCGCCGGGCCGTAAGACGCGGCGAGGGACGCGAATTCGAATCGATGCGTGATTACGTCCGGGGCGACGAGCTGCGGCATATCTCGTGGACGGCGACCGCGAGGCGAGGCAAATTGACGACACGGCAATATCAGATCGAGCGGGATCAGACCGTGATTATCGCTCTCGACGCCGGTCGTCTGATGACGGGGCGCATCGGCGACGAGACAAAATTTGACGTGGGCGTCCACGCATCGCTCGCGTTGATGTCGGCCAGCGCACGCGCGGGCGATAATTGCGGACTCGTCGTTTTTGGCCGCCGTATCCGCAAATACCTGCCGCCAAAACGTGGGCTCGAACATATCGACGCCGTGCTCGAAGCGCTCCACGATCTCGAACCCGAGCTGATCGAACCGTCATACGCGCGTGCTTTCCAATTCATCGCGTCAAACACAAAAAAACGCTCCTTTATCGTGATCCTGACC
Source organism: Pyrinomonadaceae bacterium (assembly GCA_046155085.1). Taxonomy (GTDB): domain Bacteria; phylum Acidobacteriota; class Blastocatellia; order Pyrinomonadales; family Pyrinomonadaceae; genus OLB17. Next base: position 38,135 of record JBJXEG010000009.1, on the reverse strand, counting down.
GATCTGGTTGACAAAGACAGCTCTAAGGAACTAATAAATTCGCTCAAACTCCTCCGCCCGCGTCACCTGCCGCTGGTTGCCACGATTGGCGACCGCGACTTGAACGCCGCGGTCAGCCACGCTCCCGCCGATATCAAAGAGGTCTTCACGCAATCTGCCGCCGAAGAGATCATCCACCAACGCGAATCTGCTCTGCGGCTTGTCGAAACGCTCGGCGGCCTCGCCCTCGATGTGACCGCGCAAACGCTGGCTCCGAAATTGCTGGAGTCGTATCTGAAGGTGAAAGAAAGAGGTTTGCTCTAAGTGGCACAACCTAAAGCGGATTTCCTGGTTAGCGTGCAAGCTTCAGCTTGTATTGATCGAGCATTAAGCGACAAGCTAAAGCTTGCACTCAGAACTTAAGCGACCTAATTCTCAAGATATTTTATTTTTTTAGCCAGAGCTCGACGCGGCGGTTTTTTTCGCGTCCGTCCTCGGTGGCGTTTGACGCGACGGGCATATAATTGCCAAAGCCGTTTGCGACCCTTGGTGCGATGCCTCGACGCTTTAACTCCTCGGCGACCGTTTGGGCGCGATCCTTTGAGAGGGCGATCTCGGCACCCGAGTTACCTCCATCATCGGCAAAGCCGAGCAGCAGGAGATTTTGGCCGGACATATTTGAGATGCTTAGAAAATCAACGACGCGGTCGAGATCGAGCCGGGCTTTATTATCCAGTTCCTTGCCGCCCTTGCTAAAGCGGAAATTGAGCGACAGGCGCTCCGCACCGGAGGTAAACTGTTTGTATTCCGACGGCGCCGTGCCATCGACCGAGGCCGTCTGCGATTCGATCTTGAGGGCGACAAAACCCTCATTACTGACGATCTCCTGTGCCTGCGGGGCAATTGCAAACTCAACAAACTTTTTGACCCAGACGTTTTCCGACGACGGCGAGGTATAGAGGTAGAGGCGCCGGGCGAGAATGTAATCCTCGGTGGCGACGGTCATTCGGTTTGGGATGAGCGGAACCGAATCGCCGTCCGAAACCGCGATCGCCTTGGCATCGCGGATGTATGGCAAGCCGATAAATCCGATCCCGTTCGGGTCGGCGGCGACGGCGTTTGACAGCTCATTGCTATCCTCAAAACGCTTTGCCGCCGTTACAATATGGGCATTGCCGAGAACCGCCGATTGGAAAAAGTCGAAGGTGCCCGACTTTTCGTCGCGGGCATACACATTTATCTGGCCGCCGGGTGCGAGCAGCTGCGACCAGTCTTTGATCTCGCCCGAGAATATTTTTGCGATCTGTTCGCGGGTCAGGGACGAAAGCGGATTGTTACGGTTGACGATCACCGCGAGGCCGTCGAGAGCGACGATATGTTCGGATGTGGGCGATGTCATATCGCCGAGGGATGCTAGTTTTTCAGCCTCGTCGGGCTTTATTTTTCGCGATGAAAGGCCGATGTCGCATTTTTTTTCAGCCAAATCGGTAAATGCCGTGGCCGAGCCGTGCGAGCGGATCTCGACTACGGTCGAAACGCTCTCGCCGGGCATCAGACCGACGACCGTGATTTCCTCAATGCTCGCTCCCGCCACGGTCCGCACGTCTTTGGCTCCCTGTTTTCGTAAAAATTCCTCGATCATCGCCGGAGCGAGCTTTGCCCCGATCGTGTTTGACCCGGCGAGGCGGAGTATAACGTTGCCGCTCGGGCCGCCAAAAAGGGAGCGTTTGAATCCCCCGGTCAGAAACCAAAGTGACACACCCGCGATCAGCAAAATGCCGATCAGCGATCCGGCGATCCAAGCACCGCGTGAGGCGAACGAGCGAGCGGCTGGTGCGTCGGTCCGCTCGCCGCCCATATATCGAGGCGCCGACGGCGTCAGCTCTTCGCGAAACTGCGGGTCGTCCGAAACCGATAGATCGTGAAACAGGCCGCGGAGATCATCACGCATCTCAACGATGCGCTGATAGCGGTCATCGGGATTCTTGGCCATCGCGCGGTCGAGAATTTCCTGTAATTTTGGCGGAACCGGGCCGGGACGTGCCTCGCTCAGGCGCCTTGCCTGGTCGTTGACAACCTTGTACCGGACGTCGAGCGCGGTCTTACCATCGAAAGGCCAACGTCCCGTCAACATTTCAAAAAGCAGCACACCGGTCGAGAAAATATCGGCCCGTTCATCGACCTTTAATCCCTGTGCCTGCTCAGGTGCCGCGTAGGTCGCCGTGCCGTATGGTATACCGACCTCGGTCAGGTGTTTTTGCTCATGCGGGTCGAGCAGTTGCTCGATCTCGTCCTGGAGGAGCTTTGCGAGGCCAAAATCGAGGATCTTGACCTGTCCCTCGGCGGTCACCATTACATTATTGGCCTTGATATCGCGGTGGATAATACCTTGCGAATGGGCGGCCGCGAGTGCGTCGCACACCTGCAGGCCGATCGACAGAGTGCTCCTGAGATCAAGCGGAGTGCCATTTACTAGCTCGCGAACATTCTTGCCGTTGACGAGCTGCATGGCGATAAAATACATGCCGTCGGCCGAATCAAAGCTAAAGATGGAGCAGATATTTGGGTGGTCGAGCGACGATGCAAGCCGTGCCTCGCGTTCGAAACGGCCGAGATTTGCCGCGTTTTCGGTCAGCTCGGGCGGCAAGACCTTGATGACGACGGGCCGCTCTAGCTTGACGTCGATCGCCTTGTATACGTCACCCTGTCCGCCCGCACCGAGCTTTTCGGTAATGCGAAAATTAAAAAACTCTTTGCCGATCAGATCCGCTTCGGAGCGTGGTGTTTTTGCCATTGGAATCCGCCGCAATTTCAGACCGCCGGGCGATCTTAAAACGTTTAATTAAAAGATATTGAGATTTTATCTACGTGATATTACAATTCTATTAACAAAGAGCAAATAGATGATCAAGAGGTTGTTTTGGGGAATAGTGGCTTCTTTTTTAGCATAGCCGGTGTAAAATCATGGATTTTTAAGACGCTAGTGTGTATACTCATTGTCGATACTTTATGAAAGTTCAAATTCAAAAATGGGGAAACAGCCTAGCTCTTAGAATTCCTAAATCGTTTGCCGTTGAGTCGAACGTAACTCGCGGATCGACGGTCGAAGTTTCGATGAATAACGGAACTATTGTCGTCACGCCGGTCGAAGATTCGAAATATACCCTCGAAGATTTAGTTGACGGTATCACAGACGAAAACCGCCATGACGAGATCGAGTGGGGCCGGCCGGTCGGGAATGAGGTTTGGTAAGTGAAGACTCCGGAGCGCGGTGATGTAGTGTGGATCGATTTTGACCCGCAGGCCGGTCACGAGCAGGCGGGGCGGCGGCCCGCAATCGTACTTTCACCCGCCTATTATAACGGGAAAGCCGGACTTGCCGTAATATGTCCGATCACCAACAAAACAAAAGGATATCCCTTCGAGGTCGCAATACCGGTAGGTTTGGGAGTGACCGGGGTAGTTCTCGCGGATCAAGCAAGAAATCTTGACTGGAAGGCTAGAAACGCCGAGCAAATCACGAGATTGCCGATAACCGTAACGAATCTCGTTTTGGCGAAGCTGCGGACCCTTTTATGAGCAAAGAAGACGATTCGGATCTGCTCAAATTTCTCGATCCTTTTCCGGTCGAGTCGCGTGAGATCGCGCTCGCGTTGCGCGATTGGGTTTGGGATCTATATCCCGAGTGCAACGAACTGATCTACGACAACTACAATTTCCTGGCGTTTGGCTGGTCGCCGACGGATCGTGCTGGAGATGTGTTTTGCTCAATTCCAGTCGGAATGCGCGGTGTCGCGTTCGGGCTAATGTGGGGAGCAAAGCTCGACGACCCTGACGGACTGTTGACGGGCAGCGGAAAACAGTTTCGCAGTTTTCGTGTTCCGGAAATAAGCACTTTTCCTAAGGTTTATGCTAAAAAACTCTTGAAACAGGCCTTTGAAATTTCGATTGATGGCCTTTCTGGCCGGCCGCAAAAGCCCAACGGCCAGACGATCACAAAATCAATATCACCGACCAAGCGGCGTCCGGGAATGCCAAAGAAATCGGCCGCTGCAAAACGTGAGCGTCATCCGATGCCTGATGATGTTTTGAATGCCCTTGAGAGCTCAAACCTTTTCGAGGCCTACGAATCGCGTCCTCCTTACCAGCAAAACGACTACATCGGCTGGATCACCGATGCGAAACGCCCGGAAACAAAGGCTGCTCGGCTCGAGCAAATGCTCGACGAACTCCGTAGCGGCGACCGCTACATGAAAATGCCGTACAATCCGTCTTCACGTTCAAGATGACCGATATACAGCCTAAAATACTTGTAAGCATTGGTGTTTACGTATAGTATTCATTCAAAGGTGACTACAAAAAAACGCTTCAGCCTCGTCCTGATCAAACCGTCGCATTATGACGATGACGGCTATGTGATCCAATGGTTTCGCTCGGCGATACCGGCGAATTCGCTTGCGTGTCTTTACGGTTTGGCTCTCGAATGTGCATCGGAAAAGATACTTGGGCATGATGTCGAGCTTGAGATCCACGCCTTTGACGAGACAAATTCGATAATTAACACGAGAGAGATCGCACGCCTGATCGAGAACGCTGACGACGGGATGGTGATGCTCGTCGGGGTACAGTCAAATCAGTTTCCGCGCGCGATGGATATCGCCCGGCCCCTGCGGGCCAGAGGGATAAAGGTCGCTCTCGGCGGATTTCACGTCTCCGGCACGATGTCGATGCTCAAGGAGCGTGATGCCCACGTACAGAGCGCACTCGACATGGGAATTACGATGTTCGCGGGCGAGGCCGAAGGGCGGCTCGGACAGGTGATCGCCGATGCCTACGCGGGCAAGCTCGCGCCGGTATATAACTTTATGGACGATCTGCCTAATATCGAGGGCGTAGCGACGCCCTTGCTGCCGGCCGAGCGCGTCCATCTGACGGCCGGTGCGACGACGAGCTTTGACGCCGGACGCGGCTGCCCGTTTGCGTGCTCGTTTTGCACGATCATCAATGTTCAGGGCCGCAAATCGCGCCGCCGCTCGCCCGATGATATCGAACGCATCGTCCGGGCCAATGTTGCTCAAGGGCTTCACTCTTTCTTTATCACCGACGACAATTTTGCCCGCAATAAGGATTGGGAGATCATTCTTGACCGGCTGATCGACCTTCGCGAGGTCGAAGGACTCAAGATCAGCTTTATCATTCAGGTCGATACGCTCTGCCACAAGCTGCCGAATTTTATTGAAAAATCAAAACGGGCGGGTGTAAAACGGGTATTCATCGGCCTCGAAAACATTAATCCCGACAGCCTGCTAGGTGCCAAGAAACGGCAGAACAAGATCACCGATTACCGTCAGATGCTGCTCGCCTGGAAACACGCCGGGATCGTGACGTATTGCGGATACATCCTCGGATTTCCCGGCGATACCCGCGAATCGATCATCCACGATATCGAGGTGATCAAGCGTGAATTGCCCGTCGATCTGCTCGAATTCTTTTACCTGACGCCGCTGCCCGGCTCAGAAGATCACAAGAAGCTGCACGAATCCGGCGTCGCGATGGATACCGACCTCAACAAATACGACCTCAACCATGACGTCACCGGCCACTCGACAATGTCACGCGATGAGTGGCGCGAGACCTACGCCGAGGCATGGAAGACCTATTATACCGACGAACACGTCGAGACGGTGCTGCGGCGGTCGATAGCGACCGGCACGAGCCCGGGCAAGACGATGTTCTTCATCGTCTGGTTCAAAGGCTGTATCGGAATCGAGGGCATTCATCCGCTCGAAGGCGGCTTTCTGCGGATCAAGGCACGAAAAAACAGGCGCTCGACGCTGCCGGTCGAAAATCCTCTCGTTTTTTACCCGAAATATTACGCCCAGACACTGTGGAAACAGCTTCGCTGGATAACGCTCTACCTACGGATGCGGCTCATCTATCTCCGCGTCCGCAAAGACCCGAAACGCCTCGAATACATGGACCTCGCTCTCGAACCGGTCACGGACTACGAAGAGGAGCGCGATCTATTTAAGACCGAGGCGGCCCAAAACTACCTCGACAAGGTTCATCGCAACGAGCGTAAAAGCCGCGGCGAAACCGTCTAGATCACCACAAAAAAAGCTTTTCTCAATAATTTTTGCTGCTTTTTAGCAAGATTTCTGTTTCCTCACGTTCAACTAACGAAACCGAAATAACGCCGCGTTGGCGTAACCTGCCTGAGCGTCAGGTGGGCTCGGATAATCGTTGTCGGGCGACAGAGTCCATAACCATATCTGTTGCCGTTACATAAGTTAGGACGGCCGTTCATGGCCTGAATAAAGTAATACCGGCCGCTTTTACGGCCATGAACTAAGGAGAAATCAAAATGAATATTAGCTTTAAAAACATCGTCACCGGGATCACGTCCACAGCATTGGCCGTGCTCCTAACCATTACCGCAACCTCGGTTGCCACAACCGCTCAGACGCCCGCGACTGCGGACAGCGCGGGAACTTCTGTCCCATCTGTTCGTGCCGCATCTGACACCGACACATGGAAAGGCTTTTACGTCGGAGCATATGGCGGCGGCACCCTTAACCGGTCAAATGTCGCGACCTCCACGATATACTCAACGACGGGGTATTTTGTGCAAACAAGCGTGACCTCGATCAACACGGCCGGCGTTCAACAGGTCAAACCTAACGGATTTACCGGCGGCGGTACATTTGGCTATAACCATCAGTCCGGCGCACTGGTCATCGGGGCCGAGCTGGATTTTGGGGCAATGAACGCCAACGAGGGCGTCTCGTCCGGAGCAACTTATCCCTGCTGCGGCACTTCAAGGTTTACTATCAATCAGGCGACGAAGACCCGCTGGTTGCTCACCGCACGTCCGCGTGTCGGCGTAGCTGTCGGCAATGCAATGATCTACGGCACCGGCGGCTTGGCCGTGACGGACATCAATTATGCTGCGACGTTCACGGACACCTACGGTAATGCAACCGAGAGTGCTGCTTTTAAGAAAAACAAAGCAGGCTGGACGCTCGGCGGCGGAGCTGAATTTAAGGTTGGCAGCAATTGGTCGGTTAAGGGTGAATATCTGTATGCAGATTTTGGCGACACAAATACGACGAGCACAAATCTTAACGCAACATCAGTTTCCACCATCGCGTCATTAGGACGAACGGCTTCTTTCATACCCGGACCGTCAATTGCATATGCAACAAACGTGTTTACGCACTCGTCAGACCTCAGGACAAATAACGTTCGATTTGGGATCAATTATCATTTCTAAATTGAAACCACAGCGAATTGATAAAAAGCACCGCCGATAATGTCGAAAGACATCGGCGGTGCTTTTCTTTGCGGCTAAAAACCCTTATTTTATTACTAACAGAAATGCCGCAAACTAACGTCGTCCTAATAATCTACACAACCAAATATCGCCTCGGCGGACATCAGTTCCCGGCGGTGGCCGAGACATTGGCGGCTGAGAAGAAGGCTGCCGGATTCGAAGGTGAGATCGTCACGCGGGCGGTCGAGAGCAAACGCGATGTGCTGGCGGCTATTGACGAGATAAAACAAGCCGGAAAGCAGATCAGGGAATTTGTATTCGTCGGCCACTCAGGGATGTACGGGCCGATGTACGGCACGGTCGCCTTTCCCGAGCAGTTTTCGCCATACGAATGGGAGCAGATGGAGATACCTTTTGCAGAGGATGCCTCAGCTTATTTTTTCTGCTGCCGTTCGGCGCGCTGGTTCGCACCCTTTTTTGCACGGACATTTAAGGTCCCGACCTACGGTTTCTTTTGGTACACGACATTTTCGCGTAGTAAAACAAGGTACGTCTCCGCCGGCGACAGCACCGATGGCAAGCTGTACACGATCGGCTGCAAGGGCCGCAAATCGCACGGTATGGTCGCCTCGGTGCAAAAGCGTCTCGGCTTTATGGAGGCCGAGGCGATGAAGCGGTTTGAGCCGCTCGCCCCGGATGGCGATACATCGTACGATCACGTCGCCGAGCTGTACGATGCGGCCTTTGTCGATATTCGCGTACGCAAGGATGAATGGCGCTGGCTAAACGAGCATCTTCCGGCCGGCAAGATCGACATGCTCGACATTGGCTGCGGCAATGGCGCATTATTAAATGCTCTTGCTGAACGTGTTTCGACTGGTGTCGGTGTTGATGAGTCAAGCGGCATTGTCGAGCGGGCAAGAATAAAAAATTCGGAAATTTCAAATTTGAAATTTGAGATTATCAAAGGCCCGGTGCTGCCCTTTCCTGACGCATCGTTTGACGTGGTCACGTCGCTGATGTCGTTTCGATATCTCGATTGGGACCCGCTTCTGAAAGAGATAAAGCGTGTAATGAAACCGGGCGGTAAGTTTCTAATTATTGATATGGTTACGGTACCGGTTGCGGTTGCCGAATACCCGCGTTTGTTAAAAGACAAGATCCGGACAAAGCTCGACCAAAAGGCAAATGCCGCGTTTAACGCCGCCCTGCAAAAACTCGTTTCGCACCCGGACTGGAAAAAGATGCTCGAGTACAACCCGATCCGCTCGGAACACGAGATGAAATGGTACCTCGAAAGCCGCTTTCCCGGCCAGAAAATGGAGACTCTGAACATGGCGTGGAACTCGCGCATCGTCGCATTCGACAGCGGCCCGGTAGAAAAAGGTGTCGAGGTCAAACTAAGTTATCCATAAGAGTTCTAACCGCCAAATACACAAAATAGGCGAAAAGGGAGAAAATAATTTGTAGAATTCCGTTCTCCATTTTGTCGTTTTCGTTTGTTTCGCGGTTAAAATTCTTATGAATCGTCTCGGCATCATAGATTGGGGCATCGGCGGCATCAGCATATATAAGCTCATCAAGGAGCGACTTGGCGACGTGCCCGTAACGTATTTCTCCGACACCGGCGTCACGCCTTACGGCAAAATGTCGCGGGCGGAACTCGTCGCCCGGCTCGATACCGTGATCGAATATCTCAAGTCCTGCGACGTCACACACATCGTCATCGGCTGCAATGCGGCAAGCACGGCGATCCCGTTTTTGAGCGACCCCGGTCTTCCGATCGAAGGCGTGATTGAAAGCGCGGTTGCAACTGCGGCGAAATTAAAACCGAGGAGTCTCGGGCTTATCGGCGGACGGCGGACGGTGCTTTCAGGGGTTTATCGACGGGCGTTTACGGAACGCAATATAGGCGTCAAGCAGCGGATCGCTCAACCCCTTTCGGCACTGATCGAGGGCGGTGATGTTTCGTCGCGGGTTTTGCACAACGCTTGCAAAACAATACTCTCGCCGCTAAAAAACTGCTCTCACATCCTGCTCGCCTGTACGCATTATCCGGCGATAACATCGGTTTTGAAAGCTCACGTTTCGCCCGACACGATTTTTATTGATCCCGCCTACGATCTTGTGCAAAAAGTTGCGCGATGGAAACTTGTGCCCGGCGGCGGCGACGAATTCCTGACAAGCGGCGACGGTACCGCAATGAAAAAAGCAGCGAATGCTGCGTTTGGCGTTTTAATCGAGAAGGTTTTGACTGCTACCTTTTGATGAGAAAAGTTGTCGCTTTCGACCGCTGATGCCAGCTTAATTGAGACTATCAGGGTAGAGGAGCCGCGAGCCGTGATAAATCGTAAGAATTTCTGCGGTTGAGTATTTCAGACGATATACGATTCGATAGTTTCCCAGAAGAATCTCACGAATGTTTGGGTTATTGGTTTCGGGGACGATCCGTCCCGATTCCGGAAATCGATCCAATCGTTCGACGGCCTTAAGGATTTGTAAAACAAAGAGACTGGCATAGTGCGGAGAATCCTGGAAAATAAAGGCGGCGATAGAGTCCAGATCTTCGGCAGCCTGCGACGTCCATCTTATTTCAGCCACTTTGCCGTGCGCTCCTTTAATGCTTCGTGCGAGATGGTTTGACCGTCATCCGCCTGCTGCAAGCCTATCTCAATTTTTGCCATTAAAAGGAGTTTTTCCATGGCATCTTCGATCGGCGCGTCATCCGGCAGATTTTGGACCGCTTGGAGAACTTTTTCCTTTATCGTCATCGCCCAAAGCTTATCATGGTGGAAATTGCATTTCAATCTAATTTCAGGCGGTGCCCGCTCCCGTCTCGCCACTCCCGGCAAAGAGGAGATACGAATACATTGCGATTCCTGTGCCGATGCCGGTCGCAAATTTGACGGCCGCGGGCAGGTCGGACGGCGAGAGAAAGCCCTCGATTATACCGGCGACGACGAGAAAACAGGCGCAGCCGATGACGATCTTTGCGGCCTCCATTCCTTTTTTCTTTAGGGCCTGGGCACGGGTCAGGTCGCCGGGGTTGATCATCGCGTAGCCGATCATCATGCCCGCACCGCCGCAAAAAAAGATCGTCGAAAGCTCGATCACGCCGTGACCGACGACAAAGCTTGCGAGCGCAAAACCGAACAGCGGATTGAGCTTGAAACACGCCCCAAAAACGCTGCCGAGCCGCGCGCCCTCAAATGCAAGATCATAAAACGCACCGATCCCGAAAAAGGCCCCCATCGCAAAAACGCGAAACGTAACGAGAATATTGTTTGAGAGAATCTGGCTCGCCCCGACCTGATTTGCGTCGTTTAGCCCTTTCCACCATTGGTTATTAGACGTAATCTCCTGCGTTATGCCAGACATCATCACAAAATGCGTAAAATCGGTATCGATCCACGTGGCGACAAATCCAAACACTCCGAAACCGGCAAAAACGCCAAACGCGACCGCCATATATACCCAATTTCGCCGAAACGTGGCGGGAAAATCCTCGGTAAAAAATTTCCAGACGAGATTGGCTCCCTGGCCTTCGGCTCGATAGATACGACCGTGGGCGCGGATGACGAGGCTATTGAGATAATTCAAGACCTTTGGGTCGCGCGTCTCGGCGCGGGCTATCGCGAGATCCGACGCGGCACGGCGATAAAGCTCGCCAAACTCGCGCACCTCCATTCGCGACAGACCGCGCAAACCCGATCCCTGCTGCATCAAAAGCAGGTCCTCGAGCCGCTGCCAGTTGTCTTTATTTTCGTTGAGAAAGCGGTTCATCTTCTCAAAGTTTAAATTTTCAGGCTTTGAATGGCAACGCGCCCTCTTTTCTTCTGTGATAATATTTGCGTGAGGTATCACTCATGACGATCAGAGAAAAAATAGTTTTAAAGGTTCAAAACCTGCCGGATGGTGCACTGGCGGACGTCTATGAATTTATTGAAAAGGTTGAGGTTAAGGAAAATGATCCCGGTCTGCTAAGACGTCTGCAAAAGATCAAAATTGAAGGCCCACGGGATTTTTCAACTAATATCGATCTTTATTTAACCGGAGAGAAAAAGGTTGAAGATAACATTCGTTGATACTTTTTATGTTGTAGCACTTATAAATGTGCGCGATGAATTCCATGAAAAGGCCAATGAACTGGTAGATGTTTACGATAAAACACCTCTTCTGATCACCGATGCCGTTCTCCTCGAAATTGGAAACTCGCTGGCCAGAGAGTACAAGCCCGAAGCAATAGAGATTTTTGAAGAATTTTTTTCGTCGCCGGATATCGAAATCGTTCGGCTTGATGAAACTCTTCTTCATAAAGCCTTCGATCTGTATAAAACTCAGACAGACAAAACATACGGCATGGTGGATTGTATTTCGTTCGTTGTAATGCGTGAGCATGGAATTACCGATGCGCTTACCCATGATAGACATTTTGTTCAAGCCGGTTTTCGTGCCTTAATGCGAGACCCCATCAACTAATTTTGCAATAATTAAAATACATTGTCAGACGAAGTCAAAAAATACCACGAGGAAGATGCGATCGGGAAAACGTACGATTTCCGCGTCGCACGTCGCTTGTTTGGCTATCTGCGGCCATACTGGCTGCTTGCCGCGACGGCCCTGACGCTCACGCTGGTGACAAACATCCTGATCAGCACGCAGCCGTATTTTACAAAAATGGCCGTCGATGACTTTATCACTCCGAAGAAAACGGATGGGATATGGCTGTTTGCACTGGCATTTTTTGGCGTCTTTCTCTTTCGGTTCATCTTCTCTTACGTGCAGGAGATATTGCTCAATAACGTCGGGCAAAAGGTGATGTTTGACCTCAGGACAGAGCTTTTTACCAAGCTCCAGCGGCAAGAGGTCGCCTATTACGATCAATATCCGGTCGGCCGCACGATGACGCGACTCACGTCGGATGTAGATGCTTTGAATGAACTTTTCACATCAGGCGTGATCGATGTGCTGGGTGATCTGGTCGTCATTTTTGCGATTATCGGGATAATGTTTTGGCTCGATTGGAAGCTCGCGCTTGTCTCGCTAGTCACCGTGCCGCTGCTCTTTACGGCGACAAACTGGTTTCGCAAACACGCCCGCACCGGCTTTGACAAAGTGCGGACACGCAATGCCAAACTCAATGCGTTTTTGCAGGAATACATCTCCGGTGCCCAGACCGTCCAGCTTTTTAACGCGGAGCACAAGGCTCAATCGCGATTTCGCGCAATCAATGACGATTATCGCAACGCCAATATCGAGACGATCTTTTACTACGCCATATTTTATCCGCTCGTCGATTTTATCGGTGCGATCGGTATCGCGCTGGTGATATTTGCGTTCGGATTCGAAACGCTGGGCGGTTATTCTGCGGCCGGGGCGGCGTTGAGCGTCGGCGTGCTGGCGGCTTTTATCCAATATTCGCTGCAATTGTTTCAGCCGATCCGCGATCTTTCGGACAAATTTAACGTCCTCCAAGCGGCGATCGTCGCGTCGCACCGCATTTTTATTCTGCTTGACCGCGACGTCGAGATCACGACCCCGGCCGAGCCGAAAAAGACGGGCAGGGCCACCGGTAAGATCGAATTTCAAAACGTCTGGTTTGCTTATAACGATGAAGATTGGGTTTTGAAAGATGTTTCGTTTGAGGTAAACCTCGGTGAGAGCATCGCGCTGGTCGGGCACACGGGTTCCGGCAAAACGACGGTTACCAATCTGCTGATGCGTTTTTACGATGTGCAGAAAGGCCGGATACTGCTTGACGGCGTCGATGTTCGCGATTGGGACCTGCACGATCTGCGGTCAAATTTTGCGGTCGTGCTGCAGGACGTTTTTCTCTTTAGCGGGTCGATCGAAAACAACATCCGGCTTGGAAACACGGCGATCGACCGGACGCGGGTCGAGTGGGCCGCACGCGAGGTCCACGCCGACGAATTTGTCCAAAAGATCGAAGGCGGCTACGAATCCGAAGTCCGCGAACGCGGTGCCGGATTGTCCGTCGGCCAGAAACAGTTGATCTCGTTTGCCCGAGCTCTGGCGTTTGACCCGACGATATTGATACTTGACGAGGCGACCAGCTCGATCGACACCGAGACCGAGCAGATGATCCAGCAAGCAGTGACACGTGTAATGACCGGGCGGACCTCACTCGTCGTCGCCCACCGGCTATCGACGATACAGAAATGCGACCGCATCATCGTGCTCCACCACGGCGAACTCCGCGAGGCCGGCACGCATAACGAGCTGCTTGTCGAGCGGGGCCTGTATTGGCGTCTGTATCAATTGCAATACTCAAACGAAAAACTGCATCTGACGGCTGATCCGTCGCTCGCCCGTCCGCTTGAATCGGGTCTCGCGGGATAACGCACCCGGCCGCCGCTACCTGCCGACATCCCCGCGTGAACTGAATCCAAAGTCGTGGTACAGACGAAATTAATCCTATTGCTTTCTAGATTTTAGGAGTATAATTTACGTCATAGGTGTATAGATGCTAGAGAACTCGAATATCGCGGAAAGCGGCAGCGACTGTCCGTGGTCGAGCCGCGCCATAACCGTCGAAAGGGTGGCGACCGCAAAGCTGCCGACCCAGTTTGGCGAATTTCGCATTGCGGGATACCGTTCGCTGACAAGCAATGAGGAATTTGTCGTGCTCTGCAAGGGCGAGATGGACGGCGAAGTGCCGACGCTTGTCCGCATTCATTCCCAATGCCTGACCGGCGACGTCTTTGGCTCGATCAAGTGCGATTGCGGCCCGCAGTTGCATAAGACTATGGAGATGATCGAGGCCGCAGGCCGCGGAGCGATCGTCTATCAGCAGCAAGAGGGCCGCGGTATAGGCATTATCAATAAGATACGTGCCTACGCCCTGCAGGATGAGGGAGCCGATACGGTCGAGGCCAACGAGGAGCTCGGCTTTGCCATCGACGCCCGCGACTATCAGCAGTGCGCCGAAATCCTATTCGACCTCGGCCTGTGCAAGGTACGGGTTATATCAAATAACCCCGATAAACTTGCCGCCCTCGAAAGAGCAGGCCTCCAGATCGTCGAGCGCATCCCGATCGAAGTCGATTCCGAGCAGCCCGCCGCACATTATCTAAAAACAAAAAAGGAAAAGATGGGGCACCTAATCGACCTTGTTTCTCGAAATCCAAAATAGTGAATAAATTACGAGAAATTGGACATTGAGAACGGTAGACCTGCCTGTACGATGAGCACTCTCTCTGCCTTAACTCCTTATTTCCCAATTATTTCCCTGATAAGCCGCCTTTAATTTAGCTGTGGCTTTCCAATTGCATATAACTAAGCGTATCTTTATGGGCGGTTTGACTAACGTTATCGTCAACGATTTTAGCTTACCGTGTAGAGTTATGGAACTTCAATTTTAATAGGAGATTTAACATGAATAAGAACTTCAAATTTGTATCTTTGGTTCTTGCCTTAGCCCTCGCCCTTGCGGCCTCGGCGTTTGGACAAGAAACCACAGGTAGTGTTGAAGGAACGGTTAACGATTCGACCGGGGCGGTAGTTCCCGGCGTTACTGTGACCGTCGTCAGCGTCGGAAATACTTCCGGCTTTAAAGCTGATACGGTTACGGGCTCGGATGGTTTTTTCCAGTTCCCAAGACTTGCACCAGGAACGTATAAACTTTCCGCAGCCGGAACCAAAGGGTTCCAGGGTGCTTCACAACAGATCACCGTTAGCCTTGGTAAGGCTACCGTCGGCGATTTTAAGCTTACAGCAGGTGATGTCAGTGCGGTTGTCGATGTAACGGACGCGGGAGCTACGATCGACCCGACCGAAACGAAACTGAACACGAACATTACCAAGCAGGTAATCGACAACCTTCCAAAAGGTACGACGTTTACCACATTGCTCAAAACCGCTCCGAATGTACGCCCTGAACCGCTTGCGGGTGGATTTCAGGTAGACGGAGCGAGCGGCGCGGAAAACGTTTTCGTTATCGACGGTCAGGAAGTTACTAATTTCCGTACAGGCCAGTTAAACGCAAACAACAACATTCCTTTTGAGCTCGTTCAGGAAGTTCAGATCAAATCTACTGGTTTTGAAGCCGAATACGGCGGCGCTACCGGTGGCGTGATCAACGTCGTTACCGCTGGTGGTAATAACGCATGGCGCGGCAATTTCGGAATTTCTTTTATTCCCGCTAAACTGCAGGGCAGCCCGCGTCCGTCTTTGCTCCGCTTTACAAACGAAAGCACTGCTTTTGGAAGCACGCGAGACGGCTTTCAATATTTCCCGATCAAGAAAGATGGTGGAACCAACTACTTCCCCGTCGGAAACATTAGCGGACCTCTCGTCAAGGACAAAGTTTGGTTCTCAGCGACGGTTGCTCCGCAAATCTTTGAGATCACGCAGGCAGTTCCCTTTTATGCAAATAATAGCGGAGCCGTCGACGTGCTTGGCCGCCGGCTTCCCTCAAATGATCCGGCTAACCGCGTAATCACGGAAACACAAAACTTTACCTACACGCGGAACACCAACGAGTATTTTGCCCGTTTGGACGCCCAGCCCAACGCAAAACTTCGTGTTTTTGGAACTTTCTTATACAATCCGATCGTTGACCGCGGTGCTCTTCCTGGGCAGCTCTATGGTCTCTCGAGTTTCACAACTGCGGGCCCCATCGGCGGAAACCTTGTGCCCCAGAACACATTTCTTGGTAATCAGGGCGGACGTCAGAATTCGAACGGCGTTAACGGCCAGGCGACCTGGACGCCGACCAGCAACCTTGTTATCAACTTTCGTGCCGGACGGACGTACCTAAACGAAAAACTTGGTTCATACGGTATTCCGAATCAGACCAGATTTCTCTGCAGCACGTCGGGCAACCCGGCGGCAGTCGCGGGATCAGGCTGTAGTTTAGGATTTACTAATTTCCCTAGCAATTTCCAGATCAAATACGATATTTCGACCCGCACGACGTTTGATGCTGATGCGTCGCTCGTTGGTGTTAATCTCGGCGGACGTCACAACTTCAAATTTGGCTACCAGTACAATCGCTTGGCGAACACTACCGATCAGGGTTACAAAGACACAGGTATCGTTGTTCTATTCTATGCTTTAGGCATTGACAACGTACTTGGTACCCCGGCGACACCGGGCAATCTCGGTTCGGGTTATTACCAGCGTTTTGGAACCATTGGTAAAGCAAGCAGCATCGATCATGGTTTGTTTGCCCAGGATCAATGGCAGATCGCCAATCGTCTAACTCTAAATCTTGGTATTCGTATTGAGAAAGAGGATGTTCCTAGTTTTGTCGCAAGCAATCCGGGCATCTCGTTCGGCTGGGGCGATAAGATCGCTCCACGTCTTGGCTTGGCGTTTGACGTCACGGGCGATGGCAAAACGAAGATATTTGCCAGCTATGGCTGGTTCTATGATCGCTTTAAGTACGAACTGCCCCGCGGTTCATTTGGCGGCGACTTTTACCGTCGTGACTATTTCGAGATTCTTCCGGGTCGCGGAGCCGTTTATACAGGTTACAATAAAGCTACGATCCTTGGCACCGTGCCGGATATGAACGGTGGCAATTGTCCTGATTCTGCCGGCATATATCCGTCACTCGGAAACGGATACTCGGTCTGTCAGCTTGATTTTCGTATCCCCTCTAACTCGGGTGCGGGTATCACGGTTGGCGGAGCCGTTGACCCCAATCTGAAAGCCGCTCGTCAGAGCGAATATACGGTTGGTGTTGAGCGTCAGTTGCTAAATACTCTTCTTTTCAGCGGCCGCTACACCCACAAGCAGGTCGATAGGGCAATCGAAGATATCGGATTCCCGACCCCACAGGGAAGTGAAGCTTATGTCATCGGTAATCCTGGATACGGTCTTGCTTGTGATCAGGCAAAGCTGAACGGTTTCCCGTGTGCCAAGGCTGAACGCCGATATGACGCACTTGAATTCCGTGTTGATAAACGACTCTCGAACCACTACTTCTTCAACGCTAGCTACACCTACAGCCGACTGTTCGGTAACTATTCAGGTCTGGCCAGCTCGGATGAAGCGGGACGTTCGAGCCCGAATGTTAACCGCTTTTTCGATCTGCCGTTCCTTGGGTATACTGCGACAGGTGCTCCTGATAACGGAAGGCTTGCAACTGACCGGCCCCACGTCTTTAAGGGCTATGTCGGTTACAATCTCGCTTGGAACAAGACACAGTCTACTGATGTCTCGATCTTTACCACGGTCCAATCAGGAACGCCTTTGACAACTGTTTACTCGTTATACAGTGTCACCTCAGCGATCCTGTACAAACGCGGAGATCTCGGACGTACTCATATGTTTACGGAAACCGATCTTTTGGTTAACCATAGATATAGGTTCGGCCGGGACGATCGCTTTACGTTTGAGCCGTTTCTCAATATCCGTAACCTGTTTGACGAAAAGAATGAATTGACGCGTCAAACACAGTACGGTCTTGCTAACCTAACTGCCGGGTCGTTGACCTCTGGCGGTTGCACAACCTGCACAGACGAATTGACCGCGATCCGTACGGTATTTAACGGCGGTATCCAACAATTTGTTTTGACCCGGTTGAACGCAAGTAAGGCCACTCGGGTGTTTAACAACTTTGGGCTCGCAAACGGCTTCCAGCTGCCTCGCGAAGTTCGCATTGGTTTCCGTTTCTTTTTCTAGTTCGACATCGAACATGAAACTTAAAAAGCCCGTCCTTTTAGGACGGGCTTTTTTTTTGTCTGCATTAAATTTATGATTTCGTCTTTTCCCTGTAGGTCTTAATCAGTTTCTTGATCTTGTCGCCATCTTTAGCGTCGGGCCGCCCTTTGAGAAAGGCTTCGAGTTCGTCGGCGGCCAGCCCAAACTTACCAAGGTCTCGAAACAAGAGAGCCAGTTCGAAACGAAGATCGGGAATCTCGACACGGGTAAGTTTTTTCGCTTGTACTAAGTGTTTTTCAGCATCAGGCAACTGGCCCTCCAGCCTCTCGACCGATCCGAGCGTCCAGAGCAGCGGGACCGAAGTGGGGCTAAGTATATAAGCCTGTTTTAGAGCGACCAATGCAGCTTTGTTGTAGCTTAATTTATAGAGTGTGTACCCTAGGTAATACAAAGCCGTGGGGCTTTTCGGATTCGTGTCCGAAGCCTTCATTAAAATCGGAAAAGCGTCACCGTATTTTCCTTCGACGACGAATTCGCGCCCCAAACGATTGAGCGCGAGAAAATAGTTAGGAAAGATATTTATCGCGCGTTTGATTTCAGCCAAGGCTTCGGGCCGCCGATTCTTTGTAAAAAGGTCAACCGCAGTCTCATAAGCTTTTTTCGCGTCCTTGGGAATTTCCTGGGCAAATATTACGCCCGCCTCGGCTTCGTCGAGACTGCCTCTTCGCGGCGAGAGGAAAAAATCCTTTATCTCCGTCGTGTTGCCGCTTCCCGTTCCCCGGACCTTATTTGTATAGATCTCGATCTGTTGCGTTTGCTCAAGCAGATCATAACGAAAAGGCAGCACCTTGACGGAATAGCGTCCATCAGCTAACCCGCCAAACTCGTATCTTCCGCTGGCTTCAGTAACGCTGCGATTAATAACCTGGTAATAGTCGTTCAGCAATTCGACGTTGACCTCAGGCAGTGGATTTCGGCGATTATCATATATTGTCCCGGTAATCGTACTCGCATATACCGGAATCACGAAAACGCAGAACAATATTAAGGATGGAAAGATGCAGACCGCAAAATGGCTTGACTTGCTTCTCATACTTTTATACTCCTAAAACAAAAATTTCGCTGGATTAGGCGATTATACCACCAATCAACCCGAAAAAAGTACCGTTTTTTTCGTCCAACTGTTAGAATTAGGGTCATATTTTTGCAGTTAACCGACCCCTTAAATGTCCGAGAGAATATACCGCGATTCGGTTCATAATATTATTCGTGTCAATACGGATACGGCGGAGGGGCGGCTGGTCGTGGCGTTGATCGACACGCCGGAGTTTCAGCGGCTGCGGCGGATACGGCAATTGGGGCTCGCGTATTTTGCGTATCAGGCGGCGGAGCATTCGCGATTTGCGCACTCATTGGGCGCGTTTCATCTGGCGGGGCGGATGATCGCAAAACTGCGGCTGGGTTACGAGATACCTGATGGGGCACAGACGGCTGTGCGGGTCGCGGCCTTGGTGCATGATATCGGTCACGGGCCCTTCTCACACGTCATCGAATCGATACTAGGTTTTCATCACGAAGATTTTACGATCGAGGCGGTCTTAAGCCCGGATACGGAGATCGGCCGTTTGCTGGCGCAATTTTCGCCGGAGCTTGCGGCGGATATTGCGGCGATCATTCGCGGGGATTTTAGGCCGCTCGCGCTGGCCCAGCTTGTGTCGTCGCAGCTCGATGTGGACCGGATGGATTATCTGCTCCGCGATTCGCTGATGACGGGTGCTAAATACGGTATCTACGATCTCGAATGGATCATTAAATCGATCGAGATCAATGAAAAGGACGATCATTTATATGTGTCCGCTCGGGGGTTATACGCGGTCGAGGACTATCTGCAGGCCCGTTATTATATGTACCGGCAGGTGTATTTTCACCGCACTCTGCGTTCGGCCGAGACGATCCTGCGGGTGCTTTTGAGCCGAGCGTTATACATTTTTAAGAATGGCGGCGACGTATGGTTTGCACACGGCACACCGATGGAAAAGATACTCGCGGGTGAGAAGCTCAAGCTGCGAGAGCATATCGAGATCGATGATACCGACGTGATGTTTAGCATCAAACGCTGGCAGCACTCGGGCGACGCGATCCTCGCCGATCTGGCAAAACGCTTTTTAAACCGGCGGCTTTTTAAGGCATTTGACCTCGATATGCCCGAAGCGGAACGGCCAGCGTTTATTGATGAATCACGCCGGATGGTCGCAAACGCCGGATTTGACCCCGACTATTATTTTGTCGAGGACAAGGCGGGGAACGTGGCCTACTCTTTCTATTCCAAAGATGCGTCCGACCCTAAGAATCTGATCTTTGTCGAGGACGGCTTTTCGCGGCCGACGATCCGCGAAATTTCCTCGGTCAGCCCCGCCATCCGTGGGCTGCAGGAGGGTTACCGGATCCACCGGATCTGTTTCCCGGCCGAATTAAAGAATGAAATTGGCGAGCTTTATCACAAAACTGATAGGTAAAAAAGCAAAAGTGAAAGCGCAAGATCGCGGGGTCGCCGGGACACTTTATTTCTTTTTGCCTTTTGCCTTTTTAGTTTTTACTTTCGCCTCTTTCGCTCAGCGGGTGGCGATACTGACGCCGGATGGGGCCGAATCGAGCCGGGCCTTTGCGGCAGGCCTAGCGGAGGCACTGTCCGATAAAACACGTATCCTCGACGACGGGCTTAGCGAAGCCGCCTTTGACGCGGCCCAAGCTGCCACGCCTTTCAACCTCACAAAAGAAGACTCAAAGCGGATCGGGAGCGTGATCGGCTGCGAATATTTTTTGCTGATTCGCTCGGCGACGCTGCGGCGCAGCTCATCGCAGCGGCCCGAATATTACGAGGCAAATGCCGCGATCTATGTGGTCAGCTCCCGCACAGGAAGACTCGTGCTGTGGCGGTTACTGCGGTTTGAGGCCGGGAAATCTAAGGACGCCGATACGTCGTTGGCCGGGTCGATTGGCCCTTTAGCGGCCGAGATCATCGACAAAACGAGGTCGGCCACAAAAGGCGAACTGGCTGAATCCGCACCGCCCGAAATGGAAGAGGTGCCGGATGCAAATTCGCCCGCAGCTAAGAGTTTTCGGGCGCCGATCCCGTATCGTCGTTTCAAACCCGATTACACGGCGGACGCAGCACTTTATGACGTCACGGCGACGGTTGATGTCGAGGTCGATCTTGACGCCGCCGGTGCGATAAAGCGGACTGAGATCGTCCGTTGGGCAGGCTACGGACTGGACGAATCGGTCGAAAAGACCGTCCGGCAGATGAATTGGCGGCCCGCCGAGCGAAGCGGCAAGACGTTGCCGATGCGGTTTTTGCTGCGATATAATTTTAAGAAAGTAGATAAGGACGAGGTCAAAAACCCACGATGAAAGCTATCCGCGCCGCATTTAAGATCGCAATGTTTGTCGCCGCGACGCTTGGCCTGTATTCGATCTGGTTTTTGGGACGGCCCTTTGTTTCGGATGCGATCCGTTGGCGGCAGGTGATCTTTGGCTCGTGGACAAAGAGCTTTGTCCTGATCTCAAACATGAAGATCGTCGTCATCGGGACGCCGCCCGATCCGCCATTTTTCCTCGTAACAAATCATCTCGGCTACACCGATATAGCCGCCCTGCGCGTAAAGGTGACAGGCATCTTTGTCGCAATGGCCGAGATCAACGGCTGGTTTCTCGCCGGACGCATCGTCCGCGATCTGGGGACGATATTTATCGACCGCTCAAACCGCCGTGATATACCGCGGGCCGGCGAGGAGATAATCAAGCGGCTCGACGCGGGCGAGGGCGTGATCGTCTTTCCCGAGGGCACAAGTACAAACGGCTCGGAAATCCTGCCCTTTAACTCGTCATTTTTCGAATTTGCCGCCCGCGCGGATATTCCGGTCAGCTACGCATCGATCAGCTACAGCGTGCCGCCCGGCGAGCCGCCCGCCTGCAACTCGGTCTGCTGGTGGGAGGAGATCACGTTTTTCAAACATCTGTGGCGGTTCTTTCGTTTGCCGGAGTATACCGCGACGCTTACGTTTGGCGACGAGCCCGTACGAAACGCCGACCGCAAGCTGCTCGCCGCCGAGCTGCGCCAGCGCATTTTAGAGAAATTTACCCCGGTTTTGTAATCGGAGCGAAAAAGGCATAAACTTTTGCTTATTACACCCGTATTACAACTGAATCAATTTTAAGGAGTTAAACATGCGAACACGTTTCTTTCGTACAATCACCGCTTTGGCGATCGCTCTCTCGATCTCAAATGGTGCCCTCGCCCAAAGCTCAGGTTTTGACACATCGCGGATGGACCGCTCAGCGGACGCCTGCGCCGATTTTTTCCAGTACGCCAACGGCACCTGGGTAAAAAATACCGAGATCCCGCCGTCGCAATCGCGTTGGGGCAGCTTTAACATCCTGCAGGAAAGCAACCGCGACGTGCTGCACAGCATTCTCGAAAATGCCGTCAAGCAAAAGGCAGCTAAAGGCAGCAACATCCAGATGATCGGCGATTTCTACGCGTCATGCATGGACGAGGCGGCGATCGAGAAAGCGGGCGCCAACCCGCTAGATCCATATTTCAAACAGATCGATAAGATCAAGACCGCAGATGACGTAAAACGCAATGTCGCAATGCTGCACAAAGCCGGTATCCCTTCGATCTTTCGCCTTTCGGGCGGGTCCGATGCAAAAGACAGCAACAAGGTCATCGTCAATTCGGGTCAGGGCGGCCTGAGCCTGCCTAATCGCGATTACTACGTCAAAGAAGACGCCAAATCGGTCGAGATCAAAGGCAAGTTTGTCGATTATATGACCAACATGTTCAAGCTGCTCGGGGAAACACCCGACAAAGCGGCTGCGGACGCCAAGACCGTCATGGACATCCAGATGCGGCTCGCCAAGGCAGCTACCTCGCCGGCCGACCTACGCGATCCGGACAAGATCTACAACAAGATCAGCGTAACGGACGCACAGGCGATCATCCCCAATTTCTCACTCACCGACTATATGAAAACGCGCGGCATTCCGGCCGTGACGGAGATCAATTTCGGTCAACCGGGCTTCTTTAAGGAAGTCAACACAATGCTGGCTGACACGCCGGTCGATAGCTGGAAGACCTATATGCGTTGGATGGTGGTAAGTTCGCACGCGGCAGGCCTGTCAAAAGCCTTTGTCGATGAGAATTTCAATTTTCAGGGCAAGGTCCTGTCCGGTACAAAAGAACAGCTTCCG
Source organism: Pyrinomonadaceae bacterium (assembly GCA_046155085.1). Classification (GTDB taxonomy): domain Bacteria; phylum Acidobacteriota; class Blastocatellia; order Pyrinomonadales; family Pyrinomonadaceae; genus OLB17. The sequence continues at coordinate 15,001 of JBJXEG010000009.1, read as the reverse complement.
CGTTGGAAACGCTGTGTTCAGGCGACCGACGGCACGCTCGGCGAGGCTCTCGGAGCAGAGTATGTAAAGGTCAAATTTACCACCGAAGCCGAAACCCGCATGGATCAGATGATCACCAACCTGTTTGTAGCAATGCGTAGCCACATCGAGGGCCTGCCTTGGATGAGTGCCGAGACCAAGGTCAAGGCCCTCGCAAAACTCGACGCTTACAAGCGAAAGATCGGTTACAACAAGAATCCGCGTGGATATGCCGGATTGGTAGTTGATCGCAAATCATATGCTACTAATAACATCCGTGCCAGCGAATTTCAGGTCGCACGCAACGTAGCTGATATCGGCAAACCGACCGACAAAACCCGTTGGGGCATGAACCCGCCGCTCGTTAACGCTTCGTACAATCCGCAGTACAACGACATCACGTTTCCGGCCGGGATCCTGCAGCCGCCATTCTTTAACTTTATGGCGGACGACCCGATCAACTACGGCGGTATCGTCGCGGTCATCGGCCACGAGGTTTCGCACGGATTTGACGATCAGGGCAGCAAATTTGGCCCCGACGGCAACCTCAAATCGTGGTGGACACCTGAGGACCGTGCCAAGTTTGAGGAGCGTGCCAACTGCGTCGTCAACCAGTTTAACGGCTACGAGGTCGCACCCGGGCTCAACATCAACGGCCGCCTGACGCTTGGCGAAAACATCGGCGACCTCGGAGGCCTGAATGTTGCCTACACGGCGCTGATGAATTCGATGAAGGGCAAACCTACACCGGCTCTGATCGACGGCTTTACCGCCGAACAGCGGTTCTTCCTCGGCTGGGCACAGGTTTGGGCGGCAAAGAATACACCGGAAGCCGATAGGGCACAGGTGCTCGGTGACCCGCACGCGGCCGCCAAATGGCGTGTCAACGGTCCGATCTCAAACATGCCCGAATTTGCCAGCGCTTTCGGCTGCAAACAGGGTGCTAAGATGATCCGCGAAAAAGTCTGCCAGATATGGTAGGAAACGTTCCGAGTGCAAGCTTTAGCTTGTTTTCTTTAGAATAGGATACAAGCTAAAGCTTGCACTCTAAACATAATTAAAGGCCGGGATTTTATGGCTCCCGGCCTTTTTAGTTGTATGTTACGCCCTTGCTCACGCGCGGGCTTCTGCATTTATAGCTCGTCGTCCTCGACCTCGATCTTCATTGCCTCGTCGATGTCGAAAACCTCGACCAGCTCGTCCGCCGCGAGACCGTCAACCTCATCGATATCCTCGTCAAATTCGACTTCCTCGACCTCCGGTAGAGGCGCCGGCATCGGCAGGTCGATACCGCCGCGGATATAGTCGCCCATTTCGTCAAACTCGTCCTCCTGCTTACGATTTTCGGTAGCGTCGGGAGCGACCTTAACGTTGCGGTAATATTTCATACCGGTTCCGGCCGGGATGAGGCGTCCCATAATGACGTTTTCCTTAAGCCCGCGAAGATAATCGATACGGCCCGAGATCGCCGCCTCAGTAAGCACTCGCGTGGTTTCCTGGAAGCTGGCCGCCGAGATGAACGAGTCGGTCGAAAGCGAGGCTTTCGTAATACCGAGCAGGAGCGGTTCGCCGACGGATGTCTGGCCGCCCTCGTCGCGGACACGTGCATTTTCGTCTTCGTAACGGAAACGGTCGACCTGTTCCTCAAGCAGGAATTCGGTATCACCGACCTCCTTGATCTTGACCCAGCGGAGCATTTGGCGAACGATCACCTCGATATGTTTATCGTTGATGTTCACACCCTGCAGGCGGTAAACCTCCTGGATCTCGTTGACGATATAGTTCTGCAGGGCCTCCATACCGAGGACACGCAGAATGTCGTGCGGATTTAGCGGGCCGTCCATGAGCGGTTCGCCCGATCGGACGCGGTCGTCTTCCTGCACGTTGATATGCGTACCACGCGGGATGTCGTATTCGCGCTCCGAGCCATCGTCGCCGATGACGATGATCTTACGCTTACCCTTTGAAATCGGGCCAAATTTGACGTTACCGTTGATCTCGGACATCATCGCTGTCTCGCCGGGACGCCGTGCTTCGAAAAGCTCGACGACACGCGGCAGACCGCCGACGATATCCTTTGTCTTGGTGGTCTCACGCGGGATCTTGGCGATGACGTCGCCGGGCTCGATCTCCTGGCCGTCCTCGACGATGAGGTTGGCACGGATCGGCATCTGATAGGTCTTTTGGACCTTATTGCCCGAGCGGATCTCAAGACGCGGCTGATTTTTCTCATCCGAATCTTTCACCACGAGGCGCTTTTGCCCGGTAACCTTATCGATCTCTTCTTCGACCGTCTTGCCTTCTTTCAGGTCCTGATATTTAACAACACCCTTGACCTCGGTGAGGATGGCAAAGGTAAACGGGTCCCAGGTGACGAGCAGCTCGTCCTCTTTGACCTTTTGGCCATCCTTGACGTGGACCTCGGCACCGTAAACGACCTTGTAATGAGCGACCTCGCGGCCGCGTTCGTCAACCAGAGCAAGCTCCGACTGGCGACGCATTGAGACCATTTCGCCGTTACGGTTTTTGATGACCTTGAGATCGCCGAGAAAGCGGACGGTTCCGTCCATCGCCGCGACGTGTTTTGTCTCCTGTTCGAGACGTGCCGTACCGCCGACGTGAAATGTACGCATCGTGAGCTGTGTACCGGGTTCGCCGATAGACTGGGCGGCGATGACGCCGACAGCCTCGCCGATCTCGACCGTGTTGCCGGTCGCGAGATTGCGGCCGTAACATTTGACGCAGATACCTCGACGCGATTCGCAGGTCAGGGCCGAGCGAATACGCACCTTTTGCAAACCTGAAAGCTGAACATTGGCACCAAGCTCTTCGTTGATCTCGGTATTTGCCTCGACTATCACGTTTCCGTCGACCGGGTCGATGATGTCGTCGAGCGATGTGCAGCCGACGATGCGGTCACGCAGGCTTTCGACCTCTTCGCCGTTACGGATGATCGCCTCGGCCCAGACACCGCGAAGCGTGCCGCAGTCCTGCTCGGATACGATCACGTCCTGAGCGACGTCAACCAAGCGGCGTGTCAGATAACCCGAATCGGCCGTTTTGAGTGCCGTATCGGCCAGACCCTTACGGGCACCGTGCGTCGAAATAAAGTACTGCAAAACATCCAGCCCCTCGCGGAAGTTGGCGAGGATCGGATTTTCGATGATCTCGCCCGAGGGCTTTGCCATCAGGCCTCGCATACCGGCAAGCTGACGGATCTGAGCCTCAGAACCACGAGCACCGGAATCGGCCATCACCAGGATCGGATTTAACTCTTTCCGCTCTTTTTCACGCGTGTGCATGGCGACGAACATCTCTTTGGCGACCAGATCGGTCACATCCGACCAGATGGCCGTCACCTTATTTTCGCGCTCCATGTTGGTCATGGTCGCATCTTCGTACTGCTTACGAAGCTTTTCGACCTCCTTGAGCGCCTTGTCGATAATGCCCTTTTTGCTCGCCGGCGTGACCATATCGTCAATGCCGATCGAGACACCGGCCAGCGTCGCATAGAGAAAGCCCATCGCCTTGAGATCGTCGAGCAGCACTACGGTTTGATCGTGGCCGAGACGCAAATGGCAAAAAGTAACCAGCGACTGGAGGCCTTTCTTTTTCAAAACGCCGTTAACAAACGGCAGGCCGTCACGCGTCAGACGTTCGTTAAAAATTGCCCGGCCGACCGTCGTGTCGATAACCTGATCGATGCCCTCGCGAATGGTCGCACGCACCACGTCCTGATTATTGTGCTCCATCGAGAGGTCGAGCAGATCGCCTTTCCAGCGCAGGCGGATCTTTGTCTGCGTTTCGACGAGCCCTGCGTCAAGAGCAAGGATCACGTCGTCGATGGTGCCAAAGGCCTTGTTCTCGCCCCTCATCCCGTCACGCGCCAAGGTCAGGTAATAACAGCCCAAAACTATGTCCTGCGATGGAACCGCGATCGGCTGTCCGCTGGCCGGTGAAAGCAGATTGTTCGACGCGAGCATCAAAACGCTGGCCTCGATCTGAGCCTCGGGCGAGAGCGGAATATGCACGGCCATCTGATCACCGTCAAAATCGGCGTTAAAGGCCGTACAGACGAGCGGGTGGATCTTGATAGCCTTACCCTCGACAAGGACCGGCTCAAAAGCCTGAATGCCAAGACGGTGGAGCGTCGGCGCACGATTTAGCAAAACCGGGTGCTCGCGAATCACATCCTCAAGAATGTCCCAGACGATCGGCTCCTGACGCTCGACCATTTCGCGCGCCTGTTTGATGGTCGCGGCGTGAGCATCTTTTTCTAACTTATTATAAATAAACGGTTTGAACAGCTCCAATGCCATCTTCTTAGGCAGACCGCACTGGTGGAGCTTTAGTTCCGGGCCGACGACGATCACCGAGCGACCCGAATAATCGACACGTTTGCCGAGGAGATTTTGACGAAAACGTCCCTGCTTGCCCTTCAATGTGCCGGACAGCGACTTGAGCGGACGATTATTGGCACCGCGCAGCACGCGGCCACGCCGGCCATTATCGAATAGTGCATCGACCGCTTCTTGCAGCATGCGTTTTTCGTTGCGGACGATCACCTCAGGAGCGTGAAGCTCGATCAGCTTTTTCAGGCGGTTGTTACGGTTGATCACGCGGCGGTACAGATCATTAAGATCCGATGTCGCAAAGCGTCCGCCATCCAGAGGCACCAGCGGGCGGAGCTCCGGCGGGATGACCGGGATCACGTCGAGGATCATCCACATGGGGTTGTTGCCCGAACGAAGGAACGACGTCGATACCTTCAAACGTTTGGAATACTTAAGCTTTTTCTGCTGCGATGTTTCGACCTTCATCTTGGCCCGCAGTTCTTCGACGAGCTCGGCGATGTCGATCTGCTGAAGCAGGTCCTTGATCGCCTCGGCACCCATTTTTGCGACAAACTGATTTGGATAATCACGCGTCAATTCGCGAAAGCGCTCGTCCGTCAGCAGATCTTTCTGCTTAAGGTCCGGCACATCACCCTCGTCAACGACGATGTAGGTCTCGAAATAAAGGATCTTTTCGAGATCGCGCAAGGTGATATCAAGCAGGTGGCCGATACGGCTGGGAAGTCCTTTGAAAAACCACACATGCGAGCAGGGCGAGGCAAGCTCGATATGCCCGAGCCGCTCGCGGCGGACCTTGCTCTGCGTGACCTCGACGCCGCACTTGTCACAGATGACACCGCGATGCTTCATCCGCTTGTATTTACCGCACAGGCATTCCCAGTCCGAGACCGGGCCGAAGATGCGGGCGCAAAAGAGGCCGTCGCGCTCCGGTTTGAACGTCCGGTAGTTGATCGTTTCGGGCTTGGTGACCTCACCGTGTGACCACGAGCGGATCTTTTCCGGCGATGCGAGCGAAATGCGGATCGCTTCGTAATTTGTGGTCAATTGTGTCTTGTTGTCGTTATTAAATCGAAACATATTTTTTTAGTTCGCTGAGTTCATTGAGTTGTCGAGTTCGTTGAGTTCGGAGTTCCCAATGAACTCTACAAACTCAACGAACTGAATAAACTGTTGACTAATCCACCCCGACCAGTGCATCGACGCCCGCGACGATCTCCTCCGGGTCGATCTCATCTTCCTGGATGAGTTCGACGTCGAGACAGAGTGATTGCAGCTCACGCACGAGCACGTTAAAGGATTCCGGTATGCCCGGCTCAAAGTTTGAAACGCCTTTGACGATCGTTTCGTAGATCTTTGAGCGGCCGGCCACATCGTCGGATTTGCATGTCAGCAATTCCTGCAGGATGTGAGCGGCACCATAGGCCTCGAGTGCCCAGACCTCCATTTCGCCAAAACGCTGGCCGCCGAATTGGGCCTTTCCGCCAAGCGGCTGCTGGGTGATGAGCGAATAGGGGCCGATCGAGCGAGCGTGGATCTTATCGTCCACAAGGTGCGAAAGTTTGAGCATATAGATGTAACCCACGCAGACCTTTTGCTCGAACTGCTCGCCGGTCAATCCGTCATAAAGACGTGTCTTACCCGACGGGCCGACCGACGCCGGAATATTGAGCTCGTCATATTTTTCATTTGCCTTGACGATATAACCCTTGATCTCCTCTTCGCTTGCACCGTCAAAAACCGGCGTTGCAAAGTGAAGGCCAAGAATGCGGGCCGCCCAGCCGAGATGCGTCTCGAGGATCTGGCCGACGTTCATACGCGAGGGCACACCAAGCGGATTGAGCACGATCTCAACCGGTGTTCCATCGGGCAGATACGGCATATCCTCTTCAGGCAGGATGCGGGCGATGACGCCCTTGTTACCGTGGCGTCCGGCCATTTTGTCGCCGACCGAAAGTTTGCGCTTCATGGCGACAAAGACCTTGACCATCTTGATCACGCCCGGCGGCAATTCGTCGCCCTGTTTGAGCTTGGTGATCTTTTCGTCGTAGATGTCACGCAGAATGTTGATCTGGCGTTCGGTCCGCTGCTCGTATTCCTTGACCTCGCCCAGAATGTCGATCGATCCGGCGGCGACATCAGCTTTGCGGAGATGCCGCGTTTCGATGCCCGCGAGCTTTTCGCGGTTTAGCGTTTCGCCTTTTTTCAGCAGCACGTCTTTGCCGTCAACGAGGTCTTTTGTCAGCTTGCGGCCGTCAAAAAGCTCGTAGATACGCTCGTCACGCTGCTCCTGCAGGATACGGATTTCATCATCGAGATCGCGGTGAAAGTCTTCTTCTTCCATGCCCTCGATGTCGAGGCTGCGTTCGTCCTTGTCCTGGCCTTTGCGGGTAAAGATCTGAACGTCAACGACCGTACCGTCGATTCCCGGCGGGCAGGTCAAGGACGCGTCCTTAACGTCGCCGGCCTTTTCGCCAAAGATCGCACGAAGCAGTTTCTCCTCGGCGGTCAACTGCGTTTCGCCCTTTGGCGTGACCTTTCCGACGAGCACCGAACCCGGACGCACCTGCGCCCCGATGCGGATAATTCCGGACTCATCGAGGTCGCGGAGCATATTCTCGCCGATATTCGGGATATCGCGGGTGATCTCCTCAGGCCCGAGTTTTGTGTCGCGGGCCTCGATCTCGAGCTCCTCAATGTGGATCGAAGTGTAATAGTCTTCCTTGACCAGCTTTTCGGAAACCAAAATCGCATCCTCAAAGTTGTAACCGCGCCACGGCATAAATGCCACGAGCACGTTTCGCCCGAGAGCGAGCTCACCACGATCGGTACACGGCCCGTCAGCGATCACTTGTCCTTTTTTGACGCTCTCACCGACCTCAACGATCGGCCGCTGGTTGATACACGTGTTCTGATTCGAGCGTTTGAATTTAACGAGCGAATAAATATCCGCCGTCACCTCGCGCGAGATCGTGCCGTCAACCTGATGATCGGCCTTGACGATAATTCGCTCGGAATCGACAAAATCGACGACGCCGTTACGTTTCGCGATGACCACCGCACCGGAGTCGCGGGCCGCGATCTTTTCCATACCGGTACCGACATACGGCGACTCGGCACACAAGAGCGGCACGGACTGACGTTGCATGTTCGAACCCATCAGGGCACGGTTGGCATCGTCATTCTCAAGAAACGGGATCAGTGACGCCGCGACCGAAACGAGCTGTTTGGGCGACACGTCCATATACTGCGTGTCCATCCGGTCAGCGGTGATAAATTCACCCTTTTGCCGGGCGGCGTTGCGTTCGTTGACGATATTGCCTTTGGCGTCAAGCTCGATATTTGCCTGGCCGATGATCCATTTATCCTCTTCCCATGCGGTCAGGTAGAAGGGCCACGGTTCAAACTCGGCGATCTGGCCGCCCTTTAATTTGCCGTTAGCGGCTTCGACATCCTCTTGCGGGACGTGCTCGCCGGGCTTGAATTTTGTGTCGCCGCCATTCTGGATACGGACGTATTCGATCACGCGGCCATCGAGCACGCGCCGATACGGCGACTCGATAAAGCCAAATTCGTTGATCCGCGCAAAGCACGAGAGCGAGGAGATAAGGCCGATATTCGGCCCCTCAGGCGTCTCGATCGGGCAAATGCGGCCATAGTGTGTCGGGTGAACATCGCGGACCTCAAATCCGGCACGTTCACGCGAAAGACCGCCTGGCCCTAACGCCGACAAGCGGCGTTTATGCGTAATTTCCGACAGCGGATTGGTCTGATCCATGAACTGCGAAAGCTGCGACGAACCGAAGAATTCGCGAACGGCGGCCGTCACCGGCTTAGCGTTGACGAGGTCACGCGGCATCGTGGTAAACATGTCCTGCTGGATGGACATCTTTTCCTTGATCGCCCGTTCCATGCGTTCGAGACCGATACGAAATTGATTTTCGAGCAGCTCGCCCACCGCGCGGACGCGGCGGTTGCCCAAATGATCGATATCGTCCTGGCCAAAATTTTCGCTGTCGCGCTTCATCCGGAGCAGATAATTGACGACCTCGATAAAATCGGTCGGTGCGAGCAGCGGGTCCGTTATGCGGTCGCGCTCCGGGCGGCCCATTTTGATGTTAAATTTGAGACGTCCGACACGCGACAGGTCAAACCGGCGCGTATCAAAAAACATACCTTCTAACAGGCGGTATGCCGTCGGCACCGTCGGCGGATCGCCGGGACGCATCTTGCGGTAAATTTCGAGCAGAGCATCGACCGGCTTGCCGATCGGGTCCTTTCTAAGCGTGGCGGAGATCACCTCGCCGATGACATCGCGTTTGGGGAAAAATACCTTAAAGCTCGTGATGCCCTCTTCGATGATCTGCTGCAATTTTCCGGCAACGATCTCGGAATTTGATTCGACGATGACCTCGCCAGTTTCGGTATTTACGACATCTTCGAGGGCAAATGCGGCCTCGAGATCGGCGGCGGCTATCTCGACCTGTGCCGTACCCATCCGGCGGAGGTCCGCGAGTGCCGATTTCGTCACCTTTTTGCCTTTCCGCGTGACATCTTCTTTTTTGTCTTTGATGTCCTCTTCGGCACGCATACCGACGAGATGGGTTTCGCCGCTTTCCGTCACCTTCATCGAAAGCCGGCCGTTTGCGACGGTTAGTTCATCGGTTATATAAAAGAGACTGAGGACGCTCGCATCGGAATACTCGGCGTTTTTGACGACCTCCTCGAGGATCTGGTCGGAAACGGTTTTCATGTCGATCTGCGGATTCAGCCACAGGCCCAATGCACGCAGGAAAACGGTCGCGACGATCTTTCGTTTGCCCAGCCGGGCATGAAGGATGCCTTTCTGATCGTATTCAAATTCGACCCACGAACCGCGGTACGGGATGATCTTGGCCAGATAATCGTCGCGGTCGCCTTTGAAAAACACACCCGGCGAACGGTGAAGCTGTGACACGATGACGCGCTCCGTACCGTTGATGATAAAAGTACCGTTGTCGGTCATCAGCGGGATCTCGCCAAAAAATACGTCCTCTTCTTTGATGTCGCGGATCGTCGAGACGTTTGTCTCGGGGTCCTTGTCATAAACGGTAAGGCGAATTTTCACCTTGAGCGGAACGCTGTATGACATGCCGCGTTCCTGACATTCCTGCTGGTCGTGCTTATGCTTGAGGCCGACGGGCTCGCCGCAGTTGTTGCAGAGATTGGGCCTGACAGCATTAAAAGTGCCGCAATTTTTACACAGCACCTCGGCCGGGTTAAACGGATCGACCTTGATCTTGGCCGAGCAGTTCTTACAATTTGCACGCAGATGTTCGAGGCCCTCGAGGTTGCCGCATTTACACTGCCAGTTGCCGATCTGATACTCGACATATTCGAGCATCGCGGTTTCACGAAAATCCGAGACCGGAAAGATCGAAGCAAACACGGACTGCAAACCGATGTAATCGCGTTCCTCCGGGATCAGATCCATCTGGAGAAAGCGGTTATAAGATTCGCGTTGGACCTCGATCAGATTCGGGATCTGAGCCGATGTATAGATCTTGGAAAAATCAACCCGCTCGGGCGCCTTGCTTGTTCGCCGTCCGAGACCGTATGTGCTTTTTTGAAGAGGATTGTTGATCATATTATTAATAGCGGGCAATAAAAAAACTTGTTGATTTTTTGGGGCTATGCTGTTACGATTCCCGTAAAGAAAAGCCTCCCCCTAAAATCTTTTGCGATAAAGACGGCAAACGCGGTCAAGGGCAAAGCTTACCCAGACCGCTTTTCAGCAGCAATTGCCGTTAAATAAAATTTCCGAGCGCGTCCGAAAGAGACACCCACTCTCCACTTGTATGCGACCGGGGTCGCGTCTAAAACCAACGGAAACCGTTATAAATAATCACGTTTCCGATCCGACAAAGCCGGTGCTCGCAACCCTGGATATTAAAGACAGAGCGCGAACCTATTAGTATAGCAACGAAACTATCCGGCCGCAAGGCCAGACAAGGTGCTTTTTAACGCCGAGGCCGCCGGGGTTCGCAGAGACGAATAAAACTTGGCCTCTGCGTTCCCTGCGTTCTCGGCGTTAAAAACGCCTACTGCTATTTGATCTCAACCGTTGCGCCTGCCTCGGTCAATTTCGTCTTGATCTCATCAGCTTCGGCCTGCGATACGCCTTCTTTAATGGCTTTCGGGGCCGCATCGACGAGGTCCTTGGCTTCTTTCAAGCCGAGGCCCGCGACGACTTCGCGGACGATCTTGATGACCGAGATCTTGTTGCCGCCGGGAGAGGTCAGGACAACGTCAAACGTATCCTTTACCTCAGCCGCGGGAGCATCGCCGCCGCCGGCACCCGCACCTGCGGCCATCATCATCGGGGCCGCAGCGGCCGCCGAAACGCCGAATACTTCCTCGAGTTCCTTGACCAATTCAGACGCTTCGAGAAGCGACATTCCTTTTAAATACTCAACTACATCTGCTTTTGTAACTGCCATGATTTTTATTTATCTCCTATTTAGGGTTCTGTTATTAACAAGTCAAAAGGCAAAAGTTAAAAGGCAAAATTGCCATCCAGAGCTTTTCTTTACTTGCGTTTGTCTAAAGCGAATGGCCTAAGTTCAAGGAGCCAGCTATTTTGCCTTTTACCTTTTTACTTTTGCCTTACGCATTGCCGCCGCTAGAACCCAGGGACGTGTCCGGCGAGGGTTGCATCACCTCACAATTCGCGTCCGAAGCCCGTATGACCTGACAAATCATTTGGGCCCGCTTTCCTTGAGTACGGCCTGCGGGCCTTCGCCCGCAATTTCAAATTTGAAATCTGAGATTTCAAATTCGTCAATTAAGATCCGTGGATCTTAAAAATTTTATTCCGCTTTCGGCTCTTCAGCCGGAGCTTCTTCCGCCGGAGCAGCCGTGGCCGCTTCATCAGCCGGTGCTGCCTCCACCTCTGCTGCCGGTTGGGCAACTGCCTCGGTTTCCTCAGCCGCCTCTTCGACCGGAGCTTCGACAGCTTCTTTCGCTGCCGGAGCATCCGCTGAAACTTCCGATTCCGCCGCCGGTGCATCAGCCGCGGGCTCTGCGACCACCGGTGCTGCAGCAGATGCTTCTGCCGGCTTGGCTTCGCCGATCTGTTTGATCACAACGGCCAGGTCACGCGGCACGGCGTTGATAACCGTGACGAGACGCTGGGCACCGCTGTTGAGCACCCACATCAGTTTCGAGATAAGCTCTTCTTTGCTTGGAAGATTTGCGATCGTCGTGAGCTGCGTCAGATTGACCAGCTTGCCGTCAACCACACCCGTTTTAAAGGTGTAGAAATCGGCATTGTCTTTCATAAACTTCGAGATAGCTTTCGAAAGGACAACCGGATCGCTGTCGGTCCAGGCTATCGCGGTGACGCCCTTAAAATGTTCACTCGCATCTTCAAACTGCGTTCCCTTAACGGCGATACGGGCCAGAGTATTTTTTACGACCTCGTATTTAGCACCCGCCTCGCGCAAAGAGTTGCGAAATTCCTGATCCTTGGCGACCGTCACACCCGAAAAACTGACGACCATCGCAGATGTGGATGTCGAAAGCGATTGTGTGAGGGCGGCCAGATCGTTTTGTTTTGTTTCTCTTGATTTCATTTTTTCCTCCAGTTCCCCTCCTTACGAAGGAGGGGTGGCAGCGGCTTCCGCTGACGGGGTGGTTCTTTCTCACCCCACAAGAACCCGGTCGCTATCGCTCACGGTTCTGACAATTCCTCACTTACGCGTACGCAAGTTCGTCGAGCAAAACGCCCGGGCTCATCGTTGCGGCCAAGTTAATCTTCTTTAGATAGCGTCCCTTTGCGGTGGTCGGTTTTGCCTTCATCACGGCAGTGATGAGCACCTTGGTGTTTTCGGCGAGTTTTGCGTCGTCAAACGACACTTTACCGACCGGCGAGTGAATAACGCCTGTTTTATCGACGCGGTATTCGACCTTACCGGCTTTGGTTTCTTCGATGGCGGTTTTCACATCCATCGTCACCGTACCTGTTTTTGGATTTGGCATCAGGCCTCGCGGGCCGAGGACCTTACCTAACTGGCCGACCTTGCCCATCATATCGGGCGTCGCAATGAGTGCGTCAAAGTCGAGCCAGCCGCCTTTGATCTTATCAACGATGTCGTCGCCGCCGGCTTCGTCCGCACCGGCCTCCTGCGCCTCGCGGATCTTATCGCCCTGAGCGATAACAACGACGCGTTTCGCCGTTCCGCCCAGACCGTGCGGCAGGACGATGGTCCCGCGAACGAGCTGGTCCGCCTTTCGCGGGTCAACGCCCAGCCACATTGTCAGTTCGACGGTCTCGTCAAACTTTGCAAATGCGACCTCTTTCAATTTAGCGACCGCTTCTTCAAGCGTGTGCTTTTTATGCAGCTCGATTTTTTCGAGAGCCGCAAGGTATTTCTTGCCTCTTTTCATTTTACCTCCAGGTATTAGCGGGAACGGTCGGTTCCCTCCCTAGTGAAAAACTAATAGTTAAAAGTTAACAGTGAAGAATTTCTTCCACTTTTCACTTTTCACTATTCACTATTCACTTATTCAATTGTTAGTCCCATCGACTTCGCCGTACCCTCGATCGTCCGCATTGCGGCGGCGATGTCAGACGTGTTGAGATCGACCATTTTTAATTTTGCGATCTCTTCGATCTTGGCTTTTGAGATGCTGCCGACCTTTTCTTTATTGGCCTTACCCGAACCTTTTGAGATTCCCGACGCCTTTCTCAAAAGATCAGCGGCGGGCGGTGTTTTCGTTTCAAATGTAAACGAACGGTCGGCATAGACCGTGATAACGACCGGTATTTTCATATCCGGGTCGTCGTTTTGCGTTTTGGCGTTAAACGCCTTGCAAAACTCCATGATATTTACGCCGTGCTGGCCGAGCGCCGGGCCGATCGGCGGCGCCGGGTTGGCCTTACCCGCCGGTATCTGCAACTTAATATAACCTTCTATCTTCTTTGCCATAACTCTTTTCGATTAACGATCCCAAAGTAGGGAATGTCCTCTTTTTAATGTTTGGAGTGCAGGCTTTAGCCTGTATCTCCCGAGCAGAATACAAGCTAAAGCTTGCACTCTGAACTACTATTCTTCCTCTGCAAACGTAACCTTCTCGATCTCTAAAAACGTCAGTTCGTACGGCGTCGAGCGGCCAAATATAGTGATCGAAACCTTGAGCGTCGCCTTGTCCTCATTGATCTCCTCGACCTTGCCGGTAAAGCTGGCAAACGGCCCCGATTTGATCCTGACGACCTCGCCCACCTCGTATGTAAACTTCGGTTTCGGCTTTTCGGTGGCGACCTCGATGTTATGTACGATCTGGTCGACCTCGGCCTGCGTCAGCGGCGTCGGCATCTTTCCGCCGAGAAAACCGGTGACCTTTGGCGTCGATTTGATCGCGTGAAAGACGTTATCGGGTATTTTGCCCTTTTCGTCGCAATCGACCTCGACCAGCACATAACCCGGGTAGAACATACGCTCGGTGACGTGCTCTTTATTGCCGCGCATCTCGACGACCTTTTCTTTCGGCAGCAAGACAGATGTTATCTGCTCGCCAAGCTCGAGATCGCGGACGCGGGCCCAGAGGCTCTCGACCACCTTGTTTTCATGCCCCGAATATGTGTGGATAAAATACCACTGCTTCATTTCAAATATCCTTAAATTCCGGCGATCTTATTGATCACCCATGTCAGAGCTTCCAAAATATAAACCCACGCCCGATCGATCAAAAAGAGGTAAGTAGCAAAAAATAAGACGCTCACGATGACAATTACAACCGTGTTTTGAACGTCGCTCGTTGACGGAAACGATGTTTTATCGAGTTCGGCCCGGGTCTTTTTTACAAACTCGCCGATTCCCTCTTTATGTTTTTTCCCCTCAATTGGGGCGACCATTTCTGACACTTCTCTTCTCTCCTATAAGTTGGCAGGGGTACCAGGACTCGAACCCGGACCTAAGGTTTTGGAGACCTCCATGCTAACCATTGACACCATACCCCTATGTCAATTTTAGATTTTAGATTTGCGATTTTGGACTGCGAAGGAATGCCCTTCCGATTTCAATCCAAAATCCAAAATCCAAAATCCAAAATCGGTCCTTACTTGTTCTCTTTATGCAGTCTGTGGCAACGGCAGCGGCGGCAAAACTTTTTAAGCTCAAGCCTGTTCGGCGTGTTCTTTTTGTTTTTTGTCGTCACGTAATTACGCTCTTTGCACTCAGTGCACTGCAATATAATGTTATCTCTTGGCATAAATCCTCTCGTTCAGAGTGCAAGCTTTAGCTTGTTCTTATCTTAAGTAGATACAAGCTAAAGCTTGCACTCTAACTCCTATTCCACAATATCCGAAACGGTACCGGCTCCGACCGTGCGGCCGCCTTCGCGAATGGCGAAGCGGAGGCCTTTTTCCATGGCGATCGGTGCGATAAGCGTGATCTCCATCTGGATGTTGTCACCCGGCATGACCATCTCGACTCCGGCTGGCAAGTTAGCGACGCCGGTCACATCCGTTGTTCTAAAGTAGAACTGCGGGCGGTAGCCCGTAAAGAACGGTGTATGCCGTCCGCCTTCTTCTTTGGTCAGGACATAGGCCTCGGCCTTGAACTTGGTATGGGGAGTAATACTTCCCGGTT
>JBJXEG010000017.1:0-222882 GCA_046155085.1 Pyrinomonadaceae bacterium | reverse complement strand
GCCTGCATGATCTGAATATTTGGTTCAGAGGCCCGTGCGTGCTGCTGAGTTACGGTATTCGCGGTGCCAAATTTTACAAATTGCGGCAGATCAAGCTCCTGCTCGTTCTGTAATGCCGCAAAAACCGAAAACATATCCCGAAAACCCGTAACGCCGACGAGGACATTTTTTAAGAACGTCGACCCGCTCTTTGGGGCACAGGAAATAAAAACGTGACGACCCAGATCGGCCACACCATATTTTGTAGTGAAATCGCTTAACAAAGCAGGGCTTCTTAGCCAGGCATGGTCATTTATCAGGTCGATATAATACGAAGGACACGGCTCGATCGACAGCGCTTTTCGTATAAAAAATAAGGAGGCAGCGTGTTGCCGGGCCTGGTAGAGATCGGAAGACAAATTTCTAAACGTGTCAGCAAATTTTGACCTAAATGCTACATCTTCGGCCAACGGGCTCGCGAGTACGAGGGCGCTCACTTCCGGCAGATAGCGGTTTACCTGAGCCGCGTCGTGGCTGTTGAGCAGCTGGGAGATCCTCAATCGATAGGCCGTGAGCAGATTGTGCGTGACCATGTCACGAACCGGTGAACCTGTCGGAGCCTTGGCGGCCGCCTGCTTGAACGCCGAGATCGCCGGATCTGCCTCTTCTTTTGCCAAAAAAGCAAGCCCGCGATCGACATCCTGCTGTATTTGAAGGGCCGTTTCGTGTTCCTCCGGAGCGACGGCGAGTTCAAATGGCTGCGGTGCATTCATATTAGGGATAAAAGAAATACCTGGTCGAGACTTATGAGCCTCTATTATAAATATGCTAAATAAGGTTGTAAATATTCGATTTTTTACGATTCGCCGGTGACCGCCGGGCCTACGAGGCCACGGGATCTAACGAATCTGATTATCGATCTCGCGTTTTCGTCGACCGAGGCGGTGATAGTATTAAGCGTGATCTCGGCATTTTCGGGCGGTTCATAAGGATCATCGATACCCGTAAAGCCGATGATCTCGCCTCGGCGAGCCTTGGCGTACATACCTTTAGTGTCGCGCCGCTCGCATATTTCCAAGGGCGTATCGACAAATATTTCTATGAAGTTCTCGCTGCCCACCAGCGTTCTTACCTCATTTCGGGTCGAGCGATAGGGGCTCACAGCCGCGCAGATGGCTATACCGCCGTGTCGCACGATCTCAGAGGCGACAAAGCCAATTCTCAAAATATTGAGATCACGGTCCTCTTTGGAAAAGCCGAGCCCTTTTGATAAATGTGTGCGAATTACGTCGCCGTCCAACACGGTCACGCGCCGGCCGCGCTCATTTAATAAAACGGTCAATACTTCGGCCGTAGCTGATTTACCCGAACCGCTCAGACCGGTAAACCACAGGCAGACACCCTGCTTCTCCGGCGGCGGGTAGCTTTCTGCAAGGATTTTGGCGATCTCAGGCCGTGTGAACCATTCAGGAAGTTGTTTTGCCCGGCCGAGGTACTCTTCGCGTATCTGCGTCCCCGATAGTGAAAAGGTTTTTGTACCGGCAGGGAGACTAGCGATCTCGCCATACCCATTTGTGTCCGGCAAATACGCCATCTCGCCGAAGGTGATTATCCTGACACCGATCTCAACCGAAAGGCTGTGGGCAAGTTCCTGCGCGGCCTCAGGTTTGTAAAAAGGCCGCCCCTTTGAATCAACGCCTGGGCTCGCATGATCGCGGCCGATAATAAAATGATTTGCTCCGAAGTTTCGCCGGATAATGGCATGCCAAACGGCCTCCCGTGGGCCAGCCATGCGCATTGCTAACGGGAGCAGGGCCAGCAAAGTTCTCTCGGGGTCGTAATGATTTTTTACAAGTTCCCGGTAGGTTCGGACGCGCGTGAAATAGTCGATATCGCCGGGTTTCGTAAGTCCGACAACAGGATGTAACAAAATCGTCCCGTCAATTGACTCGGCGGCGAGTTTTGTCATTTCCTCATGTACGCGGTGGATCGGGTTACGCGTTTGAAATGCAACGATATTTGCTCGATAGCGACGGGAAAGCTCACTTCGCGTTTGATGAGGTGTAAGCCGAATATCCTGAAAATCCGGATGCATTGGCAGAGACAGTACGCGGATTTTACCGGCGATGTTAAACCGTCCCCAGTGGTGCATCTCGGTAACGATGGGATGCCGCAGATCTTCCGTGCCAAGTACATTTTTGGCAAATTCCGGCTTCGACCATTCGTAAATCTCCTCTATCATCAGTACGGCTAAGAGATCATTTCGCGAATCGCGAAGGGCGACATTTTTATTAAGCTCCAGGCCGTCAAACGGGTCGACGGGTAACGTTACGGGTATCGGGAAGACAGTGCCGTCAACGAGCCGCATCTCGGCCACAACACGCTCATAGTCGCCCTTTCGCATAAAGCCGTCCAAGGGCGAAAAGCCTCCGGTCGCAAGCAGCTCGAGATCGCAAACGGAGCGTTCGGATAGCTGAACAGACGAGAGGTTGTTTGCTTCCGCATTTAGATGATCGCGCTCTTGGGGATTGACAACGAGGTTAATTAGCTCGCCGCCATACGGCTGTATCAGATCGTGCATTGGAGAAATCAATTAAAGGGCGGATGAGGCTTTTTTGAAGTATTTGGCTCAACGCAACTTTTCTTTTCGTGTAAGATATTACCACGATGAAGAGATTTTTTATCATTCTGGGTTTACTATCGTGCGTTACCGCTGTCGCTGCTCAAAATAAGAGCGATCTCCAGAGCCTCGTGGATACCGAGCATTCGTTCGCGGATTTTGCGGCTGCTCACGACACGAAAAGCGCGTTCCTGGAGTTCTTAGCTGTTGACGGCGTTGTCTTCCAGCCAGACAAACTCAATGGCATCGCATATTGGAATGCTAGAGGCCCGTCAAAAGGACTCCTCTCGTGGGCGCCAAATTATGCTGATCTCTCAACGAATGGAATGCTAGGCTATACAATCGGCAACTGGGAGTATCGGCCAAAAGGCAAGGATGATACTCCAATTGCTTTTGGCGATTTCATAACGGTCTGGTCGCGGCAGGCTGACGGGAAGTATAAATTTGTGGTCGATATAGGCGTCGGGCACGAAAAGCCGGCAGTGTATTCGTCCGAATGGGTTACCACGGCAGACAAGACGGCCGATCCGAACGCTAAGAACATGTCTGCGGCCGATACCGCGAATAGCTTTTGTGATATGGCGACCAAACGGGGTTTGCGACGAGCATACGAGACGTATGCGGCGGACGATATTAGGTTTTATCGTGAGGAAAAGCTGCCCTTTCTCGGTAAAAAGGCCTCGATAAAGGCCGCAAAAGCCGAAAAAGGAACTGTTCAGTTGGCAAAAAAGAGCACCTTCTTCGGCTCAACAAACCTGTCATATACGACGAGCACTTACACGCGGACCGACGCTGGTAAGCTTCTCGAAAAAGGGAATTATATGCAGATATGGAAGCTTAAGGCCGGCCGCTGGGTCATTGTTCTCGATATCTTCAAACCAGTACCTGACAAGTGAGGGATAATTTTCAAAAAGTAAAAGAGATCCTGCATATCGAATCGGCCGCGATCGAGCGTGCATCGGCCAATCTTGACGGCAAACATGTTACGCGTGCCGTCGAGTTGCTCGAAGCGTGTAAGGGCAAAGTGATTGTCTGCGGTGTCGGGAAATCGGGCGTGATCGGACAAAAGATAGCGCAGACATTGAGCAGCACGGGAACCGTCGCGGTTTTTATCAATCCCTCCGACGCTCTGCACGGCGGGCTAGGTATTGTCGCGCAGGACGACGTTGTGATAGCTCTGAGCAATTCGGGGGAGACGGACGAGCTGTTGGCGATTTTGCCAACATTTCGCCAGCGGTCGGTAAAGATAATTGCAATTGTCGGCAACGATGGTTCCACCTTGGCGCGTCAAGCGGACGCAGTTCTCGATGCATCGGTCGACAAAGAGGCCTGCCCGTTAAATCTTGCTCCGACAGCATCGACGACGGTCGCATTAGCGATAGGTGATGCACTGGCGATGGCTCTCATGGATGCAAAAGGCTTGACCGCAGAGGATTTCGCGGCAAATCATCCAGCGGGCCGTCTTGGGAAACGCCTGACACTTACGGTCGGCGATTTAATGCATCAGAGCCCCAATATCTCGCCACTTGCATCGTGGATTGATGTCGTCAGGGCCGTCTCTAAGAACGCTCTTGGGGCGATAAATATCGTTGACGCGGATTCGAAACTTCTTGGGATCATTACCGACGGCGATCTTCGCCGCACGATCGAGCAAACCCCGCCGGACGCGTTTTCCTCTCTCACCGCTGAAAATATGATGACGGCCGGCCCGGTCACCGCTTTGCCCGAAATGCTTGCGTTTGAGGCTCTGCGGCTTATGGAGGATCGTTTGTCGCAGATCTCAGTTTTGCCGGTCGTCGATGATAACGGGGTGAGCGTTGGCTTATTGAGACTTCACGATATTGTTAGGAGCGGATTGTGACTATTGACCCGGCCGCCTTGCTTCCGATTAGAGTTCTCCACGATTTTGCTCGGCGAATGGAGCTCCTAAACATCCCGTACATGCTCACCGGAAGTATGGCGATGTTTCAATATTCAAATTACAGAATGACTTCGGATATAGATTTTGTATTGGAACTACTTTCACATCAAAGCGATGCTTTCATTCAATATTTAGAGCCTGATTATTACATTCCTCATGGTTCGATGAAACGGGCGATCAATTCAAAACGGATGTTTAATATACTTAATCAGGAGAACTCGTTTAAAATCGACTGTGTAATGTTAAAGCAAACGCCATTTCATATCAATGCATTTGAGCGACGGGATAGTGTGGATTTTTACGGGAAGAGAATCTCTATTATCAGGCTCGAAGACTTGATAATTTCGAAATTGTTGTGGGCTGCTGATTCAAAGTCGGAAAAGCAGTTAGCTGATATTAAAAATTTGATGAGAAACCCATTTGACGAGACGTACATCGAAACGTGGACGATTAAGTTGGGGCTCGAAGAGGCGTACCGCCAATGCCGTAGTGAAATCGAGAAATGAACGACACTTCGCCTGAAATCGAACATAAACAGTTTGAAATGATGATGAGCCTTGGCTCGGAGAGACGGCTTGAACTTGCTTGCGAAATGTATATGGCGGCGAGGTCCCATATTTTTAACTCACTTCCAGCCGATATGACTGGCCCAGCTCGTAAAAGGGCATTCGTTGACAAAATGTACGGAAAGGAGTTCGCCGGCGAGCTTTTCAACGACGAGGATAAATGAAATACAAACAGTTTTCGACCGCGTGTTTGGCGGTTTTTTTGATGTTTTCGGCAGCAAGTGCTCAAAGGGCTGAGGTCACGATCGCGATTAACGAAGCCTTTTTCGACGCATTGCTCGATTCGGTCTTTCAAAATTTCGATCCGCCACAGTTTTCAATTAGTGATAGCAAAACATCAGGCTGCAATGAATCGATCAAGGTCTTGAAAGAGATTGACGGCGTCCGGACTGCTGTGCGGTTTCGCGAAGGCAAGGTCTTCGTCCCGCTCGCGTTTTCCGGCAATTATGCCGCACCGTTTATCGGATGTATTGAGTTTGCGGGCGTGGCGGAGACAAACATCGATCTCGAATTCGACCAAAGTGGCCAGCGTCTGATTGGCCGCGCAAGGGTTCTGAAAGTCAATCTCAATGGCATGGGCGGTGTCGGCGGAGCGCTTATTGCAAAAATGCTGCAAGGTACGATCGACAAAAAGCTCAATCCTATCGAGATAATCCGCACCGACAAAATATCGTTTGCTTTCCCGATCCCAAACACAGGGAACATTAAGATGAGAGCGACCGGCCTGCGGCCCGAAGTATCGAATGGTCTGCTGAATCTCAACATCACATATGAATTTCTAAAAGGCTGATCTCTTCAGTCAACGTGCGGTATTGCCTGATCTCGATTATTCTTTAATCAATGAAAGCACCGCTAGTCGCCATCATTGGCCGGCCAAATGTTGGTAAATCCACACTGTTCAATCGCCTGTCAGGCAGCCGCAAGGCGATCGTCGGCGATGAGCCGGGGATCACACGTGACCGGATGTTTGGCGAGGTGGACTGGAAAGCAAAGACCTTTCGCCTCGTCGATACCGGTGGTATCGTGCCAGACGACGATGCTATAATCCCGTCAAATATTTTCAAACAGGCATCACACGCGATCGAGGAATCGGTGGCTATCATTTGGGTGCTCGATTCGCGGGCCGGGGTTACTCCACTCGATGAGGAATTGGGCGTTTTGCTGCGAAACACGGGGAAACCGGTGGTCATCGCGGCCAACAAGGTCGAATCGAAAACCGTCGAGAATGAAGCCGGCGAATTTTACCAATTCGGTTTTGAAATGTCGCCGATCTCAGCTGAGCACGGAACGGGGATCGGCGACCTGCTCGACATGGTTTTCGAACACCTCGAATTTGAGGATGAGATTGAAGACGAAAAATCGACCGAGATCAAACTCGCGATCATTGGGCGTCCAAATGTGGGTAAATCGTCCCTCCTCAACCAGATCCTCGGTGAGGAACGCGTCATTGTTTCACCTATCGCAGGGACAACGCGCGACGCCATCGACACACACCTTTCGGTCGATGGT
This sequence comes from Pyrinomonadaceae bacterium, assembly GCA_046155085.1. Classification (GTDB taxonomy): domain Bacteria; phylum Acidobacteriota; class Blastocatellia; order Pyrinomonadales; family Pyrinomonadaceae; genus OLB17. Next base: position 216,287 of record JBJXEG010000017.1, on the reverse strand, counting down.
AAGGATTATTTGCTGATCGACACGGCCGGTATTCGCCGAAAAGGAAAAACCACCGAGATGGCCGAAAAGCTATCGATAATAATGGCGCGAAAGGCACTGGAGCGGGCCGATGTCGCAATTATGGTGATCGACGCTGTCGAAGGCGTGACAAATACTGACGCCAACATCGCCGGATACGCCCTTGATTCGGGCTGCTCGATAATCTTGGCGGTCAATAAATGGGATGCAGTCGAAGAAAAAGAGACCAATACCATCTATGAATTTGAACGCAGCCTGAGAATGGCGATGAAGTTTATCGACTGGGCACCGATCCTGACGATCTCTGCGTTGACCGGCCAGCGTGTCGCAAAGATATTGCCCCTAGTCGCCCAGGCGTACGAAGCGCGAAATATGCGTGTGCAGACATCGATGCTCAACCGGTTTTTCGAGGATGCGGTCACCCAGCCAAAAGGTGGGGCCGCTTCTGCACCCGTTAAAGGCGGATTCTCTCGGCTTAAAATTCAATTTATTACCCAAGCGGGAATTCGTCCGCCACTGTTTATTTTATTTACGTCCGGCGGTAAAGGCGGGCTTCATTTTTCGTATCTGCGTTACATTGAGAATCGTCTGCGTGAGGAGTTCGAATTTTTTGCGACACCGGTCAAGCTTGTCGAAAGGCATAAAACGAAAAAGGGGAGTTCCAACCGCTGAGAGTCAAAGATTGTGAGGTCATCGGCTTCAATTTCAAATCTTAATCGTAATTTTATACAATAATTAGTTCTTCACGGGTGTCTCGCTGCGCGGCACTGCGGTCAAAATCGTATGGAGATAGTTTTACTTGTAATTAGATTATCGCTCGCCGCCGTCTTCGGCGTGGCGGGGATTGCAAAACTGTTTGACCCGGCGGGTTCGGAAAAGGCACTCGGTGATTTTGGAGTGCCAAGAACCCTGGCTCGTCCGATGGTTTATGTCCTTCCTGCTTTTGAATTGGCGATAGCAATAGCATTGTTATTTGTCCAAAGTTCTTGGTTTGGAGCTTTCGGAGCGACCGCTCTTTTTGTGATCTTTACCGGCGGCATGCTCTATCAGATGGTAAAGGGTAATGCCCCCGACTGCCACTGTTTTGGGCAGCTCCACAGCGAACCTGTGGGCATCGGCAGTATAGTGCGAAACCTTGTGATGCTCATTCCCGCTGTGATACTTGTAACGCGGGGCCAGGCTAACCAGGGATTGAACCTGGTCAATTCGAATCAGGACATTATGCAATTTGTGATCGGTCTCGCCGTAGTTGCGCTCCTTTTGACGGTTGTCTTGTTTCTCAAAACTATCTCGGAGCAACAGAGTCAGATAATGCGGCGTATCGAGCTAATGGAGCTTGTAAGCCGCGATGGGAGCGATGTCGAGCGAGAGGACATCGGCCATCCTAACGAAGGCTTGCCAATCGGTGCATTAGTTCCTGATTTTGAGTTGCCTGATCTTGACGGCAATGTCATCTCGCTCGCAGCGATCCGCAAGGAAAACATTCCGGTTTTATTTATTTTCGTCAGCCCGACGTGTACGCCGTGCCGTGCGTTGGTTCCCGAATTTGAGCGCTGGCAAAACGAACTGAACGGCAAGGTCAAAGTTGTCTTCGTCAGCAATCGCGAAGCAGAAGATAACCGGAAAAAGTTTGCCGGCCAGTCAACTAAGCTAATTTTGCTCCAAAAGGACCGCGAGGTCGCCGAACTTTTTAGAGCGAAATGGACACCGATGGCTGTACTTATGGACACCGCCGGGCGAATCGCGAGCTTTACGGCGGCGGGTGATCTCGGTTTGAGAGACCTGGTACACAAAATCGAGGCCGCCGAAACGGATAGCGAATTTTCATATTTCACCAACGGAAACCTCAATCCGCACGCCCCGATCAAGATCGGCGAGAGCGTCCCCGAAATTTCGGTGTCCGATCAAAATGGCAACCAAATCGATTCCTCTTATTTTAGGGGTAAGGAAACCCTTGTTACCTTTTGGAGCCCAACCTGCGGATACTGTGTCCAAATGATGGATGAAATCCGTGACTGGGACGCTGTGAAGGGTAGTGACGATCCGAATCTCCTCATTTTCTCTGAGGGAGATCTCGAATCCCATCTCGATCTAGGGATCAAATCGTCCATAATTAGCGATGCTGAAAACGAGATCGCCAAGGATTTCGGTAAGTGGGGCACGCCATCCGGGGTAATGATTAATAAGGACGGTAAATTCGTCTCCGAGCTAGCTGTTGGTGCGGCAGACATCTGGGCGCTGATCGGAAAACGAAAATAGTCCAACTCCCTATGGCTGCCATTGACTGGACAATCACGGCTAGTGACGGCGAGGCTCGGGCGGGAATACTCAAAACTAGGCGCTCTACGATCGAGACCCCGGTATTTATGCCCGTTGGGACACAGGGTGCGGTTAAGGGCATCCGGTTCGAATGGCTCGAGGATGAGATCGATGCACGGATAATCCTCGGAAATACTTACCACCTATTTTTACGTCCCGGAATCGAGGCCATCAAGCAGTTTGGGGGGCTCCATAAGTTTACTTCTTGGGACCGTTCGTTTCTGACGGATTCCGGCGGGTTCCAGGTATTTTCGCTAACGGATCTTAGAAAACTTAACGAAGATGGCGTTGAGTTTCGCTCGCATCTCGACGGCAGCAAGCGATTTCTTTCACCTGAAATTTCGATGGAGGTGCAAGCGGCACTTGGCTCGGAGATAGTTATGGCCTTTGACGAATGCCCGCCCGGCGATGCCGGATACGACGCGACAAAGGCGAGCCTGGAATTGACGGCGAGATGGGCCGGGCGGTCGAAAGCGAAATTTGATGAATTGCAGGTTCAGAGCGCGGGCTTCAGCCCGTTGGAAAGCGATGAATCGCTTAATCTGAATGGCGAACAGGCTCTCTTTGGCATCATACAGGGAGCCGGACATCTCGATCTCAGGCACGACAGTCTCGAACGAACGGTCGAGATCGGCTTTGACGGATATGCCATCGGGGGGCTCAGCGTCGGCGAGGAAAAGAGTGTAATGTACGAAGTCCTCGATTTTCTTGCACCGAAAATGCCTGTGGATGCTCCGCGATATTTAATGGGTGTCGGCACACCGGAAGACTTACTCGAAGCGGTAAATTGTGGCGTCGATATGTTCGACTGCGTCATCCCGACACGCAACGGCCGCACGGGGAGCGCGTTTACCTCGCGGGGCAAGCTGAATATTCGAAATGCCAAATTTGCATTTGACGCCGAGCCGCTCGACCCCGAATGCGGTTGCTCGGTTTGCCGCCGCTATTCGCTCGGATACCTTCGGCATCTTTACCAAGCCGGCGAAATGAATGCTTCGATAATGATCTCGCATCATAATGTCGCATTCTTTATGGATACGATGAGACGGGTGCGCGAAGCGATCCGTTTAGGGACATTTCAGAGGTTTAAAAAAGAGTTTTTATCAAAGCTTGGTGCAAACGAACGGAGCACCGTTTGATTAACCCCGTGTAAATGTATATGATGACCTTTTTGTCTTTCGGGATAATTTACAATGAATACCTACCTATTTCTGTTTCAGGATGCATCCGCTAGCGGCAGCGGCATGTTGGGAATAATAATCTCAATCGCTCCATTCGCCGCGATCTTCGCGATCTTTTATTTTTTGGTCATCATGCCGCAAAAGAAACAAAAGCAGGAATTGCAGGAGATGATCGCCCAGCTCAAGATAAATGACGAGGTTGTGACCAATGGCGGCGTGATCGGAAAGATCAAGGAAATTAAGGAAACAAGCTACATAATTCAGAGCGCTGAGAAATCCTTTCTGGAGATAGGAAAGAGTGCAGTCGTTGGGAAAAAGCCAGAGTAGTAAATCGTCCATTGATTGCTGTGATTTGAAAAATTCGCTTCACGCTGACGACGATTCACAAGTTTTATGAAGAATACCGGTTTACTTATCAGAACGGCGGTCATCATCGCCATCACACTTGGCGGCATTTATCTTGTTTTTGGCCCCCGACGAGTGCCGACGACGGCTGATTTTACATGGGAAGGTGTTAAAACAAACCTTGCACAGAATATCAATCTCGGCCTCGATCTAAAGGGCGGATCGCATCTTGTCATGCGGGTTAAGACCGAAGACTATTTAAAACACCTCACGGAAAATAACGAGATCGCGGCTCTCCAGGCCGCAAAGGCCGCCAAGGACGACGCGGGACAACCGTTGCCCGTCGGGGATGCCTCGTATACCGCCGAGAATGGTACGTATCAGATAACGCTCAACGTTACCGATCCGGCAAAGGTTCCGGCGGTACTTGACGCGATCAAAAAGAAAGTCGATCTCGCCAACTGGACGGAATCATCCAGCCAGACATCGATATTTTGGTCATTGTCCAGGCAAATGCAGGCGAAGTTAAAAGATCAGGCGACGGATCAGGCCTATAAGATCATCGAAAGCCGGATTAACGCGTTTGGCGTGAAAGAGCCGACGCTCCAGCGGCAGGGTGCCTCGGATTCGGGACAGATCCTGTTGCAAATGCCGGGCGTTGAGAATCCGGAGCGGGTCAAGGACTTAGTTAAGGGCGAGTCGCGTCTGGAGCTCATGAAGATCATTAGCCCGCCAAATCCGACCCCGGTTCAAACATATCCGACAAAAGAGGCGGCGTTGCAGACGATCGGCGGCAAAGAATCCGACACCAGAAAGGTTTTGGTCTATGCGGAGCGTGACGAAACGCCGAAAACTTCGCCGACACCCGCAGCGGATCAAAAACCCAAGCAATATGTCGTCGTTGAAAACCCAGCCGTTGTCGATGGAAATGAGCTGCGTGACGCGGCGGCAATTCAGGGCAAAGGCGGCGGCAGCGACTATCAGATCTCATTTTCATTTAAGCCAAATGGAGCGCAGAAATTCGGCGATTGGACAGGTAAGAATATCGGTAATTATATGGCCGTAGTTCTTAATGGAGAGGTAAAATCTGCTGCTTATATTAAATCTCAGATCTTCGATTCCGGTGAGATCTCCGGCCGTTTTACAAAAGCCACCGCAGACGACCTCGCTCTGACGCTAAAGTCGGGAGCTTTGCCGGCGGCGGTCGAATATCAGGAGGAGCGAACCGTCGGGCCGAGCCTTGGGGCCGATTCGATCAAAGCCGGTGTCTCCGCTTCGGTCGGCGGCCTCGTTCTCGTCATTGTATTCATGCTTTTTTATTATCGCGGCTCGGGCGTGAACGCCGTTGTCGCTCTGGCCATGAATATGGTACTGACAGTCGCCGCGCTTATCGTTTTCGGATCAACCCTGACTTTGCCCGGAATTGCGGGCTTGATCCTCGGTATCGGTATGGCGGTCGATTCGAACGTACTCATTTTTGAGCGGATCCGTGAGGAAATCAGGCTTGGATTTTCCGTGCCGGAGTCTATAAGCCTCGGTTTTGACCGGGCATTTGTGACGATTATCGACACGCATATCACGACGATTATTTCGTCGGTAATCCTTTATGTAACGGGTTCCGGCCCGATCAAGGGCTTTGCGGTCACGCTGATCCTCGGGCTATTGATAAACTTGTTCACCGCCGTGTTTGTGTCGCGGACCATATTCAACTGGGAGCTCGCCCGCAATCCGAATATGCAGAAACTCAGTATCTAGATAGTCGATAGCCGTGAATGGCGAGTGATGAATGAAGATTCTGGTAGACACTCACCACTCACCGTTTATCACTGACCAATAAAAAGAAGATGTTTAATTTGTTTCAGAATATCCACATTGATTGGCTTGGAAAGCGAAAGATCTTTATCGCGTTCTCGATCTTTATTATGCTCGCGGGGCTTGTCTCGACGATCGGGCGTCAATATACTCCCGGCGGAACGGACGCATTTAACCTTGGTGTGGATTTTAAGGGCGGCACGGTGGTGGTCGCAAAGTTTAAGGGCCAGCGCCCTAGTGATGACGAACTTCGCAACGCACTCCATAATACCGGTGTCGGGGAGCCCGTTATTCAAGCCTCGACGGATAAGCCCGATGAGGTTTTGATCAAGATTCCTCTTGTCGAGGGTGGCGTTGAGGCTCCTGCTCCGGCTTCCGCTCCGGCTTCCGCTCCGACCGCCGAACCGGGGAAAGACACCGCACTTGCCGCACAGGTACAAGTTGGCCGCGATACTGTAAAGCGGGCGTTGGACACATTTGGTAAAGAGGCTGAGGGCGATCAGGCTCTTGATGCTTCGCCTGATGCATTTTACAAGATTGTCGGGACGGATTCGGTCGGCGCAATTGCCGGATCCAAGCTAAGAAACCAGGCCGTTCAGGCAACCCTATTTGGGCTTGTCGGAATTTTGCTGTTTATTGCGTTTCGATACGACTGGACATACGCGGCCGGGGCGGTTATTGCTGTTTTTCATGACGTGCTGATGGTGCTCGCATTTTTCTCGGTGTTTCAATGGGAAATAAATCTGACTGTTATCGCCGCGATCCTGACCATCGTCGGATTCTCGGTTAATGATTCGATCGTGATCTTTGACCGCGTTCGCGAAAATCTTTCAAAGAATCGAACCGATACATTATTCGATATTACAAATGCATCGATCAACCAGACGCTTTCGAGGACGATCATTACGTCGGGCCTTGTTTTGCTGTCGGTCTTAGCTTTGGTTTTATTTGGCGGTGAGGTGTTGAGGAGCTTTTCGCTTGCCCTACTGGTCGGCGTGACGCTTGGAACGTATTCGACGATCGCCATTGCCAGCCCCATCGCCATCTGGTGGCAAAACAAACTTGGCGAATCGCGCATCAAGGACGTGTTAGCACCACAGACGGGCGAAAAGCTTGCGTCGTCATCGCGGCGGACCGTTACGCGCCGGCCGGTCACACGATAGGTATGGTAGAACTTTAGACGGTTGCATCAATCCGATGCTCGATAATCTGCATTTTCATCACTTATGCTCCGTCTACTGGAAAAAAAAGCGAAATTAAGCGGAAATTAGAGCGATTATTCTTGACTTTCGAAAAGTAACCTTTTAGACTTCATTCGTTGCTGGTCAATTTAATGTTTTGCCTCTGCATTTCCCGGGTCTGTTCTATTTGAACCGGAGCGGATCTCGCAGAACTTTTCGTGCCTGACTGGCAAAGAGTCATTGCACACCTGTTTGACGACCCGGCAAAATGGTTAATAAATTTTGAAATTCAGGATTGTGAACAATTCAATACAACTAACAACCCTGAATATTATGATCATCATCCAATGTAATAGTAAGGTTTTGTAACCCTTGACCTATCCTGGCACCGGAGAAAAGGGAGGAATTAAAATGCTTGATCAATTAGTTGAATCCAAGAGTAACGCTAAAGACAACAGCCGGCGAAGTAAATTTATGTTTACCGTGCTGATAATCGGCCTTTTGGTCGTTGTCGGATTGTGGACGCGGGATCTTTTCGCCCACGATTTCGGTATGGGTGGTGATGATCTTTCGCTGACCACGCTTGTTGCCCCGGTACCGGTTCCCGATGAGGAACCGCCACCTAAGCCCGAAAAGCAGCCGGAGCAGAAACAGCCCGATGTAGATGTCCGTAAAGAGCTCATTCAAAATATTTTCCAGACACCGGTCAAACCGCCCGATACGACGAGTACAACTCGGAATCAGGTTAAGGAAATGCGGCTTGACCGTATGACCAAACTTGGCACTAACGATTCGGACACTGGCGCTCAGGTCCAGCCTGGCAGGACGGGCGTCGTTGCTGACGGAGGAACGGGCGGTCTTTCGGACGGAACGGGCACGTCCCCTACCGGGGGGGGCGAAGATGCGCCGCCGCCGCCAAAGGTCACACCAAAACCGGCGCCTAAGACTGTTTCTGGCGGCGTTCTGAATGGTAAGGCGACGAGCCTCCCAAAGCCTGGCTATCCGCCGGCAGCCAAGGCTGTTCGGGCGGGCGGTGCTGTCAGTGTTCAGGTTCTGATCAGCGAGACCGGTAGTGTTATCTCGGCAAGTGCAGTTAGCGGTCACCCGCTTTTGAGAGCGGCGGCTGAGAGCGCGGCCCGCGGAGCGAGGTTTAGCCCGACACTCCTGTCCGGACAGCCGGTAAAGGTTTCGGGTGTGATCACATATAATTTCGTCCCATAAGTAGGGGGGCATTTGGAATTAGCGGGAAATGGCTCGGTTATGCTGTTTCCCGCAAATTTTAATCATTGCAATTATCAAATTTTCTGATTTTCTTTGGAGGAAAAACCATGACATTTTTAGGCAGCCTGATCGCGACAGAATTTTCGGGCTTTTACATGATGTTTGCCAACGAGGGAGTTTCGTTCGGCATTTACGATATCGCAAAGAGCCTGACGTATCCAGGCTGGGGCGTTATCATCACTCTGATGATCGAGTCGGTCTATATGATCGCCGTCGGCATCGAGCGCTGGCTCACCTATAACAAGGCGAAAACACAGTCTCGTCAGTATGCCCCCAAGGTCGCTCAGGCTTTGAAAAACAGCAATATCGACGAAGCCATCAACATCAGCGACAAACATAAAGACTCGCACCTCGCGATGGTCGTCTCGTCGGGTCTGAAGGAATTTGCCGCTCACCAGGGTAATTCCGATATCTCGGCTGATGAAATGGAAGCATCAAAACGTGCTTTGGATCGTGCCATTGCGGTTAAGACCGCAGAACTGAAGCGAGGCCTCGCCGGTCTTGCTACCGTCGGCTCGACCGCTCCTTTCGTCGGATTGTTCGGAACGGTCGTCGGTATCATCGGTGCGTTTCAGGCTCTGAAAACAAACGAATCCGCCGGTATCGGTGCGGTCGGCGGTGCCATCGCTGAAGCTCTGGTCGCTACGGCTTTTGGTATTCTCGTTGCTGTTCCGGCTGTTTGGCTTTTCAACTTTTTCACAAGCAAGGTTACGAGCTTCATTGTCGAAATGGAAAACTCCGCTTCGGAACTTGTTGACTACTTCATTAAGCAGCGTTCAAAGAGCTTGCGTGGCTAACGTCTGATTTTATATCGACGTGTATAGGAGATTACTACTATGGGTATGCCAGTTGGCGGTGCCAGTGAGTTCAATTCTGAAATCAACGTAACTCCGATGGTGGATGTCATGCTGGTGTTGTTGATCATCTTTATGATCGTCACGCCGCTGCTCCAGCAGGGAGTCTCAGTTAATCTTCCGCGCGACATGATAAGCCCTGATGAGGATGCGGATATCGCCAAGGACACATCGGTGATCGTGGCCATTCCCGATAATAACAACTTTTATATCGGGAAAGAACAGTATCCGCTCGATGCCCTCGGTGATGTCATTAAAAAGCGTATGGAGGGTAAAACCCCTGAAAAACGCATTATTTACATCAAAAGCGGCGTTGACGTCGATTACGGCCGGGTGGTCCAGGCAATCGATACGATCCGAAAACAGGATATCGACAAGATCGGATTGGTCGCTGACAAGAGAAAGGGTGGCGAAGCGCCTAAGTAGATTTTTACCTATGTGATTTTACGTAGGTTTTTAGGAAGGATAAAGATATGGGAATGTCTGCTGGCGGTGTCGAAGGCGACGCCAAACCCGCCATTAACGTTACGCCGTTGATCGATGTGCTGCTTGTGCTTATCATCATTTTTATGGTGATCACTCCGTTGAAACCCAGCCGTTTTGAGGCGAAGGTTCCGGCTGAGCCAAAGAACGAGCCGCAGGTTAACGTCAAACCAAACCCTTTGACGCTCGTAATTGCGATCAGCAAAGAAACTAAAGGTATCTCTTTGAATAATGACCCATTCGGTGATGTCTCCGATACTGAAAAATTATCGGCGAGGCTGAAGGAGATTTTTAAGGAAAGAGAAAACAATGGTGTCCTGCGTGAGAACTCAAACGAGGTCGAAAAAACAGTTTTTATCAAGTCGCCAAAATCGGTCAGGTATGGGGACGTTGTCAAGGTTATCGATGCAGCCAAAGCTGCCGGAGCATCGCCGATCGGTTTGCAGATCGATGATTTAACAGATTAATTTAGCTAAAGATGGTCTGTCGGTTGCGGATGCCCACTCCCGTAAGCGGATACTCTTTAGCGGTGAATGGAGTCAAATGATGAGATTCTCTCGTATCGGAGTTTTTGTTCTTTTATCATTAAGTGTATTGATAGGGGCAAACTGCTCTGTTTATAACCGGGTCATGGCCCGCAAAAACTTGGTCGACGGTTCAAAGGCATATAAGGACCGCAAGTTCCCGGAGGCCGAACAGCTCTTTAGGCTTGCGGTTGAACGTGATCCTAAGGGTGAATACGTTGAGGGGAAAACGGCTCAGCTTTTTCTTGCCCGGACGCTTCACTCTGAGTACATTGGAAACCGCGCTGATAAGGCCAAGGCAGAGCAGGCAATCGCTGAGTATCAGAAAGCACTTGCTCTAGATCCGAAAGATCAGAGCTCATATAAGGCGATCGCTAGTCTTTATGAGAATCTGCAGAAGAATGACGAATGGCTTAAATGGGTCACCGATCGAGCGAACAATACAACAATTCCCCCCGAGCAGCGGGCCGAAGCCTTAATATCGCTGGCAGCCAAGAAAAATAGCTGTGCCAATGATATTTCGGACACCGAAGCGACGAAGAAGACCGTCACCAAAGATGGCAAACAGGCCTTCCAATTTGTTAAGCCTGCAAACGCCGCTGACTTTGAAACTCTAAAGAAATGCGTCGATGAAGGCACGGCCCTTATCGATCAGGCGATTGCGGTTGAGCCGGATTCGGTAAAGAATGCGGCTGGGATGGACATTAAGCCTTTGACGGATCTTCAACTTCAGCAAAATCTTGATCTTTTCAAGGTGTTTGAATCTGGCAGATCTTATAAGGCCAGCCTTTTGTTCCAGTCGATGCGGGTGGCGGAAATGGACGGCAGAACACCGGATCGTGACCGGCTTAAAGTCGAAGCCGACGCCGCTCGTGCAAAATTTGTTGAGCTCGGAGCTGTGGTTAAAAAACTTCAGGGCGAGATCGATGACCGCTTAGCCGCCAAGGAAGAAGCCGCAAAGGGTGACAAGGGCAATAAGAAGGCGGACGCGAACAAAAAGTAGGTCACTTTTTCTTTTCAACAAAGGTGGTGCTCAATTACAATTGATTGAGCGCCGCCTTTTCAATTAAGAATTACGAATTCAAATTACCAGTAAAGATAAATGCATAATTCGCAATTCGTAATTGATAATTCGTAATCGGTTATGATCCGTATCGAGGATGTCATCGCAAAGGTCTCCGAAAATCGGCCGGGTGCCGATGTCGACCTTATACGCCGCGCCTATCTTTTTTCAGCCCTCCATCATCGGGGTCAGACACGTGCGTCCGGCGAACCGTATCTTGTTCATCCGCTTGAGGTTGCCGGCATACTTGCCGAGATGCGCCTCGATGAGATAAGTGTCTCGACCGGGTTGCTTCACGATGTCGTTGAGGATACGTTGGTCGATATCGAGACGATCCGTTCATATTTCGGTGACGAAATAACCCTGCTCGTTGACGGCCTTACTAAGATCGCTAATATTAGCGACCTCTCCAAGGAAAAACAGCAAGCCGAAAACGTCCGCAAGATGGTCCTTGCGATGACGACGGATGTCCGTGTTGTGCTCATTAAGCTCGCGGACCGTCTGCACAACATGCGGACAATGCAATATCTCAAGCCGGAGAAACGCGAGCGCATCTCCCAGGAAACCCTGGATATTTACGCTCCGATTGCACACCGGTTGGGTATGGGTAAGATGCGAAGCGAACTGGAGGATCTGGCGTTCCAAAATCTGTATCCCGATGACTACAAACGCCTGGCCATTGAGGTAGATGCCCGTCGACCTGACCTCGAAGCGGCCCTTGCGAAGATCGAGTCCACGATCTCCGAAAAACTTATAGAAAACGAGGTTCCTTTTGTAAGGATCGAGGGCCGCGTAAAGCGTCTGTACTCGCTCTGGAAAAAACTAAAAAAGCAAAAGATCGTGATCGAGCAGGTTTACGATCTGATCGCGGCCCGCATTATCACCGAGAATGACCGCAAATATTGCTATCTGACAATGAGCGTCATTCATGATCTATGGACGCCCGTTCCCGAGCGTTTTAAGGACTGGATAGCGATTCCGCGGGACAACCTCTATCAATCCCTCCATACGTCAGTTATCGGTGAAGGAGGCCAGCCATTTGAGGTCCAGATCCGAACCGAGGAAATGCACCGGATAGCGGAGGAAGGCGTTGCCGCTCATTGGAAATACAAGGAGAGCGCTCTCGGTAAAAAGGAGGAGGATGAAAGCCTCGATGTCCTGCGCCGGATGGTCGAAAAGCTCCTGCTCCCGCTAGTCGAAAATACCGAACAGCATGGGGACTCCGAGGACTTCATCGAGACTCTCAAGCTCGACCTTTATCCCAAAGACGTCTATGCATTTACACCTATGGGAAAGGTCATCCAGCTGCCTCGCGGATCCACGCCGATAGATTTTGCCTATGCTATCCACTCTGTCATCGGCGATACATGCACCGGTTCCAAGATCAACGGCCGCATCGTCCCCCTTCGGAGCGAAATCCATAACGGGGATGTGATAGAGATTTTGACGACCCAAAACTCCAAACCGTCCGGTGACTGGCTCGGTTACGCGGTGACATCGCGTGCCCGCAACCGTATCCGCCATTGGATCTCGATGGAGCAACGCGAGGAGTCTATCGATATCGGCCGTAAATTGCTTCAGCAGGAGGCAGAAAAGTTTCGCATTCCGCTTAAGAAATTTATTAACAGCGAGGCGGAAATGAAGCGAATTGCTAACGAGTACGGCCTCGGCCGCGCCGAAGATCTGATCGCCTCGGTCGGCTACGGCAAAACACTGCCGAGAAATGTCGTTGCCAAATTTCTGGGCGCCGATAAATTTAGCGAGCTTGACGCTGACAATAAAAAAGAAACGCGGCTCAAGACGGGCATTAAGGCCGTCCGTAAGTTCATCGGGATCGGTGAGGATGCGATCGTCGTAAAGGGGATCGATAATCTGCTTACTGCCCGGGCTCAATGCTGCAATCCGCTTCGTGGTGAAGAGATCATCGGCTATATCTCACTCGGCAAAGGTATTGTCGTCCATAACAAGCGCTGCAAGAATGTTTCACAACTGATGGTCAACAAGGAACGAATCGTCGATGTCGAATGGGCGAAAAGCGATAAAGAACAGATCCAATCCGTGCAGCTATTAGCAACTACAGAAAATCGGACCGGCATGCTCGCCGGCATTACAAACGCTATCGCGGATATCAAAACCGGCATTCGCGATGCGCGGGCCAATGTTTCTAAGGACGATATCGGCCTGATCGAGGTAACCGTCGAGGTTTTCGATAAAAAGCATCTCGACAAGGTGATCAGCTCCATCGAACATGTCCCCGGCGTGATAGCCGTCGAGCGTGTAAATCCGTGATCTTGCACTAAATCAAACCCGTCAACTTTCTTTTTCCACCGTAATTTGCTAGAATTCGCCTTTTGCTTGAAGTAACTTTTTGAGCACATTTTCTATGAATAAAGAGATCGTGACAACCGACAAAGCTCCGGGAGCCATCGGGCCCTATTCGCAGGCAATTAAAGCGGGCGGAATGGTTTTCTGCTCCGGACAGATACCGCTCGACCCGGCGACCGGCGAATTTGTGTCAGAGGTCGTTGCCGAGCAGACCGAGCAGGTTTTGAAGAATCTAAGCGAGGTTTTGAGGGCCGCTGGTACGAGTTTGGACAGCGTTGTTAAGACAACGGTCTTTCTCGCGGATATGAATGATTTCGGTGAGATGAATGAAGTTTACGGACGGTTTTTTAGTGAGAATAAACCGGCACGCGCGACGGTGCAGGCAGCAAGGCTGCCGCGTGACGCAAAAGTTGAGATCGACTGCATCGCTTTGGCATAGAGCAAATAGAAAAGCCAAACGCTCGTGAACATGGCGTTTGGCAACCAAAGAGCTAGTTAGCGTCTCAAATAGAACTCAGGCAGCTTTGATAATTTTTCCGGTTTTGATGCAGCGGGTACAGACTTTCAAACGTCCGTTACCTCCGCCCGGAAGCTGAACACGGACAGGCTGAAGATTCGGATTGAATCGCCGTCGGGTCTTGTTGTTAGCGTGTGAAACGTTATTACCAAATTGCGGGCCTTTCCCGCATACATCGCAGCGTTTTGCCATAATATTTCCTCCCATAGATCATGGGGTTAAACAGAGTTTTATGAAAAACTCAAAACGATATTTATAACAAATAGCCTGGGCATTAGTCAAGGCGAGACAGACAAAATGGATAAGTTGAAAGGAGCAAAAGCAATCGTGCAAATTAATACAAAGAGGATCTTGTTCTTAACGGCGTTAGCAGTTTCTGCCGTTATTTTTAGTGCCTGCGGCGGCCCGGCGGCAAATAGTGGGCCGGGAGTTGTAGACCCAAATGAAACCGCCGCTAAGGTCAACGGCAAGATCATTACAATGGAAGAGGTTGACCGCGCGGTCAAGCAACAGGCGCAAGGACAGGAAAGTAAGTTGTCGCCGCTCGAATTGGCGGGGGCAAGGCTTCAGGTTCTACAAAGCCTTGTCGAGCAGGAGGTAATGTTCCAAAAGGCCGAGAAAGAGAATATGGTTCCCTCGGATGAGGATATTACCGCGGAGGTAAATAAGAAAAAGGTCGAGAGCCGTCTTTCTGCTGAGGAATTTGATAAGCAGATGAAACTGGCCGGGCTTGATGACAAATCATTTCGCGATACGATAAAAAAGGGCCTTGCAATTCAGAAACTGATCGAAAAGGTTACTGGCCGCATTGAAACCCCGAAGGACAACGAGATCGAGTCCTTCTTTAAGGGAAACCCGGAAATGTTTGTTAAGAAGCGGGGGGTTCGGCTGGCTGCGATCGTCATCGACCCCAGCAATTCGGGCGAAGGTGATCAGACAAAGAATGACGCGGAAGCAAGTCAGAAGGTTGGCGAGATCCTCCAAAAGGTGTCACAGCCGGGCAGCGATTTTGCTTCACTTGCCCGCGAGTATAGCGAGGACCCCAGCAAGTTACAGGGTGGTGATCTTGGTTACTTGAGCGAAGAGGATCTGAAGAAAAATTTCAGTCCTGAGATTGCAGCCGGATTTATGAATCCTCAATTTACCGTCGGACGTATCACCAACATGATTCGTCTCAATGGCAAGGGCTACATTTTTAAGCTGCAGGAGAGGATCGAAGCTGATCAAACCCTGACCCTCGAAACACCCGAGGTTCGCCCCCAGATTACCGACATGCTGGTGAACAACCGCAAACAGCTTTTGGCGGCGTCGTATCAGGCGATAGCGATGAACGACGCGAAGATTGAGAATTTCTTGGCGAAAAAGGTTGTCGAAAACCCCAATGAGCTAAGTGGAGCCCGACCTGCGGGTGCGGCAAATACGAATACGGCTGCTCCGGCCAATTCAAACACCGCAGCTAATGCTAATACATCGGCTCCGGCGGCAAATGCTAACGCAAAACCTGTGGCAAACTCTCCGGCAAAGCCGGCGGCTAAATCGCCCGCTGACGCACCGGCAAAACCCGCGGCAAGCGCTCCGGCTAATAAATAACGGCCGGGCGGTCGCATTAAACAGATTAAGGTGAAAGGCAGATTTCATTTTTTGCCTTTTGCCTTTTTCCTTTTTACTTGAGGCTTATGCTTTTTAGACTATCAGATGTGTGGAAAGGGTACGGCGGGACGGAGATTCTTAAGGGCGTCTCGTTTCAGGTAAACCCGAATGAAAAGGTCGGCCTGGTCGGGCGCAACGGCGCGGGCAAAACGACCGTCTTTCGGTTAATAACCGGGCAAGAAGCGGCTGATGACGGCGAGGTCATCAAGATGAACGGCCTCAAACTCGGTCTGCTTGACCAGCATGTGGATTTTGGCGAAGCCGAGACGGTTCACACCGCCGCGCTTTCCGCGTTCAAAGAGATCCATGATATGGAAGCCGAGATGCGGCGTCTCGAAAAGACGATGGAGACCGACCACTCCGACGCGATTCTTAACAGATATGCCGATCTTCAAACCGAATTTGAACACGCCGATGGCTTTTCGTATGCGGCAAAAGCCGAATCCGTTTTGCTCGGAATGGGTTTTGGGGCGGAATCGTGGACGGACGACGTGCGAACTCTTTCCGGCGGGCAAAAAAACCGGCTTGGAATGGTGCGGCTCTTGCTGTCGTCGGCAGATGTGATGCTGCTCGACGAGCCGACGAATCACCTGGACGTAAACGCCGTCGAGTGGCTCGAAGAATTTCTAAAGACGTATGAAAAAACCTACGTCGTCATCAGCCACGACCGCTATTTTCTCGATCGTACGACCAACCGCGTGATCGAAATGGATCGCGGCCAGGCGGTGACGTATAAGGGCAATTACTCGAAATACCTTGAGGAACGCGAGCTTCGCCGCGAGCAGCAGATCCGCGAATACGAAAATCAGCAAGCGCATATAAACAAAACTCAGGAGTTTATCCGCCGGAATCTCGAAGGTCAAAAAACAAAACAGGCAAAATCGCGCCGCACGCTCCTTGCTAAAATGGAACGCATTGAGGCCGTGACGAGTGAAAAATCTGGTGGTAATTTCGGCCTGCGTCAGGTGCAACGAACCGGAAACAACGTCCTCACTGCCGAAGATCTGACCATCGGCTATGGGGAAAAAGTGCTTGCTAGCAAGCTCAATTTCTCGCTGCATCGGGGCGACGCCCTCGGCATTATCGGAGGCAACGGAACGGGCAAAACAACCCTTGTTAAGACAATTCTCGGAAATATCCGCGAGCTCGATGGCAAGATTCACTGGGGCACAAAGGTCAACATCGGTTATTATTCTCAAAATCTGGAAGGCCTGGAACCGCGAAATGAGGTGGTCCAAGAACTGAGACGAGTCGCTCCCAGCGCCGATAACGGTACGCTACGCGGCTTTCTCGCCAAGTTCCTGTTCATGGGCGAGGACGTGTTCAAGCCCGTCTCGGCCTTGTCTGGCGGCGAAAAGGGAAGGCTCGCCCTCGCCAAACTGATTTATTCGCAAAAGAATGTCCTCGTCCTCGACGAACCCACCAATCACCTCGACATCCCTTCGCGTGAATCGCTCGAGAATGCTCTTGAGGAATACGACGGCACCATCATCGCCGTCAGCCACGACCGATTCTTCCTCGATAAGATCGCCAGCGTCATGCTCTCATTCGAGAACGACGGCACGGTAAAGGTATTTGACGGCAACTACACAGAATTCCACGATTGGAAACTAGCCACTAATGCGGAACGGGCAGTGCGGAATGTGGAGTCAGAACCGGAAGCAGTAGCGACTGGGAGCCGACAAAACGTAACCACGAAAAAACACGAAGCAACACAAAAGGCGGAAATACGACCGGTTGGGAGTGTGTCCAACCTAAGCAAGAATCAACGAAGGCAGTTAGAGAAACGGATCAAACAAATCGAATCCGAACTCCCCACTATCGAATCCGAAGCCGCCAAGCTTACTCAGGACATGTCCGATCCCAAGATCGCATCAGATTACTCGCTGCTTGGCGAGACTACGCAAAAACTCTCCGAGACCGAAAAGCGGATACAAGAGCTCTATGCCGAATGGGAAAAAGCTGCTGATGACCTCAAATAGCGTCGTCTACCGCTTTTTGCGACGCTTATCGGCCTCCTTCTCCGCCCCTTTGCCCGTGTATGGTTTTGCGGCGTAGCCTGCCTGTGTCCGCGGATCGGGTTTTACAGTGAGCTGACGGGTGTAGGTCTTGCCGCCGACAGTTAGCCTGACCGTATAATTTCCCGGGAGAGACGCGGGTGCGCGACCTCGACCTCCACCGCCTCCCCCGCTACCTGCCGGAGTGACACTGGCGGCTCGAAGGTCCCAGATCCAGCGATGCATACCGGCCATGTTTGATAGTGTCGGCGGCGTTTTGATCCAGAATGCCGGTATGTCCAGCGTGTCGGGATTGACAGGCGTTATCTTATCGTCACTTGAGAATTTCCGAAGCAGGTCCCCTGCAGGGCTGAGTATCTCAAGTGTCACAACTCCGCCGCCTTTCCCTAGATAATAGTCAATGATAGCTCCCGAGGGTTGATTCTCGGTCAGCGGCTCGTCGCGCGGTTGCGGAGTTCCGTTTTCTGTTGCGGGCGTCAGATTGTACGCGGCCGCCGGATCGAAAAGGAAGGCATCCGAGCTTGCCATCTCGCTTGTTATCTGCCGCAGGGGCGTGATGTTGTCGAGCACCCAGAATCCGCGCCCGTGCGTTGCTACAACTAGGTCGTTGTCCTTGACCTGCAGATCGCGCATCGATACGTGCGGCAGGTTAAGCTGCAGCGGCTGCCAACTGTCGCCGTCGTTAAACGATACAAAAACACTCAACTCAGTCCCGCAAAACAAAAGCCCTTTCCGCTGCGTGTCCTCGGTGACGTTTTGCATATAGACGCCCGGGGGCAGGCCGTTGGTAATTTTCTGCCAAGTCTTGCCGCCGTCCCGTGTCCGGTAAATATAAGGCTCATTGTCAGTTAATCGATGACGGTCGATCGCAGCAAACGCTTCGTTGACATCAAAATGCGAGGCGACCAACATCACCACCTTGCTCCATGGCGTTAGCTCCGGCGGAGTGACGTTGTCCCACGTCTTGCCGTCATCGTCCGTTTTGTGGATCAGTCCGTCGTCGGTGCCTATCCAGACGGTTGATGAGCGGAGGGGTGACGGAGCGATCGAATAGATCACGCCGCGCCGTTTGTCTTTGGGCGCGTCGGCAATGGTCGCCTCATCAAGGTTGGGCGGGTTGCCCGGGTCCTCGCGGGTCATGTCCTGCGATATCGTGGTCCAGCTTTCGCCGCCGTTTGTCGTTTTGAATAGGAACTGGTTACTGAAATAGAGAGCGTGCGGATCGGCCTCGGAAAACACCAGCGGCAGCGTCCATGTATGGCGGGCAGGCACGGTCATGCCTCGTTCTGGCGAAACATTCCACGTCTCGCCAGTATAGACGTTGCATTTTGAAACGGTACCGCCAAAAACTATGTTTGGATGGAGCGGGTCGGGTGCCGTGTATCCAGACTCCCCACCCGCACACAGCGGAACCCAATCACGATGCGAGATCTCAGAGAAATTGCTTCGCGAAGCGGCTGCGGCTGCCCCGCTGTCTTGCTGCGAACCCGTAGCCCAGTAGGGAAAACGATAGTCAACCGCCACATTGTACATTTGGGCGGTCGGCTGGTTATACCAGGAACTCCACGTCTTGGCACCGTCCTCGCTGACGACCGCACCCTGATCACTCGCGAGGATCATTCGGTTGGGGTCGTCCGGGTAGATCCAAAGCTGATGATAATCGTCGCCACCCGGCGCTCCCTTTATGGCTGTCCACGTCTTGCCTGCGTCGGTCGATTTATAAACTGATGTGTTCGAAACGTAAACCGTATCCGGGCTTTTGGGATCGACCACCACCTTGCAAAAATACCAGCCACGGCCCCATATGCGTTTCTGGTCCGAGATGAGTGTCCACGTCGCACCCGCGTCGTCTGAGCGGAACAGCCCGCCCTTTGTCGCGTCAACGATGGCGTAGAGCCGCTTTGGGTTTGTTGGTGACACCGTGATGCCGATGCGTCCCTGTCCCTCGACCGGAATTCCCGTGTCAGTTGGTTTCCATGTCGTGCCGCCGTCGATAGATTTCCAGATACCGCCGCCCGCACCGTAACTTGGTGGATAAATGCTCCATGGCGGACGCCGCGTATTCCACAGCACCGCGTACACGACCTGCGAATTTGTCGGGTCTATCGTGACATCGATGGCACCGACATTTTCGTTTTTGAAAAGCACTTTTTGCCACGTTGCGCCGCCATCCTTAGTGCGGAAAATGCCCCGATCCGGATTCGCTCCGTACACGTTACCAAGCGCCGCGACAAAAACGACATTCGGATTTTTTGGATCGACCGCCACACGTCCGATCTGCCGTGTGTTTTCAAGCCCGATGTGCGTCCATGTTTTGCCGCCGTCGATCGTCTTATACATTCCGTCGCCAAAAGTCTGTTGCGAACGCATGTCCGCTTCGCCGGTGCCGACATACACGGTATTCGGGCTAGAGGCCGAGACGCCGATCGCCCCGATTGACGCTATTTTCTGATCGTCAAAGACGGGTACCCAAGTCCGGCCCGAGTTTCCCGATTTCCACAATCCGCCTCCGACCGAGCCGAAGTAGAAAGTATTTGGCTGCCCAGGCACTCCGCTGACGCCATTTACGCGGCCGCCGCGAAACGGCCCTATCATCCGCCATTGGAGACCTGCAAAGGTGCTCTGATCAAACTGCTGCGCTCGCAGCGAGGCTGGTGTAATCGCGAGCAAACAAATGGCGGACAGAAGGACAAAGCGAAACGTCAAAAAGTGCGGTCTTTTCATAGCAAGTATTGGAAACTCCTTTTTTGAAATACTACCACGCAGCGTATTATTTTTGGCTACCCGGGTAAAAATTAATTTCTATTAGGCTGTTAAGTTGAGGACTCGGAATCGGCCTGATAGCGTAAACGATACAGGAGGTTTACAGTTTGTAAAAAACGGTTATAGAATAGTGGCAACTTTTTTAGATCGCAAATTCTGCCCAATATCCCAACTGGTTATTTGGAATGCAGCTCAAATGAATCCGATCCTGTTATCGATGGCGAATAACACAACCTGAGCGAAGAAAATGCGATCAACAGGTCAATTATGAAAATCTTATTCAGCATTTTACTACTGTTTGGAGCCGTGGGTTGCTATGCACAGCCATTTTCGACGGATGAAAAAATAAAACCGACAGAACTGAAACTAACGAGTTATGTCGGTAAGGCCGCCAAAGAGAAGGGGCGGATCGCCATTGTCGACGTAAACCAGAAAGATGAGTCGCTTTATTTTTTCGTAAGGGGTATCAGTATTTTCTCGCCAATAATGATTTACATCGAATCGGAAGATAAAGCGAATAGGCTCGGTATTTCACTCCACAAAGATTTTTGGAAAGACGCCGATAAATCGGGCAACACCGATAATAACGGCGTGTTTAGTACCAGTTTTAAGACAGCCGGTGATTTTGGCATCAAGATCCTTTCAAAAAAAATGCCTGCTAAATACCAGATATTAGTGTGGGTAGGCGATGAGGTAACACCGGATCTGCCGTCCCCCTTTAAGAAACAAAAGGCCGCACAATAGGAGCATATTGATGAAGAGAATACTTTTAATACTCGGCCTTGGGCTGCTTTTGATCACTCCTTTGTTCGGCCAGGGGGCCTTGGCTATGCAGGCCAACTCGGAAATACTCGATGCCATAAGAAAAGAAACCGATCCAAAGGCGTTGCTCAGCAACACGAGCGACCGGCTGGGCAAAGCCTTTGCGATATACAAGAGTGCCAAGGAGATATATGAAGGCTTGGAGGCACTTAAGAATGGCGAGTGTTTACCGGATTACTCGATCAACCCACAAGCTGCGATCCCATCGTCGTGCGAGGAAATGGTCGATAGGCCTGCACCTCGTGTAAAACGCCCGGGCGATCCAGGTGCCGAGAATAAATGTGCCGATTGTTATGAGGCCGCATACAATGAGCTAAATGACGCGAGACGGCGGCTGGAAAGGCTCAAATGTCTGGGTTTGACGACGAAAACCTATGTAAATTCGAAGATCAGTTTTGGCGACACTGTATCCGGCGGCATGGGCGGCGGCATTCAGGGTCTTGCCTGGCAAAAAGCCAGAAAAGAGATACTCGATTCGTATTCGAAATTTAAGGATGCCTACGATGCAAAATACAAAGAATTAATGGACGTGTTGACCGCAGCCATGTTGGAGATCGATAAATGCGAAGCCAAAAATGGCCAAAAGGATTGGTTTCAGCGATTTGGGTTTATCTATGTCGAATTTATGGCTGAGAAGTATAAGCGAGTGGAATAAATATATGAAACTGCGGATATCAACAATCTTAGTACTCTTTGTTATTGTCTTTCAGGCATTTGCTCAGACCGATCAACGACTGTTTGACCTTATTGGGCACAAATATAACGTTGGCAGGCCAAAGCCGATGTATTGCCTTTTCGACGAGAATGGCCGCTCGATTGTTTTGGCCGAGGACGGCGAGATAAGATGGTTTGATGATCCCACGAAACCGCCTGTAAAAACCGCCAGGATCAAAGACGTACCGGTATTTGATTACCCTCCCGACTATTACAGCCCCGAGGAAAAGAAAGCCATTGAGAATCTTACGAAATTTCATGAAACTGTGTTTGGTGACATTCCTGTAGTTTCCTTCGGTTCAGCTCCGATACCAAGGCCGGGTGGTAAAGAGTTTTGCTTAACGGATGACGATTCTAAATTCTATTTTTACTCTACTGGGACTGGCGAGTTATTGCGAAAAGTATTCATCCAAAAGCCTAAGCATAAATACGCTCCTTTTGGCACCGCCCTTAGCGATGACAATAAGATCGTTTTGACCACAAGTCACGTGCTTGAGAAAGCCTACGTTCACAGCATGGAGACCGGCAAACTCTTGTTTGAAATTGACTCGCCAATGTTTTCAGACGATTCCGCACTGTCGCCGGATGGGTTGACCCTCTATCATACGCATAAAAATATCTTGAGCCGATACTCAACCAAAACTGGCAAAAAGTCCGCTGCCGATATCACAGTTGAAACAGAATCGACCGGCAATATTAAAGTATCACCCACTGGTGACAAGATTGGATTTACCCTTATTACCAAGGGAAACTATGATGGCCAGGCGATAATGAATGTCGAAACGGGAAAGATCACTAAATGTGACCCAACGCTAAAACATTTTAGTGTGCTTTCATTTACGCCGGATGGAAAGCTTCTCGCGGTGGCCAATGACCGGGGCTATATGCATTTCATCGATACCGCGACGGGGAAACACAGTTTTAGTTATATCTCCACATTTAACGATCTATGGGTCAAGGCTGTAGGTGTTGTCTTTAGCCCTGACTCGACCAAAATGAGCTTTACAACGGGCGTCGACCGTGACATGCAGTATTATATTTATCTAGATCTGACACAGCGTCGCGTTAGGCCGGTCGGTAGGCTCGAGCCACTTCCGTGGTAGCTGTTGGTTTCTATTACGACTCGATCCTATAATTCGGTGCTTCCTTCGTAATGATAACGTCGTGGACATGCGACTCGCGCAATCCGGCGGAGGTTATGCGGACGAATTTGGCGTCGGATTGGAGCTCGGCGATCGACTTGCAGCCGGTGTAGCCCATGCCGGAGCGAAGACCGCCGACTAGCTGCGTGACCATTTCGGCGATCGTGCCTTTGTAGGCGACGCGGCCCTCGATGCCTTCCGGGATGTATTTGGCATCCGACGTTATCCCCTCTTGGGAATATCGGTCGCTCGAACCTTTGTTCATCGCTCCGATAGAGCCCATGCCGCGATAGGTCTTAAAGTTGCGTCCTTGAAAGAGAATGACCTCGCCCGGAGCTTCTTCGGTCCCGGCAAATAGAGAGCCGATCATCACGCTGTCGGCACCGGCGGCGATCGCCTTTGCGACGTCTCCTGAGAATTTTACGCCGCCGTCGGCAATGATCGGAACGTCGCTGCCTTTGGCCGCGTTGACGCATTCGACGATCGCCGTGATCTGCGGCACGCCCGCACCGGTCACGACCCGCGTCGTGCAGATCGAACCGGGCCCGATACCGATCTTGACGGCATCCACACCGGCAGAAATAAGAGCTTGCGTGGCTTCGGCGGTCGCGACATTTCCCGCAATGATCTCGATCTCAGGGAACTTCGAACGTACACCCTTGATCGCATTTACCACTCGTGAACTATGGCCGTGAGCCGTATCGATAACGATCGCGTCAACTCTCGAATTCACCAGAGCCTCGGCGCGTTCGAGAAAATCGCCGGTCGCTCCGATGGCTGCGGCACAACGCAGACGCCCAAGCTCATCCTTTGCGGCGATCGGGAAGTTGATAGCTTTTTGAATGTCTTTGACGGTGATAAGGCCTTTCAGATGGCCGTTGTCATCTACGACGAGCAATTTTTCGATGCGGTGTTTTTGCAGTTTAACTTTTGCTTCGTCGAGCGTCGTTCCGACCGGCACCGTAACAAGCGGCTGCGGAGTCATTATCTCGGAGACCGGAATGTCAAAACGGGTTTCAAACCGCAGATCCCGGTTTGTGATTATGCCCACGAGCAAACCGTTATCATCGGTCACCGGCACGCCGCTGATCTTAAAGCGGGCCATGATGGCGAGTGCCTCGGAAACGAGCTTGTCCTTGTGGATCGTTACGGGGTCGACGATCATGCCCGATTCGCTGCGTTTGACCTTATCAACCTCTTCGGCTTGCTGCTCGACACTGAAATTTTTGTGAATTACGCCGATTCCGCCCTGCTGGGCAAGCGCGATCGCGAGCGAAGCTTCGGTAACGGTATCCATCGCCGATGAGCAGAGCGGTATATTTAGATCAATGTTGCGTGAAAAACGTGTGCCTGTATCGGCCTCGGCGGGAAGAATTTCGGAGTAGGCCGGGACAAGCAAAACGTCGTCAAATGTGAGGCCTTCGGTTATTTCTGTGATTTCCATATTTAATTATAAACGACAACGGCCAGTAAACAAAAAGCCCGCAAATCGATTACGGGCTTCTAGAAAACTTGGATTACATACCGTTAAGGCCGATTCACCGGCGGTTTTCCTGACATTGTCGGCGGCTTGCCGGTCATCGTTGGTGGGTTTGCCGTGTTAGTGGGCTTTGCCGTAGTGTTTGCAGCAGCGTTTGCGGCACCTGTCGGTTTCGGAACTGATGGCTGACGAACGGTTGTTGTAGTTGTTGGCGGAGCTCCATTTAACGGAGCCGTCGCTAAATTCGCATTTGCGTCAGTCACGACGGCCGGAACGTCTGTTGAGACCGTACCGCTCGTCCATATACGTGCAAGGTTTTCTTTATTGATGGTAAATTCGATCCTCTTGCCTTTAGGCTCGAGGGGCACAGCCGGCAACGTGATCGCTTTGCCATTGATCGTCATCTGTATCTTATCAGCGTTCCATTTATTGTAATTTATGGTCAAGCTTTCTTTCGGCTCAAACAGCGCTGACGTTCCTGATCCCACCATCTTATCGCTTTTGGAGCCATCGCTGATCGCATTGAGAGGAACCGGCTGATTTAGGGCCTTAAACTCCACTTTGACCGACGCCATGTCCGGAACGCCTGCCACCGTCGCATCGGGAACCGATGTATTACTACCGGCCGCGTTAGTATTTGCTTTCTGATTAGTATTCGCAGCTACTGGAGTAGCCGGTTGACGAAGATAATTTACCAGAAACAGGATGCCGGTTGTCATCAGTGCCAAAATAATAACCGCAACGATCGCGGTGGGGATCATTGATGAACCGGTCCTCTCGTCTGTCAAAACCTCTGGTTTGTAAAGCTTCAAAGTAGGCTCGTCCGTGGTATTTGTTGCGGCAAGCAGGGCCGAATAATCGGCAAGTGCCTCCTGCTCTTCCAGACCGACATATTTGGCAAATGATTTTACAAATCCTTTGTTAAATATCCCGCCGGGCAGGCTGCGGTAATCGTCATTCTCAATCGATTCGAGATATTGTGTCGAGATCCGAGTTTGTTCCGCGACCTCGCTGAGGCTGATGCCTCTCTCTTCGCGAACTTTCCGCAATTTTTCACCTAAAGTTAAGGACATTTGTTGCGCCTATGGTCGACCTGCTCAAAAATAAAAAAATTATGGATTTCTTTGATTTGAAATATAGTTTCCTATCACGGGAATGTCAATCGATTCACAAAGATTTCCTAGAATGCTCTTGCACCAACTCACATGCTTTTCAATGCCCGCGTTTTGGCATTACGCAGGTTTATTATAATATCGGTACAGCAAACCAAAAAGCGAGGAATAATCAATGAGTTTAGAGGCGTTAGGGATGATCGAGACTAAGGGCTTTGTGGGTAGTGTCGAGGCCGCAGATGCAATGGTGAAAGCGGCAAATGTGAAGCTTATAGGCAAGGAATACATCGGTGCCGGATACGTCACTATCTTTGTTCGAGGCGATGTCGGAGCGGTAAAGGCGGCGACCGATGCCGGGGCTGCGGCGGCGCGGCGTGTCGGCGAATTGATCAGCGTCCATGTCATACCTCGTCCCCACGGCGAGGTCGAGCGCGTTCTGCCGAAAGGCGGAGTCGTTGGTTATAGCCCGGATGAGAAAGCCCTACAGGGTGGTGGCAGGCAGATCGGCTCGGGCGGCGGGAGTGCAGAGTCATCCGAAACTGCGGCAGAGAATAAGATAAAAGCAAAGTAACGTGCTGAGCCGGAAAACATTTGATGTTTCGTTCCGGTTCTCTCCAGAATAAGGAATGGCTGATAAAGATCTAGTTTCTCAGCAAGAAGCACGCGACGCGGTTGAGGCCGCGTCGTTTGCCTTTCGATCTGTCGCGCAATTTGATCAGGCAAAAATTGACGGGATCTGCGAAGTGATGGCGGCGACGGCTCTTGCGGAATCGGCCCGGCTGGGTACGCTTGCGCACGAGGAAACGGGCTTTGGCAACGCTGTCGATAAGCGTGAAAAGAACCGGTTTGCTGCCGAGGATGTTTGGAATTATTTTCGCGGATTGAAAACCGTCGGGGTCATCAATGAAACTGACAGCATTGTCGAGATAGCTAGTCCGCGGGGTGTTGTCGCGGCGATCATCCCATCGACAAACCCGACCTCGACCGCGATCTTTAAGATCATTATTGCGATCAAGTCGCGTAACACAATCGTGCTTTCGCCGCATCCGTCAGCTATTCGATGTATCGCCGAAACAACGCGGGTGATGCGTGAGGCTGCGATCAAGAAGGGTTTGCCCGGCGATGCGATCATTTGCCTGACAAACTCAACCATCGAAGGCACCGAAACACTAATGAAGCACCGCAACACGGCGGTTATCCTCGCGACCGGTGGTACGGGGCTTGTCAGGGCAGCATATTCGTCCGGAAAGCCCGCATTCGGAGTTGGACCGGGAAATGTTCCGTCTTTTATCGAACGCTCGGCAAACATCTCAAAGGCGGTATCCGATATCTTGACCGGAACCTGTTTTGACAACGGTACTATCTGCGCCTCGGAGCAGTCAGTGGTCGTGGATGCTGCGGTCGCGGGTCAGGTTCGCGAACAGTTTAAACTGCAGGGCGGACATTTTCTAAGCGGCGCCGAAGCTGATCTGGTATCGAAAGTTCTACTGACGCCGCAACGAACCTTAAATGCGGCGATCGTCGGAAGGTCCGCAGCATTCATTGCTAATTTGGCTGGCGTCACGATCCCGGACGGAACCCGATGTCTGATTGCAGATTGCGGCGGTGTCGGACGAGATTATCCGTGGTCGGTCGAAAAACTTTCGCCGACGCTGGCATTTTTTGTCGTCGATGGTGTTGACGAAGGAGCCAATCGCTGTCAGGAAATATTGCGATTCGGCGGGATGGGCCACACGGCGGGAATGCATACACAGGATCGAGCGGCGGCAATTGCCTACGGCTCCCAGATGCCGGCGGCGAGGGTTATCATTAATTCGCCGACGACGCATGGTGCGATCGGGTTTTCGACCGATCTGCCTCCATCGATGACCTTGGGATGCGGTTCGTGGGGCGGCAACGTTACGTCCGACAATATTTCTCCACATCATTTAATGGATATTAAGCGTGTTGCATTTGAAACAAAACCAGTTGTGGCGGGCGGTGATTTACAACCGGCAAGGCAGCCTAATAAAGCCGAACCCATTCCGCGAAAACGTGCGAGCCGCGAGGAGATTGCGGCCATAGTTGATGGCTTTTTGAAACAGAAGATCGCAGAAACGCCTGAGGTTGGGATCGAGCCTAGAGCGATCATCCACGACATTACACCCGAAAATTCGGTCCAGATACCGGTGCCGGTCAAGCCCGTAGAATTTGTCAGCGAAGACGACGTCAGGCGGGCGGTCGAGAGAGGCGAGAAGATTTATATTACGAAAAAGACGATTTTGACGCCGTCGGCGAGGGATCTCGGTGAAGAAAAAGAAATTTTTGCGAACGTTTAATTGTTTAATTAATGCCAAAAGCGACGAAAAAACAGGAAATTTGTGAAAAATGCGGCGTTGATGTCCGCGAAGGCAGTACATTTTGTTATAACTGCGGAAGCGGGGTTACAGATTCTGCCCTTGCGGAGGAATCGGCGATGGAGACCGCCGCCGCGGTTGGTGATAAACGGCCGGTTAAGATTAACGAGTCACCGGTTAATGTCTCCGATTCAAAGGATGAGAAGCTGTCGCTTGCTGCGGACGCCCGCCGCAAGGCCCGCGTCAGTCAACGAAAAACGAGCGAGTACACGTGGGAGGCAGCTACAGACACGAGACTTGCGCTTCTAATAGCGATTTTGATCTTTGCTTTAGCCGCCGCGACCGTCTTTGTGACTGTCTACCGGAGATAATGTTTCGCAGATGATAGCAGCAATCGGTATATTTTTTCTGGCGATATTTGCGGGGATGCTTCTTTTGGCCGGAGCTATTTTCATTTTGGCCCGCAAAAAGAGGAGCAAGTAGAATCAGGTAAAGGATTCATATGGAAGCTCTAGGAATGGTTGAATGCTTTGGTTTGGTTGCGATGATCGAGGCAGCTGACGCAATGGTCAAGACCGCGAACGTGCGTCTGGTCGGGTATGAAAAGATCGACGCTGGGCTCGTGACTGCTATCGTTCGCGGTGAGGTCGGCGCGGTAAAGGCCGCTGTTGACGCGGGTGCGGCGGCCGCCCGCCGGATCGGCACCGTAACCGCCACGCATATTATCCCGAGTCCGCATCAAGAGGTCGATGATGGCATACCGGTTTTACAAACTGGTGAAACCACTCGAAAAAAGATTTCCGGTTCGGTACCGTAAAATTAATTGGAAAAAAGAGTCGGGTTGATCCTAATCGCCCGACTCTCCTATTAAGCCTATTTTGGGGGATTCTTTGTAACCGCCGCGGGTCTTGGCGTAGGTTGCGGCGCGGACCCTTCGGCCGTGCGTCCTGCTCTCGTTATCGCTATCCGCTTTTCCTGCTTTGGCCCGTCGTCAACGGAAACCTTAATATTTCGGTAGGTCCCGTCTCGCGCATCGTTCGAAGGAATGTATCCGATCGAGTACTGGGTGCGCAGCTCATTTGAGATCTCTTTCGCCAGATTTGGCAGTTCGGCAGCATTCGCAGGATAATACGCTTTGCCGCCTGATTCGGTGGCGATCCTGTCCAGAAAAGCCTTTGCCTTGTCCTGCGGGCTTTTACTGATAAAACCGCCATCCTTGCTCAACTCACTCACAAAACCGATAACGTATATCTGTACTTCAGATTCCCGCAAAAGCTCGAAGAGTTGTTTTTCATTGTAATAGCTGTTGCGGTCCTCGCCGTCAGAAACAAGTATCAACGCACGGCGCTTATGATCATCACCTTTGTTGGCTTTCTCGTATTCATCAATATTTTCGACCGCGAGATAAATTGCGTCGATGATCGCGGTTTGGCCGCCTTCGATATACATATTATCGAGAGCGTCATTTAGATCGGCCTTATTAGGTGTAAAAGCCTGTTGTATCTCGATCTTATCACGGCTCACAAACCGGATAATCATGGTCTCGTCATCCCGGCGATTTGTATTTACAAGAATCTTGCCGGCTTCGATCACCTTGTCAAGCAGTTGCCGCATTGACCCTGAATTATCCACCACGATACCGTAATTCGTCGGGACCTCTGCTTTGGAAAAGAAATCTATCTGCTGCAAAACTCCGTTTTCGTAAATCTTAAAATCCTTTTCGAGCAAGTTATTTATAGGCCGGTTGTTACGGTCAATGACGCGGACGTTTAGATTAACCAACTCAGTATCGATCTTGATGATCTCGTCCGGAGTTTCCGTCGGTTTTGGCGTTGGCGTAACAATGGGCGATGTAGGAACGGGCATCGGCACCGGGGTAGGCGTGACCGACGGGTCAATAAGAGCCGACGCTCTTGCCGTCGGTCGAACAACCCATAAAGACACGATGAACCCGCCTACAAACAAGATGGTTAGTAGATATAGACTTCTTTTCATTTTATATTGAATACCTTTAGCGATAAGCCGGATTAGGCGTGGCGTAATATCCATCTCGCCCGCGAACCGTTAGACGCGGCAAACCTCGCGGGGGTTTGACCTTAACTTTTACTTTACGCCATTTTCCGTCAGGTTTGAAGTCTTTTGGTATGTAACCAACCGAGTATTGGTGACGCAATTCTAATGCTATTCGCTCAAAGATCTCGTCCATCTCGACATCTGTTTGCGGATAAAAGGCCTTGCCGCCGGTAACAGAGCTGATCTCATCGAGGAAGGCCTGCCCCTGCATCCCGTTAGAACTCGATGCATCATTGCCGTTCATAATGCCAACGGAATAGGTCACAACATCGGACTCTTTCATCAGGCGTCGAACCTCACCAAAATTGTAGCGAGACGCATTGTCCTGCCCGTCGCTGATGATAAGCAGGGCACGTTTATTATGACTTCCCCGCGTCACTCGCTCGACCCCAAGATAGACGGCGTCATACAAGGCGGTATTGTCTTTTGGCTTGACGAGCGTAAGTTTTTGTAAGACCGCCTCACCGTCACGAGTGCGATCGAGCAGAAGCTGTGCCCGGCTGTTAAATGCGATCAGGAAATACTCGTCCGAGGGGTGGCTCGTTGCGATAAAGCGAGAAAGAGCCTTGCGTGCTTTGCCGATCTTTTCGCCGCTCATAGATCCGGAGACGTCGAAAAGAATTCCGACCGAGATAGGGGCGTCGCTATCGCTAAAAAACGTGACTTCCTGCTCTTGATTGTTGTCGGTGATCGAAAAAGCGTTTTTGTTTAGCCCCGAGATATAACGGCCATACAGATCGGTAACTGTAAGCGTAAGGGTAACCAGATCCGTCTTAATGCGAACCGGTCCGTCCGGATCATCGGGTACTAAAGGTGTCGGCGTCGGATCCTGAGCATACTGAAACGAGCTAAGTGCAAAGACTATTATCGATAAAAACAAAGTCCTTTTCAGACCGCAGATCCGGCTGAACCCCTTATATTTAAAAACAGCCATAACGCCCCCGACCGAATACCTAGACTCTATTGTACGAACACACTTGCCACAAGATAAATTTTTGATGAAGCCCGCCAGCCAAACGTTGTTTGAGCCGCAGAAAATATCGCATTTCGCGGGAGTGCAACATTTACCAATCTTTTGCGTGCTATAATTCGTAGAGTTTCGCACCGTTCACAGTGGATATGACCGAATTTATTTGCCGGTTAGGGACGCCTTCCGGCGAGATCATCACGCGAATAGTTGAGGCCGCAGCTGCCCACGAGGCTCGTACGCGCCTCGAAAACGAGGGTTTTCGAGTTTTCACCATTTCAACCGCTAATGAAGGGCTTTCGGCTGTCCTTTCTGGCGGCAGTAAAAAAGCAAAGGTAAAACAGGCAGACTTCTTGCTGTTTAACCAGCAGCTCTCGGCCCTTTTGCGGGCGGGAATTCCTGTTCTGCAGTCGATCGACCTCTTAAAGACGCGGTCAGCGTCAGGCAATCTGAGGATCGTTCTTGCGGATGTCGAAGAAAAGATCAAGAGCGGTATTCCGCTATCCGAAGCATTTGAATCTCAGGGCATCTTCCCGCGGATCTATACCGCCTCAATTCTTGCAGGCGAACAAAGCGGCGCCCTCGACGACGTTCTGGCCCGTTTTGTTGTTTATCTTAAGCGTAGCGTCGGTATCTCGAGAAAGTTGCGCGGAGCTTTGGCATATCCGGCGTTTCTACTCGTCGCGGCGACGATGATGGTAGCGTTTCTTTCGCTATACATCGTGCCTAGAATGTCTGACCTATTTAAGAGTTTGAGTGCCAATCGGGGGCTTCCGACGATCACAATTGTTGTGCTTGCCATCGCGAACGGCGTCTCCGGCAATATTTTTTGGCTGCTGCCATTGGCGATAGTGGTTGGATTGGGCCTCTATGTATGGCTTCGGACGGCGAGCGGTAAGTTGCTGCTGCATAAAATGTTGCTGCGGATCCCGGTTGGTGGGCAATTGATCCGAAATATGGCGACGGCCCAGCTTTCGCGGTCACTGTCGACACTTCTCTCGGGCGGCATAACGGTCCCCGATTCCTGGGAGATATCGTCCCAGGCGATAAACAACCTTGAGCTGCGCCGTCGTAGTCAGGGCGTTTTGCCGATGATCCGTGAGGGACGCGGCTTTACCGAGGCCCTTGAAAAAGCTAATTGGATGCCGGCGCTCGCACTCGATATGGTTGGCATTGGCGAGAGATCGGGCAGTTTACGGGAAATGCTTGACGAGGTCGCCGGATTTTACGATTCCGAAGCGGAAGTACGGCTCGAGCAGCTTACAACCCTACTCGAACCTATAATATTATTGTTTATGGCCGGGATAGTTGTTACGATCCTGCTCGCAATATATTTGCCGATCATTCAGATGATCTCAGCCGGCCCCGTTGGAGGGCGTAAATAGTACTTATTAAATGAACGAACAAATTCAAACGGAAACTGAGGCTGTTTATACGTCGTCGCCCAAAATCGAGGTCGGCGGATTTCTCGATAAAGAGCCTCCCGAGGTGAGGGAAGCAAAAACTCTCGCAGCTCGATACCGCTTACCCTTTATCGATCTGCTGCCGCCCGAGCAGCCGTCACCGATCGATTACGACGAGCTCGCCAAGCTGCCGGTCGATCTAATGCTGCGTAATCAATTTGTGCCTCTTCGCCGCGAAGGCAACAACCTGCATGCAGCGATGGCCGATCCGACCAACCTCGAACGCCTCGACGAACTCGAAAATGTTCTCAACGTCCGCATTGTGCCGTACGTCGCCACCGCAGGTGCGATCGACGTCGTTTTGCGCAAGGGCGATTCAACCCAGCGTGTTCTGGCGGAAGCGGCATCTAGCTTCAAAATATCCTTGTTAAAGGAAACCGACCACGGCGAAGAAGTACTCGACCTCGACCGCTTGGCCTCCGATTCCGAAATCGCCCCAATTATCAAGCTGGTCGACACGATCCTCTACAACGCGATGGAATCACGGGCGTCCGATATCCATATCGAGACGCGCGAACGCGACGTCCAGGTAAAATTTCGTATTGATGGAGCTCTATACGCTAAGGTCGATCCGATAGATATCTCGTTTCATCAGATGCTCATCTCGCGTATCAAGGTCATGTCAGAGCTCGATATCGCCGAGCGGCGCATCCCGCAGGATGGACGTTTCCGCGTTCGGTATAAAGGCCGGACAGTCGATTTCCGCGTATCGATAATGCCGACGATCTACGGTGAGGACGCGGTTATTCGTATCCTGGACAAGGAGCAGATCAACGAATCTTTTAAGAATCTGGACCTCGATGTTGTCGGTTTCGATAAGGAGGACGTCGATCGTTTTCGCCTCTATATCAAAGAGCCCTACGGCATGGTCCTTGTTACTGGACCGACCGGTTCGGGTAAGACTACGACGCTATACGCGGCCCTTAATGAGATTCGAAACGACGAAGACAAGATCATCACTATCGAAGATCCGGTCGAGTACCAACTCCACGGCATCGTTCAGATACCGGTCAACGAGAAGAAAGGCCTAACATTTGCCCGCGGGTTGCGTTCGATACTGCGTCACGATCCTGACAAGATCATGGTCGGCGAAATTCGTGACGAGGAGACCGCGCAGATCGCTATCCAATCGGCTCTCACCGGCCACCTTGTTTTCACAACGGTACACGCTAACAACGTTATCGACGTTATCGGCCGATTCTTGAATATGGGTGTTGAGCCCTATAATTTTGTTTCATCTCTTAACTGCGTTCTTGCCCAACGTCTCGTTCGTCTGCTTTGCCCGACGTGCAAGCGTGCATATACGCCAACTGAAGAGGAACTCACAGAATCAGGAATGTTAGTGGCGGATTTCCCGTCCGACCAGGTCTTTTATCGCAGCGTTGGCTGCGACGCGTGTAACCATACCGGTTATCGAGGAAGAACCGCCATCCACGAGCTGCTAGATATGTCCGACACCATCCGCGAGATGATTATTGAACGCCGCCCCGGATCGGAGATCCGCCGCCAAGCCGAGAAAGAAGGCCTCTCATCACTCCGTGAATCCGCCGTCAAAAAGGTGTTTCTAGGCATGTCAACTTTGCATGAGATCAACCGCGTGACTTTTGTTGAGGAAATCGGAAAGGTTTAGGAATCTTGTCGTAGCACGGCCAACACGAGTACCGCACTCAACAAAAGCCCTGTTCGTTAGCTGCAATATTTTACGACCATAATTATGAAAGCAACTTGTATTGAAATAGCAATTTTCATCGCCACGGCGACATCTGCGCTTGGACAGAACAGCGAATTAAAAAAGGAACAAATACAATCCATCCAAAAACTTATCAACACGTTTAAGACAAACAACGAAACAAAAATCGCTGACGCAATTTCCTATCCACTAGGGAGAGAATATCCTTTGAAATATTTAAGAACCAAGAAAGATTTCATTCAACGCTTTGACGAAATTTTTGATAAAGGGTTTTTAGACCATGTTGTAAAGTCAAATATTAGCGATTGGTCAGAGGTCGGTTGGCGTGGAATTATGTTTGATAGTGGAACACTTTGGCTTGGCGATGATGGAAAGATCATGACAGTCAACTATCAATCACCTAAAGAAAAGCAGCTTCTTGCTGCTGCCATTCTGTCTGACAAAAATCAATTACCAAAAGCTCTACAAGACTTTGAAAGGCCAGTCTATTTGATTTTTACGAAGACCTATAAAATAAGGGTTGACGAAAAATCGGAAGGCATATATAGATATTCAGCATGGAAAATCAAAAATCAAAAGAGTGAACCAGACATAATAATAGGAAATGGAGTTTTGGAATTTCAAGGAAGCGGCGGCAATCAAACAATAACTTTCAAAAACAATGGTTTCACCTACATTGTTTCTATTTATGTAATTGGGTCTGTCGACACCCCTGAAGCTACGTTAGAAGTTTCAAAACTAGAAAAAATTATCTTAACGGAAGACGGCAATATTAAAAGGAACTAATACTGCCGCAAGCAGGGCTTAACGTTTAAGCTTCGGTTGCTCGCGTCGCTTCTTTGACTCGGGCTGGACGTAACTCTGCGGGGCTTTTACCAAGATAACTATGGCTAATTCTAGTTGTGCTGAATGCCGCCCGCTTACGCAGGCGGTTCTGACAGGAGCCCTGCGTAAACCGCAGGATCGACATTTCCGCCGCTTACGACCAGGCAAATTTTCTTGTCTTTAAATTTGGCTTTATCGACCAAAACCGCGCCAAGGCTCAATGCTCCGGTCGGCTCGCATTTTAGATTTGCAAGGCCAAAGTAAAGTCTCAGCGCCTCGATGATCTTTTCTTCGGGCACCTCCAAAACGCCCGCGAGCCCGCCCTTCAGGATGGGCCAATTAATGTCACCGACCGAGAGTGTTCTTGCTCCGTCAGCGATCGTCTGAGGCTCGATTTCGTTGGCGATCAAATTTCCGGCCCTGATCGAGCGTGCGGCGTCATTTGCCATGAGAGGCTCGGCGACAAAAACTTCGGTTGTAGAGCCGTTTCGCTGAAAGCTTTGGATGATCCCCGAGCTCAATCCGCCGCCGCCAATGGGTACGAGCACAGCGTCAAAATCGTGACCCGTCAGCTCATCACCAAGCGTTGAATTACCGGCGATAACAAATTGATCGTCAAAAGCACTGGCAAGGTATGCATCGGGGCGTTCGTAGGCTAGCTGCTCGAGTCTTGCTGTGCGGCTGACTATCTTGACGTCAATGAGGTCTGCCTCCGCTCCGTAAGAGCGAACCGCATCGACCTTAACTTTTGCTGAATTCGAAGGCATTATGACGGTACACTTGCGTCCCAGCAGCTTGCACGCATAAGCCAGTGCCTGTCCGAAATTACCTGATGAGACGCCGATGAATTCTTCGTTGGCATTATTGAGTACAACGTTATAGGCTGCTCGAAACTTAAAGCTGCCCGTGTGCTGAAACGTTTCGCTCGCGATGGTCAAATCGAGTCCGAGATGGTCGCGCAGTTTTGCGGATTCGATAAAAGTCGTCGGCCTGATCGCTTCAAGTAGGGTTTTCATTTGTTTAGCATCTATCAGTCACGCTAAAATCGTCAAGAACGGAGAAAAATAAAATCGAATGACTCTGTGTTCTCAGCGTTCCCTGTGGTAAAACATCATTATGGCAAATGCACACTTTGGAATGATCGGGCTCGGTACAATGGGCCGCAATTTTCTATTAAATATCGCCGAACACGGCATCAGCGGCGTGGGATTCGACCTCGACGCCGGTAAACGCGACCTTCTGTTAAAAGAAGGTGCGGGCATGCCGGTCGACGTCGGCAATGACCTTGGTGATTTTATCGCCAAGCTCGAAACACCCCGCAATATTATGATGCTTGTTCCCGCCGGGCCGATCGTCGATTCCGTGATAGCCGATCTGTTGCCGCACCTTGAAAAAGACGATCTGATAATCGACGGCGGCAACTCACACTTTACTGATACTGACCGCCGAATCACCGATCTCGACGCAAAAGGCGTTGGCTTTATGGGCATCGGCGTCAGCGGCGGTGAGGAAGGTGCACGTCACGGAGCGAGCATCATGCCCGGCGGACGACGTGATTTCTACGATCGCATCGAAAATACACTCCAGGCAGTTTCGGCAAAGGTAAATGGGGAGCCATGCGTTGCATACATGGGATCGGGTTCGGCCGGGCATTTTGTCAAAATGGTGCATAACGGCATCGAATACGGCTTGATGCAGATCATTTCTGAGACCTATGACTATATGAAACGGGTACTCGGACTCGATGACGATGAGATCTCTGAAATTTTTGCAAAATGGAATGAGGGCGAGCTGAGCTCATTCCTTATCGAGATCACGGCTACTGTACTGCGAAAAAAGGACGACGACACCGGTGAACCGCTTGTTGAAAAGATCCTCGACACGGCCGGTCAAAAGGGGACCGGCAAATGGACATCGCAATCCGCCATGGATTTTGGCGTACCTGTCCCGACTATCGACGCGGCTGTTTCGATGCGGCAGATCTCCTCACAAAAATCTCTTCGGGGCCGCATCGCAGAAAAATTCAATACCGATCTCACAACGCATCACACCACTCTCAGCGCGGCGGATCTTGAAAGTGCTCTACTATGCGGGTTTCTAATTACATATTCGCAAGGAATGTCTTTGCTTGCGCAGGCCTCTACCGAAAAAAGTTACGGCCTAAACCTCGGCGAGACGGCTAAAATATGGCGTGGCGGCTGTATCATACGCTCCGCCTGGCTTGAGGAGATCCGCAGTGCGTATTTCCGCGACGCTTCACTCACGAGTCTTTTGCTGGACGAGAAGATCGCACATTTCCTAAATGAGCATAGTATCGCGTTACGAAAAACCGTGTCTGCCTTTACGGGTCACGGCGTCCCCTCGATGTGTTTTGCATCTGCCCTTTCTTATTTTGACGCATTTCGAACAGAGCGGCTCCCGGCCAATTTGATCCAGGCCCAACGCGACTTCTTCGGTGCTCATACCTACCAGCGTACCGATAAAGAGGGCACTTTTCATACACCGGACTGGGAGACTTAAACTTATTCTACGATCTCCCAGGCATGTTCGGCCTTGAGGAGTTTGCTCATTAGCGAGGCGTGGACACTGTGGCCGGACTTTTCAGCAGTGATCTTACCTTGAATCGGCATTCCCAGAAGGGCAAAGTCCCCGATAATGTCGAGTATCTTGTGGCGGACGAATTCGTCCGTAAAGCGGAGCGGCGTTTCGTTGAGCATGCCATCGGGCGTCAACACGATTGCATTGTCGAGCGAGCCGCCGAGCGCGAGATTTGCCTTTCTTAAGCTGTCGATCTCGTCCGTAAACCCAAATGTCCGCGCCGACGCGATCTCCTTACCAAAAGAGCCGTTCTTAAACACGAAATTAAGGCGTTGTCGAGCAATAAATGGATGAGAAAAGTCAATCGTGCAGTCGATCTCGTAATCCTCGGCAGGCTCAATCGACATTTTTCGATCGGCTTGCTCATATTCCACACGTCTGAGTATTCGGAAAACTCGCCGCGGAGCGATTTGCAATTCTAACCCTGCCCGCTCGATCAGATCAAAAAAGTCTTCGCTCGACCCGTCCATGATGGGTATCTCGATATTGTCGAGTTCGATAAAACAATTATCGACGCCCGCGCCCCGTAACGCCGAAAGCAAATGCTCGCAGGTCGAGAGCAAAACGCCGCGTCGCATTAGAGTCGTCGCGTATGAACAGTGCGAGATATATTCGACCGATGCCGGAATCTCAAAGTTATCAAGGTCCGTCCGCACAAAAATGTAGCCGGTATTATCAGGTGCGGGTTTGAGGGCCATGTTTACCCCGACCCCCGTGTGTAGGCCAACACCGCTGATATTGATTGGATTTGCGAGTGTGGTTTGTTTCATCTAATCTCTTATCGCTATTTCTATTACAATATCCGTGCCAGTTTCCAGTGAAGGCGAAAATCCGATGTAATCTCTATTTTTACTCGTCCGATCGGTGGCAAGTGTTGCGTTCCCGCCACATCGATGTGTTGGATTTACTATTAACGATTCTCGAATTACAATTAAGTTAAGTTATGGCAATAGAAACCGCCGGCCAAAAGTCCGCGAAGATTACAAAAATACGCATTGAAAATGCATCGACGATCAAGCTGCCAAAAGGCACCGAGGCTGGCATTAACAAAGTGCTAGATTTTCTTCCTGTCGAGCAATACCGCGGCGTCGAAAAGATCAAGCTCGTTGATTTTATCAACGACCCGCGGTTAAAGAGTATGGATACGCCCATCAAGGGCGATCTGCCGGGACTCTACCATCCCCGAGCCGGAAATCAGGCGCCTTGGCTCGAAATGTCGATGGGAGCCCTTTTGATGCCGACCGAGGGTTTTGTAAAGAAATTTATGGCGAAAAGTTCATTTAAGGGAAATCTCGCCGGGTTGATTTTTTCGCTTGTCGGCCAGCACTATTTTCTGACGCAAAAACATTCGGTCAAGCGTACCGCCCTCGAGCCTCAGATCCGCCAATACGCTGAGAAGAATCTAAGGGTGTGGAGCGAAAAACAGGCTGAGGAAAGTTGGCGTGGGAAGCTTTTCAAACCGCTCCGACCATATCTGGAACGATGGGCCAAATGGTTGAATAAGAAAGCGGCGGCCGCTAAGAAGTAATTGATAATGGTGAATGGTGAAAGGCGAATGAAAGAAAGTGTTCTGAGCGTTAAGTTATATTCATTTGCATTAAGGATCATAAAGCTCTATCAATTCATGGCGACTGAAACGAAAGAGTTTGTTTTATCCAAACAGATATTGAGATCAGGAACTTCGATCAGAGCAAATATGAGGAGTCAATTCATGCCCAATCAAAGCTTGACTTTATTCACGAGCTTTCGTTATCGCAAAAAGAGGCTTGTGAGACAAATTACTGGTTGCGATTGCAACGGGATAGTGATTTTCTTAACCCGAAACTAGCTGAATCTTTGTTAATCGATTGCGAAGAAATCCAAAGGCCGTTGACAGCCTCAATTAGACTTCGAAATCGAATATAAAAAAAGGAGAAAGAATGCTGAAAAAGGTGGAGGGTCGCCATTCACCGTTCACAATTCACCATTATGAACCACTGGATGGTTAAACAGGAACCTACGGCGTATTCGTGGGACGATTTTGTAAAAGACGGTAAAACTGACTGGACTGGTGTCAGAAATTTTAAGGCGCGCCTTTTTCTTAGGGATATGAAAAAAGGCGACAAGGTATATTTTTATCACTCAGTCGTCGGTAAAGAAGTAGTGGGCGTGGCAGAGGTTTCGAAGGAGGCTTTTCCCGACCCGACCGATTTGGCATGGCACGCCGTTGAGTTAAAGCCGGTAGCACCGTTAAAAAAGCCGGTGACCCTTGCGGATATCAAAGCCAATAAGGCCCTCGACAACATCTATCTAGTCCGGCAGCCGCGATTTTCGGTCATGCCGCTGACTAAAGACGAGTTCGAAGAAATTCTCAGCATGTCGAAATAATTCAAACTTATGCTCAAAGAAGCGGTCACCTACTATCACGAGCTTCTGAACGATGCCGATCTCGCCGACGCTTCCCAGAAGATGCTGGACGAGCAGCTTGAGCGTTCCAAGCTCATCTTTGGCGGTCGCCGCCTGACACCATACTTGCGCCCGCATTTCGTAATGGAAAGCGATTGGCTGTTTATTAAAAAAACGTGCGAGACCATTTTTGGCGCCCTGCAAACGGTTAAGGATGCCGCGATCGTGGACGATGCGATACTCGATGAACTCGGCGTTACGGAGATCGAAAAAGAACTAATCAAGATCGACCCCGGATACTCGCACGTCTCTCCGACCTCGCGGCTCGATTCATTTTTAACTGAAGATTCATACAGCTATGTTGAGCTTAACGGCGAAAGCCCGGCGGGCATCGCGTTTTCTGATTCGGCCACGGAGATATTTAAGTCTTTGCCGGTGATGCAAAAATTTGCGGAGCGTTACGAAGTTAGAGGTCTTGAAGGCGCACCAAAAATGCTCGACGTTCTGCTCGAATGCTACGCCGAATTTTGCGGCGGTGCGATGTCGCACAAGCCCGTCATAGCCATTGTCGATCTCGACGATCTACCGACGATCAAGGAATTTGAACTTTTCCGCGATTTTTTCGAGTCCGAAGGGTATAAATCGATCATTTGCTCGCCCCGCGACCTCGAATTCGGCGGCTCGCGTCTCTCCTGCAACGGTATCGAGATAGACATCGTTTATAAACGGCTCTTGGTCAATGAGTACCTGCCGATTATGCAGGCTCAGCCAGCATTGCTAGACGCTTATCGTGCCCGCGCGATCTGTATGGTTAACAGCTTTCGCGGCAAGCTGGTGCACAAAAAGGCCATCTTTGCTGTACTAACCAACGAGCGTTATAAGTATCTTTTTGATCACGAAGAACTTAGCGCGATTGTTAAACACATTCCATGGACGCGTGTTTTCCGCGATGAGCAAACCGAGAATCGCGATGAGACGATCGATCTGGTCGAATGGACGCGGAACAATTCTCATAAATTAGTGCTCAAGCCGAATGATGATTACGGCGGCCATGGCATCTATATTGGTTGGAATTCAAGTGCGTCCGAATGGGACGATGCCATTGGTCTTGCGTTGGAAAATGGCGATTATTTAGTTCAGGAACGCGTCAAGACGGCAAAAGAATTCTTCCCGATGCTCACGGGTGACGATGGAAGCTGGGTGTTGACCGAACAACTTGTCGATCTCGATCCGCTGCTTTTTCTCGGCAAGGTGGGGTCTGCGTTCACGAGACTGTCCTCGACCGAGCTTGCAAATGTCTCATCCGGCGGCGGTATGGTGCCTACTTTTATCATCTCTGCAAAATGAAATTAGACCGCAAACAGTCACGCCTCCGTCAGCTGACTGACGATTACCTGCGTCTCGAAAATAAACTCTTGCTTGGCGGCGGGGCGGAGAAGATCGAAAAGGTCCATAAGCAGGGCAAGCTGACGGCTCGAGAGCGTGTCGATCTGCTGCTCGACAAAGATACTTACAGCCAGGAGATCGGTTTGCTTGTTGCTTATGACCAGTACGACGGACAGGCTCCCGCTGCCGCGGTTGTGACGGTGGTCGGCAAGGTTAACGGTCGCGAATCTGTCGTCGTTGCGAATGACTCTACGATCAAGGCTGGGGCTTGGTATCCCGAAACGATCAAAAAGATCCTGCGTGCACAAGAGATCGCGATGCGCAATCGCGTACCGATAATTTACCTGGTCGATTCGGCGGGCGTGAATTTGCCCTATCAGGGAGGCGTTTTTCCCGGCCAGTATGGTGCCGCCCGGATCTTTTATTACAACTCGATAATGCGCCGTTACCTCAAGGTGCCGCAGATCGCGGCCGTTATGGGGATGTGCGTCGCGGGCGGGGCGTATCTGCCAGCATTGTCGGATGTCATCCTGATGGTCGAGGGTACGAGTTTTATGGGCCTCGGCGGGGCAAATCTCGTAAAAGGTGCGACCGGGCAGACGATCGATAACGAAACCCTAGGCGGGGCAATGACACACAACGCGATCTCAGGCGTCGCCCACTATCGAACAAAGGATGAGCAGCAATGCATCGACAAGATCCGTTCATTAGTGGCTGAGCTTCCTGCCAAAGAACAGACGCGGGTGTCTGTCACCGCATCCAAAGCCCCAAGTCCGAAGGCCCAAGACCTGTGTTCGATCCTGCCCGAAGACCATCGTGCTCCATACGATATGTACGCCGTGCTAAACGCTTTCCTCGACGAAGCTGGTATCGACGAATTTCAGGCTGATTTTGCAAAGGAGATGATCTGCGGAACGGCGCGGATCGGCGGCATACTTGTCGGCGTGATCGCCAATTCACGTGGCATGTCAAAAGGCCAACCGGGCACACCGCCGCGGTTTGGAGGCATAGTTTATGCCGAGTCGGCTGAAAAGACAGCGTACTTTATCGAGAACTGCGACCGGCACTCGACGCCTTTGCTTTTTGTGCAGGACGTATCCGGCTTTATGGTTGGCGCCGAGGCCGAACATTCGGGCATTATTCGAGCCGGTGCCCGATTTGTCGAGGCGATGGCGACCGCCGCAGTGCCAAAGATCGTTCTTACCGTCAACCATGCCTCCGGTGCAGGATATTACGCGATGGCCGGACAGGGCTTTGACCCCGACTTTATCTTTTCGCTCCCGACGGGCCGCATGGGCGTCATGGAGGGCGACAGTGCTGTTCAGGCTATCTATGGCACTGAGATCCAAAACCTCAAAAAGGCCGGTAAGGATGTTGACGCCGCGACGCTCGCCGAAATGGAAAAGGTACGCGAAACATACGACCGCGAGCTCGACGCCAAACATGCCGCCGCCCGCGGCCTTGTTGATGCAATTGTCACGCCGGAAAATCTTCGGGATTCGCTTATCCTCGCTCTGCAGACGTGCTTGAATACAAACACGCCGCATATCGGGGCCTTTGTTCTACCATCGCCTTAGCGGATGCTGCCCCTTCTTGTTCCGAAATGGAGCAAAGTTGAGCAAAATATATCTTTTAATATTCGGACAAAACATATATTATTGTTTTGTTGTTCTTGAACGACGATCCCGCCGAAAATTTCCTCCGTCTAACCTAAAAATGAAAAAGCTATTTATGAGATTTACCTTTGTGTGTGTCTGCCTGATTTCAATTTCGATTGTTGCCAGCGCCCAAAACCGCCACTCGGATGCCAAAAAAAAGCGCGATTCGATCGGAGTCGTTATGCTAAAGGGGACGGGAAAGACTGCCGTAATAGTCGTTGGTTCGGCCGCCAAAGCAACATGGTGGACGACTAAATTTGCCATGTCACAGGTTGCGAAACCGATCCTCCTCAAAGCCGCCCCTTCGGTCGCAAAATTTGCGTTAAAAACATCGGTCAAATACCTAATGCCGCTTGCCGTAAAGTTGAGTATTCTATGAGACGCGGGTAGACTTTGTTGGTGATGTCCGCCGCTAA
This sequence comes from Pyrinomonadaceae bacterium, assembly GCA_046155085.1. Lineage (GTDB taxonomy): Bacteria > Acidobacteriota > Blastocatellia > Pyrinomonadales > Pyrinomonadaceae > OLB17. Next base: position 172,886 of record JBJXEG010000017.1, on the reverse strand, counting down.
CAAGAGTCTCGTAACGAATATTGACGGTTCTACTTTGACCGTACGTTTTAAGCGGCCTGAGATACGCAATCCGTTGTCGGTAACGGTGCTCGAACAGCTTGATGTTATTCTTGCCAAACTGAGCTGCGATTTAAAGACAATAATATTCACAGGATCGGGGGATGCTTTTGCATCGGGGGCCGATCTGCGCGAGATCGCGGATGTTACTGCGGAGGCGGCGAAGGAATTTGCTCTCCGCGGGCAGCGTTTGATGGCAAAGATCGACGCTCTGCGGCAGATGACCATTGCCGCGATCAACGGATATTGTTTTGGCGGGGCGCTCGATTTGGCACTGGTCTGTAAAAGGCGCATTGCGTCGCCAAATGCTAAATTCGCCCATCCGGGAGCCGGTCTCGGTATTATTACGGGCTGGGGAGGGACGCAGCGATTGCCTCGGCTCATCGGCGAGGCGAATGCCCTTGAAATGTTTTTTACAGCAAAGCCAATAAATGCGGAACGGGCACTCAGAATAGGGCTGATCGATAAGGTTGCGGATGATCCGCTTGCTCAAGCGTTTGGATTTACAAGGTGAATTCGGCAATTTAGACCGACGCAACTATAATTATGATATGCAAATTCAACTTGTAAAACTCGCTCATGCTCGCTCCGGCGACAAAGGCGACACCGCAAATGTCGGCCTTATCGCATTAAAAGACGAATACTATGAGCTGCTTGTCCGCGAGGTGACCGCGGCGGCCGTCAAAAAGCATTTTGGTGAGATAGTCAAGGGCGATGTCGAGAGATTTGAGCTGCCAAATCTCAAGGCTTTGAATTTTTTGCTTCACGAATCCCTCGGCGGCGGCGGCACGCTCAGCCTTATGACCGATGCACAGGGCAAAACTTTCTCGACTGCGTTGCTGAGGATGGAAATTACCCTCACCGAAGACGACATCACATATCTCGGATTGACTCGATAAGGATTGTATAAAAAAATATAGGTTCAAAAATAAACTTTTAAGAAACTGGAAGTAATTTATGAAACGAATTGCGACTCTCGCCCTCTCCGTCATGCTTTTCAATCTGTTCTTGCTCGTTTGTGCCGATGCGCAGGATCTGAGTTTCGAGCGCGGGCGGCATCGGGATATGCTCCAACGGATTAAGGAAGATATTAAAAAGAATTATTTCGATCCGTCATTTAAGGGCATCGATATCGAAGCGAATTTTAAAAAGGCCGAAGAAAAGATGAAGGTTGCTGTTTCGATTGGTCAAATGAGCGGCATTATCGCTCAATTTGTGGCCGATTTCGATGACTCCCATCTTTTTTTTGTTCCGCCCGGTAAAGCCACGAAAACGGATTACGGCTTTGAAATGAAAATAATCGGAAGCCAGTGCTTTGTTACAAGACTGGATTCAAAGAGTGATGCCGCGCAAAAGGGACTGGAAATAGGGGATGAAATAGTTTCTTTCGAAGGACTTTCTCCGAGGCGCGAGAATTTGTGGAAGCTAACATATTTGTTTTACCGCCTTAGACCGCGGATGCAGATCAAGCTCAGCTTAGTAAAGCCTTCCGGAAAAAATCTTGCCCTTGATATTGCCGCCAAAATTATTCCGGGTAAGAGGGTTTTGGACGCGAATGGCCAGGATCTCAATCAGATCATCCGAGATGAGGAAACCGCGTATTATAAATCGGTTAAACAATATATCTATGATAAAACACCCGGAATATTTGTTTGGAAGATGCCCAGCTTTAGTCTCGAGCCGGAAAGGGTCGATGACATCCTTGAAAAGGCAAAAAAGGCATCCTTGATATTAGATCTCCGGGGTAATGGCGGTGGGCGTGTGGACATGACTTTGCGGCTCATCGGAAACGTTTTCCCGTCGGATGTTAAGTTGTACGATGAGAAAAGCAGAAAAGATACGAAATCGATTACCGCCAAATCCAGAAAGAATGGTGCCCTTGACGGTAAGTTGATCGTTTTGATAGACAGCCAGTCGGCCTCAGCATCTGAGATTTTTTCCAAAGTTGTCCAACTCGAAAAACGCGGAGTAGTCATTGGAGATCTTTCCGCCGGTGCGGTGATGGAGTCAAGGTATTTTGGGCATGAGTCAGGGGTTGACGTGATCGCTTTCTACGGAGCAAGCGTTACCGTAGCAGACCTTATCATGAAAGATGGTAAAAGCCTTGAAAAGATAGGAGTTTTGCCTGATGAAATGGTAGTTCCGACTGGTAAAGATCTGGCGGAAAAACGTGACATTGTTTTGGCTCGGGCATTCGAACTTTTAGGCGTCAAGATAACGGCGGAGGAAGCCGGTAAAATATTTCCGAATGAATACGGTAACTACTAGTTATGAATCCGATCCGTTTCGATTATGCGACAGTGAACGGGTTGTGTCTCCATTACGCAGCCGCCGGCAGCGGCGAAAAGTTGGTACTGCTATTACATGGTTTTCCTGAGTTTTGGTATTCGTGGCGGCATCAGCTAGTTGCCTTGAGCGATCAGTACACGGTGGTTGCCCCCGACCTTCGCGGTTATAATCTTTCGGATAAGCCCGCCAATACTGCGGACTATGCTATCGACCACCTTGTAGGTGACATCGTTGGCTTCATTAAACATTTTGGCAAGGAAAAGGCGGCGGTGATAGGGCATGATTGGGGAGCGTCGGTTGCCTGGGCGGTTGCAATGAAACGGCCTGACGTTTTGTGGAAGCTCGGGGCTTTGCAGGTGCCGCCGATACCCGTATGGAAGCGGAATCAGACGGCGAAGCAATTTCTCGCGAGTTGGTATATGTTTTTCTTCCAACTGCCGTCACTGCCGGAATTTATCCTAAAAAAGGACGACTATGCGGCCCTGGCAAGATCATTGCGGGAAACGACCGCTGGGACCAATGTATTTAGCGACGACGAGATCGCCGAGTATAAAAAGGCATGGAGCCAGCCCGGAACCCCGACCGCGATGCTCAATTATTACCGGGCAAATATCGTAAAACGGATGTTCGGCTCAAACGAAATGCCGCCGAAGATCGAGGTTCCGACATTGTTTATTTACGGCGAAAAGGACAAAGCTGTTCTGCCCGACACGGTAGTGGGAGTCGGCGACATGATCGCTGGGCCGTACATTGAGCATCGTATCCCCAACTCGGGACATTGGGTCCAGCAAGAGGCCCGTGACGAAGTGACGCAGGTGCTTCGCGAGTTTTTGGCTCGGTAGTCAGTGTTAATGGCAATCGATATGTCTGTTTTAACAATATCAACCGAAGGGGCAATACGCGTGCTTGGGCTGAATCGACCTGAGAAGCGGAATGCCTTGAATGACGAGTTGATCTCGGCGCTCAAGGATGTTCTGCGCGAGGCCGATGCGGATGAATCGCTGCGGGCGATCGTGATTCGTGGGGCGGGGAAGGATTTTTGTTCGGGTGCGGACCTTAGTGCTTTACAGAAGATCGCGACGGCGAGTTATGAGGAGAATATTGAGGACGCGCGGTCGCTTGCTGAGTTATTTGCGTTGATCAGGAGCGTTCGCGTGCCGGTTATTGCGTCGGTGCATGGGCGGGCGCTGGCGGGTGGGTGCGGGCTTGCCTTGGGGTGTGATCTGGTTGTGGCGGCTGAATCAGCTAGGTTTGGGTTCCCGGAAGTGAAGATCGGGTTTGTTCCGGCGATGGTCGCGGCGATATTGCGGCGGAATCTTGGGGAAAAGAAAAGCTTCGAGCTGCTCACCCAAGGCTTCGAGTTCTCATCGGGCGAAGCGTTGCAGCTCGGCCTCATCAACCGCGTCGTCCCCGACGACGAGCTCGACGCCGCCGTGATGGACTTCGCCGCCGTCTACACAAAAGTCAGCGGTTCCGCCGTCGCGATGACGAAGAGATTGCTCTATGAGATAGATGGGCTGGAATTCTCGAAAGCGGTTGAAAAAGGTGTAGCGGTTAATGCCGAAGCTCGGATGACCGGGGACTGTCAGAAAGGGATTGCGAGGTTTCTTGAGAAATAATGTCTCGTGTGCAAAGCGGTTGTTTTATTTATCAATTGCCTCCAGCTTTAGCTGGAGGTTTTGAGTTTGATCTTGATCTGGGCTTTAGCCCAATTGGTTCGGCTAAAGCCGGAAATCATTTTGCAGACTGACCACGCACTAAAGTGCTTGGCAATTGACAAAACCGCCATCGAAAAAGGCGTCACCGTCAACGCCACCGCCCGCATGACTGACGACTGTCGACGCGGAATTGCGAGGTTCCTTGAGAAATAATAGTCAGCGTTAATGCGGACAGCATTTCGCCTTAAGTTAGGGATCGACTGGCCCAAATTGTTGTAAGACAGTGATTTATGGCCGCAAATCTATATCGGCCAAAGAGATCGTGTCCGCTGCCTGTCCGCTGCCGTGTCCGCGACCGTGGTGAGACATGTAACTAGCTGTATGCGCAGCAGTTACACCCGTTTCGTTCGCAGCTGTCCGCGATTTTTTTAAGAAAAAAATAATACAAGGTCTGACAGGGCAAACTGCAACTAATTACTAGATTATGGATTGTCAAAGATCCGCTATTTAGAGCCAAAGCATATCACAAGTGTTGCATCAGTGTCAAGATATCCTATTGATGCAACATTCCGGGCCTGCGGGCCTCACAACGTTCCTGTGCAATCGTGCGACGTTCTTGAATGAATCTACAATGTTCCTGTGCGAGCGTGCAATGGCGTTGTGGAGGTGTGCGAGGTTCTTGTCAATAGATGCTTCGAAGGCGAATTCTTAGGTACAAGGGTATGGAAACTCAACAACATAAGGAACATCGTTGAGAACATAGCGCATCAAGCCAAATTCACCGGACTTGTGTAGAATTTCGCCCTCTTTTGGAGCCGGCAGTTTATTGACATCTTCGCCTTTAGTGACAATTTGCTGGGAATCCTTAGGAGCGAACTTGAGTGAACCGTTCTCCGCGATTTCAAGCAAAAGTCCGTCGATCTCGGTCTCTATATAAAGCTTCAGGCCGTCAGAGGATACACCATAAGGATAGGTCTCATATGGAACTTCCCATGATCTTAACTTTGTTGGCTTTGCTTCCTGCTTTCCAAAAATGTAGTCCTGAACAACCGGAAAGTCTTTAGGTCGCGTAACAGCGACTTCCTGAGAGTCGATCACTACCGTGAGTTCTTTTGGTGTGATCTTTGTGACTGGTATCGAGGTGTAGTAGTAGCCGCAACAGCAAACGCTATCTGCCGGAGCCGTTACTGCCAATGTTTTCTTTGCGCCGGTTGTCGAGAGAAGATCAAGACTAAACCTAACGTAAGAGGAATCATCCCCTTCGACCTTTACTGGCTTTGTCTGTCGCTGTTTTATCTTTCGTGTAATGATTTTTTCCAAGTCAAGGCCATATTCAAAGCCGAATCGCGGCAATAGTTCATTACCATAGGCGGCGACCTCCTGCGCGGTGCTGTTTGGTTTCTCGCGTTTGAACTTCGCGACCTCTTTGAGGATCGGCATCGTCGGTTCTGGCATCGTCTGGGGCGACGGACTGACTGTGGGCGCTGGGCTTGCTTGATTGGTTACATTCGAAGCTACCGAAACATCCTCAACAGCATTGCAGCCAAGCATTGATATTACGGTTGCGACAAGAACGAGAGTGATTCTAATTGGCATTTTTGATTTCATTGTAAATACCTAAGCCTCGATGATCTCGACTTTTGGGGTGATGAGGGATTCTGGCCTTGAGAAAACGCGGCCGGTGCTAAAGCCGTGGGGATCAGGGCGGGAAGGTAGGCCGTTGCTGATTCGAACCCTCGCAACTACTATTTAGGACGTTTCGGTCGGGGCGACTTGTGACAACTCGCGCAGTTGGTGGCGACGGGGGCCTTTGAGCCGTTTATGCGGAATCCTATCTCGAAATGGCATACGTCGCAGGCCGAATGGAAAGCGGTCTTATTATCTATTGTGGTTTCCGTCTGCGTTTCGGGGTCTTTGATGACCGGGATCGCGTCGAGCAATTTGGGTTTAAGCCCCGTGCGGGCGTGGCAGTCGCGGCAGGCGGCTACGCCCGCTTTTTTCGGGTCCTCAGCAAAAAGTTCCGCGGTCAATGTCGTCCCACGGCCCGCGGGCCAGACAGTGCGATGAGGCGGGATGCTGGCGAGGTCAGCAGCCGGTTGTGCGGTGTGATGACATTGAATGCACAGTATCGGGCCGGCGGCATTGTATTCTCCGCTGTTGTGCTTGCCGTGATTGAAAGTCACCGGCCCGTTCTTCGCCTTACCTGCCAGAACGATTATATTAGGAATCTTTGGCAGCTTATCCTGCACGACCGTTTTCGATCGCTGAGCGAGCGACGAGATGCCGACCAATAGCAAGAGATAAACCAAGATCGCGATAAAGACCAATGATCGACTCAGATATTTCCTCATAGAAACTAAAGCCCTGTTCACTCATACTATACAAAATCCCGTCAGTCGATCTTGTGACGCCGATCACGCACACCAGCTAGGCCTCAACGATCTCGACTTTGGGCGTGATCAATGACTTCGGTATCAAAGCAGGAAAATACGCCATGATCTCTTCGACCTTTGGCCTTCCGCCGGCGAAGCCCGTGACGCCAGGTGGACCGGTGAGGATGAGCGGGGCGATCTCTTTGGTAAAGCGTTCGACGTCGGCTTTATTTTGGCCTCGGACGCCGATGCGGAGTTGGACTTCGGGGATGTCGGACGGAGCGCGGACACTCTTGTCCGCAACGTTCGACTCTTCGTCGGACGTGACTGATGCCGAACCATCGGTCGCCGGGGGAACCGGCGATGCGGACAAGAGTGTCCGCGCTCCTTCAGCAAGGTGGCCGTGGGTTGCGTTGACGCCGACGAATTCTGTTAAGATCACATCGAACGTCAAACCGAGATTATCTAATCTTTCACGCAATATTTTGTCGGCTGCCTGAGCTTTCTCAAGGGCGTCGGGCCATGAATAGACCAGCGTGCCAACGGCTTTGTAGCCGCCGGTGTAGGCGATGGAGACTTTGTAGAAATCGGTCTTTGGGTGGCCGGTGATGCCGTGGACACGGACGCGGTTTTCGCCGGCGGGTTCGAGATTGATCGACGCGAAATCGGCGACGACGTCGGGCGTGATGTAGGAATGCGGGTCGCCCATTTCGTAGAGGAGCTGCTCTTTGACGGACTGAATGTTGACGCGGCCGCCGGTTCCTTCGTGTTTGGTGACGATGAAGCTGCCGTCGGGCGAGGCTTCGACGATGGGAAAGCCGATGTTCGCCATGTCGGGGATGTTTTGCCAATCGTACTGGCAGTTTCCGCCGCTCGATTGGGCACCGCATTCGATAATGTGGCCCGCGATCGTGCCGGCCGAGACCTTGTCCCAGTCGTCAAACGCCCAGCCGAATTCGTGCATCAGCGGAGCGAGCGTCAGCCCCGTGTCCGTCAGCCGGCCGCCGACGATGATATTTGCACCTTTTCCCAGAGCCTCGACAAGGGCTTCGGCACCGAGATAGACGTTGGCGGACTGGACTTTGTCGCGGATGGCTGCGAGCGGCGTGCCGTCGTCCATGCTGTTGATCTCGACGCCTTGGTCTAAGAAATCATCGAGGCGGTCGAGAACGTCGTCGCCCGTGACGACGCCGATCTTTACTTTGCCTTGCAGGCCGAGCTCGCGTGCTGCATCGCGGATTCCCATCGCACAGCCTGTTACGTTGACGCCGCCGGCGTTTGAGAGGACCTTGATGTTTTTTTCGACGCAATCGGGCAGGATCTCGCGCATCAATTCGACGAAATCGCGGGCGTATCCGGCTTTCGGGTCGCGGTTCATCTGCTTTTGGAGGATCGACATCGTTACCTCGGCCAGATAGTCGAGCATCAAATAATCGATCGGGCCTTTCCGCACCTGATCGACCGGTGCTGTGAGCAAATCGCCCCAAAATCCCTGGCCGCCTGCGATTCTTACGCTGGATTTCATATATTCACTCGAACGAAATAGGGCGGCCGATCAATGATATATATCATATTTGGCCGCCCTAAAATATAGATTGAAAGCAAAATTACAGTCTGCGACGTCTCGGGTGTGAGACGAAGGGATATTTAGCTTTGCGATAGACCCATTTAGTGCCGTGGACGGTCTTAATGGCCACCCATCTTCCGCCGCGCCACGATTTGCTGGCGACCCATTTGCTCCCGTTCCAGGTTTTTCTCCCGACGGTTGTGCCGATCCGGCGACCCCCTCGATATACCTTAACAGTGGTCTTTTGGACACCATTCCCGATCTTGCCCATCATGGTGTCCTGAGCATTGACAGAGAGCGAGCCATTCGAGTTCAGTGAGCTTCCGGCAAAGGTGATAGCAAAGACAAAAGCGACCGCGAAAATTAACGATTTTATTTTTTTCATATTTTCCCCCTTAATGGAAAGATCAAATTCAGACATAGCTTAAATATGACCCTTTTTATCAGCTCTGTCAATTTTCTGCGTCCTCACCGGGGACGAACATTTGCATTGATGAACTTGACTATATCTTCGGTCGAGGTGCCCGGCAAGAATATCTCTGACACTCCGATAGCCTTTAGGGTCGCGATATCTTCCGGCGGTACGATGCCGCCTACCAAAACCAAGGTGTCATCCATACCATTTTCTCGAAGGAGGTTGACAATTCGCGGACAAAGCGTATTGTGGGCACCGCTCAGAATAGAGATGCCAACAGCGTCGACATCCTCCTGCAGCGCCGCCGAGGCGATCATCTCGGGCGTTTGACGCAATCCGGTGTAGATCACTTCCATTCCGGCATCGCGCAAGGCACGGGCGATAACCTTGGCTCCGCGATCGTGCCCGTCGAGGCCGGGTTTGGCAACCAGTACTCTTATCTTTCGTTCGCTCATACAGGCACAAGTATATTAACGAGCGAGACGCGAGAGCAAACCTGCACTTTTGATATACGGCTTTAACTGTTTCCACGAAAAGAAAAACTCTCCGTCCGGCTGCAAGGCCTGGATCACATGGGCAAACTCATAGTCGTGGTGAAACATGATGCCCTTGTCCGAGACGGTGAATTGATCGAGCTGGACCGGATGATATTGTGCGGATTCTTTAATGGCGTAATCAAAACCCTCAACGTCCGATTCTGCGTCTTTTTTCAGCTCAACTCGTGTCTTTTTCACGTCTTTGTCCTTTGCAGCACGAACCAATCTCAAGAGGCCTTGGGTATTCGTGAATGTGTCGGCCGGCTTTGCGAGTCTGCCGGTGTTCGTATTTACGACTACGTACCTTGTCGAGCCGGACGGATAGGCTCCCGCGCCCTCGATAAAAAGTTTGACCCCAAGAATACCGTTCTTGTTGTATTCAACTTGGTAATCCGCCCCTTGCAACCACTGGATATCGTCAAGTTCATCTTTTATTTTGAAGTTGAATACACTTTCGTAGCTGAGGGCAGCCTCTATTTTTTTTGAGAGTGCCGGACTTGCGGCTTTGACTTTTGGATAGTTGATCTCAAAGGAGGCCTTGTACTCAGACTCGGGTTTTGGCCGCTTGTATTCGACCTTTTTCGAGGTCACGACGACCGACTGGGCAGCTCCCGCCGCAACAAATGCAGCAAGAAAAAATATCAGACTCAAGAATTTAATTTTCATATTCATATATTGTGCAGATCCATATTCGGCGAAGCGAATATACATTTTAGTTTACCTGTAAGGGACGTTTGGCGTTTAATCGCCTGGTACATCTCAAACCATGCATGAGTGTTTATCCAAAGCGGATTATAGCTTTTGATCGGCTTAATAATACCGTATTTTGGTTCTTCTGTTTCATAGACGAATGAACCGAACATCCTATCCCAGATTATCAAAACACCCGCGTAGTTTTTGTCGAGATAAGGTTCGTTCACGCCGTGGTGAACACGATGATGGGACGGCGTATTCAAAACATATTCGAGCCATCCCAACCGTTTTATGAATTTAGTGTGGATCCAGAACTGATATATCAAGTTAAATCCATGCATCAGGGCAAACATCCAGGGAGCAAAGCCGAGCAGCATAACCGGAGCATAAAATATCCAGTGCACTATGCCGCCAAACCAGCTCTGGCGAACCGCAACGCTTAGATTGTATCGCTCGCTCGAATGATGGACGACGTGAAAATTCCAGAATAGTCGTGATTCGTGGCTGATGCGATGGAAAATGTAGTAAGCAAGATCATCGACGAAGAATAATACCACCCATGTCCACCAAGCTTCCGCCGGGAAGCGGTATGGAGCAATTTCGTAACAAAACACGTAGGCATAGCCGGTAACGAGGCCGAATAGTACGCCCCACACAACGCTCATAAAGCCCATGAAAATATTGCCCCACGTGTCTTTATTGTCACTATACTCGTTCGACCCGTGAAGGCGGGCCCACAATGCCTCGGACGCGATCATCAACGCGAAAAAGGGAATTGCAATCATAGTGGGCGTTAACATGTTTTTTAACTTTTCCAATCTCAAGAGTCAGCAATTGAGTAGGACGCTATCTGGCTAGTATTATTCAAATGTTTCCCGAAATCTCAAATTATAGTAGCATCAAACATTATGTTTTAGCTTCATTTATTCATTTTGGGGCCGAATGGTTAGTCTGTCTGCTCACAAGACCTGTTTGTCATTGAGGAATGGTTAAGAAAATATTTTTGATCCTGGTCGCGCTTCTCGCGGCAGCTTTTATCGTGTTGAATTTTTTCCCGATCGATACCACAAATCCGCCTGTTGTGCCGACAGAAACACTGGAGGCAGGTGTAACAGTCCCGCCGGATATTAGTTTGATCCTCGGACGTTCGTGCAGCGACTGTCATACAAATCAGACAATCTATCCATGGTATTCGAGGATTCAACCTGTGGCCTGGTATCTAAAAGGGCACATTGACGACGGACGGAGAAAGCTCAATTTTAGTGTTTGGAATACCTATCCGGCGAAGAAAAGGTCAAAGAAACTTGAGGAGATATGCGATCAGGTCGAGTCGAAAGAAATGCCGTTGCCATCGTACCTATGGATCCATCGCGATTCGATATTGAGCGATAGCGATGCAAAGGCTCTATGTGTTTGGGCTAAACAGGAAAAAGCAAGGGTCGACGCTGTGATTGATAACGCACCGACCAGCGATTAATATATTTCTATGTCGTTGTTGTCGATCCGTCACTATCCAGATCCAATTTTGCTTGAGATCGGAAAGCCCGTCGAGGACGATGAGTTTAACGGGGATCTTCAAACGCTCGTCGCCGATATGTTTGAAACGATGGAAAAAGCGGGAGGGGTTGGACTAGCGGCTCCGCAAATCGGCATTTCGAAGCGGATATTTGTGATGGACGTGCCAGGTGGCGAAGAGGGTAAGCGTGAACGCCATGTCCTTGTCAATCCCGAGATACTCAGCGTCGAAGGCGAGCAGACAGGCGACGAAGGCTGCCTATCGTTTCCGGGGCTATATCAGATAGTAAAAAGGGAAATGCGCGTCATCGCTCGGGCCCGCGATCTCAGCGGCAGTGAATTTGAACTTGATCTCGCGGATTTGGCCGCGCGGTGTATCTTGCACGAGACAGATCATTGTGATGGTATCGTCTTTCTCGACCGGCTGTCGCCTTTAAAACGAGGGTTGGCAAAGCGTAAAATAAAAGCCTTACAGAAAACAGGGAAGTGGAACTGATTTGAATATCCAAGAAACCAGACTTACTGCGGAATTAACTTCGAGTGGCGAGCTTAATAAATACTTGAGTGAAGGCTGGGTGCTGATACTTAGTTATGTAAAACACGCTAGCGACACCCAGCAGCCGCGATTTGTCGTATCCTGGCAAAGCGAAGGGCCGCCCGTTTTTCCCGAAATGCTGGATGAGTGGGAACAACGTGAGCTGCTCCGCAACAAGTATCGTTAGTAATTTTAGCGCCCGCGGTGATTTGTTAGGTTTTTCAGCCTTTGTTAGGTTATTATTCTGCTTGAACTTAACAATTAAATTTGCAAGGCGTTCGTATCGGCCCCCAAAAAACGAATGCAGGTCCTTATCCTTGAGTGCCTTTAAGGAAAAAAAAGATGTTATTTTCTGGCAAATTGTTAACAAAGGGTCTCTGTTTTTCATTACTCCTATTTGCTGCCGAGTATGCTGCGTTTGGGCAGATGACGATTTTTAACATTCCGACGGCTGATACTCCGTCGCGGGGCACATTGAGCGTAGAGGCCGACTTTATAGCTAAACCGGTTCGCTATAGTGATGGCGGATATCAAACCTACGGTTATCGGGTCGCTTACGGACTGAGTAACAAAACTGAGATTGGCTCAAACTTTTATTACACGTGGGACGGGATCGCGTCGACGGGTCAGGTCGAGTTTAGCGTAAAACGTAAAGTGTATCAGAACGAACGGTTGGGCCTAACCGTCGCGACCGGCGTAGTGGCATTTGTGCCATTGAAAAGCAGAAACGGTGACCGCACCGCGGTAATGGTCTATGCGAATGCAAGCAAGACAATAAAACCGCTTAATGGCTTGAGCGTCACCGGGGGCGTTTACAGGATAATTGGCGGCAGCAAAACTTTCGGAACTCGAACCGGGGCAATGGTCGGGCTGGTGCAGCCGATAAACGGGCGATTTAGCTTTGTGGCGGATTGGTTTTCGGGGAACAATCGACTCGGATACGCCAGCGCGGGGATCAATTTCAATATTACAAAACGGCAATATTTGCTTGCCGGGTACAGTTTTGGCAACTCCGGTCGCGGCAATAATGCCTTGGCGGCGTATTATGGTATTACGTTTTGAGGCAACTTACAGAATTTGATGGTATATGCCACCAAAAATCAGACAACTGATTGACGAACTGGAACGTGCAGGTTTTCTCAATCGAGGCGGAAAAGGAAGGATTGTAATTTTGAGCATCCGATGGGTGAGAAGGTGACGATTTCGGGTAAGTTGGGTGATGATGCGAAAATGTATCAGGAGAAACTCGTACGGAAGTCGCTCAGAAAGGTGGAAGGGAAAATGAGAAGTATTGCGGACCAGTATGAAAAGATCGTTGTCTGGAGCGATGAAGATGATTGTTACATAGGCACCTGTCCAGAATTCTTTTTCGGCGGTGTCCATGGTGATGATCCTATTAAGGTTTTTGAGGAGTAACTGGAAGTTGTAAATGAGTGGGTCGCGATCTATGAGAAAGATGGCAAACCCTTGCCGGAACCGAAGAGCATTGTTCTCCAAGCAGCGTAAAGACATATCACATTAAATCGATGTTCATCGTAAAGGCTCTAGATGATGGAACCGCTGAAAAATTTGAGACTTTAGAACAGGTTTATATGGAATGCGAAGGGATCGACGTAAATGATGGAGTATATGAATTTAGCGATGAGGAAGGAAATTCATATGATGTTGAATGGACCGAGAAGGTTGAATCAACCAAATGGTTTGGGTTCTTAACAACATTAACCCAAGGAAGACATAATTTAGTTAAGCGGAACAAGTAACATGCAGACACAACGAACATTGGACGAGTTTAGAAACGAACCATTTACGGATTATACCAAGCCGGAAAATGCCGAGGCAATGCGTGCGGCGATTGAAAAAGTGCGCGGCGAACTGGGCCGTGAATATCCGATCGTTATTGGCGGCGAAAAGATTACTCTCGGCTCCAAATTTACTAGCACGAATCCTGCCCAAAAGGCTGAGGTTGTTGCTATTTTTTCCGAGGGCGATTCGGACATTACTTTGGTTGACAAGGCCATTGATGCGGCGACAAAGGCGTTTAAGTCATGGCGAAATGTCCCGGCTGCGGAAAGAGCTGAGTATCTTTTCAAGATCGCCGGTCTTCTGCGTGAGCGGAAACACGAATTTTCGGCGTGGATGGTATTCGAGGTTTCGAAGACCTGGGCCGAGGCTGATGGTGATACTGCCGAGGCAATCGATTTTCTCGAATTTTACGGCCGCGAAATGCTTCGTTGGGCGGGCGAGCAGCCTGTCACGCCATATCCGGGTGAGAGGAACAAGTTTGAATATATTCCACTTGGCGTCGGTGCGGTCATACCGCCATGGAATTTTCCGCTTGCGATAATGGCCGGTATGACGATGGCTGCCGTTGTCGCCGGAAACACGGTGGTGCTAAAGCCGTCGTCGGATTCGCCAACCATCGCGGCGAAATTCGTGGAACTTATTGAGGAAGCCGGACTGCCCGCAGGCGTCGTTAATTTCATCAGCGGCAGCGCCAAGACCGGCGAGGCAATGGTGACCCATCCGAAAACCAGGTTTATTTCGTTTACCGGTTCGAAAGGTGTCGGCCTGCATATTAATGAGGAGGCAGCAAAAACCCGTGACGGCCAGATATGGATCAAGCGTGTTATCGCCGAGATGGGCGGTAAGGATGCGATTATCGTTGCTGATGATGCGGCTGATCTCGATGCTGTCGCAAGCGGGGTCGTTGCGGCGGCATTTGGCTATCAGGGACAGAAATGTTCGGCATGTTCACGGCTTATCGTTGATGAAAAAATTCATGGAGAGCTTATTGGAAAGATCGTCGAGCTAACCAAAAAGCTAACGATCGGCCAGCCGACGGCAGGCGATACCAACGTTGCGGCGGTCATTAATAAGCGCTCCTTTGACTCAACGCTAAATTATATCGAAAAAGGTAAGGCCGAAGGCGGACAGGTTTTGACCGGCGGCGCAGGGGACGATTCGAACGGCTATTTTATCGAACCGACGATCATCGATAATGTCGCTCCGGGGGCAACACTCGAGCAGGAAGAGGTTTTTGCCCCCGTCCTAGCGGTTATAACGGCACGCGATTTCGATCACGCACTTGAAATCGCTAACGATACGGAATTTGGGTTGACCGGAGCGGTGTATTCCGCATCTCAGGAGAGATTGGATCGGGCAACACGCGATTTTCATGTAGGCAATCTATATCTGAACCGTAAATGCACCGGCGCGTTAGTTGGTGTCCACCCGTTTGGCGGATTCAATATGAGCGGAACCGATTCTAAAGCGGGCGGTCGGGAATATCTGCTGCAATTTATGCAGGGAAAATCGATCGCTCAAAAACTTTAAAATCGTTTTCATTATTGCTCATCAAAGGAAACATAAAAATGAAGAATCAAAAACTTTGGAAAACCGGACTTGTAATCGCGTCCGCGCTGCTCCTAACCGGCTCGATTGCTGCTCAAAAACCGGCGGCAAAACCCATAATCTTTGCGGTTCTAAATGATGGCAAGACACTTGAGCCGATAGCCTTTATAAATAAGGGTAAGCTGGCTGCGACCGTTGACGGAGGCGGGGAGCAAAATGTCATTACTGCTTTTAACAAAACCTACTACAAGCCGGGTGCTGTTTACAGGCTTATTTTTGGGTCTGCAAATGCCGGCAATGTAAAGGTCAAAAGCTCCAACGCCAACGCCGAATGTTCCAAAAATATGGCTGTTGCTACCACGAGTTCTACAAAGGCTCAGTTAAAAGGCCTCGTTATGGGGCTGGCGACAAACGCTCCGATCAAATCGACGACCGCAATCTCCAGAAGAAAACCAACTCAGGCTGAAAAAGATGAGATCGATGCCTTGGCTAAGGCGGAGTTTATTAAAGAAAAACTGACTCCAAAAGTGCTGCGTTATCAGAATTTGACCGCAATGGATCTCGACGGTGATGGAAAGGTGGAATTTATCGGGTCATATTGGGTAGAGATCGACAAGCTGACACGCGGCCTGTTGTTTTTTATTGCGGGCAAAGGCAGCAATGGCAAATACGTCGTCGGCTATCGCGAGTATCGCTCCGTCGATCAGGCCAATGTCATGAGCGGTGCGATCAAGGATGTGGACGACGGTGTGTATCACGAACTACTTCTGGACGCATTTGATTATGATGGTGATGGGACTGCCGAGATTTTCACTTATGTCCAGTCATTTGAGGGGGCCGGTTTCAATGCTTACCATCGCTCCGGGGCCAAATGGTCAAAAGTATTCGAGGGTGCCAATTATCACTGCGGATATTAATTGTTAGTCAATAAAATTTTTATTTTGAAACATCAGGTGTTAAGTTCTTAGATGAACTTAGCACTTTTTTTTCGCCGAATATTTATATGAAAAATTGTATTTCGAAGTTGTTTTGCGTTATCACGTTGTTAGTTTTTGTCATTGCCTCGGCCGGCCAGGTTGTTCAACCCGTGTTTCCGACAAAAAGGGCTGAATCCGCCGAAACATGGCGAAAGGACGGCTGGAATGCCATTGAACAGGCAAAGAACCAAAAGATTCGCAAAGGACGAGCGAAAAATGTGATCCTTTTTATCGGTGACGGGATGGGGGTTTCAACCTTGACGGCCGCCCGCATCTTTGAGGGTCAACAGCGCGGCGAAAGCGGTGAAGAAAATCGCCTTAGTTTTGAGGAATTTCCTTTCTCCGCCCTTTCGAAAACCTATAGTGCGAACCAACAGACCTCAGATTCAGCTCCGACGATGAGCGGTATCATGACCGGCGTCAAAACCGACGAAGGGGTACTGTCCGTAAATCAAAACATCGTACATGCCGACTATAGAACGGTAAAAGGGAACGAAACAAAAACGCTGCTGGAGATGGCCGAAGAGGCCGGAAAGTCAACCGGGGTCGTTACGACAACGAGGTTGACTCATGCAACGCCTGCAGCATGCTATGCCCACAGCGCCGACCGCGACTGGGAATCGGATAAAGATATATTCGACCGGAAGAAAGATGCATATGATGCGAAATTTCCTGACATAGCCCGTCAATTGATCGAGTTTCCCTACGGTAATGGCCTTGAGGTAGCGATGGGTGGCGGACGCCAAAAGTTTATGCCGAAGGGAACGTCCGATCCGCAGACCGTCGGCAAAGAGGGCGAGAGGCTCGACGGGCGCGACCTTACTAAAGAGTGGGTAAACAAAGGCTCCGGATCCCGATATGTCTGGGACAAAAAGCAACTTGCCGCTATCGACGCGAAAAAAACGTCCCATTTACTTGGGCTGTTCGATCCCACGCACCTGGAGTTCGATAAAGACCGCACGACCAAAAATCTTGACGAACCGTCATTGACGGAAATGACGACGAAGGCGATCGACGTATTATCCCAAAATCGAAAAGGTTTTTTCCTAATGGTCGAAGGAGGTCGAATCGATCAGGCCCATCACCTTGGAAATGCCTATCGTGCCCTCCAGGACACGGTTGAGCTTTCAAATGCGGTGCGCGCTGCGGTCGGAAAAGTAGATCTCGATGACACGCTTATCATCGTAACCGCTGATCATAGCCATACTCTTACCATCATGGGTTATCCGGCTCGCGGTAACAACATTCTTGGGCTTGTTCGTGAGATTGGCGGAGATGGTAATTTAGAACCGGATTATAAACGGGATAAACTTGGACGCCCTTACACAACTCTCAATTATACCAGTGGCCGCGGTTACACCGGGGCATCGAATGATCAACCTGAGGGACCTAAGACTTATCCTGAAGACGCGAAGACCTTTAAGGGCATTACAAATGGCCGACCGGACCTGACTAAAGTGGATACTTCCGAGCCGAATTATTTGCAGGAGGCCATGATTCCCTTGGGAGACGAAACGCACGGCGGTGAGGACGTGGCGATCTTTGCGACAGGTGTAAATGCGCATCTTATACGTGGATCGATGGAAGAAAACTGGATATTTTACGTCATGGCGGATGCGCTAAGATTGGGCCGAAAATGAGGATAGTGTTTATGGGGACGCCGAACGCGGCTGTTCCATCTTTGGAGAGATTATTGCATGACGGTCACGAGATCGCGGCGGTTTACACGCAGCCAGATCGCCCGTCTGGCCGTGGTAACAAGATCACATTTTCGCGGGTCAAAGAATATGCCCTAAAGCATGATTTACAGATTGTGCAACCGGTAAAGATAAAAACGCCCGAAACATTTGCTGAATTCACCTCACATCAGGCCGATCTAGCGGTTGTGGTTGCCTACGGCCGAATCCTGCCCGAGACCCTTCTCAACGCCTTTCCGATGGGAGCGATCAACGTTCATTTTTCTCTCTTGCCGAAATATCGTGGTGCTGCTCCGGTCAATTGGGCGATCGTTAATGGAGAAACCGAAACAGGCGTGACGATAATACAGATGGACGCGGGCCTCGATACCGGAGCGATTTTACTACAGCGATCAACCCGTATCGACCCGGCGGAGAATGCCATCGAATTGATGACCCGGCTTGCGTCGATGGGGGCCGGACTTTTGTCGGAGACGCTTCGTGATTTGCGTGAACTAACTACGGCAGAGCAAGATCACGAAAATGCCACATTCGCCCCGATAATGACGCGGGATGATGGCTTGATAAACTGGAATATGCGGGCCGGTCGGATTTCCAACCGCATCAGGGGTTTCCAGCCGTTTCCGTCTGCCTTCACGTTTCACTGTGGCCAAAAGATAACGCTGTGGAAAGCAGTTCCGGGCGACACTGTTGACCATGGAACGGCCGGGGAAATTATTCAAGCATACGGTGACGCCCTTTTGGTGCGGTGTGGAGAAGGAACGATTTTGTCCGTCGAGGAACTGCAACCCGAGGGCAAGCGGCGGATGACGGCCCGGGATTTTTTAAATGGGACGAAAATAAGGAGCGGTGATACGCTGGGCGTTTGAAAAACATGGAGAACCAAGAGCAAACGCAGATAATCGCGTTTTATGAGTTTAAAGACATGCCGCGTGTCGGGCCTCTGGAACAAATTAAGGCTGCACTAAAAGCGGCGTTGATCGAATTTGATGTTCGCGGGACGATAATCATTGCGACTGAGGGGTACAACGGGATGGTGTGCGGTACCGAAAATAACATCTTCCGGTTTATCCCTCGAATTGAGGATTGTTTAGCGACTAAGCTAGTGTTCAAATCGTCATTTCATCTGACACCGCCGTTTCGTAAGGTCGATGTAAAAATCAAACCTGAGATCGTCACGTTAAAGCAGTCCGTCGATATATCTATGGGAAATGGTACGCATATTGCTGCGGAGAATTGGAACAAACTCATTTCCGACCCCGAAACGTTTATACTCGATGCGAGAAATGATTACGAATTCCAGAGCGGAACATTTCGCGGCGCCATTAACCCCACTATTACAAAGTTTAGCGAGTTGCCGCGGTTTGTAGCCGAAAATCTCGATCCTGCTAAACATAAACGTATAGCAATGTTCTGCACGGGCGGGATTCGATGTGAAAAATTTGCGCCTTATATGAAGGGGCTAGGATTTGAAGAGGTTTATCAACTAGAGGGCGGCATTCTCAAATATCTTGAAGAGATTCCCGTCGAGGAGTTACTTTGGGAAGGTGAATGTTTTGTTTTTGACGAGCGGACCACTGTTGATAGCAGCTTAAAAAAGGGGCACGGTCATGATCTTTCACAGCGTCACGCACACGCTAAGAAGCAGGCCTACAAGGTGGCCAAATGAAGATATCGGCTGCCCGCGCTGCGGCGTTCGATGTCTTGCTGCGTATCGAGACGGAAAAAGGATTCTCTTCCTCGCTGTTACCAATCTATCAAGATTCCCTCTCAATTGCAGACAGCGCTCTCTGTCACGCTTTGACTCTTGGAACCCTTCGGACGCAGATTTATCTAGACCGCCTCGTTGATCACCTCTCAGGGAACAAAAAACTGGACATCACGGTTCGACTCGCGTTACGGATTGGGCTTTACCAGCTGCTCTATCTTGATAAAGTACCGGCATACTCGGCAATTAACGAAAGTGTTTTGCTTGTCCAGAGGGCAAAAAAAACGTCAGCGAAGGGTTTTGTAAACGCGATATTACGACGGGTCACCCGTGAAAAGATAGACCTTGATTTTTTCGATGAGATCGATCGTATCTCGGTCGAAACCTCGCATCCGCGCTGGTTAGTCGAGAAATGGATATCAGAATTTGGACAATCCGAGACGGAGATTATCGGCCGGGCGAATAACGATATTCCACAAACCGCTTTTAGGTTAATAAACAGCGGCGGTGAAACGGATGATCAAGTTATTCAAGCATTCAAAAGATCGGAATTTATCGAGGGCGGCTTTCTTGCAGAGCGCATTGACCAGAATTTAAGATTGCTCGAAAAGTCGGGAAGCATATATTTTCAAGACGAGGCGTCGCAAATGGTTGCTCAAGGGGTAGATGTTCCTAAAGACGGGTCTTTTTTTGACGTTTGCGCCGCCCCGGGCGGAAAGACCGGCCTGATTGCAAGACGCTATCCGGATCGATCACGACTATTTGTGGCCGGTGATATCCACTGGCATCGGGTAAATCATTTACGTGAAAACTGCACAAAACAGGGCGGTGAATTTGTCAATGTGATTCAATACGACGCTGAGCGATCCTTGCCTTTTGCGGACGAGACGTTTGATACAGTGCTTGTGGATGCGCCATGTTCTGGTACCGGGACTATTCGGCACAATCCGGAGATCCGATATTTCCTGAAGCAAGAGGATATGATTGCCTTACCCGAAAAACAACTCAATATCCTTACAAATGCATCCAAGACGGTGAAACGCGGCGGTTCGCTAATTTACTCGACCTGTTCGCTTGAACGCGAAGAAAACGAATCGGTAGCAGAAGTGTTTTTGGCAGAGAATTCTTCGTTTCAAAAGCTAGACCCGCGGGTCGACAAAAGATTTATTACCTCTCAGGGATATGCCCGAACCTTGCCGCACCGCGATAAAATGGACGGGTTTTTTATCGCAAAATTTTTTCGCGACATTTAGATCCGATCATTGTTTTTGTTTAGTGTAAGTATCTTGTGGAAGTCAAAAATGGTAAACTCTCGTGATGGTTTTTTGGGGAGATGTGAACTGTGAGCATTGTTAGTTCCGGATTTTCTGCGTTAGGTAAGTTGGCCGCCGTTGCTCTGCTCGCGGTGGTATTTCTATTCGGACTTGTCGGCGTGGTTTTTATGTCGCTGCAGGGAACTGAGGTCAAGGTGCCGGACATCACCGGTAGAGACTTTCAGGATAGTGAGAAAGAACTTGCATTACTCGGCCTCAAAATAAAGAAGCGTGCCGACCGGGCGAGTACCGAAAAGCCAAATACGGTCATCGAACAACTGCCAAAAGCGGGCGAAACCGTTAAAACGGGCCAGATGATCCTCGTTGTTACCAGTAAGCAGAATGCTGACGGTGATGATGTTCCATCCTCGCTTAAGAAGACTGACGAAGATGATGCAGATAAGATCGAGGAGATGATCACGGACAAGCCGAAAAAGCCGAAAGCGAATACGAATACGAATCGGAAAAAGGCAGATACGACAAGAGACGTTACCGGCGACAATTCGGGTACTAATTCAAACTCGAATTCCAATTCGTCCGATTCCAATTCGAACAAAAAGGATCCGGGTTCTAACAACAATTCGACCGACAAACCAAATCGAAATACGGTACCGCTTGTCGTCAAGCCAAATTCATCGACCAAGCCCGGTGATCCGCGGCCAAAACCCATAAAACCCCAATAATTGAGCAACGAAAACATCAGATCGTGCAACAAATTAGAAGAAAAAAGAGGAATGTTTGAAATAGCCCCATCTATCTTATCAGCGGATTTTACCAGACTCGCTGAGGAGATATCGTCGGTTAAGGCAGGAGGCGCAAGGATGCTTCATGTCGATGTGATGGACGGGCATTTTGTGCCCAACATTACAATCGGTCTTCCGGTTGTCAAATCCATTCGTAAAATTACCGATCTGATCATCGACACCCACTTGATGATCTCGGAGCCTGGCCGGTATGCTGTCGAATTTGTTAAGGCGGGGGCGGATATGGTCTCCGTCCATGTTGAAACGGATGCTCATCTTCACCGTACACTTACGGCAATAAGGGAAGCGGGCGCCAAGGCCGGGGTCGCGATCAACCCGGCCACGCCGGTCGATATGCTCGACGAAGCGCTGCCATATGCCGATTTTATCTTGCTAATGTCGGTAAATCCCGGATTTGGCGGCCAGAAATTCATCCCGACGATGGTGGACAAACTGCGGCGGCTCAAAGCGATGATCAGTAGTCGTGGACTCAATGTTCAAATTGAGATCGATGGTGGCATCGACGAATCGAATATCGGTGAGATCGCGACCGCCGGTGCAGATATGATCGTGGCCGGATCGGCTGTTTTCGGGCAGGGTGATGCGAGCGAGTCGGTTAAGAGATTGATAGAAAAAGGAACTAACTGGGCATAGCAAGTTTTTGCCCCATCGACATCGTGGGATACGCTGTCGAGTTTGAGAATTATGTTATTGAAACAGAAAAGAGCAGTTTTTCTTGCCATATTGGCCATGCTTACACTCTCGTCGGTTGGATTTGGCCAGGCTAAACCTAACGATGGAACGGCCATCCAAAGACTGGATGTTATGAGGGAAAAGCTCGACCGCATGAGGCGTTCGCTGACAAGTGCGGCGTCAGTTCTCAAGGAAGAGAATAAAAGCGATAAATCCAAAAAAGACGACAAAGAAAAGCTGGACACGCCTTTAGGACGCTTACTGGCACTAGACAAGGAAGCGGGCCGATTACAGGGCGATGTAAATAACCTTCGCGGAAAAGCCGACCGGGGTGAAAAATACGAGCGCTCCGATATTGATTCGCTCGAACAGGTCGTTGCCGAGTTTCAAGGCCGTGTCGATGCTGCCCAGTTAGAAACTGCGACAGCCCGTTCAACTCCTGATACTCCAGTCGGAAAGCCGAGAGATATTAAGAAGAAAAAGAAATTTCTCGGCATTTTTGGCGGCGGTGGAAACGACGAGTATGACGAGTTGATCGGCTCCGTCTCGCCGGGACGCGACCGCGAATTGTTTATTGTTGCTACGCGAGAGGTCAGGCGGAGGAATTATGACGTCGGACGCCTTTTGTTTCAGACTATCATCACGACCTATCCCGATTCGCCCTACCTGCCGATGTCAAAACTAGCAGTCGGAGATTCATTCTTTGTCGAAGGTTCGACAAGCGCGCTTATTCAGGCGATCGCTTCATATCAGGATTGGCTGACGTTTTTTCCTACGCACCCGCTGGCCGACCGAGTTATTTTGAAAATCGCCGAATCCGAAATGCGTCAGGTGGGACTGCCGGATCGTGATGCGACGCACGCTAAGCGCGCCGAAACAAGGCTCAAGGCATTATTGGAACGCTATCCGAATTCTATACTTAAAGACGCAGCTCAGGAAAGGCTGCGGCAGGTGCAGGACAATTTGGGGCTGCACAATCTTTATGTCGCTAATTACTACTACACACTATCTGTCAATCAGAAAAAGGGCGGGTTGAAAGGTTCTCAATCACGTTATCGCGAGATAATGGAAAAATACCCAAACTTTTGTTTTATGGATGAGGCTCTCTATAAACTCGCCGTTACCTACGTCGTCGAGGAAGAGACTGATCAGGCCGCCCGCTACTTTCAGAAGATCGTTAGCGACTATCCAAACAGCGAATATATAGCCAAGGCCAAAGAGCAGCTCCAATTGATCGGGGCCTCGATACCCGAAACGAGCCCGGAACGAGCCAACTTCGCTCCGTGTGCGGAGCCGTCCTTTTTTGCAAACCTTAAGAATCAGTTCTTTGGAATCTATCCGATGACGATCGACAAGGACGGCGTCCTGATGACAAATAATTTTGACAAAGAGAAATTTGAATTGATCGATCAGATCATCGAAAACCAGGGCGATATTTTGGTCAATCAAATCCCGCAGGCTTTAACGACGGTTATCTCGACCCGCACCGCGCCGGTCACGAAAGCCACACCTCAATTACCACCTATCAAAAATTAAGATCGGGCGAATCTCATACGAACAAAAAAAAACACGAACCGCAGGTGTGGTTCGTGTTTTTTTTCGATGATGTGCGACTAAAAATTAGACGTCGGCGTCGGTGTCGGGGTCGGGTCGGCTTGGTCCCGTTTTTTTAGTTTTGGAGGTCCGTCCGAAGTTGAACTAGAGTCGCTAGTGTCATTGTTCGTGCCGTCCGGGCTATCAGGCTGTCGTTTTTTCAGCGTCGGGCGGCTGTCATCGGCCTGATCAAAGTCCGTGGTGATCCCGGCCTTGGCGTTGGTCAACTTTAAAAGATGGCCTTTGACTCGTTGAAATTCGGAAGTGCTGATCACATATTCCTCTTTCTCGGGAAACCGTGCGACTAGCTGGAGACTTGTATCGCGCCGGTCGCTTGACTGGGGATGCGTCGAAAAGAGTTTTGCGAGGGCACCGGGCTTTTTCCTATTTTGCGATGCCAGCTTTTCAAACATCGTTGACATCGCAGTTGGGTCATAACCAGAAGCATATAGATATTGGACGCCCAGGTTGTCCGCCTCGACCTCAGCATTGCGTGAAAATTTAAGGGAAGCGAGACCACTCAGGATCCCACCGCCATTTTGAAGGACGGAGCTTACGATGGCACCGCCAAAGATAATACCGGCGAGCGCCCCGTAATTGATCAAGGTGCCCTTGCCTTGGTTTTCCATTGCATGGCGGGCCGTTACGTGAGCTATCTCATGGGCCATAACACCAGCCAATTCAGCCTCGTTGTCGGCTGCGAGGATCAAACCCTTATTAACAAAAAAGAAGCCGCCCGGCAATGCAAAAGCATTTACCTCGTCGCTGTCGATAACCTTGATAGTAAAAGGAATTTTGGCATCCGAATGTAAGACAATATTCTGCCCGACACGATTAACGTACTCCGTAATGACAGGGTCGTCAACGAGTTTAGACTGTTGCTCAACCTCCAGCGCAAGCTGCCGGCCGATCTGCATCTCCTTTTCCTGCGATCCGCCAAGCCAGCCAAAGAATTTGTCGCTTCCACCATTAATGTTGCGTTTTCCGATCTGTGACGGATCATCCTTGGGGTTCAAGGGACCCGAAGTGCCGGGCGTAGGAGATGGCTTTGCGGCCTTCCCCTTATTCTGTTTGTCAGGTTCTTTGGCCGCCTGCTGAGCGAGACCGGCGGTCGGCAGGAGCCCGAGCGTGCTAAACCATATGCTGATAACAAGAAGTGAGGCTGAAAATTGCCGGAATAGTCCCCTTTGCATAACGATGTCTCCAAAAACTGACTTGGGTCTACGAAAATTGTAGTTCCCTTGGTGGTATCAATCAACGCCTGTATGATGCATTTCATTAGAAATTAGTTGTGAAATCTATAAACCCAAAATCTTTTTAGAGCGGCGAACAGAATAAACAAAGGATTCTATTTTTTGATAAAACTTGTTAAAATAGACTCGGCCCCCGCTCATTTGGGCCGGAAAAACGGTCGACATCTTTCGGTAAATTCTATTGCATTGTTTTACGGGCCGTACTTGCCCTCTAGAAATAGATGAAACAAATTCAAGAAAAAGTTAGGGATATCGTTGAGGTGCGCACCTTTTCGAATGTCCACGATTTTTCTGCGGATCCCGCTGAGACCCTGGACGGCTATCATTTTACCGACATTACGGCCGATATGATGGCTAAATGGCTGGATGCCGTTATGAATATTCGGCGGGGGCAGGGGGCGGCGGTTGCTCTCGCGGGATTTCGGGGTGTCGGTAAAAGTCATTTTCTGGCGGTCTTAGCCGCAATTCTCTCTAAGCCGGAGTTGAGGAGCCGGATAAAGAGCGATCATATATCGGCATGCGCCAAACGTCTAGCGGACACCGAATATGCTGTAGCTTTCGTCAGACGCGGTTCATTGGCAACTCTCCTCGAGGAGTTTAAAGCCGCGATCGCGGGAAACCTGCCTTTAGCGAACAACGATCTGAGTAATTCGTTCAATGATCTGCTGTTAAAAGCTTCCGAGGCAACCAGGGAAACGCCTTTCATTCTATTGATTGATACTGCAGTCGGCCGAGAAACGCGTGTTTCACGCGACGACGGTATGATCTTGAGCGAAATTGCTCAGGCTGCAAAATCATTCGGCATTTTTGTCGGCTTGGCGCTTGACGATGACATCGCCGGGGCCGATGGGGCAAACCGTGCTATTTCGGCAAGTTACGTCATTGACTATCTCGATCATGAACATCTTTACAAGGTCGTGGAAACGCATATTTTTGCCAAGCATGAGCGGGCACTACCGATCCTTCATGATATTTACAAACATTATTCAAAGGCTATGCCGGGCTTCCGCTGGAGCGAGCAGCGGTTTACCGCGCTATACCCGCTCCATCCGGCAACGCTCGAGGTCGCCCCACTCATTCGGCTTCACCTACAGGACTTTGCACTTTTGGGATTTGCTGCCGAGGCGGGTGTTAGGATTCTCGGTCGGCCTGCGCACTCGTTGATCGGACTTGACGAAGTTTTTGACGCCGTCGAAAGCCGCCTTCGTTTAGTTACGGAGTTGAATGCCGCTTTTACCGCGTTTGATATTCTTAATCAGGAGGTCATCGGCAAAACCCCGGTTAACCTCCGTTTGCAGGCAAAACTGATCCTAAAGGGGCTTTTTATGTTGTCGCTCGACGGTAAGGGATCGACTGCCTCAGAGATAGCGGGGGCAATGCTCGTCTTTGACGATGTCGAGGCCGGTAAACCGGGCATTGTGGTCAACGAACTCCTAACGTCAATTTTCGAGGCCTTGCCTGACGCGGTTAGTCGAGTTGACAGCGATAGCTCCGAACCGAAATATTGTTTCCAGATCGGGCAAAAAGGTGTTCTTGACGGAGCAATGGATGATGCGGCAAGCACAGTTTCGCTCGAAACGGTTTTCGCAGCTTTGCTCGCTCGGGCCTCCCAAAAATTCTCGGACATGACCGTCAGCAGAGACGGAGATTCGAGTTACACAAACTGCAGCGTCGAATGGCGGGGTGCTATTCGGCATGGCGAAATATTTTGGGCGCTGGCCGGATTTGAAAATAGCACTAAGGTATCGCCTGCAACCGACCAATCGGATTGGTCAATTTGCGTGACTTTCGACCACGCCGATTCGAGCAAAGAATTTGGCCTAAAGGATGATTCATCGATCGAGTGGCGGTTAGGTGAATTAAGGGACGAAGATATCGGGGCGATCAAGCGTCTCCACCTGCTGGAAACGAACCCGGAATTGCGTGAGGGCTTTAAGGAAAAACTGTCTGCCGAAGCACAAATTTGCTCTCTTGAGGTAGAAAGCATATGGGAGAGAATATTTCTGTCGGAGAGCAGGCTAATTGTCGGGAAGGCCGAATACCGACTTTCGGACGATGCCCGGTCCGCTCACACATTATCGCAATTATTCACTACAATGTTGGAGCCGGTGTTCGAGTCTCGTTTTCCGGCGCATCCAAATTTCTCAAAACCGTTCGGTGTCAAGGAGGCCGCAAAACTTACGGGTCAATTTTTTGGCGGGTCCGGAGCCAATAATCTTGATGTTCAGAAGCTAGCGGAATTATTTGCGTTGCCTCTGGGATTGGTCGAATTGCGGGACGATATTTTTGTTCCTGTTTCGGCAGAGATTTTGGCAAAACTTTCGGTTGTGGTTCAAGCCTTTGATGGGCTTGAATTTGGAACCGACGCCACCATAAC
Organism: Pyrinomonadaceae bacterium; assembly: GCA_046155085.1. Classification (GTDB taxonomy): domain Bacteria; phylum Acidobacteriota; class Blastocatellia; order Pyrinomonadales; family Pyrinomonadaceae; genus OLB17. Next base: position 145,544 of record JBJXEG010000017.1, on the reverse strand, counting down.
CTTAGAAGAATTATCGTCGCGGATGCGGGCAGCGCCGATCGGTCTCACACGGGAGGCTCAACATATAGTACTCACCGCTTTGGTCGCTCAAGGTCAATACGAATTCGTGACATTCAGCGGGAACCGGATAAATAAACGCTCGCTCGATCTCCAAATAATGTGGGACGATGTAGCGGGCGTAGCAAAACCATTTGTTGAGATTTATTCGAGTGAGCGTTTAAGGGACTGGGCGATCCTCATTACGGGAAATACACAAATAAGATCACTCGAGAAATCGGAAGATCGGCTGATCGTTATCGATACTCTCGCGGGCTGGCTTGCCAACTGGAAGGAAGCACGGTTTTTGGAGGCATTTGATGCTCTGCCCGATGAGAATCTAAATTCATCGATTTGGCGTATTGCCGCAAATTTGCGGAAAACCTTCGGAGCCCTAGCTGACTGCGTCGATGCTTTGGTGCAGAACATTACCCCGCTCGACCAGTGTCTGCACAATATTGCCGATCTTTTCTCGGATTCCGAGGCTGAATACGAGAAAAAGAAAAATGATCTTATCGTACTGCGGTATTTTACTCAGGGTGCTGAAAAACGTGACGAGATATCAAAATATCTATCACTGTGCGAAATAACGGCGGACAAGGAGGTCGAAATGCTTCGTCGCGCGTTACTGGAAAAGACCGGTTCAATATACTACGCCGCTGATCCCAGGGTCAATGCGGAGATCGACCGAACATGGCGGGAATTCAAGCAGAAATACACAGATTACTATGTTGGTAAACACGATGCTGTGATGAGGTCCGGTGAGTCCGTTGAAAAGCTGAACGCCTTACTAAGCTCCGACCAATGGAGCGTCTTCCAAAGCTTCTCCGATCTCGCGTGGTTCGATTCGCATTTCAAGGCGGCTGTGAAAAGGCTGATACGAAACATAAAGCAGCTTAAGTGCTCGGTCGATACGAGGGAATCGCTGTCAACTAAACCATTTTGTTCATGTTCATTCAATTTAGCGACATTTGAGCGTCGTCATGACCTGTCCAGCCGCTTGGAGATCATCATCAATCAAGGCCTTTTGTTTTTTCGGGCAAGCCTAAATGAGAATGACGCCGCACTATCCGTAGCACTTGATGCCCTAGCCGGCAATTCAAATCGGGAGTTAGCAAATTCAGTAAGGCAGGCACTTTCAAATTCAAGTGATGCTAAAGATCTCCTAAATCTCTCGAGTCAGCAAACCTATTTTCTGGCCTCGGCCATCAAAATGGCATCCGAACGCAAACCGGAAACCGCCGGGTCAAAAGTTGCCGAGCTCGAAGATTTCACAGATCTCCTTCCCCTCGAAGTCAGTAAATGGGAATCCGAGATCGACAAACTTGAATTTGCAACGACCAATCGTACCTAATCACACTTTCCGCGCCAACTGTTTTAACCTGCCGGCCAAGTAAACTATATTTACGACATGATAAGCGTATCGATAATTGGAGTTGGCCGGGTGGGTGGGGCCCTCGCATTGGCTCTTCCGGCGGAGAAATATAGGATCGACAAAATGATTGCTCGGAGTGTCCCGATTTCCGCCGGGGTATCCGCCAGAGACGAATTTGCGGGTCGGATCGATACTCTCGAAAACATTGCGAAACTGTCGTCAGATGTCGTCTTTATTACAACCCAAGATTCTGAGATATCGCCGGTTGCTCAAGCCCTTTCCGAAAAGATCTCATCGACATCCGTCGTTTTTCACACCAGCGGTTCACAATCATCCTCAATACTTAGTGAAGTTCGAGGTGTGGGATGCCCGACCGGATCGATCCATCCTCTCGTTTCGGTGAGCAGTCCGGGGTTAGGCCCGGCCCGCTTTCGCGATGCCTACTTTTGTGTCGAGGGTGATGCCGAAGCTGTTTCTGCCGGCGAGATGATCGTGGGCGATCTGGGCGGGAAGCCGTTTGCCATCGATACAAGATTCAAGACCCTTTATCATGCCTCGGCGGTTACGGCGTGTGGGCATCTCGTGGCCTTATTCGATGCTGCCGTGGAAATGATGAGCAAAGTCGGGCTTTCGAGCGATGACGCAAAAGAGATTCTGCTCCCGCTGGTGACGAGCACTGTGCAAAACCTTGGTGAGCAAAGTACATCAGCCGCCCTGACCGGAACATTTGCCCGAGCCGATATTGAAACCTTCACCCGCCATCTGACCGCGCTCAACCAATATGTGTCCGACGACCTGCTCGAAATTTATCTGCTTCTGGGCGAACGCTCACTGGAGATTGCCTCGAAACAGGGCCTAAACCGCGAGAGAATAGACTCGATGCGGACAAAAGTTTCGATAGCGAAATCCAAATTGAAATGGTAATATCAAATGCAAGTGAGAGGCAGGGATTGGTCAAGAAAAAGGACAAATTCGAGGTAGAAAAAGCTCTTTTTGACGCCCATATTCAGGCGTCGGGGTTGAGACGTACCGGGCAGCGCGATCTGATCCTTGACATATTTTTGAGTACTGATGAGCACCTCTCAAGTGAAGACCTATATTCGCTCGTGCGAAAAAAAGACTCATCGGTCGGCCATACGACCGTTTACCGAACCCTAAAGCTGCTTATGGAGGCCGGCCTCGCACGTGAGGTCCGCTTTGGCGACAACAAGACCTATTATGAGCATCACTATAATCACGATCATCACGATCATATGATATGTACCGAGTGCGGAAAGGTGATTGAATTTTTTTCGGCGGACATAGAAATGATGCAGGACGAAATGGCAGGCAAATTTGGGTTTAAGCCGACGCATCATAGCCTGAGAATGTGGGGCGTATGTTCGGATTGTCAGAAATTAGCGACCGGATCCCACGCTGCACCTTCTGGGGCCCAGCCGCGTGTCCGTGTTAAGACTGCTATAAACTGACGTGGAACATATCTCGCCAAATGAGCGTAAGGTTTTTTGATCGCCTCGAAAACGAGAGGTGCACAAATCGGAGAGGTTATTAAGTATGACAAACACTGCAAAAGATCCGCTTCAAGCCGAATTCGAAGCCTTACCGCTCGAAAAGAAGATCGAGCATTTGATGAAAATGGAAGCCGTCACGATCAGTGAAACATTCGCCTATGTCGTAAATTCGGCGATGAAAACGTTTGAAAAGGTCGGAGAGTCGATCGGGGATTTTGGCGTCAAAGTGGAAAAGGAAGCTCGAAAGGCGGCTGAGTCGACGGGCGCCGAAAAGACTTCAAAGCCTCCTAAGGCCGCGACGGAAGCTCCGAAGCCCCGTCCCGCGAAAAAACCTCCTCAAGCTGATAGCAAAATGTGAAGGAAACAGGTCTCGAAAAAGGATCCTCGCTCCCTTTAAAGGAAAAAGGTCAGTACGTGCTTGCCTTTGGAGTGACCGCTCTATTTCTTTACGTCCTTGGTTTTCCGGTCTTCATTCTCTTCTTTTTTGGTGTACTCGCATTTTTTATTTGGAAAGCCTTTTCGTTTGAATCGGGAAACGAGGCTCGACGAATTTTTGAGTTTTATCTTTCCGCCCATGAGATTATTAGTGACGAAGAACGACGCTGGTATGGCTTCGAGATACAGGAAGCTGTCGCCCGAGGAGAAGCAATACTACGATCAATGGTTGCTCCGCCGCCGCTCGTGCATTTTGGGTTAGGAGTTCTTTACCAAAGGCTGGGTGACCACAGCTCTGCCGTGAGACATCTCGCTATCGTTGTTGAAGACGCCGCTTCAAATGAGGCAGCGATCATGTTTCCAACCAGAGAGCTGAAGGACTATGTGAGGATACTGCGCAAGATCGAGCGGACACCGTCAGATGCGCCTCTCACATTAGCAGCCGTCGGGTCGCTGGAAAAAATACGAAAGAGTCGCGGCGCAGAGATTCTGGAAGAGAGCCGTCTGAAAGCCGCCGGCCAGCAGGCTCAATTGCACGAAAGTGAAACCATCGAAACGCCCATTACACCGGAAACAAGCAGTACAACCTACGGACTCTCCGGCGTTACCGAATCAAAACGATTGACCTTCGGTGCGGATGCTTCCGTCGGGGATCGCAAGTCAATTTCCGAGGTTCTGCATGACATTTACGATGGTAACGTGCAGTAGGGCTACTATTTCATCCCGAAAAATTTCCGAATAGATTTCATCACGGTCTTGGGAACTTTTTTATTCGGATCTGGTTCGTCATCTTCGGCTAACGAGGTCAGTAGTACGCGGCGCTCTTCGACAAGCTCGCTAATAGCATTGACGAGAGCTGGGTTGCTTTCGAAAATGGGACCGAGGCCTTCTTTGTCGATCCTCAACACTTCTGATTCCTCGACCGCAATTACATTTGCGGACCGCGGTTCGCCGGTCAAAAGACTCATTTCGCCAAAAAAATCATTTTCACCAAGTGTGCCGATGGTTTTCTGATAGTCCTTTTCGTTGATCTGAACTTTTACTGAGCCGCGTATTATTACAAACATCGAATTGCCTTCCTGGCCCATCCGGACGATCGCTTCTCCCGGTGCGTAAATGCGGGATTTTGAAACATTTGCTAATCTTTCGATCTCTTCATCGGAGAGCGGAGCGAAAATGGACACGCTGTTGAGACGTTCTGCAATAGCGTTGAAAACGTCTTCGGGCGCCGCTTCCGCGGGCTTTGTCTCCATGTAAACCGTCCGCGTCGGGTAAGCAAAGCTGATCTTTTCACGCTCAAGGACATACCAGATTCGCTGTCGGATCAATGCATCCGAATCGTTGTATTTTGAGTAATCATCGAGCCAGTATTTGACCTCCCAGTCAATACCGTCGGCTCCGAGTTCCTTAATCCGAACTATCGGCCGTATTTTGGGCGAAACATTATCACTATGACGGACGACCTCCCGAACAAGGTGGATCGTGTTCGCGGGTGATTCGGTGTAAATAGTGCTAAAAAAGACAAGGCGAGCGTTCAAATTGCCTTTCGGTGCAACCTCGATGGATTCTTTGCCCAATGCCGCGTTGCTTATCACAAGGAGCTTGTTTTGAAACGTGCGTATTTTTACTCCACGCCAAGAGACTGATTCGACCACTCCAGTACCTCGATTGGGGATCGCGATCACGTCGCCGATCTGAAATGACTGGTCGGCCTGGAGAGCAAGGCCGGCAAATAGATTTCCGAGCGTGTCCTGGAGAGCGAGACCGACGACGATTCCCAAAATGGTTGATCCGGTAAAGAGCGGTGTCAACTGGATCGTCGGAAAAACCGATTGGAAAATAATAAAAAACGAGACGATGTAGACTATTATCGAAAATACAGTATTTAGTAAAGATGAGATCTCGCCGCTTGCCGCGTTTCGGTAGACCGTTTTTGTTATCAAAAAACTAATGAATCGAACTGTGCCGATCACCAGAGTCATGCCAAGTAACACCTCGGCGAGATGCAACAGCGTGATAACCAGGCTTACATAGGTCACGGTCATCATCGATGCCGCTTCTCCGGTGGCAAGTGTAACCGTGTAATCGGGTGACACGACTATTCCATATCGCGCAGCCACGCTCACGCGCAGCCATTCCTCGATAGACGGAAACATGACCAGTATCAGAATTAGAATTACTGTGTAGAAGACGAAAACGGCGGCCTTTTTCTGGATTTCGGATGCGGGCATATTTAGGCTAAAACATATCAGTAAATGTTTTTGCAATCAACATCGGTCAGCTGCTCGTTTCTACTTCAAAGCAGGGTGCCCCGCAATATTGCGGCCGCGATGCTGAAATAGAGAAGCAGCCCGGTGACATCGACAAGCGTCGCGACAAACGGAGCTGACGAGGTCGCCGGATCAAGCCCCAACCGTTTTAGGACAAACGGTATCATCGAGCCCGAGAGAGTTCCCCACATTACGATACAGATCAGTGTTAGGAATATTGTGACGGCGACGAGCATCCAGTGTTCGCTGTAGTCAAATAAGCCGAGTTTTTGCCAAAGCGTAATGCGAAAAACTCCAATAGCGCCCAAAATGGTACCGAGTACAAAACCTGAGAAAATTTCCCGCCTCATAACGTACCACCAATCCCTAAGATTGAGTTCTTTCAAAGCCATCGCGCGGATTATCAATGTGGCGGCCTGCGAACCGCTGTTGCCGCCCGACGAAATGACTAACGGGACGAAAAGGGCGAGGACTACGGCCTTTTGGATCTCTTTATCAAAATACCCCATTGCTGAGGCTGTCAACATCTCGCCGACAAATAGAATTACGAGCCAACCGGCCCGTTTCCGGATTAAAGTAAGAAGGGGCGTTTCAACATAAGGAAGATCAAGGGCTTCCAAACCGCCGAATTTCTGAATATCTTCGGTCGCCTCCTCCTCGGCGACGTCCAGAATATCATCAACCGTTACAATACCGACCAGCACACCGTTTTCCGTAATCACCGGCAGGGCCGCACGATCGTATTGACGAAAGATCTGGACCGCCTCTTCCTTGTCCATCGTCGCTTCGAGGGCAACAAACTTATCATCCATCAGCCCCTGCACGCGAGTATCCGGCGGGGCGAGAAGGAATTTACTAATACGGATATCATCGATCAATCGCTGCTCATCATCCACGACGTAAACTACGTTAAGTGTTTCGGCTTTTTTCCCGTACTTTCGAATATGGTCAAAGGTATGCGCGACCGTCCAGTTTGGCTGCACCTGAATGTAGTAAGGCGTCATTAGCCGCCCGACCGAGTTTTCATCATACCCGAGTAGCGAACTTGCGATATGACGTTCTTCATCCGTAAGAAGATTGAGTGTGTCTTTTAGAATGCGGTCGGGAAGTTTGCCTAGAAATGCCGTTCTGTCATCTGGCGACATGTCGTTTAGGATCGTGGCGACTTCGCGGTTGCCCAGGCTTTTGACGATTTCCTGTTGTACTTCCGGTTCGAGATATTCAAAAATGGACGCGGCATTTTCCTCGGGCAAAAGGCGAAAAACAACGGTTCGCTCATTTTCCGGTAGTTCGTCGATAATGTTGGCAACCTCGCTTTGGTGAATTTCCGCCAGCTCGGCGCGAACTTCATTCCATAGACGCTTTTTTATTTGTTCCAACATTGAGCAAATATCCTAGAAATACTGTTTCGAATAGAATTGAAAAGGATAGCTTATCCATTAACAGACAACAAATGCGGGCAGATTCAAAAAAACAGGAAAAATCAGCTATCATTATGAAAATTCAGTAACATTTGAGAGAAATTTATGAAATCAACCAGAAAGATCTGTGCCGTCGTTCTAATCGCGATTTTTGCGTTTTCAATGTTGTCGTCCAGTGTCAAGGCGTATGCTGAGCCCGTTCGCGGCAAACACGGCATGGTGGCATCGCAGCATGAGCTTGCATCGAGGATTGGTGTTGAAATTCTAAAGAAGGGCGGAAACGCGGTCGATGCGGCGATCGCTGTCGGGTTGGCCCTGGCTGTCGTGTACCCTGAGGCGGGCAACATCGGCGGGGGCGGATTTATGTTGATTCGGGATAACGCTGGCAACGCTCATGCGATCGACTATCGTGAAATGGCTCCCAAAGCCGCTGCGCGTGACATATATTTGGATAAAGATGGAAATTTGATAAAGGGTGAGGGCTCTTCTACCTTAGGGTATCGCGCCTCCGGCGTACCGGGAACGCTCGCCGGATTTGAAATGGCATTCAAAAAATATGGTTCCGGCAAGATCGCTTGGCGGGATATTGTGCGTCCTGCACGCCTTCTTGCTGAAAATGGATACGTTTTGTCATTTAGGCTCGCGGGGTTGTTCAAGTCTTATAACGAGAGCCTGGCGAGGTATGAAGACAGCAAACGGATTTTCCTAAATGGTGGAGCATTCTATGAGGAAGGTGATATTTTTCGCCAACCCGATCTGGCTAAAACTTTGGCGAGAATTGAGCAAAAAGGGGCGCGGGATTTTTATTCAGGCGAAACGGCAAAGATGATCGCCGCCGATATGAAGGCTAATAACGGATTGATCACGCTGGACGATCTTAAAAATTATCGGGCCAAAGAGCGCACTCCGTTGCGGGGAACATATCGCGGCCACGAGATTATTACAATGCCGCCGCCGAGTTCTGGAGGCATCGTGATGTTAGAGGTGCTGAATATGCTCGAAGGTTACGACATTACAAAAATGCAGTACAATTCGGCTGCGAAATATCACGTCTTAGCCGAAGCGATGCGCCGTGCTTTTGCTGATCGGGCCGAGTTCATGGGTGATCCCGATTTTACAAATGTTCCCGTCACGGCATTGACCGATAAAAACTACGCCCAGCAACGCGGTTTGAGCATCAACCAGACTAAGGCATCATCAAGCCGCGAGATTGGTCACGGTTACATTCCCGGCGGCGAACCAATGGATACAACTCACTTTACGGTCATCGACTCCGCCGGAACGGTCGTGACAAATACCTATACGATCAATGATCTCTACGGCTCAAGGGTGACGGCAAAGGGAACTGGCGTTTTGCTAAACGACGAAATGGACGATTTTGCGGCGCGTCCCGGCAAAGCCAATATGTTTGGTCTGATACAGGGCGAAAGGAATAAGGTTCAGGCTGGCAAGCGGCCGCTTTCCTCGATGACTCCGACGATCGTGCTAAAAAAGGATGGTTCGTTCTGGTTCGCCCTCGGGGCGAGAGGCGGGCCGCGCATTATTTCCGCCGTTCTCCAATCAGTAATGAATGTGATCGATTTTGATATGGATATTCAAGCGGCGATCGACGCACCGCGTATTCATCATCAATGGCTCCCGGATGAACTGCTCTATGAACCGGTCGGGTTTTCGCCGGATACATTAAATATTCTTACGGGTTATGGACATAAATTTACCGATAAGCCCGGAAACGTAGCATCCGCGACCGGCGTGATGGTTGATGACAAAGGCGTGCGGCTGGGAGCGATCGATTCGAGAAGCGACGGCATGGCGGTCGGATACTAGATAGTTTCGTCTTTTTCGAGTAGTTTTGTGGTCCCCTCTACTACGCTCGTCGGCTGCAGGTCGTTGGTATTGCGCCAATTTCCGGTTGCCGGAGCAATAAAATTATCGATCGGTGTGGAGATCTGCGGCGGGAGCGCCTGCGGGTTAGGTTGCGGCGCCTTAAACGCAGCGGCCCCGGCTAGGACCTTTTCTTCTAACGTCTGGCCACCCGGTTCCGCGGATTCAAACATCAATGCGTAGATCATGCGCAGCACACCCCCCATAAAGAAAGCGACTGCCGCAACGCCGGTTGCCGTGGGATCGAGCCTCAGCATGACCGTCAACATTCCGACTATTGGAACGAAGAGAAATGTCAGAAGAAAAATAAATAACCCCTGCTTGAGACCACGTTTTCGTGGAGATTGCCCCTGGGATGGCCTACGAGAAGCAGCGAGTGGATTCAGCCCGCCTGTTTGTAAGAGGTCAGCGGCCGCGGTCAACAAAAAACCGCACCGCGAGCAAAAACTCGTCTCTGTAGAAACTCTCTCCTGTCCGCATTGAGGGCAAAACATTAGTTGAACTGATCCTCCCTATCAAGCAGCTTCGTGGCACCTTCGCTCGTGTTGGTTGGTTCGAGATCGTTAGTATCACGCCATGATCCGGCTTTTGGAACTCCATACATATTTGCAGGGATAGACTGCGGAGGCAATGCCGGTTGGTTAGCCCCATACATCGCAGATGGAGGCGGCAGTGTTTGATATTGCGGAATCGCTGTAAACGTCTGCTTTGAACTGGGCAGAAACACAAGCGATGCAAGGATGATCATCATCGCTCCGAAAACACCCGTGATCGCTATTATCCCGAGAAGCTCGTCCGGGGCCCCCAGAATGCCCAAAAATGCAGTCGAAAACATCGTCAGAAAAATAAACCAAAACACCCCAAAAACAACCCCGTTCTTTTTGTTAAAGATCCCTTTCTTTTTGTTGAGCTGAGCTAGTTGTGGCAGAAATCCGCCGTGGGCCAAAACCTCGGCAATGATGCCAAGAGGCATTCCGCATCGCGAACAAAATTTTGTTTCGTTGGAAACCTGTTGTTGTCCGCAGCTAGGACAATGCATCTTTTTCTCCGGTAAGAAATTATTTTCGACCCAAGTCTAAACGAATTCTTACACGAAAAAGTTCGCGTAGCAAGCAAGTCAAAGGCGTGGAAGCGGGTCATCGGAGATCATTTGGAATATCGCAAAGGCTCGACCTTGAAAGTGTTCAGCCGATCCGACAGTTTCGAGCAGTATGTCGAAGATCGGCCGCAGCTTCTCAGGTGATGGTATTTCGCGTTTCAGATCATCGTCGGAAACGAAAAATGCAAAGCCCTTTTGCCGGGTTGCTTCCACCTCGTTTAAATATTCCTCTATGCTGTTTTTACCTGACATCTTTTCCGGCAGCGTCCATTCAAACGGGTCATCCCACAGCCTGGTCGTAATTCCGCCAAATGTCTTTTCGACCATCGCCGCTGACCGCAAAATATACTCTCCACAGGAGAATGGGGCCATCGCATGCTGGATGGCCCTGGGCTTTTGATAAAGCGTGACCTCGGTAAGCCTTGAAAGCAATTCCCGCGATAATATGTCGATTGCCTCAAACCGGCGGTCAAATGCTGAAAGTAGAGGGTCCATAAAAAAGAGCGGCCAACTTTACGTGGCCGCTCAAGTTTATCATTCAAAGCAAAGGTCGTTAATTACCGCCTCCCATATCTGCGGTCTTTTTCATACATACCGAGTCCGTAATTGCGGCCTTTCCAGTTCACACCAGTGCCAATGCGTCCTCTTACACCGACCTCAGAGCCTTTTGAGGGAACATTTCCGTCGGTCACTAAAACCCACATCGAGCCTGTGCCGTCGTCAATTTTATATGCGCCTCCACCGATTCGGGTGCCCGGTATAGAGAGGCCATAGCTATCCTTTACGATACCGGCGATGGCAACATCTTTGTTTTGATATTTGCCCGGGTTTGCCTCAATATCGGCGATACTCGTCCTTGCCGGACATGCGGTCGTCAAGAGGCCTACGGCAGCGATAATGGTAAACAAAATGATCGTCGTAATTGTTTTCATTGCTTCTCCTATGGATATGAAATTCGGGAAGATCTGATCCGCAGTTAAAGATTCGATTTCTTCGCGAAAGTTTGCCATAAATTTTATTTTCTGCGATGCTGAACTCGCTTCTACCTTCACTAATAGTTGCCAAAAATGCGGAACGATCAAACGGCCCTGCCAAATATTTCATTTTGTTCGAGCTTAAATGGCGACGCATGGCGTGATCTCGATGGCCCGAAGGCCTTTGAAAGTTGGCATTTCGACGCTATTTCGGACAACGGTAACGAAGCGCTCGTCATCGCGTTTTACGATAACTACGCGCTTTCGCCACGTTTTTTTGAATCAAAACAGGTTCTCGAAAAAACTAAATGTCCGGCGGTTTCGTTTGTTTATTCGGTCGATGGAAAAGTCGTGCTTAGCTCGATCAATGAATTTGCCGCAAAAGATTTTACGGCATCGCCGGGTAAGGCAAATTGCAGTTTGGCGTCCTCGTCTTTTTGCATCGAAGGGGCCGATTATGGATCGGGCTTCTTTGTTACTGTGGATATCCTCGGGCGTGGCGGGAGTCGCATACATGCCGAGCTTGAGTGGCTGTTTATCGAGTCCGATTTGATGCAGCCCACAGGCGAACAGCACGCAGCTGTTTGGAACCTTGTCGTGCCGCGTGCCGATGTTAGCGGCCGCATCATGCTGACCGGGCGTCGGGGCGAAACAAAAAAGCAGATCAAGTTTCGCGGGACGGGCTATCACGACCATATATCGAGCGAAAATGTTCATTACCGAAACCTTGCATCAAGGATGTGGGGGCGGGCCCATTTTGTTGATTCGACAATAGTTTTCGAGCGACATGGAGGCGTACAGAATGCGTCGGCGGCGGGAAAGCTTTTTCTCATCCGCGATGGCATGATTCAAGCTTATGGAGCGAATTGTGATGTAAGCGGCCATAAACGCGACGGTTGGGGCTTACGCGTTCCGCTTGACATCGTATACACCTCACAAGACGGTATAAGGGTGAGCATAAAACCGGTAAGCAAGATCCGCTCGGGTTTTTCTGAAGTAAAAATGCTTAGCTCGATTTCGCTCGATTTGGCCGACGGACGCACCCGAAATGCGACCGGTATCACGGAATTTGTCGATCCGCGCCGCATGAAAAACAGGTTGTCGAGATGGATAGCCAGATTTAGAATAGGCAGAAACGGACGCCCACCGATCTTTTAAATTCTTTTTGCCGAGCTTTAGCTTAAGTGAGCTTGACGGCCGTACCGTAGGCGAGTACCTCGGTCGCTCCTTGGCTAAATTCGGTTGCGTCGTACCGCATACCGATGATCGCATCGGCCCCGATCTCATGGGCGTGCTGAACCATTCGGTTAAAGGCTTCCATTCGGGCTGCCTCACATACGACCGACCACTCCTCAATATTACCGCCAACGATCGATTTAAGACCGCCGACTATGCCCCGGCCGATTCCCGTCGCCCGCACTACAATACCGCGAACAACACCGAGATACTCGGTGACCTGCTTTCCCTGTACATCAAAACCAGTTGTTACGATCATAAAGGTAATTACGAATTTCAAATTACGAACTAACAATTACGAATTGAGAGCAATCTTGAACATTCGTAATTCGTAATTGCAGATTCTGTAATTGAAGCTTGGTAGCGCGTAGGGGAGTTGAACCCCTCTTTCCAGGTTGAGAACCTAGCGTCCTAACCGATAGACGAACGCGCCATAAAACTGATGGTTACAGAGTATAAACGTCATTGACTGGATGTGCAACGGTTCGAAGAGCTACAACTTTGAAATCCTCTTCAAAGCCTTTTATAATAGTAGTTTGGACTTGAGTTTCATCACACAACTATGACACACGACCTATTTAACACGCGTAAAGCATTCACGACGGGGAGCGGGACTGAGGGCTTTTACTATTCTCTGCCGCGTCTCGAAGAAGCCGGGTTTGGCAATATTTCCCGTCTTCCGATCTCGATCCGGATCGTGCTCGAATCTGTCCTTCGAAATTTTGACGGCGGCAGAAAGGTCGGGGAATCGCATATCCGCGAGCTTTCAGCTTGGGGAGCCAATGATGAGCGTACAAATGAGATTCCGTTTGTCGTGGCACGCGTTATATTACAAGATTTTACGGGCGTCCCGCTGCTTGTAGATCTCGCGGCAATGCGGTCAGCCGTTCAGCGAATGGGCAAGGATCCCGGTATGATCGAACCGCTCGTCCCGGTCGATCTGGTCATCGATCACTCCGTGCAAGTTGATTTTTCGGGTACTGACACCGCATATCAGCGAAATATGGAGATGGAGTTTAAGCGTAACGACCAGCGATACCGGTTTTTGAAATGGGGTACGCAGGCGTTTAATGGCTTTAGCGTCGTACCGCCGGGGATCGGCATAGTTCATCAGGTAAATCTCGAATATCTCGCAAAAGGGGTGTTTGAGCGTGATGGCGTATATTTTCCCGATTCGCTTGTCGGTACGGACTCTCATACGACAATGATCAATGGACTTGGCATCGTCGGCTGGGGGGTCGGCGGCATCGAGGCAGAGGCAGGTATGCTTGGCCAGCCGGTGTATTTTCTAACGCCCGACGTGATCGGCGTACATCTCAGAGGCGAACTGCCGCAAGCGGCGACGGCAACTGATCTTGTGCTGCGAATCACGGAGATGCTTCGCAAGGCTAATGTGGTGGGCAAGTTCGTCGAATTCTTCGGCGAAGGGGCCGCCGCGCTAGGGGCGACGGATCGGGCGACGATTGCAAACATGGCGCCTGAATATGGCGCGACGATAGGATTTTTTCCGACTGACGAGAAAACACTCGAGTATTTTGCCAATACAGGCCGCGAGCCGGAGCATATCGACACGATTCGCAACTATTACAAGGCACAAAATATGTTTGGCATACCTGTCGAAGGCGACGTCGATTATACGACAGTCATTGACCTCGACCTTTCGACGGTCGGAGCCGCCGTCGCCGGTCCTAAACGTCCGCAGGACCGCATCGAACTCTCGCAGCTTGACGACCGGTTTATCGAGCTTTTTACAAAATCGACGGCTGATGGCGGCTACGGCAAGCAAGCCGAAGACCTCGAAAAGCGATATCCGGTCACGATGGGTCTCGGAGCCGATGGCACCGTCGTTGGCGGTGGCGAACAAAGTCAGTTGTCGGTTCCCGAATCGATCCACGACACGGTATCACCCATAAATACCAACGTCCAAACCGAAATCGAGATGATGAACAACCGGCCAACGCCGAATCGCGTCGATTATTCCGAGGATGACTGCCCATCTGTCAATACCAGCATCGGCAACGGTGATGTGCTTATCGCTGCGATCACATCATGCACAAACACATCGAATCCGGCCGTAATGATAGCGGCAGGAATTGTTGCAAAAAAAGCTGTCGCGCTCGGAATGATGGTGCCGCCATACGTTAAGACATCGCTCGCGCCGGGTTCGCGTGTCGTTACCGAGTATCTTGATAAGACTGGATTGCAAACCTATCTGGATCAACTGGGGTTTGAATTGGTCGGGTACGGATGCACGACGTGTATCGGCAATTCCGGGCCTCTCGACCCGGCGATCGAGGACGAGATCGTCGATCACGACATAATCGCCGCGTCGGTGCTTTCGGGCAACCGTAATTTTGAGGCCCGGGTCCACCAAAATATTAAGGCCAATTTTCTAATGTCGCCGCCGCTGGTTGTGGCCTATGCTCTCGCCGGAACGGTCGTAAAGGACGTATATCTTCATCCGGTCGGACAGGACAGGGAGGGCAATGACGTTTTTCTTAAGGATATATGGGCATCGCTTGATGAAGTCAAAGAACTGCTCCAAACTGCCTTCGACCCGGCAACCTATAAACGGCTCTATTCAGATTTTGCTGAGCAAAATCCGCTTTGGAACAGCATCGAAACTAGCGTGGGCCAGATATACGAATGGGACCGCGACTCAACCTATATCCAGGAGCCGCCCTTCTTTTCCGGCTTTTCGATGGAGACGGGCACTTTCAGCAATATTCAAGGCGCGCGGGCGCTCGCGATCTTTGGTGATTCGGTCACCACTGACCATATTTCACCGGCGGGGGCGATCAAAGCTAATTCGCCCGCAGGCAGGTATTTGCAGGAACTAGGCGTCGCACCGGCCGACTTCAATTCTTATGGCTCCCGGCGAGGTAACGACCGTGTGATGTTGCGCGGCACATTTGCCAATGTCCGGATTAAGAATCTGATGGCCGCACCATCCGAAGGCGGCTTCACGAAACATCAGCCGGACGGCGAAGAAATGACGATTTATGACGCGGCTATGCAGTATGCGATAGAAAAAGTGCCGCTCGTGATCTTTGCCGGGAAAGAATACGGAACTGGCAGCTCGCGCGACTGGGCGGCGAAGGGAACAGCGTTAATGGGTGTAAAGGCCGTCGTTACCGAGTCATACGAACGGATTCATCGCTCGAATCTAGTCGGGATGGGCGTCCTTCCGCTCCAATTCAAGGATGGCGAATCCGCTGCATCGCACGGCCTCGACGGGACGGAACTTTTCACCATTACGGGCCTTGAGAATGAGCACATTGCTCCGCTTCAAGATGTTTCGATGAGCGTCACAAACAACGCGGGTGAGACACGCGACATCATACTAACATTACGCATCGATACTCCGATCGAGATCGAGTATTACAAAAACGGGGGCATTTTGCCCTAT
Organism: Pyrinomonadaceae bacterium; assembly: GCA_046155085.1. Taxonomy (GTDB): domain Bacteria; phylum Acidobacteriota; class Blastocatellia; order Pyrinomonadales; family Pyrinomonadaceae; genus OLB17. The sequence goes on along the minus strand of JBJXEG010000017.1, from coordinate 129,894 downwards.
GTTTTGCGTCAGCTTATTGGTAAACATTAAACTGTTTGCCGCAAAACTAATTGGAATAAAAACCGACAGGAAGAGAATCATCTTTTAGTGAGCCGTCTTTTTCTGACTGCTTGCTGATTGTGTAAAATTGATTTCGCAGGTGATTATTGAACCCCGAACCCAAATTTTCTTGAAAAAGTGGGTTGTTAGTGATAGATTTTATTTGCGATAGCTCGGATTATTTTCGCCGACCCCCCTCAGGCTTTAACCTTGGAGAATTAAATGAAGAAGATCTCATCGGCTGTTCTGCTATTTACGTTATTGGTTTCGACATTTCTGCCCGTATTTGGGCAGAAGAGCCGGGGCGAAAGAACGCCTGAAAAAGACAAGGGACGCATAATAAAATCTCCTCCGGTGGTAGCTGACGATTTTGCTAAATTTTCTAGATTGGAAGCCTTTTCGGACGGGTCCGGTGTTTTGGTCCAATGGCAGATGATCTCGGAAACCGATAACACCGGGTTTATGGTTTATCGCGTTGACAGCGGCACACGCGAAGTCGTGGGCGACGGTCTTGTTTTGGGTTCCGCTGCAAAGCTGCGCAAACAAACCCTTTACGGCGAAAAATATGAGATTTTTGATCCGCTCGGCGGATTTAATTCTAAATACGTCATAGAGGCGTCGGGACCGAGTGGAAGGACTGTTTCTTCGGAAAGTTTTAGTTCTAAATATACGTACGATCTCGGTGTCGCGGCTGGTCAATCCCGCGAGTCGATTCAGGCCCTCTCAGAGAACAAGAACGGGGTCATCGAGAAAACCGAGCCGGTGCTCTCAAACGAGTTGCGCAAGGAAATCAGGGCTTCTGCCCAAGCGGCAGATTTAACGGCGCAGCGCGCGGTCGTTGCTCAAGCAGGTGCAAAAATCGCAGTAAAGAAAGACGGCCTTTATCGGGTCCGGCTTACTGCACTTCCATCAAATGTATTTAACAGCGGCAACTCTGCGAACTGGAAGCTTTTTCGGGATGGCGTTGAGCAAGCCATATTGATCGGCTCGGATGCTAACGGCCTCTATTTGGAATTTTACGGCCGTGCTTTTGAGTCCGTTGAGAGCAATACTGCGATCTATTATTTGATAGCCGGATCCGGGACCGGTAAGAGAATTGGCGCCACGCGGTTGCGCGGTGGGGCGGGCAGTGGGGATTCCCCCAGTTATGGTGCCAGTGTCGAAAAGAAAGAACGAACGACATATGCCACTTCTATTTTTAACGGAGACGCCGAGAATTTTTGGGGTAGATTCATTTCTTCCTCGCCGACCTCAATAAGCGTGACCATGACTGGGGTTGATTTTTCTCAGCTAAACACTACTGTTAATCTCAAGGTTCAAGGGTGGGGAACAAGCGTTAACACGCCGCAGGTGAATTTGATCGTTAATGGCCGTGCGGTCGGCACGATCTCCGGTGTCAATAATCAAACTCCTTTTTCAGGGCAGTTCACAATGCCAACGAGTTTTCTCAACGAGGGTGCCAATAATATTCAGCTTACCTCTGGGGGCTTGAATGATTTCAGCTTTTTTGACTCGGTCAAGTTTAGTTATGCCAGAACATACGTGGCGGAGAGTCAAAACAAACTCTTATTCACATCTCCAAATGCCAAACGGGCCGTTCTTTCCGGATTTAAATCTGCAAATATTAGGCTCTTTGATGTTACTACGGATGGCAACCCGGTGCTTTTGAGCAATCCGGTCATCCAGCAGAATGGGGGAACCTATAACGTCCGATGGCCTGCCGCGCGGTCGCAGCAAAGAAAGATATTTGCCGTCGAGGAGACCGGGGTAATAATAAATCCTACGGTGACCGTCAACAACCCGTCCGATTTGGCGACGACCTCTCGTAGTGCGGACTATATTATTATTTCAGATTCGGCAACCGATTTTATGGCCGCCGCGAATACGTGGGCCGCTTACCGCGAAAGCGCGGCCGGTGGAAGTTTTAATGCCGAAGTCGTGGATGTCGCGGATATTTATGACGAATATAGTTACGGTTCGGCAAGCTCCACCGCGATCAAAGAATTTTTGAGTAACGTCAAAGTGAACTGGCCGTCTCAGGTCCCTAACAGGCAATACGTACTCCTGATCGGTGATGCGTCATCCGACCCAAAGAATTATCTGGGAAAAGGGGAGATGAATCTTGTTCCGGCAAAGCAGTTGACGACAATATACTCGGAGACCTATGGCGACGATGGCCTCGCTGATTTCGACGGTGACGGTCTGACGGACATGGCGATCGGCCGAATTCCAGCTAGGACCGCGGCCGAGGTGAGCATCGTGTTTAACAAGACGGTTGCTTTTGAAACACCCGCGATGCAGTCGATGAGCCGAGGAGCGATATTCGCCTACGACCTGCCGGATGGCTACGATTTTGCCGATCTTACTCAGACGTTAAGCAGCCAGGCTCCGCCGGCGATGCCAAAAACAATGGTTCCCCGCGTTTCGCCGGGATATCCTAATGGTCAACCAAATCTTATTAGCACTATTAATTCAGGCAGTTATCTTGTTAATTATTCCGGCCATGGGTCCGCCGGAGCATGGGGAAACACGAGCGGCGGCACATTCTTTAGTAAAGGCGCCGTCCCTCTACTTCATAGTGCGTCTGATCCGGCCAACCCATCTGATCCGTCGGTCTTTATGATGTTAACCTGTTGGAATGGTTATTACGTCCATCCGGACGCCTCGTACATATCTATCGCTGAGTTGCTGCTCTTGTCTCAAAATAGCGGAGCAGTGGTGGCCTGGGCCTCAAGCGGTGAGACGACAGCCGACGGACAAATGCAAATGGGCGGCCGCTTTCTTACACAGCTCAGCGGTGGCAATCCAAACCTGAAACGGGTCGGTGATTTGATCAGGGACTCCAAATCGGTTCTAACTCCCGGCTCCGATGTACTTACGACCTGGGCCCTACTCGGAGATCCCGGTTTGAAGATGATTCCCTAGCAGATGGATAGTCCTAGATATTAAAAAAAGGCGTGCCAAGTGGACGCCTTTTCTAATTGGTACTCGCGGCGGGGTTCGAACCTGCGACCTCTTCCTTCGGAGGGAAGCACTCTATCCAGCTGAGCTACGCGAGCAAATACCTATCCAAAATAATATCATTTAGATAATTAACGCGGAACGATCGAGATATGCTTGATCCGTACGGCTTCGAGCGGACGTTCACCATCTTTTGGCTGCACGCCCGATATCGTCCTTACATTGTTCATTCCCTCGATGACTTTTCCAAAGATCGTATAGCGATTATCGAAACCTGTTTCCCGTTTTAGTGTTACAAAAAATTGTGAGTTTGCCGAATTGTTATCCGTCCCGCGAGCCGCCCCTACGATCCCTGCGTCATATTTCAAATCGGAGAATTCGGCATCGACGTTCGGTTTGTCCGATTTGCCGGTTCCATCGTCGGCGGGGTTGTCATTTTTAGACAGCGGGTTGCCGCTCTGGATCACCGATTCGTTTACCCGATGCCAGGTAACGCCGTCATAGACGCCTTCTTTTGCAAGTTCCTTAAATCGAGACACCATCTTAGGAGCAATATTAGAATATAATTCGATCTTGATCGTCCCATAGGCGGCGGCATTCTCCATTTCGATTACCGCAATTTCTGGGTCTGCGACCGGGGTCACGCCTTTTTTAACCTCGGCATTGGCGCCGGGTTTAGCATTTCCCGTTTTTTTGCTATCGCATGAGAAAACTGCGAGCGATGCAAAAATCGCCAGAATACACGCAAAATATTTCATGCCACGGCGTCCTCGATATAAACTTTGTTCATTACGACGGGATCGTGCGGCTTGTCATTGGGATTACGATCAACCATTGCGATCGTGTCTACGACATCCTGCCCCTCAATCACGCTGCCAAATTTAACGTAGCTCGGCGGTAGCGGATAATCGACATGCATGATGAAAAACTGCGAGCCGTTGGTATTTGGTCCGGAATTTGCCATCGCAACCGTCCCTTTCTCATACATTCCGGCATAAAGCATCGAGCCCCGGTCGATCTCATCGTCAAATTTGCCGCCCCACGCCGATTCACCGCCATATCCCTCGCCAAGCGGATCGCCGCCCTGGATCATAAAATTGGGGATCACGCGGTGAAAGATCACACCATCGTAATAATTCTTATCAGCCAAAAGGCGGAAATTCTCAGTCGTTTTTGGTGCGTCGGCTTCTAACAGCTCAAATTTGATCGTACCTTTGTTCGTTTCTAAAACTGCAATTCGATTTCCCACTAATTATTCTCCCTTATCCAAAATAAAACTTTTGATAGCTGCGGCCACGCCGCTCTCGTCATTACTTAAAGTTGTATAAAATTCCGGGCGTTCAAGCAACTTCCGGTCAGCGTTTCCCATTAGCACCGCAGTTCCGGCGTACTCCAGCATTTCGAGATCGTTAAAATTGTCGCCGATACACATAACATTTTTTGCGGTCAGGCCGTTAAGCTCGGCAAGCCGCGCGACGCCGTGGCCCTTCGAGGCATCCGGCGGCAGAATGTCGAGCAGCGTAAAATTGAGCGTCGGGTAGACGGTGGCGAGAATAGTTATGTTGTCTTGGAATTCTTCGTCGAGTGCCGATTTGAGTTCACGCATTGGCTCACAAAAGCCCGAGAATGAGATGTGAACGATCTCGTGGTCGGCTAAGACATTTTTTAGCGACTCAACATGAGCAACACCGCTGCGGCCGATCTCGACGCCGTGAAGGCTCTCAGACCATCGCAGATATTTTTTGAGCGGAATATTGTCCTCAGAAATGCGGTCGTACAGCAGCGTCCCGAGCCCGTGCGGGTCGGTGCTGACGAGTGCGTCGCCGCCCAACGCCTTACCGACGCGAACTACCTCTAAACTCGTCTCAGTAGTCAAAAGGGAACAATGCACCGTCTCTTCGCTATCAGCATACTTGAGCAGCCCGCCGTTGTGCGTGATCAGCGGGGCATTCAACCCCAGATCGATCCCGACCGGCCGAGCATCCCGAAACCGCCGCCCCGTTGCGATCGTCACCAGCACACCGGCATCCTCGGCCGCGCGAATAGCCTCGCGATTGGCGTCGGGAACCTGGCCCAATGAATTTAATGTTGTGCCGTCTAGGTCTAGGGCGAGGAGTTTTATCATTTGGCGTGAGCCGCCTTGTCTGCGTCGACGAATGAACGAAGCAATTGGTTTATCTTGGTTTGATAACCGCCACCGCCAGACTTCAAGTAGTCAAGAATGTCGGAATCGAGTCTTAAGGTAACCTGCTTTTTACGAACCACGGGCTTCAACCCTTTTTTGATCACAACATTTGCCCAGAATTCCGGAGTGGTCGCGGGAATATCGGAATAGTCAATATCCTCATCCGACATTTTCTTCAGAGCTTCAACGTCAGTCCCGTATATTTTTGAAGTAGTATTCTTGCTCATTCTTATTTGCTCGTCGGGCTGAAATAATCCTTACGATCACGTCATCGTCCAGATCCGTTTCGGTGTGTACAACAGCCAAAACTATTCCCGCGAAAAGCCCGAAGGTAAGGAGTCTATCTTCTCCGTAGTCAAATCTATCATCAACGCCCTGGGCGGTCTCATTTTCAAATAGTTCCTGGAGATCGGCAAAGTCGATCTTTCGCTTTATCAGATTCGTCTTTCGTTTATTTTCATCCCAATCTAAGATTATCATATGTAACTACAATATGTAACTACTTCTGTCTAAGACTTACGATACACATAAGGTCTAATAACGATACCAAGTAACCAAACCCAGACCACGAGAAGTAATGCTGACCAAGCAACGTCAAGGAGATTGATGGAATTCAATACTACTCGGAACAGATCAGGAATCTCGATGTTACTCCTCACCGCTTTCACAAAATGGTTAACCTCATAAATTATTGTCACTGAGCAGAGAGTGGCCCAAACAGTTGCCACTCTGTAGCTGCGAGCAAATAAATTAATAAGATCAAAAAAGCGGATGCGAAGTTTGCGAACGGGAGAAATCCATACCGCTCGAAAACATAAATTCCGTCACTAGGTTTCAATCGCTCCAAGATTGTTGCGATAAGATTCGTTGTAATTACTATCGTCAGTAGCCCGGTTATTACGAGCAAATTCGAACGCTCCGCCCGTGATACAAAATGGGAGCTATTGACTTCCTTCATTTGAACGCTTCTCCTGACGCTCTTTCTCCAACCACTCCTGATACTTCGCCTTGCCTTTCTCAAACTCCGTTGCCGATGCGTAGAACCAATGTGAGCCGTCGTTTAGTTCGACGTTGCGGACGTAGAAGATGTAGTCGTTCGGCTGAGGATTCAGAGCGGCCCGGATAGAGCTTTCGGTGACGGAGGAGATCGGGCCGGGCGGAATGCCGGTTTTGACGCGGGTGTTGTAGGGCGAATCGACTTCGAGGTCGCTCTTGTGGATGGTGCCGTCCCAGCGGCCAAGCATTTTAGCGATATAGACGTTGGTCTGGTCGATGCCGAGCGGGATGTTTTTGGCGAGACGGTTATTGATAATGCCGGCGACGATCGGGCGTTCCGCTTCGACACCCGTCTCGGTCTCGATCAAGGAGGCGATGGTAACGATCTCATGCGGCGTTCGTCCGATCGACTTCGCCTGTGCCGTCCACTCGGGTTTCCAAAACTTGCGAAACTCTGCGACCATCCGTTTTATGATCTCGTTTGGCTTGGCATCACGCGGGAGGTTATATGTCGTCGGGTACATATAGCCTTCGAGATTTGTGGCGGTCGGCGAGATATCGCGGATTAGCGTGACATCGTCCATTAAGGCAAGGATCGCTTTATCATCGATCGGCGTCGTGTCAGCACCATCTGCGTTAGCGGGTGGTTTAACGCCAAATTTCTCTGCAATGCGTTTCGCTATGTCGAACCTCGTGAAGCCCTCGGGAATCGTCAGCTTGATCGTCCGGTCTTCGCCTTTTTCGAGGATCTTCAATACTTGGAGCGTGCTAACCGGTGAGGGGAATTGATATTCGCCGGCCTGAAGTTTGCTGCCGTCGCCCATAACCCGCAGGTAAATTAAGGTCGCGGGATAGCTTGCTATGATTCCGGTGTCAGCGAGTTGGGAAATGATCTCTTTTGGCGTTGAGCCTTTTTCGATCTTGATATATTCGTTTGACTTGGCGTGTTCGTGCTGCGAATTGACCGAATTGTAAATCCAATACGAACCATAACACGCCCCAGCGAGAGCTAAAATAAGACTCGCAAAAATCAGCCTTAAAAGTTTTTTCATAAAAAGAAAAATCCACGATTGGCGTTGTCATCGCTTTTCGTGGACTGCTAAACAACCAAAGCAAATTATTTTTGCGCCAAATATTTCTCGATCGTTTCCGCAATTTTTGCACTCTCAGGGGTGTCATCCGAACCGAAGCGGGCTACGATCTTACCATCGCGATCGATAATAAATTTGTTAAAATTCCAGGATATATCGCCCGCGAATTGAGAATCGGTCGCCTTGTTCGTTAAAAAATTGTAAAGCGGATGTTGATCCGGCCCTTTTACGGATAATTTCGCGAACATTGGAAAAGTCACATTGTATTTAGTCGAACAGAATTCCTTGATCTCTTTTTCCGAACCGGGTTCCTGCCCCATAAAGTTATTAGCGGGAAAGCCGAGAATAACAAATCCCTTTTCATTGTATTTTTGATAGAGCGCCTGCAACCCCTCGTATTGAGGCGTGTAACCACATTTGCTCGCAACGTTTACGATCATCAGAACTTTCCCTTTGTAGGCGTCAAGTTTGACATCCTGACCGTCGATGTCTCTCATGGTAAATTCGTACATAGATTTTTCGCTAACCGGTGTCGACGGCGACGGGTTGAAAATAAACCCAAACTTATAGGCTCCGGCGGCGATAGCCACGGCAGCCAGGATCAAAACCACGGCGATTATCTTGATCATAATCATTTCTCCAATTCACGGGGCGACCGGGGTTTTTGCAGCTCGTCCGGGGTTTCGCCGGTTGCGGCAAATACTTCCTTAAACGCGCCGACGCTTGCCAATACGCCTGAGGTTTCCATAGGCATAAATATTACTTTCGAATTCTGCGTCCGAGCCATGTCGCGCATCGAATCGACATATCGTTGCGTAATCAGATACTGAGCCGTCTGACCCCTGTCGCCGATGGCACTCGCGATCTGGGCTATTGCCTGAGCCTCAGCGGCGGCGTTAGTTAGCCGGGCCTGTGAGGCTCCCTCGGCATCGAGGATAGCAGATTGCTTACCACCCTCAGAACGGGTGATCGCAGCCTGTTTCTCACCTTCGGCCCTCGTGATCGCGGCCTGTTTGTCGCCCTCAGCAGTTAAAATGAGAGCACGGCGATTTCGTTCAGCCGTCATTTGCTTTTCCATCGTGATCCGGACATCCTCAGGCGGCGTAATGTTTTTGATGTCAACGCGGGTTACTTTTACACCCCATTTGTCGGTCGCTTCGTCAAGGATCATTCGCAATTCGTTATTGATCTGATCGCGTGACGACAAAGTGTGGTCGAGGTCAAGCTTTCCGATAACCGAACGCATCCCCGTGAATGTCAACTGGACGATACTTCCGACGAGGTCGTTTACCTCGTAGGTCGCTCGCACCGGGTCAGTGATCTGCCAATATACGACCGAATCTACTGTCATCATCACATTATCGCGTGAGATCACGGCCTGAGCCGGCAGGTCAATAAATTGCTCGCGCGAGTCGATAAAGGTTGTGCCGGGCCGCACGTTCGTCCAATAGACGGCGCGCGGAGCCTCAAAAAAGGGCACAATAATATTGAGGCCGCTAGCCGCAATGCGATGAAATCGCCCGAGTCGTTCGATCAGCAGAACGCTGGATTGCGGCACAATTCTTATTGTTTTCCAAGCGATAATAAGTAAAGCAAAACCTAGAAATGCGAGAAAAAGTGCTCCGGCACCAAAGAGTTGGGGCATAAGACCTCCGAGTTAATTTTCACTGTCAATATATCTCATTTTGCCGAGAAATGCGACATTTGTGCAGCGTCTTTATCTAACGCTGCCCATACCCTCACACTCGCTTAGCCGACCGCTTATGAATTATAATCTCGAGGGATATGACAGTTAATTTATCGAATATCGAGGAAGCACGCGACCGTTTAAAAAACATTATACTTCCGACCCCAATGATCGGCGATGACCGTCTATCGCGCGAGATCGGTGCCGCTGCGCATCTAAAGGCAGAATGTCTCCAAAAAAGCGGGTCGTTCAAGATACGCGGGGCGTATAACAAGATCTCGCGTCTTACCGACGACGAGAAAAAGCGAGGCGTCATCTGCGCCTCTGCGGGAAATCATGCCCAGGGCGTTGCGATGGCGGCGACGCTAATTGGCATTAAATCGACGATCGTCCTGCCGGTCGCTGCCCCGCTGACCAAAATTCAAGCTACAAAGAATTTCGGCGGCGAAGTTGTCCTTTTCGGTGCGACGTTTGACGAGGCGGTCGAGCATTCTAGGGAGTTGCAAGAAAAATATGGCTACACTTACGTTCACGCTTTTGATGACGAGCTGGTGATTGCCGGTCAGGGAACCATAGGTCTCGAAATGGTAGAGTCCTTGCCGGAGATTTCTACCGTAATAGTTCCGATCGGCGGCGGCGGTTTGATAGCGGGAATAGCAACCGCCGTAAAAGCTCTGAAGCCGAATGCCCACGTCGTTGGCGTTCAGGCTCAAAATGCAGCCTGGGTCAACCCGTCGCTTAGAGCCGGACACGGCGTCAAGGTTGAGATCGGCCAAACGATCGCCGACGGCATCGCAGTAAAGACCCCCGGCGAACTGACCTTGCCGATCATCCGCGAACTCGTGGATGAGGTTGTCGAGGTCAGCGAAGAAGAGATCGCTCGCGCGATATTTTTCTGCGTTCAAAATAACCGCCTCGTTGTCGAAGGTGCCGGTGCCGCGGGTCTCGCAGCCCTGCTTGCGGAAAAGATCAAGATCAAACCCGATGACACGGTTTGTACCATTCTTTGCGGCGGCAATATCGATGCCAATCTTCTCGCCCGCGTGCTCGAACAGGTGCTTGTTCACAAGGGCCGCTACATCATGCTCAAATTGCTTGTCCTCGACCGGCCCGGAATGCTAGCCACGCTACTCGCCACCGTTGCGGAATCGGGTGCCAACGTCATCGAGGTCTTTCACCGCCGTGCCATGTGGCTCGCCCCGCTTGGCCGCGTCGGGATCGAAATGCTCCTCGAGGTCCGCGACAACGAACACGGCCGCGATGTAGAGAAAAACCTCCGTGACGGGGGCTACGACGTCGAACGAGAAGGGCAAAGCGATTGGGAGGAGTAATTGTAATTACTGTAGATTGATGTCCGTCTCAGCCAAAAAATTGGCCTGGTAAAATCTTAGCTCTAGCCTTTCTGATTCAGCGGGTGAATATCGTATTTATTTTCGCTTGATTCCGGATTATCAGGATATGCTTTGGTCATTGCGAGGCCAAAGTGGTCCACCTGGACGGCGCCGTAACGGTTCATGATACTGGCGGCTTCGTCACGTCGGAGCTTCTTATGGATGTGCACCATTAGGACGCAGTGTCCGTCGCGAAGCGCCGTCTGATAACGATCCATGATAATGCGGTCAAAGGTGATATTACGAAAAGCACGCATAAATTTCGCACCCAGGCCGTGCTCGTCACCCGTGAAATCGTACGTTTCGGCGCCCGGCACGCCGCAAAACAGCTCAATATCCTTCTCATCAAAGCCGTTTGCCTTTAGATCCTCGGCTGCCGAAACTCCGGCATCGGAATCTTCAAAGATCCCCATCATTTTATTAAGCGGATCCGGCGTAAAGGCCTGTTCGTTATTAATATCTACAACCGATGATCGCTCATTATCTGTATTCATTGGGAGTTCCCCCTTTTTCTTATAGTCTTGCTACCTAATCATAACAGTTAAGATGCGGATATAAACAGTTAGCTAATGTACACAAAGTGTTAGCAACCACCGCCGACTCCATTTATCTCTTCAACAAATTCTCATCATACAATGAGCGATAGACGCGGTAGTTAGTCATAACCTTAAAAACATAATTTTTGGTCTCGGCAAAACCGATCTCTGAGGCGAAAATGCCCGCTTCACTTGGCTTTGAGCGGTTTAGCCAGCGTGCGGCGTTATCCTCGCCGCCGTTATAGCTTGCGGCTATCGCCTCGTTTAGCCCGCCGAATTCATCCCTCAGGGCCGCGATGTATTCGCATCCGATGGCGATGTTAGTACGGGGAATGTAGAGATCATCGGGCTGAAGAGCAGGGAAACCGGCCTTTTTATTATATTTGAGTGCGGTATCAAAAACGAGTTGGAGCAGTCCGCGAGCTGCCGAGGGCGACTTAATTCCGGGGCGGAAAGTGCTCTCTTGCTTCATTATTGCGAGCACAAAACGCGGATCGATCTTTCGTTTTTTTGCCTCTTGAATAATCTCGACCCGAAATGGGGCCGGAAAATCCTTTGCGTTTACCGCGGTTTTGAAAGCGGTTGCCGGAACAAAACCTCCATTTTGGCCAAGCAGCTTTTCAGCAGCTAAACCACCGTAATAAGATGTGCCGCTGTCAGATATCGAAGCAAACACCGCGGCGGCTTCCGGTTTTCGGCCGGCTTTGCCAAGAGCGGTAGCCTTTAGAAATTTAACCTCATCACTCCCGGTCATCGAACCGGAAAAATTTCCAAGCGACAAAATATCATCCGATGTTTTAATGGCCTCGGTCCATTTTTGACGATACATCTCCATCCGCAATCGAGCGTGAAGTGCATTCGTTTGCGTCGGCATTCCGTTAAATTTCTGGACGGCTCTTTCGACCCAAGCCTTAGCTTCGTCGTATTTTCCTGCTTCCCGGAGGGCGTCAATGGTGTTCAGATATGCCCCGTCGATGCGTTCGCCGGTCGGATACATCACGGTGTATTGCTCATAGATCTTCGCGGCATCGGCGTTTTTGCCGAGGCGGACGTGACACGCGCCTTTGAACGAAAGCCCCTCGCGGCCGTCCTTAGTCGCCGGATACTCACGCGAAACGCGATCAAGATAGGGAATCGCCTTAGTATATTCGCGTTCCCAGTAATAGGAGCGTCCGGTGAGAAACAGGGCCGTTGACATTGCAGGATCGATCGGGTAAACGTCGAATATTTTCTGAAAATGTTCTCGGGCCTGAGAAAATTGTCGATTGTCATAATAGACCTGCCCGCGCGACAGATGCTCTGCGGCCATCAGGGTCTGCAACTTACCGTCAATGCCGCGGCTGCCCCTATCTTTTTCGATCACAGCTTTCAATGCTGTGTCGGATGCCTGGGGAGCAACCGGAATCGACAATAAGAAAGAGATCGATATGATGACAAATAGATTTTTCATATTAAATCTGGGAAAGGAATAAAGCAGCTTTAGCCTAACCGATTTTTAGACGAAAGCACAACGATTTAGGTTGTCACTAATCAGGGCAGAAACACTACCGGTAGGGAGTGTGCCTACACGATAAGACTCACCCTACGGATCGTGTTTCCGCCCTCAATGTTCTTCGTGTTAAAATCCGGTTCTGGAGAAGATATGAAAATTGCATTAAACGGTGCGACTACAATGCACGCCGATCTTTCGACCGATATAAGAGCGGCGGGCGCCGCGGGTTACGATCTGCTTGAGATATGGTCAGCCAAACTCTATAAATACCTCGAAACTCACACCCCTGCCGATCTAAAGGACGAGTTTGTTGCTGCCGGGATAGAACCCTATTCCATAAATTCGATAGAGCATATCACTTTTCGGGGTGATGAAGACTATTCCAAGATCAAGGCCGAGTGTGAAACCCTGTCAAAGATTGCCTCCGAAATTCAATGTCCGTATGTTGTCGTTGTTCCGGGCAAGTTGCCGGATGGGGCCACAAAAGATCAGATCATCGTTGAGTCAGTAAGGGTACTGACCGAACTTAGTGACATTGCTTCGAGATATGGCGTTTCGCTGGCGTTCGAGTTTCTCGGGCAAACCGATTGTTCAGTCCAGACTCTGGATTTGTGCAATGAGATCGTCGAAAGGGTCGGACGCGAAAATATCGGGAATGTGATCGATTCATTTCATTTTTACGCCGGTAACTCAACTTTCGAGGCGATCGATACGATGCGGCCGGAGAAATTATTTATTTTTCACATTAACGATGCCGAAGATCTGCCGAAAGAGCATCTGACAGATGCCAAACGGCTATATCCGGGACTGGGCATTCTGCCGCTTCGGGAGATGAAAGCACATTTTGACAAGATTGGTTACGACCGAATGGTAAGCATCGAGATCTTTCGACCCGAGTATTGGGACCAGGATCCTTTTGAGGTTGCGCAAAAAGCGAAAGCAGCAACTGAAGAGGTTTTGGGTTTGGGACAGTTTGCGGCGGGCGGAAGCTGGTAATGGAAAAAGTAAAAATAGGGATAGTCGGGACCGGGTATATTGGTAACGTCCATGGAGGGATCTACTCGCGAGAGAGCAGAGCTGAGATTTCTGCTCTCTTCGATATTATTCCCGAGGTTGCCGAGGGGACGGCCAGGCGTATCGGCGGTAAGGTGTGTCGATCGCTTAACGAATTGCTCGACAATTGCGATGCAGTGCTGGTTTGCACCCCTAACAAGACTCATTTCGAGATAGCCTCCGCGGCGGTTGCGGCAGGAAAGCATGTTTTCTGCGAGAAGCCGTTCACAACCGGCATGGCGGACGCGAAGGGCCTCCTCCAAATAGCGAACAGCGGACAAAAGGTGTTCCAGGTAGGACATAATCGGCGGTTTGCCCCGGTTTATGTAAAGCTAAGAGAACTCCTCGCGGATGATGTTCCGCACTCCGCTCATATAAAGATGAATCGCGGCGAGTTGAAGAACCCCGTTTGGACTGGCGACGTAAATGTTACGGGCGGTTTTCTCTACGAAACCACGATTCATTTATTCGATATGCTTAGATTCCAATTTGGTGAGATTGCCGAATTGGTAGCGTACGGTTCACAACACGAATATCCCGAATTAGATGAGTTTTCTCTCATTTTTAAATTTAAGAACGGATTTCACTGTACATTCGCATCGTCGTCAGACGCAAGCTGGCATTTTCCGTTCGAACGTATTGAGGCATTTTGTCATCACCGCACCATAATGACTGAGGAAATGGAGCGGCTGCTCGATTCACGCGGAATGGACGCCAATTTTGAAACAACCTCTTTCCACATGACGGAAAAAGAAGAAAGATGGGGGTACGTTCAGGAAGATAGAGCCTTTATTGACGCGATTCTTAACGGCACCAAGCCGCCTGTAAGTGCATTCGACGGTTTTAAGGCGGTTGAACTGGTCGAAGCTGTATATGAAGCGATCCGCTCGGGCCAGCTTTGCCGTTTCGATTAGTCTGTCAGAGAACCTTATTTTCTCGAACAACGAACATATTTTTGATATGCTTCGTACTTAGTCTTTTGCCGAATCGAAATTCGCTGATCCGATATGAACCTCTGTCAGAACTGCGGAAAACTCAATACTCCTGAAACAAACTTTTGTCGGTTTTGCGGCACGAAGTTCAATTTTGTAAAGCCGGTGATGACGGATAATCCTTACGACTATTCGGCGCCGCGGCCATACGCTTGGAAAACCGACGAATTTCAGACAAAGGATGAAGTACGGCCGACAGTGCCGATCGGCACCGTTCAACCGCCAATCAATCAATTCAATGGGCCGAATCAGAATTACCGTCCCGCACCGCTGATGTATCAGCAGCAGCAGCAGCAGCAGATGATGATTTCGCATTTCCGCTGCCCCCACTGCATGAGCCAGTATACGCCTCGTATAGAACGTCGCATCTCAACTGCCGGATGGATTACGTTTGCTTTATTGCTTGTTTTTTTCTTCCCTCTGTTTTGGATCGGTCTGTTGATCAAGGAAGACGTGCGAATCTGCCAGTCATGCAATCTGCGACAAGGATGATCAGCGATAATAGTAGCCGCGCGGATGCTCTATCTTGATCTCGGGGTTGGTGCTCATCACTTTGACCTTGTGATAACCTTTTTTCATATGCGTTGAAAGATATGTAAGTGCAAATTGGCGGTTCAGTGAGATAACCAATTCACGAAAGAACGGTAAATAGCTGACCGGAGCGATGGAGCCATTAAAAAAAGCCCGACCGCCAGTTTCATCCGAAAGTTTTTCAAGCGCCCCCTGGGCTCCGAGAGCCAAGGTTGAGCCAAAACCATCGGTCAATGCGGTTGGAGCGTAGAATGAATACACGGCAACACTTTTTCGCTGCGCCTTTAGTGTCGCCCGATCCAGATCAATGCTTTGGCTGATCGATGAAAGGTTTAAGCCCTCAGACGTATCGAGCCCGTCAGAAAACAATAAGATCGCCCTTCGTCCCGCCGGCATGGCGTCAAAACGTCCTAATATCCCGTCAATGCCATCATATGGGCTGCGGGGAGCAAGCTCGGCACTCCCTGAGACAATTCGCAGCGAACGAGCGACCTTGTCGAGATCGTCCGAAAATTTTTGCCTTATTTCGGGCGAGCCGCCGCGGAGATATCCGACCATGACACGTGTGCCTTTCGGCAGACCGCGGATGAATTTCTGTATATCCGCAATCTGAAGATTAAAGCTCGATGTAAGATCTTCCTGAATAAGAATCGCAATCGAGAGCGGCGAATCGGTCACGCTTTTGATCGATAATATTTGCTGCTCGTCGTTGTCCTCGCGAACGGTCAGGCGATCGGCCTGGACATACTCTTCAGCCTGTCCTTCCTTGAGCTCCTGTTTAGTAAAAATCGATATGGGAATTGTAACGGTTCGAACACGCTGCTGAGGTTCTAGTTTCTGCGACAAAACGGAGCCCGAAAACAGAACGAATACCATCGGGGAAAGGATCGTTGCGAAATAGAGCTGCTTTTTCATATGCCGTGACCGATCAGTTGAATAATAATATATTTATCGAATAACACTAAACTTTCGGTAACAAAAGTTTTCGTCGTTATATCTGAATATAAGGTGCATTGCGCTAGACTCTAATCATCTGAGAGCTATGAACGACTTAACACCGAGCGATCTTGCACGCGGGCAAAGACTGAAGATCGGAGCGGTCATCGCACCACTAGTGCTGACCGTTATTCCGATTGCGGTCACGATCCTTTTATTGTTTTTGGCGGTCAGTGGGCCGCCCGCCGCAGCGGTGGTCCTATTTCTCGGGATAATCGTTACTGTGATCGGCTTTCTTACGGGTATCACGATCTCAGCTATACTCGCGCATCGACGCTCGATTTGGACAAAAGAGATGCGGGAAAGGATCGCCGCCAACGGCATAGGCGCCGATGAGATCAGCTGGTTTAGAAACGAACTTAAGTCCAATGAAAAACGGGCCCTTAAGGCGGTTGAAGCGAGTGATCTACTTTTGGCCGACGCTTACCGCGAAACCCTAGCATCGCGGCTTACGGCCACGAGAATCGTGAGATCCTCAAAACGCGAGTTGCTGTCGGCAAAGAAACGTCAAAACTCGCTCAAGCAGATAAAGAGTGCTCGGGCCGAGCAGTTTCAGTCTGAGACCGTCAAGGACATCGATAAAATATTAAAGATTAACGACGAAGCAAAGCTGATGTTGTCCGAGGCCGAGGCTCGACTCCAAATGATCGAGGCTGCCGCGAGCCGGGGCGGAAATCTTGCCGATTCGGAACTAGCCTTAAAGAAGTTGTCCGCCCGTGCGGCCGAACTTCCGCTTGCTTTGGAGTCGGCGAAAATGGCCGAAGAAATAAGGCTCGAACTTGAAAACGAAGACAAGTAGAATTTTTGGCGAATGAGAACCGCGAAACCGTTCGAACGTATGAATTGAACCTGTATTGGACAGGTGGGTGGCTTTCTGCTTTTCTCAAGCATCAAAGCCGACATCTCTGGCTCGTCTTCGTAAAGAAAAGCACCGACGATCGGCATTAGCCTCCCGGCATTCATATGTTGGCTCAATTATATATGCGTCCGGTGACGGGGAACGCAGTCAAAATCCTTCGCCAAAATGGATACTAGCACATATGTGGAAAATGCAAAATGAATAATGAACAATGCGAGAATTTGCCTACCGTTACCTTCCTTCGTTCTGCGTTTTGCATTATGCATTATGCATAGGATCCGGTCCCCGGTGTTTTAGAATCCTGTCGAGCATTTCAGAGCATTCCGTGCTGCGTGTAGCCAATTGCGTATCGTTTTGAGCTTGAGATTGTTTAAGCTGAAAGAATTCGTCCGCGATGTGCAGCCCGGCAAGTATCGCTACCTTGAGCGAATCCACGGTCATGGTACCCGTCGCGATCTCGCGCATTTTGGTATCGACATATTCTGCTAGTTCATGAATATATTCATTGTCGCCGTCCGACCGTATGCTGTAGGTCTGATTGTATATTTCTACTCTAATCGTTTGTTCCGACATATTAGCGGCTTATGCAACCCGAACGTCCAGCAACTCTGCCACGTCCGAATCGATCATTGTCATTGCGTCGAGCATGGCCTCGACTTTTAGCTGGATCGAATCTCGCTCGGAGAGAAGACCCGCAAGCTTTTCTTCGAGCGCTTTTTTATCGGCGATCGCATTCGCCGTCTCGCGCCTAAGTGAGACGGCCTCGTTTTCGAATTTCTCTTTTTCGTCCCGCATTTTCTTCGCGAATTCGATGGTGAGATATATCTTGTCCTCGAGATGCGAAAATTTTTCCATTCCTGTCAAGGCGTTCATTGAGAGGTCTCCAAATAGTGGTAATGTCTGAACAGTGGAAGTCATTATCAAGACTTTTGCACAAAACTTCAAGTAAAAGATGAAGGTTTTATCCGAATCGTCGCTTCACCGGCAATTGTTGTTCAATTTTGGAAACGATTTGTTGATGTATCGCCTCAACTTCGTCCTCCACCAATGTACGCTCATCGCTTCGATATTCCAGGCGAATCGTGATCGAACGCTCGCCATCCGCAAGCCCGTTTCCCTCATAGATATCGACAAATCCGACATTTCTGCAGAGCTCAAAGTTCTGTTCTGTAACTGCACATCTGATCGCGGAGAACTCGACATCACGCTTTGCGACCAGTGAGACGTCACGGATTATCGCGGGATACTTCGCCAATGGGCGGTATATAGTTGTGCGGAGCGGCGACTCAAAAACGGCTTGTAGGTCAATCTCGGAGACGTAGATCGGTTGTTTGAATTTGTAAGTAGCGGAGATTTCATCATTTAACCGGCCGATAATTCCGAGCTTTATCTTGTTAACCGAGATCACTGCGGATTGGCCTTTTCTCAGATGGCGGACATCTGCCGTTTGAAAGACGGCTTCCTGTATGCCGATAGCGGAAAGTGCTGCCTCGACGGCACCCTTGGCATCGTAAAAGTCCGCGTCGCGGAGCTGCATGGCCCGATTCTCCATTAGCTCACCGCCCGTAATTACTAGTGAAAATATCTCCCGTTCGTTCGGTAGACTGTCCTCAGCTACTTTTGCAGCGAAGACTCTACCAATTTCAAAGAGCTTTAGATCGCGTCTTTGGTGATTAAGATTTAGCCGAACCGCGTCAAGCAAGCCGGGAAGTATGGTTGGACGCATTCTGAGGGACCCCTCAATTACGGAATCCTGTAGCGTCACGTACTCGCCCCCTTTGTCGGTATCTCTTAACCCGGTAATCGTCTCAAAAAACCTGTCATATCTTATATTGATAAAGCTATACGAGATCGCTTCGTCAAAACCTAAACCGACAAGCGTTTGCCGCAAGAGCTTTTTACGTATCTCTGTACCTTGATATTCGCCGGCTCCATACGCAGGCGGTAATTCGTTGGCTATGTTCTCGTAGCCCGCATGACGTGAGATCTCTTCGACGAGGTCTTCTTCGATGTGGATGTCATGACGCCATGAGGGTGATTTAAAAATTCGGGATTTCGCATTTGGAGTTTTAGATACGATCTTAGGCTTTATTCCGAGAGCCGTCAGTATCCGAATGCATTCGTCCGTTTTTATATTGAGACCCGTGAGACGCTTGACCGCCGCGGAGATATCACCCGATGCGATCTCGTTCGCGACAAAATTTGTCGGGTAAACATCGACAAAATCAGCAGCTTCGCCACCGGCAAGGTCGCAGATCAACTCAGTTGCTCGGTTGGACGCAGCAATAAGCTTTTCGATATCGACGCCACGTTCAAAGCGGTAGCTTGCCTCGGTAGCAAGCCCCAATTTTCTCGACGTGGCCCTTACGCTCTCACGTTTAAAGTGAGCAACCTCAAGTAACACGCTAGATGTTGAATTCGTAATGCTTGAGTCCAGACCGCCCATAACACCGGCGACTGCGACCGGTTTTTCGGCGTCGCAGATGGCGAGCATGTCGGTGGTGAGGTTTCGTTCTACCTCGTCAAGCGTTGTGATCGTTTCACCTTCGACTGCACGGCGCACGACTATGCGTTGTCCTTCGAGTTTGTCGAGATCGAACGAATGCATCGGCTGTCCAATCTCGTGCATTACGTAATTGGTGATATCAGCAACATTATTTATCGAACGTTCACCGATAGCTTCTAAACGGTCAACAAGCCACTGCGGCGACGGACCGATCTTGACGTTTCGGATGACGCGGGCAGTAAAGCGATGGCAGAGGTCAGACTCTTTGACGGTGACCAGATTTGAAGGCTGTGGGTCAAAACCAGGAGTAACTGGGTTCTCTAAGGGCACACTCCCTACTGGTCGTGTTTCCGCCTTTGTTATTACGGCTATTTCACGAGCCACGCCAAGATGTGATAGACAATCCGGCCGATTCGAGGTCAGATCAATGTCAAATACCCGATCGTTACCAAGCGCATGAATCCCCTCGACCGCGAGGCCGACGTTTGTAAGTTTTTTACCCAACTCATCAGGCGACAGATCAATATCGATCAGATCTTTTAACCAGTTGTAGCTGATGTTCATCTGAACTGCTCCAAAAACCTCACATCGTTATCGAACATCAGACGTATATCATCCAGCGAATACATCAACGCACACATCCTCTCAAGCCCGAAGCCGAAGGCGAAGCCGGAATAGATGGTTGGGTCGACGCCGACACCTTTTAGGACGTTTGGGTGGACCATTCCTGAGCCGCCGAGTTCGATCCAGCCTGAACCCTTGCAAGGACGGCATCTTTCGGTGAGCGGTGGGCCGGGGGCAATGAGCAGATTTAAATCTTCGCTCGAACTGCCTACCGATCGCTGCTCACTGCTTACTTTTCCGGTACCGTGGCATTTGAAGCATGAGTAATCAAATTCGGCACTTGGCTCGGTGAAAGGGAAATAGCTCGGCCGCATACGGGTGATCGTGTCTTCGCCGAACATGCTCTTCACCCATTCGTTGATTGTGCCCTTGAGATGGGCCATTGTGATGCCCTTGTCGACGCAGAGGCCTTCGATCTGATGAAACATAGGCACATGGGTCATATCAGGCGTGTCGCGGCGGAAAACCTTGCCCGGAGCAATGATGCGGATCGGCACACCACGGCGTTCCATCGCACGGATCTGAACGGTCGAGGTCTGCGAACGCAGTGCAAAACCGTCCGTCGTGTAAAACGTGTCCTGCGATTCGCGGGCCGGATGGCCTTCGGGAATGTTGAGTGCATCGAAATTGTAGTAGTCCGTTTCGATCTCGCGGTCGTCCTCAATCGCATAACCCATCGAAACAAAAACGTCCTCGATCTTTTGCCGTAGTATCGTGATCGGATGCAGGTGACCTGTTCGCGGCCTGCGTCCGGGTAGGGTTACATCGAGGCGCTCGAGTTCGATCTTGGCGTTTGAGATGAAATCCTTTAACTGCGATTCGGCCGAATCGATCGACGCTTCGATCTCCTTTTGAACGGACTGGACCAACTGGCCGAATTCTGCACGTTCCTCGGGAGCCACGCGGCCGACGAGTTTCATCGTCTCAGCGATCGCGGATTTTTTGCCGGTGTGGCGGACCTTTAACTCGCCGATCTCACGCAGTTTCGTCTCGACATCATCGAGCGACACGCCGTCGAGGTCTAGGCCGGCGTACGGGGCGAATTCATTTAGGAAGGCGGTTCGGACCGCTTCGACTCTATCTCGTTCTTCGGACATAGACTAAGGGAATACCAGTTTGCGACAGTGACTGACTCGTTAAATTTTAGCAGTCAACCTGATTATCGTAAAATGCGAGCCTGAAATGCCGTCGTTCGACGTTATTTGACCGAACGTTCCGCGGTGATATCATTGGATCAGCAAAGGTTAACTAGCCATAGGGAGCTAACGAAAAATGAAAGCCATAGTAAAGAGCAAGGCCGAGTCAGGTCTGTGGCTCGAGGAGGTGCCGGAACCCGAGATCGGCATCAACGACGTGCTCATCCGGATGAAAAAGACCGGCATTTGCGGCACGGACCTGCATATTTACAATTGGGACGCCTGGGCTCAGAGCACGATAAAAGTGCCGACCATTCTCGGGCACGAGCTGGTCGGTGAGATCGTTGAGGTCGGCTCGAATGTCAATGATTTCTACGTCGGCGACATTGTCAGCGTCGAAGGGCATCTCGTCTGCGGCCGATGCCGTAATTGCCTCGCCGGACGGAGATATAAGTGTGCAAACACGCTTGGTTATGGTGTGAATACCGACGGCGGTTTTGCCGAGTACATGGCAGTGCCCTTTACAAATATCTGGAAGCATAGTCCCGACGTAAATCTCGATGTTGCGGCGATATTCGATCCGTTTGGTAATGCTGTGCATACGGCGCTTGCGTTCGAAACTTTCGGCGAAGATGTTCTGATTACCGGAGCCGGTCCGATCGGCATTATGGCTGCGGCGGTTGCAAAACATGCGGGTGCTCGGCACGTTGTTATAACGGACGTTAATCCGAACCGCCTCGGACTGGCGAAGAAATTTGATGTGACAATGGCCGTTGACGTTCGCGAGAAATCGTTAGCAGACGTGCAGAAAGAATTGGGGATGAAAGAGGGTTTTGACGTCGGAATGGAGATGTCAGGCAATCCTTCGGCCTTTCGTGACATGCTCGCCAATATGACGCACGGCGGGAATGTGGCCTTTTTAGGCATTCCTTCGGACGAATTTTCGATCAACTGGAAGACCGTCATCTTTAACATGCTGACTATCAAAGGTATTTACGGACGTGAGATGTACGAAACGTGGTATCAGATGAGTGTATTACTTGAGTCGGGCTTAAACATCGAGCCGGTGATCACGCACCGTTTTGCGGCTCAGGATTTTCAGCAAGGTTTTGAGGTTATGCGTGAGGGAAATGGCGGCAAGGTCGTTCTCGATTGGGGGGAGATCTAAGACGCAAGAGACTAACCGCGAAATAGGCGAAATAAGCGAAAATTATGTACGGAAAAGTGCAACAACAGTTTGGCGGCGTTCTGAATGAGATCAGGGAAGAAGGACTTTATAAGTCGGAACGTGTGATCGAGAGCCCGCAGGAATCTCATATCAACGTCACGGGCGGCAAGAGCGTGCTGAATATGTGCGCGAATAATTATCTCGGGTTGAGCGATCATCCCGATATTGTTGCGGCGGCACACAAGGGGCTTGACGAGTGGGGATTTGGATTGTCGTCTGTCCGGTTTATTTGTGGTACGCAAACGATACACAAACAGCTCGAGGCGAAGATCAGTGAGTTTTTAGGTACGGAGGACACGATACTTTACACGTCGTGTTTTGATGCGAATGGCGGGTTGTTTGAGACGGTTTTGAGTGAAGAAGACGCGGTTATTTCGGATTCTCTGAACCACGCCAGTGTTATCGATGGGATTCGCTTGAGTAAAGCCCAACGTTTTCGTTACGAAAATGGCGATATGGCCGATCTTGAGGCGAAATTGCTGGAAGCTTCGTCGGCACGATTTAAGATGATCGCGACCGACGGTATTTTCTCGATGGATGGGTTTATAGCCAAATTGCCGGAGATCTGCGATCTGGCAGATAAATACGACGCAATGGTGATGGTTGACGATTCGCACGCAGTCGGATTCATGGGTAAAACCGGACGCGGTGTGCATGAACACCACAACGTCATGGATCGCGTTGACGTGATCACAGGAACACTCGGCAAGGCTCTCGGCGGTGCAAGCGGCGGTTATACAAGCGGCAGAAAGGAGATCATCGATCTACTGCGACAGCGTTCGCGACCGTATTTGTTCTCGAATTCGGTCGCTCCGCCAATCGTTACGGCGGCGATCGCGGCGCTCGATATGCTCACGGGATCGACCGAGCTTCGCGACAAGTTGATGAACAACACGCGATATTTTCGCGAAAAACTGTCGTCCATCGGCCTCGAGATCGTGCCCGGGGAACATCCGATCGTACCCGTAATGTTTGGCGACGCCGTGTTAGCCACAAAAATGGCCGAAGCGATGTTGAAACGCGGAGTTTACGTCATCGCTTTCTCATTTCCGGTCGTGCCGAAAGGGAAGGCACGTATTCGAACACAGGTCTCGGCCGCCCACAGTCGTGAAGATCTTGATTTTGCAGTCAAGTGTTTCGCCGAGGCGAAAGACGAACTTGGAGTGTAAAGAGGAGCAAGATTTCGGCAGAGCAGGTAGCGATATCAGCCACGCTCAAAACAGCAAAGCGTCCGAACTCTTGCTCGAACGCTTTCCGTATCTCCTCTACTGCTTGTCTTTCTTCAGACATTGAGAATTAGCGTAAAGCTAACCTGCTTCCTCTAACCTAAAATGGGGATTTTGTATTATCCCGAAAACATTGCCGAACGGGTCAAAGACCGAGGCGACAATTATGCCGCCGCCTACGTCATTGGGTTCCTCATCCACTTTAGCTCCTTTTGCGATAAACTCCGCAAAAGATGCGGAGGCATCCGCTACCCCCCAGTAAATACCAACGCTGTTACCCGTAGTTACTCTTTCCATGTCGGGGTCGAGCCCAAGCTCATAACCGCCGACCTTGTAACCGACATAAAAAGGCTCGTCAAAATACGGCTCGATCCCGAGGATGTCGGAATACCACGCCTTTGCCTTTTCAAGATTGGTTACCTTGTAAACAGCCGTTCTTAAGCCTTGCAACATACAGAGTTAGGCTGACGCCCGCGGTTGTTTCCCGATCGCGTCTTTCGCCTGGCCGACGATAGTCGCAAATGTTTCAGGCTGTTTCACGGCAAGATCGGCAAGAACCTTTCGGTCCAATTCGATCTCGGCGAGATTCAGGCCGTGAATGAACTGCGAATACTTGATGTCATTCAGACGGCAGGCCGCATTAATGCGGACGATCCACAGTTTACGAAAATCACGCTTTTTAAGCTTTCTGCCCGTGTAGGCAAAGTTTAGTGCGCGTTCGACCGACTCTTTGGCCGAGCGATACAGCTTTGATTTCGTACCGCGATAGCCCTTGGCTAAAGCTAATATTTTCTTGCGCTTCTCTAGGCGCTTATTTCCACGTTTTGCTCTTGGCATGTCTTCACTCCTTTCAGTCGTGAAAAGGCAAAAGTTAAAAGTAAAAAGCAAAAAATGAAAGCGTCCACGCCTAATTTTGCCCTTTGTCTTTTGCCTTTTTACTTGATTAATTCCTTCCGTAAGGCAGCATCTTCTCGACGCGTTTTTGATCCCCTTCGGATACTAAAGCGTCAATATCAAGATTGCGCTTACGTTTGCTTGTTTTCTTGGTCAAAATATGACGTGCATGACTATGTCCGCGTTTGAATTTGCCGCTCGCCGTCGAGCGGAAACGCTTTGCCGCGCCCTTATGTGTTTTTAGTTTTGGCATTACTTCTTCTCCTATCAACTATCGAAAAATATCTAAAAAATCTCGTCGTCGGCTTTCGGCTCGATTTTGGCTTTTGCCGCCGGTTTTTTTACGGCTGGTTTTACCGTTTTCGCCGCCTTTTCTTCTTTCTCCACCGCTTCTATGGCAGGTTTCTTAACATCCGCCACTTTTGCTTTTTTCGGGTTAAAGATAGTAAACATCTGGTAGCCTTCCATTTTTGGATAAACCTCGACATCGGCTAAATCGGCCAGATCTTCGGTCAATTTCTTTAGAATCTTGGCTCCGAGTTCGCGGTGCGTCATCTCCCGTCCGCGAAAGGCGATCGCGGCCCTCACCTTGTCGCCCTCGCCAAGCCATTGCCGGGCGTGTTCCATCCGGTAATCGTAATCGTGATCGTCCGTACCGGGGCGAAACTTGATCTCCTTGACCTGTACGGTGACCTGTTTCTTTTTTGCCTCGTGAGCTTTTTTCTTTTGCTCGTAAAGAAACTTACCGTAATCGATCATCTTGCAGACCGGCGGCTGGGCTTTCGGTGCGATCTCGACGAGATCGATACCTCGATTTCGGGCTTCCTGGATGGCATCTCTTGTGTCCATTACGCCAAAAAGCTCGCCGTCCTCTGTTACAACTCTAACGGACGGTACGCGTATGCGTTCATTTGTCCGGTGCAGCGGCTCACGAAACCGCGGCTTAAATCTATTTCCACCAAATCTTCTAGCGATAAATGCCTCCTATTGTTAATTACCCGTTCTTAGAGACTGCGGCTCTTTTTTTGTTCCGCTATCTTCTCCTTGAACTCTGCCAGCGTCACCGTACCGATGTCGCCCTCTTTTCTGTCGCGAACGGCCACCGTCCCATTTTCCAATTCCTGATCGCCCAAGATCAGCATATAAGGAACCTTCTGCATCTGTGCATCACGTATCTTAGCACCGATTTTATCAGATATCGTGTTCGATTCCACACGGAACCCAGCCGATCTCAATTCGGCCGCAACCTGATTCGCATATTCGTTAATACGATCTGTTATAGGTAAAACCGCAACCTGAACCGGAGCAAGCCAAAGCGGGAATGCACCCGCGTAGTGCTCGATCAGCACGCCAAAGAACCGCTCGACGGAACCAAAGAGAGCACGGTGGACCATGATCGGTTGGTGTTTTTGATTATCGTCGCCTACATACTCAAGCTCGAAACGAGCCGGCAAATTGAAATCGAACTGTACCGTCGAAAGCTGCCACAGACGGCCAATCGAATCTTCAACTTTGATGTCGATCTTCGGCCCGTAAAACGCAGCTTCGCCCTCAATACGTTCGTATGGGATCGAGCGGGCATTCAAGGCACGAACAAGTGCGTTCTCGGCATTTTCCCAATCTGTATCTGAGCCGAGATAACCCTTATTATCAGCACCGCCGCGAACCGAGAGCTCGACTTTGAAATTATCAAAGCCAAAGGTCTTGAACACGTCGTACGCAAAATCTACGCAGTCACCGGCTTCGCCCTCGACCTGATCAGGGGTGCAGAAAATATGCGCGTCATCCTGCGTAAATCCTCGAACACGCATCAACCCATGGAGTGTGCCGCTCAGTTCGGCGCGATAAACAGTACCGAATTCAGCGTAGCGAAGGGGAAGATCACGGTATGAGCGCGGATGCGATTTGTAGATGCCGATGTGGAAAGGGCAGTTCATCGGCTTTAGCCGAAATTCGGTGTCCTCACCAAATTTCTCCGGCATCCCCATCGGTTCAAACAGCGAGTCCGCATAGTTCTGTTCGTGGCCGCTCGTCTGCCAAAGTTGACGCTTTGCGATGTGCGGCGTAAAGACCATGCCGTAATTACGCTTCTGCAATTCTTCGCGGAGATAGTTCTCCATGTCGGTACGAATCGCTCCACCCTTTGGATGCCAGAAAATAAAGCCTTGGCCGAAATCTTCTTGAATAGAAAACAGGTCAAGTTCTCGTCCGATACGGCGGTGGTCGCGTTTCTCAGCCTCTTCGCGCTGCAACAGCCACGCATCAAGTTGATCCTGGGTCGCAAATGCGGTTCCGTAGATACGCTGCATCTGCTCGCGTTCTGCGTCGCCCTTCCAATACGCACCTGAAAGAGCTAGCAATTTGAACGCCTGTAACTTACCCGTATGCGGAACGTGCGGTCCCAAACAAAAATCGATGAAAGGAGAACTATCAATATAATAAAGCGTCGCTGAATCCGAAACTTTGTCCGAAATAAGCTCGCATTTCAAGGGCTCGTCACGCTCCTTAAAAATTTCGAGGATCTTTGCCTTATCGACCAATTCGCGACGATAGACAAGATTTTGCTTGGCCATCGACTTCATTTTCTTTTCGATGACGGGGAGATCGGCTTCCGTCAATTGACGGGGAGCGATCACATCGTAATAAAAACCATAACGCGGGTCTTCCATCAACGCCGGGCCAACACCAAGCTTTGTTCCCGGAAACAGGTCAAGCAAAGCGGCGGCAAGCAGATGAGCGGTCGAGTGGCGGATAAGCTCAAGGCCGTCGCGTGAATCCGCAATGATCGGCTCGATGAGAAGAACTTCGTCCGTTGCGGTCAATTCACGATTCAGATCCAGCTCCTCGCCGTTTACTTTTGCGGCAAGTGCTTTCTTGAGGTCGTCGCGGTCAAATGCCTTGATCGCATCCGCAACAGTCGCAGGCGAGGGAATAGTCCGCTCACTTCCACCGTATTTTACGTTTAATTCGGTCATATATTCGTCAATAGTAAATGGCGAATCGTGAATTTAAATTCCGATCCGCGACACACATCGCCAAAGCCTTTACAATCGCACAGCCGATTGCTCTTACAATTCACGATTAACTATTTACGATTCACTACTACTTAAATAGATTTGATCCGATAAGAGCGACTTTGCTTTGCAGTATCCAATGGACACCGCGATTGTCCCGCCATTAGAAGCGGGTCGTAGTAGTTGTAAAAACAGCAAAGTTCTTCGTAAGCATCTTATCGAAAAATTTAAATGGTAGTCTCTAGCAGACTCGAACTGCTGACCCCTACCTTGTCAAGGTAATGCTCTACCAACTGAGCTAAGAGACTAAACCCCGTCGCAAATCCAAGAGAAAAGCGAACCTAAAGAATGCCAAAACACGCGGGAAGTGTCAAGTAAACGGCGTATGTGCGATTTCGCACCAACTAAAAGGTTACACTTGTGCAAAATGATGTTAAGATTGACCACAAAGTTCTTTCAATAATCAAGGGGCATTCGTGTCGGCTCAATTCGTTCAATTCTTAACGAGAGCCGCAACGAATATGGATAAGACAAAGTGGTGGTAACGCTACTTTGCGACAGGAGAAGGTACGTCATGGTTTCACTCATTGTTTGGTTGGTATTAGGATTTTTGGCTGGCTATATTGCAAAGATGATTTTGCCTGGACGCGATGTCGGCGGCGTGATCATGACGACATTTGTCGGCATAATCGGAGCTGTGGTCGGCGGGTTCATAGGTACTATGGTCGGTTATCCGATGGTTAGTAACTTTAATAACATCGGCAACTCGCTGCCGAGTTTCATATCTTCGATTATCGGAGCGATCGTCGTTTTGATCATTTTTAGAGCAATTAACGGCCGAAAGCTGTAAGGGCATTGCAATAACGAATAAAAGGCTGGCCCTTTAACGAGGGCCGCCTTTTTTTGTCATGACACGCCCGAACAAACCCGGTGCATTCCGATCGCGACGAGCTTTGTGGTTCGGTTATCGATGTCAAACGTAGGGTTGACCTCGGAAAATTCGATAATTTTCGTATTTGCGAGCGAAGCAGCATACTTTACCAGCTGGATAAATTCTCCCGCCCGTAAACCTAACGGCGAGGGGGCCGACGTTCCAGGAGCGTCGGCGGAACGTACTGCGTCCATGTCAAAGCCAAAGAATGTGTTCAGCGAAGCGCTGTGGCCGATGAACTTGTCCCTGATGCTCTCCTTTAATTCGAGATCGGCTTCTTCGCGGGAGCGTAGCAGCTCGAGGCTGATGCGGTTGACGCCGAGCTCGCGAAGGTATTCGTAGTAAATGGGCGATGCAAAATGCGACTGGTAGCCGACCTCGTAAAAATATTCGGGCAGCAGATGATTTTCATCCAAAAGTTGCCGATAGGGCGTGCCGCTGTTTCGCTCGTCGGCGAGTCGTACGTCCAAATGGGCGTCAACATTCACGCCGATCCAACATCCCGGGCCAAAAACTTCGGCCATCGCGCAGCCGTCGGGATATGAAATGTCATTGCCTCCGCCCAAAACCATTATCCGCTTGTCGTCGCGGAGGATCTGTGAAACCACGTCGAAATGAGTTTTATGCGTATCTTCCAACGTTTCCCCGATATGCACGTTCCCCAGGTCAAATATCTTGCGTTTGATATTAAACGGCGTGAGTTTGTAAAACTGCTCACGAATTTTATCAGGTGCGGTGGCAGCTCCGACGCGCCCGCTATTACGTCGTACACCTTCATCTTGAGGACAACCGAGAATGACAATATCTGCGTGGGCATAGTCTTTCTCGTCTGAGTGTACGATCTCACCCAACCGCGGATCGTTCTTATCGCCCCGGCCGAAGAAAAGGGCCATGTCCGGTCGTGTTGTCTGTTCAAAAATATTAGTCATTATTGATTATTGTGTCATTGGAATCTTAACATCATTTCTATTTGCAAACTCAATAGCCTCCTCGTAGCCGGCATCGGCGTGACGAATGACGCCCATTCCGGGGTCGGTGGTTAGGACGCGTTCGATACGGCGGGCGGCTTCGGGAGTGCCGTCGGCGACGACGACCTGGCCGGCGTGGAGAGAATAACCGATGCCGACGCCGCCGCCGTGGTGGAGCGAGACCCAGGTCGCACCACCCGCGACGTTTATCATCGCGTTGAGGTAGACCCAGTCCGCAATGGCGTCGCTGCCGTCGCGCATGCTCTCGGTCTCACGGTTTGGTGAGGCGACCGATCCGCAATCAAGATGATCGCGGCCGATCAAGATCGGAGCCTTTAGCTCGCCGCTGGCAACCATGGAATTAAGTTTAAGGCCGGCTTTCGCTCTCGCTCCGTAGCCAAGCCAGCAGATGCGTGCGGGCAGGCCTTGGAACTCGACCTTTTCCTGCGCCATCGTCAGCCATTTGGCGAGATGGTCGTCTTCGGGAAAAAGATTCATGATCGCTTCGTCCGTGCGGTAGATGTCCTCTTTGTCACCCGAAAGAGCGACCCAGCGAAACGGGCCTTTGCCCTCGCAAAAGAGCGGGCGAATGTAGGCAGGCACGAATCCCGGATAGTCGAAGGCATTCGCAACGCCGTTGTCTTTTGCACGCTGTCGAAGGTTGTTGCCGTAATCAAACACGATCGCCCCGCGACGCTGAAATTCGAGCATCGCCTCGACGTGTTTCGCCATTGAGTCCATCGCACGCTGTTCGTATCCGGGCTGATCGGATTTTCTCAGTTCGTTGGCTTGTTCGATGTCAAGACCGACCGGAATATATCCGTAGAGAACGTCGTGTGCCGATGTCTGATCGGTAACGACATCGGGAAGAACATTGCGTTCGAGCAATTGCCAATGAATTTCCGCCGCGTTGCCGTGAAGCGCGATGGACTTAGGTTTCTTATTATCAATAGCTTCACGGGCCATGCTTAGAGCATCGTCTAAGCCTTTTGCCGCCACATCGACTTGCTTTAGCTGCAGCCGCCGTTCGATCCTTCGCGGATCAACATCGACCAGCAGCCCAACACCGCCGTTAAACGTGATTGCCTGCGCCTGAGCACCGCCCATTTCACCGAGACCGGCGGTTAAGACAAACTTTCCCGCAAGCGAACCCCAACCATGCTGTCTCGCGAGCGAACCGAATGTCTCATACGTCCCCTGCAAAATGCCTTGTGTGCCGATGTAGATCCACGATCCGGCGGTCATCTGGCCGTACATCATGAGGTCGTCGCGTTCGTACTGGTCAAACTGCTCCTGCGTCGCCCAGTGCGGGACGATGTTGGTGTTTGCTATAAGCACTCGCGGTGCATCGAGGTGAGATTTGAAAACTCCGACCGGTTTCCCGGACTGTACCATCAGAGTCTCGTCTTCGTTGAGCTCACGAAGGCATTTGAGGATCGCGTCAAAACTCTCCCAATTCCGCGCCGCCTTACCACGTCCGCCGTAAACGATAAGATTCTCAGGATCGAACGCCACGTCCGGATCCAGATTGTTTTGGATCATTCGGTACGCGGCCTCGATGAGCCAGTTTTTGCAGCTCAATTCGGATCCTATTGGTGCTTTTACGATTCTGCTCATTTGTTGATAATGATAATGCTAAACGGTACATCTGAAAAATCTGATTTGAAGTGTTATTTTATACGCAGAGATCAAAAAGGACAGAGAGTTGAGATGAGTTTTACTAAACACGTTGTAACGGTAGGTGCATTTATTTTATTGCTAACTGCCCCAAGTTTTGCCCAAAAAGACAAACCGAGAGTTCCGAAATATGACGCGAAACTCTCTAAAAAGCTCGGGGCCGACGAGCGCGGGATGAAAATGTACGTCCTCTGCATCCTAAAGACCGGCCCGAAAGACGCCGAGATCAAGGGCAAGGAACGTGACGATATATTTGCAGGGCACTTTGCCAATATCGGGCGACTTGCGGACGAGGGAAAGCTCGCCGTTGCCGGGCCTTTTGAAAAGAATGATAAGGCCTATCGCGGGCTCTATATTTTCAACGTCGCGACGATCGCAGAAGCCGAAAAACTCGTCCAACTCGACCCTGCCGTAAAGGCCGGTGTTTTCGTGCCCGATCTGACTCTTTGGTACGCATCGGCGGCGATGATGACGATTCCCGAAACCCACAAGAAACTCGAAAAACCAAAACCATAGTGCAAAACGCCGGCCTGATAATCCATAACGCGCGGCAGCTCGTGACCTGTGCCTCCGGCGGCAAACCGAAGCGCGGGATCGACATGCTCGATGTCGGCATTGTTGAGAACGGAGCCGTCGCTATCGCTGACGGTAAATTCATCGGCGTGGGCCCGTCGAGCGAGATCCTGCGGGAGTTTCAGAGCGATAACACGACCGATGCCAATGGTGGTGTCGTCTGCCCTGGGTTTGTCGATCCGCACACGCATATCGTTTTTGCGGGCGACCGTTTGAATGAGTTTGAGTTGAAGATCAAGGGTGCGGATTATCTTGAAATTCTGGCCAATGGCGGCGGCATTATCTCAACCGTTACCCAGACCCGTGCGGCTTCGGTCGAAGCCCTCATCGAGCAAAGTAAGGCCCGCCTAGACAAAATGCTTGCATGCGGCACGACCACAATCGAGATCAAGACTGGTTACGGACTTGATACCGAGACAGAGTTGAAAATCCTCGCTGTGATCGAGGAGCTTGATAGAAAACACGCCGCGACGATCGTTCCGACATTCCTCGCCGCTCACGCAGTCCCGCCTGAATACAAAGGAAATTCGGAAAAATACGTCAATCTGATCTGCGACACGATGTTGTCAGAAGCGTGGAAATGGTTTGTCGGTTCGACGTTTCATGGTAAGACCCCGTTCTTTTGCGATGTGTTTTGCGAGAACGGAGCGTTCACGGTCACTCAATCCAAAAAGATACTCGAAACGGCAAAGAGCCTCGGTTTCAAGCTAAAGGCCCACGTTGACGAGTTCACCAATCTAGGCGGAAGTCGTTTGGGCATCGAAATGGGAGCCGTTTCGATCGATCA
This sequence comes from Pyrinomonadaceae bacterium, assembly GCA_046155085.1. Classification (GTDB taxonomy): domain Bacteria; phylum Acidobacteriota; class Blastocatellia; order Pyrinomonadales; family Pyrinomonadaceae; genus OLB17. The sequence goes on along the minus strand of JBJXEG010000017.1, from coordinate 97,521 downwards.
TCTCGATGTGATCTCCGAGGATGAGATCAAATTACTCTCGGAATCGCAAACCGTTGGCATTGTCACGCCGACGGTGAATTTCAACTTTGGCAGCTCGCATTTTGCCGACGCCCGAAAACTTATCGATGCGGGCTGCTCAATTGCCTTATCAACCGATTACAACCCCGGCTCGGCACCGTGCCCGTCGCAGCCGATGGCAATGGCGATCTCGTGTAGATACCAAAAGCTACTGCCATCCGAGGCCTTAAATGCCGCGACAATCAATGCCGCTTATGCGATCGGCCTTGGCGACCTTGTCGGGTCGATCGAGGTCGGCAAGCAAGCTGATCTATTGATCGTTGATGCGACGGACTATCGTCAACTCGCTTATGAATTCGGCAGCAACCTTGTCCGCACGGTGATCGCAAACGGTAGCGTCACCATGTAAATCATCGTTCCATTATGTGTTAACCTCTCATTGTATATGCCCTCTGAGATCATCATTGATGGCGAAAGCCTCACCTTCGAACAGGTAATAGCGGTCGCTTACGGCAAGCCCGGTGAGCCCCGCATTGGGTTGTCAGGTCATGCAAAAGTGAATGTCAATCGTTCGGCGTCGGCGGTGAAGACGCTGCTTGATCGAGGCGAGATCGCCTACGGAATCACAACCGGTTTTGGGGCCTTTAAGGACAAGATCATCACCCGCGAAGAGGTGGAGCAGCTGCAGCGAAATGTTGTTGTCAGCCATGCTGTCGGTGTTGGAATGCCTTTCGATATTCCTACCGTTCGGGCGATCATGCTGATTCGTGCAAACACACTCGCACGCGGTTTTTCTGGCATCAGACTCAAAACATTGGAGCTAATTCTTGACTGCCTCAATCGCGGTGTGCATCCCGTGATACCCGAAAAGGGAAGCCTTGGTGCAAGTGGCGACCTCGCTCCACTGGCCCACTTTGCCTGCGTCCTAATCGGCGAAGGCGAGGCGGAATTTCAAGGCGAGATATTGCCGGGCTCGGACGCCCTGAAACGCGCTGGTTTGTCGTCGACAATATTGGCCGCAAAAGAAGGACTTGCGCTAACCAACGGCACGACAGTAATGACCGCCGTCGGTCTGTTGGAAACCACAAAAGCCAAAAAACTTGTCGAATTAGCGGATATCAGCGGGTGTCTGAGCCTCGAGGCTTTGCACGGAACCGTGTCCGCGTTTGACGAACGCATCCATGCGCTGCGTCCGCACCCGCGCCAGATCGAATGTGCGGCAAATCTGCGGGCAATATTGACTGACAGCGAATTTGTACGCGATTTCGACCCGGCTAATGTGCAGGACGCCTACACACTTCGGTGTATGCCCCAGGTTCACGGAGCGTGTCGCGACGCCGTGCTCTATGCCGAGTGGCTGCTGAAGCTTGAGCTTAACGCCGTTACGGATAATCCGTTGATTTTTGAGGACGACGTGACGGGCAAGATCGACGTTATCAGCGGCGGCAATTTTCACGGAGAGCCCCTCGCACTGGCGTTTGATTATATGACGATCGCGCTGACGGAGTTGGGAAACATTTCCGAACGCCGCATCATGCGCTTGACCGATGAAAATTCAAACGCACACATTCTGCCTCCATTCCTGACTGAACACGGCGGTCTCAATTCGGGCTTTATGATTGTGCAATACACGGCCGCGGCACTTTGTACGGAGAACAAGATCCTTGCCCATCCGGCAAGCGTCGATACGATCCCTAGTTCCGCAAATGTCGAGGACCATGTTTCGATGGGCGCGACCGGAGCTCTAAAGCTGCGGCAGGTGGCGGAGAATCTTGAGACGATATTATCGCTCGAACTAATGTGTGCGGCACAGGGTGTTGATTTTCGCAAAAAAGTGCTCGGTGCCGACAAAAAGCTTGGCAACGGCACCCGAGATATTTACAATCGTATTCGTTCGGCTGTGCCGTTTATTGAAAAGGACGAATATCTAAAAGATCATATCGAATCGGTCAGGCTGATCGCCTCTAATTTTGCCGCCGACAAATAACGATGCTAGTTCATAAATCAAGTCTCTGCTCCTTCATACTGGCCCTCGCACTTGTGAGCTGCGGCTCCGACGGCTCGCTATCCTTGTCGAAAACTGATCAAACTGGCAAGCAATCTACAAACGCAAATATGTCCGAAAGTGATCAAAATCGTGTGTATTACCACAATCTTCCTGCCGGTTTTACCAGGCCGGCAAATGATGCTGAGAGGCTGCTCCTCAGAGAATATGGAGCCGTCTATGTCGCACGAGGTGGAGTAACGCCGCCTGATAAGATCGTGTTTATCGACGAGGCAGATGTGGCCGCGTTTCAGGCGGGTCTAAATAGATCGACAACGAAAATTGACGGTATTACCGTCGATTTGCAGACTCCCGCGATGGCGGCTTTGCTCGATGCACGATCCGAAGCTCAAAAAAATAAGCTTCTAATTTCGCCGCGCGGGGCGGATTCGGCGAGGCGGGGTTATGATCAGACGGTTAGTCTTTGGGCGAGCCGCGTTAATCCGGGATTGACTTATTGGGTCGGAAAAGGTCGGGTTAGTGCCGCTGAGGCCAAACGTATCAAGGGGTTGTCGCCGTTTGAGCAAGTTCCTGAAATCTTGCGCCTTGAGCAGGATAATATCTTTTTTGCCAAATCGCTCGACAAATCAATAATCTACTCCGTTGCTCCTCCGGGCACATCACAGCACCTATCGATGCTTGCACTCGATGTGAACGAATTCGACAACGCCAGGGTGCGGATGATCTTGGCAAATCACGGATGGTACCAGACCGTGTCGTCCGATCTACCGCATTTTACTTATCTTGGTGTCGAAGAACGAGAACTGCCGACGCTTGGTCTGAAACAAGTTACAAACAGCGGGCGTGTTTTCTGGGTGCCGGATATTTAGAGCCGCCACAAAATCACGCCCGCCAAAGCATCACAAGCTGTTACTGTTTCCAAACCCTTATCCACGACGCTGTCCGGGGTTTCCGCATTTGTTGATACCAGCCCTCGCCAAACTCTTCGCATGCACCGTCGCCTTTGCGGTCGCGGCCTTCGTGTTCACACACCCTTACCCGTAGGCCCTTAGGTACAGTTACAGAAGTTGCTGCGTCATTGGGGATGAAGCCGAGACGGCCGCCGTTTGCCATAAACGTGCCGACCCGAAAAACTCCCTTATCGCCGGGCCCTGCGTAAACCGTAACAACGTCGTCAGGCGGGTTGGTGCCGGAGTCATCCCGAGTGACGAGTATCCAAGATGCCGATTTCGGGTAGATCAGATTCGATGCCTGGCCCGTTGGCCTCTCGCAGTTGCCCGAGCCGCCTCGATCGTCGCCCTCTTCTGAACAGAGCATCACCCGATAGCCTTTGCCGATCACCAGCGACATTGCCGAATCATTTGGCATGCCATTGATCGTGCCGCCGTCAGCACGAAATATACCTACACCGAAGAGTGCCGAATTACCCTGAAGCTCTTTTTGGTCAAAGATAGTAACGCCGATCTCTTTCGTCAGACCTGCTTGGGTGGCTCGCGCGATCGCAGCGGGTTGGACATCAACAAGAATGGCACTAAATTGCGTGGCAACCTGCCCCCGGCCACCGGCTTGTTTTCTAAGATCATCTTGCGTACTGGTTGGTTTGACATCGTTGCCATTCATACGCTTATTGAAAAGATCAGAATAGCCACCCTGTGCGGATGCTGTAAAAACGGTAATAAAAACCAATCCGAGCAGCGCAGCAGTGCGGCAGATAGTTTTTTGAATTCTCATCATATTCCTCCGTTAAAATATAAGTCCGTCCGAGGGAGACAAATTTTTTATAGCGAGAGAGACATAATCGGTATTTTCCGGTCAGGTTAACGCAACCTCAGTAACTGTGTCAAATAAATGATGGCAAACCAAAAGAAACGGATGCAAGCAAAATGGAAGCAGCGGATGGATATTTAGTTGTCGGAATCTCGAGCGGTATCTGAGATTAAGATCTCGAATCTGAAATACAATTCCCCAATTTTCAATTTTGGTCCTTAAATTTCAAATTTAAGTGAAGCGAAATGGTACACCCGGCAAGATTCGAACTTGCGACCCTCTGATTCGAAGTCAGATACTCTATCCAGCTGAGCTACGGGTGCTTGAGCTAAGTTGATTTTAGATGCATGGGGTCACGTTTGCAACCGTTGGAGATCTAAGAGCCTTGCAAGGTGCGGACGTGTTTGATGATTGCCTTTATTTGATCGACTGTCAGTTTGCCCTTAAATGCCGGCATACCGTCGTCGGGAAACCCGTCAGTAATATACTGTACAAACTTTTCATCGGGCTTCGCCTTCATCTTCGCGGTTGAAATATCGGTCGCGTCGATTGACTTGCCTTCGACCGTAACTTTTCCGCCTTTACCAGAATCTTTGTGACAGATCATGCAGTTTGTCGCGTATAGCTCTTTGGCTTCAGCAGCTTCGTCGACCTTAGCGGGAGCCGCCGGGGCCGGTGACAAGGCCGTGTTTTGATTCGATTTCGGAGCTTCGTTATTTACTACCGGAGTATTTGCCGCCTGGCCGCAGGCTGCGATGAAGATCGCGACGGTCGCGGCGACGATAACAAGCTTTAGAGTTTTCATATAAAGAGCATTCATAAAATTTGAATTAGGTCAGCGAAAAGTTTAACGTATGTGGACAGATCAACGCAAAATATTTCTCTAAACTTAGCCATTATGAAAAGATTATTCTTCGTCCCGGCGGCGGTTATTCTACTTTCAATCATATCGTTTGGGCAAAGTAACGTCACAAAAGTGACTGTTGCAGGCCTCAAAGACGAGGTCACCATCCGTCGCGACGGTCGCGGAATTCCATACATCGAGGCTAAGAGTGACGCTGATCTGTACTTTGCGCAAGGGTACGTCATGGCGAGTGATCGTCTATTCCAAATGGATTCGGCGAGGCGTTTGGCGCGCGGGCAGACGGCGGAACTCTCCGGCGAAGCTCGGCTCGAAGAGGATAAAAGGTGGCGGCGTTTTGGATTTGCTTCGCTTGTTGAGCAGAGCTTGGCATCGATGTCGCCGGAAACACGGGCTCCCCTCGATGATTACGCACGCGGTGTCAACGCATATATCGCGACGCTTGACGACAGGACAATGCCGCCCGAATTTAAGATCTTGCAGTACAAACCGGCGCCGTGGTTGCCGACCGACAGTTTGATCATAGGAGCGATATTGGCGGACTCGCTTAGCTCTACGTGGCGGCTCGATCTTATCAGGGCTTCGCTGGCAGGGATCGACAAACAAAAGCTCGCAGATCTGACAAATCAGGTCACGCCGTATGATGTTGTGCTATTCGGGAAAGATTCCGATAAGACAACCGCGGAGACGCGGAGACGCAGAGAAGATAAGGATAAGCAGGGGGAAAATTCCTCTTTACCTCTGCTTCTCAGCGCCTCTGCGGTTAAAGCGTTTGAAAAAGACGAGCAGCTCCGCAAAAATTCGCTTGAGCGGATCGGGCTTTATGCTGAGGATCTGGCGGCGAGCAATAACTGGGTCATCAGCGGCAAAAGGACAGCGGACGGGCGGGCGATGCTGGCGAACGACCCGCATCTTGCTCCGGCGGCTCCGGGCATTTGGTATTTGATCGATCTTAGATCACCCACCCATCACGTTGCGGGAGTGACATTTCCCGGAAACCCGGGCGTGACCATCGGACACAATGATTACATCGCTTGGGGCATGACGAACGTCGGCCCCGACGCACAAGACCTCTATGTTGAGACATTTAACGACGCCGGCGAGTATAAAACTCCTACGGGCTGGGCAAAGCCTGTCATTCGTAAAGAAACCATAAACGTCCGCACCAACATCAGTAAGCCCGAGACCGCGCCGCAGACCATCGATGTGATGGAAACGCGAAACGGCGTCGTGATCACGGACGATGCGGGCAAGAAATATGCTCTCAAATGGACCGCCCGCGATCCTAAGAACCTGAGCCTCGATGCTTTTCAGCAGCTAAATCGTGCCAAAGACTGGAAAAGCTTTGAGACTGCGTTAAAAAAGTTTGGTGGCCCCGCGCATAACTTTGTCTATGCGGATGTTAAGGGCAACATCGGCTGGCATATCGCAGGAGCGATACCGACACGCAAAACTGGCGAAGGGGCGTTGCCGTACGACGGCTCGACCACGGATGGCGATTGGACGGGCGAGATTCCGTTTGACGAACTGCCGCATCTCTACAATCCGCCGTCCGGGTTTATCGTCACGGCAAATCAGCGCACCGTCGGCACCGACTACAAATATCCGCAGATGATACGTGCCGCGGCGACGCCTTGGCGTGCCCGCAGGATATATGATCGATTGTCTAAGCTGAACAAGGCCACTATGGACGATTCGCGCGATATCCAGCACGATGCTTACGCCATTCCGCTTGCGATGCTTGCCAAGACGCTGTTCGCGGACGGCTCGGTCTCGGCTGAAACGCTTGCGGTATTAAAAGACTGGGACGGCAAAATGACGCCCGACAGTCGCGCCGCGGTGCTCACGAACGAAATCCGAAACTGCATCGGCAATAAAATGGCCGAGGAGAACAAGCCGGTGCCCGCATTCCTTATTCAAAACCGCATCCTCGAACGCGCGGTCGAAGAAAAGCTCACGCGTTGGCTGCCGTCGCCGTACAAAACATACGGCGAGCTTTACAAAGCCTGTGACGCGAACGCCCGCACGAGCCTTGCCGCCAACAAAACATACGGCGCTGATCCTAATGGCTGGGTCTGGGGCAAAACCTTTATGTCGCGCTTTGCTCATCCTCTGGCGGCCGTGCCGTTCATCGGCGGCCAGTTTGCCACGCCAAATGTCGGCATCTCCGGCAGTGGATTTACGCCAAACGTCGGCTCCAGCGTCTCAATGCGTCTGATCGCATCACCCGGCAACTGGGACGCCACCCGCCACGTCATACCTCTGGGCCAATCCGGCGACCCCAGATCACCGCACTACAAAGACCAATTCGAATCCTGGCGCACCGGCTCGCCGTCGATCTTCCCGTTTTCAAAGGAGGCGGTTAAGAAATCAACCGTAGAAATCATTATTTTGACGAACAAATAGCTAACTCTGCAAGAACCCGTTTTAAAATAGCCTAGTTTATCGGGTCAAGAAAAATTTCGGCCATCATGCATCTCACGCTGCCGCCGCCCACGGTCTCGATTGTTTCGATCGCAAGCGGGATGATTGCAACATGCATCTCAATACTCTGTATTTGATCCGGCGTGAGGCTGTCAAAAGCACGTTGCGATAATAATAGAATCTTCCTTCCGCCGGTTGCCGTCACCGAAAGCGCATTTCCCGCAAAGTTGCTCACTTGTTCGAAAGTAATGTCGACCAATTGATGCCCGGATTCCCTTAACGAATGCGAGACCCGCTCTCGCTCCAACTGATCCGAAATGCTTTCCAGACAGATGACGGCAAAGTCATTTCCGACGCACATCATTACGTTTGTATGGTAGATCACTTTACCGTCGGAATCGTGAGAATGGAAGGAAACGGGTTTGTAACGAAGATGCTCGCAAACTGCGACTAAGACGTCTCTGTGGGTTCTCGCGGACAATGACGCGTAAGCGATCCTATTTACATGATCAAAAACGATACTTCCTGTGCCCTCTAAAAATTTGTTCTGCTTTTCGTATCCAGAAAAGTCAACAATATTTTTTACTCGGAATTGTTTCGCCAGCGCGTCTATGATGTACTCTCGCCGTTCATGCCTACGGTTTTCGGCGAACATCGGGTATAGAATTACGGTGCCGTCAGCATGAAATGACACCCAATTATTTGGAAAGATCGCGTCAGGTTTAGCTGGAAATGGAGTATCGTCAAAAACGAATAGATTCACTCCGGCCGATCTCAACTCCTCGGCGACCCGATCAAATTCCAATGACACTATTTCTCTAATTGACTGCGCGGTCTCTTTGACCTTTACCTGAAATGCATTCGATTCCGCCGTTTCGTCGTTGAAACCAAAACAGACGGGGCGAATTAGAAGTATGTTTGAGGTTGTTTGCATCGTTTATAAGAAATGTGTTGAGATGGCGACCGGATCATGAGAGCCGTGAGAGAAAATCGCCCAGGATGATCGCGGCGGCTTCGCTGTCTACGAGGTTGCCGGTTTGCTTTAGTCCGACACCCCGTCCCCAGAGATTAGATTTAGCCGCATACGATGTGACGCGTTCGTCTTGTAAATACACCGGTATATCAAGCGAAAGCGAAAACTTGCGGGCCATATCACGAGCGAGGGCGGACATCGGACTTTCTCCGCCTTCGGATTCGAGCGGCAAACCAATCACCAGCGCCTTGGCATCAAAGCCCGCAAGTATGGATTTAACTTTCGCGAGTAACTTTTTCCAGCTTTCAAGCGTAATCACATCGAGCGGCCGCGTGGTCAGGCGTAATTCGTCGCATACAGCAATGCCGACACGTTTTGTGCCCGGATCGAGGCACAGGATGCGACCCGATGCGGGAACACTCGAAAGGTCTGTAAGATCGGCTGGATTAGTACTTTCTTGTTCTTGCACGGATAGAATCTGTATTGGATAATTAACTGCTCACGAGCCGCTTTTTAATTTAGAGGTATTATATGTCATTTCGCGGAAAACTTTGGGTACTTGTTCTTTCGGGGGCGATCGCGGTTTATGCTGTCGTCGGCGGATTGCCGTTTGTCGGCGGATTGCTCACGACATCTGCTCAGGAACCAGTCAACGACGCTGCTGCCCAGCTTCGAATCGTCGAATCCGTACTTCGTCATATCCAAAACGACTATGTTGACGATCCAAATATGGAAAAGGTCCGGCTCGGAGCCCTACGCGGACTTGCCGGCGGCCTTGATCCGTATTCGTCATTTCTGTCCGCTGAGCAGGTGAAAGCGTATGAAGCGAACAAAACTTCAAATAAAGTAGGCATCGGAGCGGAGTTTTCACAACTCTCACGGTATCTGTATGTTATTTCAACGATCAAAGGTTCACCCGCTGAAAAGGCAGGTGTAAAGGCCGGGGATATTGTTGAATACATCGACAGCAAGGCAACGCAGGATATTTCACTGTACGACGCACAGCAATTGATAGCCGGAGATGCTGGAACAAATGTTAGCCTCCGTGTGCTGCGTTCGGGCGAAAAACCGCAGACCATTAAAGTCACACGCGGCATCTTTAAGACGCCGGCAGCAGAGGGCCGCATGGAGCCGGGAAAGATCGGCGTTATTAAGGTTTACAGCCTCGAAAACGGCGAGGCGGGCGATATCAAGACGCTGTTAGCGAATTTGATCAGACAGGGTTCCCAAAAGATCGTACTCGACCTGCGCGGCGTTGCCGGTGGGAGTCTGGGTGAGGCCGCAAATGTTGCGAATCTATTTATCAAAGACGGCGAGTTGGCAAAGGTCATCGGCCGCGAGAACAAGGTCATTACGACCTACACGGCTGATCCGGCAAAAGCAATGTTTGACGGCGGTTTGGCAATTCTGATCGATCTAGGAACAGCCGGTGCGGCTGAGGCCATTGCGTCTGCTGTAACCGACCGCAAACGGGGCGAGGTTATTGGAGAACGCAGCTTTGGGGCCGGTACCGAACAAAAACTGTTCACATTGCGCGGTGGTGACGGACTTCTACTTACCGTCGCAAAATGGGCGTCACCTAACGGCACGCCGTTTCTCGGCGACGACCGGGCAACGACGGGTGTTAAGCCATCGATCGAGGTCAAACGTCCGGATACGCCAGAGCCTCTTGAGGTTGAAAACCTGATCGACCAGCAAAATAATCCAAATCCGCAGCCGACACCCACGCCGAAGCCGGTTGTTCCAAAAGCCATGGAGGATCTCCAATTAAAAAAGGCTCTTGAAATTTTGCAGGACAAGGCAATGACGCAAAAAGCGGGGTAATTTGGTGACAGAGAAATCTTCAGAGAGGCCGGGACAGATTCCCGGCTTTTTCGCGCCGATTTTTTGTTGTTCCGGGCTTTCAACACTGCTAAAATTAATTCTTAAGGACCGATCATGAAAGCACGAGCCGTCCACTCGAGGGCGGATATGGCCGAATGCCTATAGTTGTGGGGTCGAGAAGGAGTACGATACAAGGCGATGTCACGCACCGTTAATTTGCGGAACAATTGAATAGATGAAAGACGTTGGAAAGAAAATGCGGTGGTTATTGCTTTGTTGTTTCGGAATTCTTTGCCTGGCCGGAGCAGCCAGCGCTCAATCCGCCGACCAAAATTTTCCGACGCCTATAACGGCGAATGAAATAACGGGGATCATCAAGGCTCGAGATTTGGGTGATTCCCGCGTAACTACCTATTTCTATGAATTTGACGGCGGACAAGGCGATATTTTTATCAATGTCGTAACAAAGAATCTGTCGGGTGATATTGATATCTACACGGCAGACGGGCTTAGGCCGTTGACAAAAATGGTACTATACGCCGACTCGGAATTCAGTGAAACGGGTCGATTGGTTTATCTCCGAAAACCTGCACGGTTGATATTGAGGGTTCAGGGACGCACTCCGGGCGATGATCCCGCCTCCTTTAGAATCAAGTTTGCGGGAAGCTTTGTTGCGATGCTCCCGACAAAGACGAAAATGGATTTTGAACCGGCGAAATTGCCAACCGTCGAAACGGTGAGCAAGGTTAACTCGGTCGGAACGATTAAGGAGACTACGCCGAAGCAACCCGCCAAACCTGTCGAAAACGTCGAGACAATCGTGACTGAACGGGAATTGCCGCAAACAAAAGAAAATATTGAAAACGCGTTTAAGAAGCCGGTCGTCGTGATTCAGGAGTTTCCAACCCCTGCGGAAGTGACGACTCTCCCAATAAAGACCACCGCTCCAAGCCCTGTTGGAAAGCGCCCATTAAAACCTACAAAAACCGACGTGGGGGAGAAGCCTTTCGAACCCGCGATCAGCGGGGAAGGGATGAAACCTGATCCCCTTGCGAATATCAAGCTGCTCGTTCAGCTTAAAGACGGAAATATCATCGAGCACCCGATGAGCGGGATACTCAAATTCAGTATAGATAAAGGGGTTCTCACGATTATAACGAAAGATGGAAATGTCTCGCGTCATTCGATCCTTGCCATAGCAAGGATCACCATCGAATAAATCCTACGCGTAGCTATGCAAGCCTTTTAGCAGATAGCTCACACCCAGGTAGGTAAAGATCACAAGCATGAACCCGACGATCGCAAAATATGCCGAGCTTCGACCTCGCCACCCGCGGGCAATACGGGTATGGAGAAATGCCGCGTAGGTTAGCCACGCGATCAGCGCTCCCGTTTCTTTTGAGTCAAACCCCCAAGGACGCCCCCATGACTCGTTGGCCCAAATTGCACCAGTAATCAGCAGCATCGCGAGTCCAGCAAATGCAAGACAAGCCGTTTTATACATAAGGCTGTCAAGCGATTCGAGACTTGGCAGCCGTTCGCGAAGTTTTTCGGTTCGGAAGCTGAAGACGATCACAAAAAACGTCCCCACAAGAGCGGTGAGCAGCGCAGCAACCTCGACGGGATTGGTGTTGAGACTAAGAAACATCTGTCCGCCGTTTTGCTGGACATAGGCGCGTCCCATCTGGTCATACTGCTTGGATGTGATGGCAGTACGCTCTTCAACGCTCATTTGCTCGTGTTCGGACATGGCGAGACCGGCGGTTACATATTGGGCACTATCTTTTGCAAGTTGCGCCTGGAGGCGCTCGGGAACATTAGTTAAGGAATTAATACCTACAACCAGTAAAACAATCGAGACTATCTGCGCTGCGAAGGCAAGTTTTAAGAAATAGTGACCGAAGGTTTTTGCCTTTTCATTATTTTGATACAGATAGATCAAAAATGAAACGATAGCTCCCGCAAGCAATAGTCCCGCAACAATAAGTACCGGACCTACATAGGGAATTTCCAAACGGAATGGAGCCGGAAACGGTTTCTTGCCCACTTCAGCGGGAACAAACAGTCCCGCCCGATAGACAAAATCCGTAATGACCGAGAATTTACTTACTGTAGCGATCACGGAGAGGCCGAAAATGCTTGACCAGATTGCCATCGCCTCGACTTTAACACCGTCTTTCAGCAGATACATTACGGCAACGCCAAAGCAAACCAGGGCCACGCCATAGCTAAGCGAAGCGTCACCGACATGGATCGGACGCCAGTATGAATCAAGTACCGGTGGCAGATCGATAAATTCGTCACCAATAAACCGTGCGAGTGTCAAGATTAAGGCCGCGACCGGTAGCGTAAAGGCTGCGAGGACGCGAAAACTACGTCGTCGGGCAAATAATAGCGTCGCAAAACCGGCCCCAAATGCGAACGCGAGGCTGAGATCATATAGATTAGCGAAGGGAATGTAGCGGAATATCCAAGGCGTCGCCATGTTACCGCTTTCACGCATAATAGCGATTTCGCGATCAAGCGCATTGACCCATCGGACGAGCCAGCTCGATAAATTGAAAAATACGCCAAGGGCCGCACCAAAAAATCCAATCTTTTCGGCCATCGTCGACGGAGCGTAAAGATTTGTGAGTTGGAATAACGCGGCGAGGATGTAACAAGCCAAGGCAAGCATCATTAGGGCTCCATCGGAAACAAAAGAGCTGCCGAGCTGAACCCGCATACCGAGCATAAGAAACGATCCAACGATCACTAAAATTGCAGGGAGATATGACTTTAAACCAGTTCGATCTTGTAATTTATCTATTTCTTCCATAATGCCAACCTTCTTTGCCTAACCTCTAAGCTCGTCAACGATCTTCTTAAACTTATCTTCAAATCCTAGTTGATTTCTATTCGCATTGCCGCCTAATACAACTTCGGTCTTTCCCCTCGCGTCTTGCCCAATGTTTGCCCAGACTCGTTTGTGCGAGAAAAAGAACACGAAAATCAGAGCCCCCACGAGGCCGAATCCACCAAAATACCATGCAATGATCGATGCATTGTAAGGATCGTATTTGATCGAAAGAATATGGGCCAGAGGCGTTTTTTCGAATTCGGCAAGGCGCCACTTAAAACCGGCTTTGGGTGCACCCACCGGAATATTGTCAGCAAGTTTTTGTGCGAAGGCGAAAACGCGGACCTTCTCGCCGCCCGGCGGGGTTACGTTGAGAACCGCTACCGGGTTATTGTAATCTCCGCTACGGGAATCTGGCTTGCCGTCCTGGCCAAACGTGAAATCCGGCTGGAAATCAGCAAACTCGATCGTTGTGCCGTCCGCCAACGCTGCCGAGCCATTTCGAGCGATATTAACGCGAAAAGGTTCGCCGCCGCTTTGTGGAGTGAGATCAAGACCTATCGTCCGAGCGTGCCCGATAGGAATCGTCTGTGCCTGAAAAAACCGATAGCCTCGATAAAGGAGCGGCTTATTAAGGCTCGCGTCCTCGATTGTCACACCGTAATTAGGATCATCGATTTTTAGTTGTGTCCGCCAGTCAAGCGTATTTGTGACATCGATCGATCCTTTTTCGTCGATCAGCCGCTGTTGAATATCGGTACACTCCATCGAAAAAGGCAGCTTTACGGAATACTTCTCTTTTTTGTCGAGATTGAATACGATCTTTTCGATCTGATCGGTCTTTTCGCCGGGGATCATTCGAACGTCGGCATCAAAGCTTGTTGTGAAAAATACAAAATTTCCAAGAAAGAGGGTTAGCAGGGCCACATGGACGATGTAGGCTCCAAGACGATTGATCTTCCCGCTCTGAGCAAAAACCACGGTAGTCGTTTTCTTTTTTATCACGGAAAAGTCCTTGCGGCCTTTTGCGTCGATCCCATATTCCGTCACGTTGGATTGGGTGACCCTAGATTTCAGTCCGTTAGACTCGAATGCACGTTTCACTTTCTCGGCAGCCTCGGCCTCGTCCAAATCGCTATACTCGATAACGGAATTGGCCGGCTGACTGAGAAGCCAATCCCGGGTTGCGGTCAATTTCGGTTCAACAATATAGCTCCATGCTGAAGGGAAATGGTCGATGGATGCGAGAATTATGTTGAGCGAAAGGCTCAGAAGTAGAAGATTGAAATACCAACTGTGATAAATGTCAAAGAGGCCGAGATACCCAAAAACATATTTCTCAGCCGGGGTAAGCGATACGTAATAAGCATCAAAGCCCTCAACATTCTGCTGAAGTATCAGCATCCCCGCCATTGCGAGGACGACTAGAGCACAAAGCTGCACGATCCCAAACCGAACCGAACTCACAAAATCAAGTAAGCGATTGAGTGCCGGGGCGGTTTTTCGTGCGACGGCGGGACTTGGTTTAATTGAATCTTCGACAGCTGACATATTTTATCAAGAAGGATATCTTAGCATATACGGATTTGTCATCCCGACAGAAATAAGTTGTGCTTGTCACATAAGTTATCCGTCGTAATCGCATCGAAATTTGGAAATATACTAGTTAGACGTTATGCTTGCTACGAAGGTGCTGCCTCCAGAAATCAAATGAACATAGTGACCGCCGAATTTAACGAAACCAAGATCCTAAGTTTGAGGATAAGGATCGCGGCTTTTGCCGAGCTGACGAAGCCGCGAATCGCAATTATGCTGGTCTTGACGTCGGCAGCCGGGTTCTATCTCGGATCAACGGGTTACTTTGATTTCATATTGTTTGCAAACTCGATGATCGCGATTTTGCTCCTCGCTTTTGGGGTTGCAACACTCAATCAATATTGGGAGCGTGACCTCGATAAATTTATGACGCGGACATCGGCGCGGCCTCTGCCGACAGGTAAGGTTACCGGAATTGAGGCGCTGATATTTGGCATTACTCAGTGCGCAGTCGCCGAACTCTACCTGCTACTTCTCGTAAATCCACTCACTGCTTTTCTAGGAGTGATCGTGATTGTCGGATACGTTCTCGTTTACACGCCTCTTAAAACACGGACATCGGTTTCGACTGCAATTGGTGCTATCCCTGGGGCTCTGCCACCGCTAATGGGCTGGACGGCGGCTGCGAACGACATAACGCTTGGTGCGTGGGCTCTATTTGCAATGCAATTTTTATGGCAGTTTCCTCATTTTTTGGCAATAGCTTGGATGTATCGCGAGGAATACGCAAATGCGGGCATATTGATGCTCCCAGTCGTCGAACCGGCGGGTACTATAACGATGAGGCAGATTGTATTATTTACAGTTATGCTCGTTCCGGTGAGCCTAGCTCCTTTCTTTTTCGGGATCTCGGGGTTTGTTTTCTTGGTCGGCGCCAGCATCCTTGGGATTCTGTTTCTTATCGCGAGCATTCAAGCCGCCCGTTCGAAGACCAACCAGATGGCGAGGCGTCTATTGTTGGCCTCTGTGATCTATCTGCCGCTACTTTTTATACTAATGGTTGCCGATAAGCGATAGCCCAATGAACCTAGGAACGGCCGAGATCGTCGAAGACATTCCGAAACCTAAACGTGGAGGCTCCGGGCTTAGCGTCGGCTCGGGCCCAACCAATGGCGGCGGCCACAATCCGGGCGGCGGTAACGACAAACCCGGCAGCGAAGATGATTTGGGTGCCGACCGCTTTATCCCAAATAAATCGCGGATTCTGACAGCTTTGCTCTTGCTTGTTGTCATGATGACTTTTGGCGGGCTGATGGCCGCGTATATTGTCATTGCCACAAACAACGTGGCTGAATGGAAGCCTTTCGATCTGCCGATACAGGTTTGGATCAGCACGGCGATAATTTTCTCTAGCAGCATTACTTATCACTTGGGCAAAAACGCGATCAAGCGTAATGACAACCCGGTTCTAATCAGGTGGTTGGTCGCGACGACTATCTTAGGAGCGGCATTTATCTCATCTCAATTGCTGGTTTGGTTGTCGCTCGCATCTCGCGGCCTGTATGTTCAGAGCAATCCGTACGCAGGCTTTTTTTATATTTTAACGGCGGTTCATGCGATCCACGTTTTGGGTGGAATTGTCGCCCTTGGGTCTGTGTTATTGCGCTCGTGGCAGCCCACGGATGATCCCGATAAAATCACAAAACGAATAACGATCGCTCAAGTCGTCGGGTGGTATTGGCACTTTATGGGCGGTATCTGGATATTGTTGTTGATCCTGCTTGGATTTTGGAAATAATGGACCTGTTGCAAATATTCCCCCATGCCAACGCCGCAATGAACGCTTTGAGCGGCGTTTTCCTGTTATCCGGGTTTTATTTCATTCTGCGGCGGCGCATCGCGGAACACCGATTCTGCATGCTTGCGGCGAGCACAGTGTCGGCAATATTCTTAGTTGGATATATTACACATCACGCGGTTAGAACCTACTACTTTGGCCTTGGCCCAACGCGATTCACCGGTGACGGCGTTATCCGTCCTATCTATTTCACCATACTCACTTCGCACACGATTTTGGCAGCGGCCATCGGCCCTTTTGTTATCGTTACTCTCCGACGTGGCCTCGGTGGCAATTATGACGCTCATAAAAGGCTCGCGCGCCTGGTGTTCCCGATCTGGCTCTATGTGTCGCTCAGCGGCGTAGTCGTGTATCTGCTTTTGTATCAAATATATCCGTCCCGTTGAAAAAATCCGGGTTTACCCAACTTTTTTCGCAATCCTAGCATCAAAACTCTTGAAATAGGCCAATTATGGTGTTACTATTTCAATGTTGAAAACTAGATCACCGAAGCCGTTTCCACAATGAAACGACACGGGGGAACCAATGTCTCGTGATTGATCACGAGAACGGGGGCGAAGCATCTTTCAAGAGATGCGGGGATAATCTTTCGTTCCTAGCCCGGCAGCTAACCTCGTAGGTGTGGCAAAGAAGTGACAGTTAGAGATTAAGCCGAAACGGCGCGATTTTCGATGTGCTTCGCCTATCGCGGTTTCAACATCTGAAGCAGACATCCGGTCTTCTCAAAGAGGAAAAGTTCCGTCAAGCAATTGGCGGAACTTTTTTTTGTTTAGCGGCGGGAATCTGCAATTTAAAGAGTTTTACCTGACAACCGTTACTGGAAGCATCTTGACGGTCTTAACGACGACTTTGTCGTCCGGGTCAAGTGTTATCACGGACGGTTTTGTTAGCGATGGGATCGAGAACGTTTCGATCCGTTTACTTATCGTTATCGCCTTCGTCTGAACACCCCGGCCTGTTTTTACCGCGACCTCGACGGGTAAACGGAATGCTGGCGGGGTGAAGGCATCAAATTTTTGTGTCTGGGTAATGGTTAGCTTTAACGTCTTGGTTCGTGAGTTGTAAACAGGGTTTACGATTAGTTTAGGCGCACCGACATCATAGACCCACTGTTCGAAGAACCAACCGAGGTCCTGTCCCGATGTCTCCTCCATCGCTCTTTTTAAATCAGTCGATTCGACACTGCCGAATTTGTGGCGATTGAGATAGATATTGATAGCTTTCCAAAATGCCTCAGTACCGACCTGTTCACGGAGCATATGGATAACCGCACCGCCTTTATGGTAGGTGGTCGATGCATTATCAAACAAAGCGCCAACGTCCCCAGCTCGGCGATTAAAAAGCCCGTGCCGTTTTCGGCTGATCGCGTCGTCCGCCAAAAACTCAGCCGCATCCGACCTTACCTTTCGTATGTAATCCTCGCGGCCAAAGGCTTTTTCACGATAGGCCGCCTCCATATAGGTTGCAAAACCCTCGTTAAGCCATAATTCAGCCCAGTTCCGGCAAGTCACGAGATCACCAAACCAGGAATGGGCGAGTTCGTGCGAGACCAGATCGGTAACGATGCTTTTCCCAAAATCGAAATCTGCAAAAAAAATCTCTTGATCTGCCATCGTCGTGGCGGTGATGTTTTCCATTCCACCAAACTGAAAACTCGCGACCACCGTCTGATCGTATTTATTGTAAGGAAACGCTACACCGGTGAGATTCTCATACACACCGATCATATTTTTTGTGTCGCCAAAGGCTTTACGGGCCGTTGCCTCCTTTCCGGGATAGACATAAAAGCCGAGCGGTATTTCTTTATATCTATCGTCGACGCGGACGTATTTACCGATCACGAACGACACGAGGTAGGTAGAGTGTGGTATCGGCATATTATAATGCCAGGTTTCAGTGCCATTGGGATTGTCTGACTTGCCAAGGAATTCTCCATTTCCGACAACCGTTTCGCCCTTTTCAACCGTAAGATACTCCTCTGTTGTCGCTTTATCGCTCGGGAAGTCGAACGAAGGGAACCAATGCCGAGCCTCGTCCGCCTCACCCTGTGACCAGATCTGGTCCGAATGATTTACTTGATCATTGACATTGACCGCCGCTACAAAATAAACACCTTTCTTTGGCGAAACCGTGTATTTGAATCGGATAGCGATCACATCGCCCGGACCGTAGGCTTTGTCGAGCGTGACAATGACCATATTGGACGAAGTTTTGTATTGCAGATCGAGACCGGACGGATCGAGTTTTACAGATTCGAATGTGAAATCGACCGCATCGAGCTCGACAACGCGAAAATCACCTTTCATTGGTTTTAGGGAAACCGTAGTATCGCCAAAAACTTTTTTATTCGAGCGATCAAAGCTAGCTCGAATCGTATAATGCTGGACATCAAACGATTGGGCACGGTTAAAATCGGGCCGCGCCGTCTGAGCAAACGAGGAAAAAGCCGCAACAACAAGCATTGCGGCTGAAAAGGAAATATACCTTGTAAGTTTCATATTTGTTAGATACTACGGTTTGAGATGGCTGCCAAACCAATCCATAACATTGTTATACCAAAATTCCGAGTTTTGCGGCTTTAGAATCCAGTGTCCTTCGTTAGGAAAAACGATCAGTTTTGAGTCAACGCCTTTTAATTGCAGCGTCGTGTAGAGCTGCAAGCTCTGATCGTAAGGGACGCGGTAATCCATCTCGCCACACGTCACGAGGGTCGGCGTTGAAAAATTTGCGGCGAATCTATTCGGCGACCATTTTTCATACAAGAGGCGGTTTTGCCACGGAAAGCCTTTGAATTCCCAATTTACAAACCACAACTCTTCGGTCGCGGTGGCCATGCTTTCAAGGTTATAAACTCCCGCATGCGAGACAAACGTCTTGAACTTGAACCTCGGGTCGTTGTTGTGCCCGAGCAGCCAATCAACCATGTATCCGCCATAACTTGCTCCCGCCGCGCCGATTCGTGATTTGTCGATAAAAGGCTTCTTTATTACCTGAGCAACTCCATTCATTATGTCGGTGTAGGCCTTGCCGCCCCAATCGCCCGAAATATCATCGACAAATTTCTGGCCATAACCAGTCGAACCACGCGGGTTCGGCATAAATACGACGTAGCCCTGATTAGCAAATACCTGCGGATTCCACCGGTAACCCCAATTATCGCTCCAGGCCCCCTGCGGGCCTCCATGAATTAGAACGATGAGCGGATATTTTTTTGCAGGGTCAAACCGAGCTGGTTTTAGCAGGAAACCGTGAACGTTTGTTCCAAGTCCGCCCTTCCAATCCATTTCCTCAGGTTTTTGCAGCCCAAATGATGCGAGCGATGCTGCATTAATGGAGGTTAGTGCCGTCAGGCCGGTTCCATTGGTATTTACACTCATGATCTCCGCGGGTGCATTCATCGAACTTGCAACAAATACAACCTTTCCATCAGGCGATACATTGAGGCCGTTTGCTGAAACGCCGCCTACAACCATTTCTTTGTGATCAGCGATCCGATCGACCGGTAGACTGAATATCGGCGAGCGGCCACGTTCTCCGGCAACAAAGTAAACGGTTTTACTATCCGGCGAGATCGTCATTTCGTCAACCTGCTGGTCAAATGTGGCTGAAAGGTCAGCTATCTCGCCGCTTTGCACGTCATAACGCATTATTCGCCAGCGGTCTGCCTCGAATGCTGCCCTCGCCTGTGATCGAAAAAGCAAATACTTGCCATCAGGCGTATACATCGGTGAGACGTCATAACCTTTCATGGAGGCTGTAATATTTTTTGCGGTTCCGCCGTTCAATGGCTGAATGTAAATGTCGCTATTTGTTGAGGTCGCCTCGATCTTATCCGGGTTTCTCAAATAGGCAATGCTCGACCCGTCCGGTGAGAAAGCATAATCGACGCCCGTCGCGGCTGCGTACGGCGGCGAATCAAAATCGCCCGGTGTCACGTCGCGAGCCGTCCCGCCTGCGCTCGAAACAACAAAAACATGAGTTCTCTTGCGTTCGCGCCACTCGACCCAGTGCTTAAAAAGCAAACGCTCGGTGACGTGCGCCTGCACTTTACTCTTTTCGGCTTTTTCGTCTTCACCTTTATTACAATCATCGGACTGGCATTCGGGATAAACGTCTGATCCGAACGCGATCCATTTTCCGTCGGACGACCAAACCGGTCCACTAGCTCCGCTTGAGATCTTCGTGATCTGCTTTCGGTCGGAACCGTCGGGCTTCATTACCCATATCTGACCGCCGGTCGTGAATGCGAGCCATTTGCCATCGGGCGACCAACGCGGTGCAGAGCTGGAGGCTGAGCCGTTTGTGATCTGTTTTTGCTTACTGCCGTCGGCAACCATCGTGTAAATCTGGTTGAGGGTCTTATTGGCCCCTTTATCAACGATGCCAATGGTATACGCAACGGTTTTGCCATCCGGCGAAAGCTGCGGGTCCCCGACTCGCTTTATATTGATAAGGTCGTTGATGTTGAAAGTAAGCTGCGCGCTGCCGGCTGATGCCAATAGCATCACGAAACCCAAAATGACTAGTGTGCGTTTCATAAAGTGTCCCCAAAAAGTAGGTATCGGAAAGTATCTACCATTATTGCATAGAATTTTGTGAGTTTGAATGGTTCGGATAAGATGAAACCATGAAAAAATCTATTTTCTTCGTAGTCTGCATTTTTGTTTACCTGCCCGCTTTTGCACAGCAACCCAAGCCTACTCCGACACTCTATAGTGCCAAGACGATTACCGAGCTTGGAAAGCTACAGAAATCGGCGTTGGAGAGCAATTATGCATATCGACGCCTCGCTCATCTGACAAATAATATAGGTCCTCGCCTCACAGGTTCGCCGCAGGCGGCCAAGGCCGTAGAGTACGTTGCGGATGAAATGCGAAAGGCCGGACTCGAAGTGCGTCTTCAAAAGGTGACCGTTCCGCATTGGGTCAGAGGAAAGGAGACCGGCGAGATCGTTCAATTTGAGGGAATGGCGCCGGGCACGACTCAAAAAATAGTGCTTGCCGCACTTGGCGGCAGCATCGCTACACCCGAGCAAGGTTTGACGGCTGATGTGATCGTAGTTAACAGTTTCGACGAGTTGGAAAAGCTCGGACGGGGGAGGATCGAAGGAAAGATCGTACTCTTTAACAATAAATTTGACCGCGACTTGCAGGATAGCGGTTTTGGCGGAGCGGCTTATAGTCAGGCGGTTCAGTATCGGTTTAACGGAGCCGTTGCGGCTGCCCGGTTTGGTGCGATCGGGGTACTTGTCAGGTCAGCCGGCGGTTCGCAAAATAGGCTTGTTCACACTGGCGCAATGGGATACGACTCCGCAGTCGCGAGGATCCCGGCAGCGGCAGTTACATTTGAGGACGCCGAAACGCTTGCCTATCTCGCCGGCATGGGAAATGTCCGCGTCCATTTTACTATCACTCCGGAAACACTCCCAGATGCAACGAGCTACAACGTTATCGGCGAGATCAGAGGCAGCGAAAAGCCGGATGAGATCGTGGTAGTCGGCGGGCATCTCGATTCGTGGGACCTTGGCACCGGAGCACTTGATGACGGGGCCGGCGTAGCTGTGTCAATGCAGGTCGGCTTTTTAGTCAATTTTCTCAAACTGAAGCCAAAGCGAACCATTCGGATCATTGCTTTTATGAACGAAGAAAACGGCGGCGCTGGTGGTAAGGGTTACGCTGACGAACAAAAGGCCAATTTTGGAAAGCATTTCGCGGCAATCGAGAGCGATCTCGGGGCGTCGCACCCGCTCGGATTCTATTTTGCGGGTAAGGCGGAAGCATTACCATTTTTCGCCCCCATTTCAAAAATTCTGCTCGATCAAGGAGCGGCACAAGTTCAGCTTCAGCCTGGTGGCGTCGGAGCGGATATCGGGGCTATGACGACGGCGGGCGTTCCATCGTTTGCGCCGTGGTTTGATCAGAGGACATATTTTAACTTTCACCACACGGCCGCCGATACTTTCGATAAGATAGATTCAAAACAGCTTGCCGAGGTGGGGTCGGTGATGGCGGTTTTGGCGTATGGATTGGCAAATCTTGAGCAGCCGCTGCCGAGGTAACGGAAAAAGCCGGAAGTTAGTCGGTAGGCGGAGGTAAGATCTGAGCGAATGATCGAGCCTTTGTTTGATACCGTGACATTAAACTGGTACGCTACGGGTTCAGTATCGACTACTGACTAACTAAGAAAATGAACCGTCCACCGCCATATTTTCCGCAAAACCAGCTTTCGCCGCCGGACGAAAATCGTTATAAAAAATTTAAGATCGTCGTCGGAGCATTAATCGTTCTATTTCTAGCGATCCTAGTAGGGCTTGGATTCGGTTTCTACTATCTCATTCGATGGCTTTTTTAGTGGCAAAGGAAAAAGCCCAAACCTATTAGTCCAGGCTTTGTGCTCTTCATACTAAGGACGGATTAATTTTCCACCGCCGTTGGCTTTGAAGCGGTCATTCTCGCTTTCTCGCCTTGAGTTGCAAGTTGCTTCGCCTGCGGCAACAACTCGATGGCCTTTAGAAGCTGATCGTCGTATTCGTTGAAAACCTGAAAAGATGTCTGAGAACCGTATGCAGCGGTTACAAGCTCCGAACGAAGGGTTCGTTCGACAAACTCCCGCTCACGATCCACCTGTGCTGGCGTAAATTTATACCCCTCGCCCGCAAATTTCTTGAATGCCTGGAAAAGCCGTTCATCTATCGGAAAGTCCGACGTTTTAATGTCGTACTCAAAGGCTATTGGCTTCTCGACCTTGTAGGCCCCAAAGCCGTCCGCACGTCCCGCAACCAGATCAAGGGCGAACGCAAAAACCGGATTAGCGAGCTTTTGCTGAAAACGTGCCCGTTCGATCGGTATCGTTTTAGGCTTTATTGTAACGTCGGGGTTGATGCCGCCGCCGCTGTAAACCGTGCGGCCAATATCCGTTTTGCTTTCGGGACCTTTCAGTTTTACGGTCTCGACGTTATCATCACGCAGGCTGCCGCCCTCGTACAAATAGCTGTATATATCGCCATTTGAATAATCGCGTTGAACCTGCCGTCCCGAAGGCGTCTCGTATTTCGCAATGGTCAACAGCAGCATCGATCCGTAATCAAGCCGGAAGGGGTAAGTCACAAGGCCCTTGCCAAATGTCGTCTCGCCGACGATTAGCGCCCGGTCATGGTCCTGCATCGAACCGGCAAAGATCTCCGAGGCGGACGCGGTACCTCGATTGACCAGCATTACGATCGGCGAGCGGTCCGGGCTCCGATTTTGCGCATCGTAAATTTCATTTGTGCCTGTCACCCGGCCTTTCTGCGTGACTATTCTCTGGCCGCTCGATAAAAATGTATTCGCTACCTTGACTGCCTCGAAGACCAAACCACCGGGATTATCACGTAGATCAATCACCAACTGCTGCATTCCGGCCGCCTTAAGGTCACGCAGGCCTTTTATGAACTCGCCAGACGTCGTTTGATTAAAACCGCCGCGCATCGCCATATAACCAACGCTAGGCCTTATCATATAGACCTCGCTGATCGACGGCTGCGGCACACCCGCACGGACGATGTCTACTGTCTCCTGCTTGCCGGTAGCCAGGTGCTGGACTGTGAGGTGAATGGTCGTACCCTCCGGCCCGCGCAGATAAGAACGGACCTCGCTGAACGGCCTTCCAAGCATCGATACATCCTTGACCTCGACAATCTTTCCGTCAGGCATCACGCGCTGCCCGGTAAAACTAACAATTTTGTCACCGTAACGAAGGCCCGCTTTATTTGCCGGTGCCCCGTCAAAGGTCGCCTTTATGTATGTGGAAAGAACTTTTCCGTCCGCATCGCTGAGATCGCCGATAGTCGCCCCAATCCCAAAATATTTCGAGCTCTGATCGGTCATGAACTGCTCAAATTCCTTTGCATCGAAGTAGTTCGAATGAGGATCAAGCGTATGTAGCATCGAGTCGATCGATGATTTAGCTACCTCATTGTAATCGAGCTTTTTGCCGCCGACGTAATTGCCCTCGATCACCGAAAGGGCCTCTTTGAAATCGCTTTGAACCGCCTCGACGGTGACCTTTTTAGCGTCTGTCGTTTTAGCCGGCGATGCAGCGCGGTTAGGCCCCACCTTGGCCGCCGTCGACGTAACCTGCGCGGATACGATCGAAGTCGAGATAAAAAGGATTGCCAAGAAGGCTAAAAGGCGTGTATTGCTTAATTTCACGTATGTAGGTCTCCTAGAGGATTAGTGTTTGCGGACTGTAATATACTCAAAAAAGAATAACATCCATTTGAGGAAAAAGCGACGGATTTAGTTGCCTTCTGAAAGTCGAAAATGCAGGAGTCGCCCTAACTTCTTTCTTGAAATATTTTAGGGTACACTTTGAAAGCTGAATTCTGTAAAGTTCGTTCTTAAGAGTCTTAGTCGATACCAAAGTGCCCCAACTGCTCGAAGTTACAAATCTTCGCACACAATTTCCAACGCGGGCCGGCCTCGTGAGATCGGTCGATGGCGTGAGCTTTCAAATCGCGGAGGGACAACTTCTCGGGCTCGTTGGAGAATCGGGTTGCGGCAAATCGATTACGGCACTTTCGATTATGCGCCTGATTTCACCTCCGGGCAGGATCACGAATGGTTCGATCAAATTTAAGGGCGAAGATTTGACAGTCGCGAGTGAGGAACGAATGCGAGAGATCCGCGGTGACGATATTGCGATGATCTTTCAAGACCCAATGACGTCGCTTAATCCGGTTTTTACGGTTGGCGAGCAGATCGCTGAGGCATTGAGGCTTCATCGAAATCTCCATAAGAAAGAGGCGTGGGCAGCGGCCGTTGCGGCTATGAAAGAGGTTTCGATACCTTCGCCCGAGCGCCGGGCAGCCGATTATCCTCACCAACTTTCCGGCGGAATGCGCCAACGTGTAATGATCGCAATGGCCCTCGCGTGTGATCCGGCATTGCTTATTGCGGATGAGCCGACGACCGCTTTGGACGTGACGATCCAAGCGCAGATCCTCGAGCTTTTAAATGAGCTTCGTATTTCGCGTAAACTGGCGATCTTGCTCATCACCCACGACCTCGGCGTGGTTGCTGAGGTTGCCGACCGAGTTTGCGTTATGTACACAGGCAAGATCGTTGAGGAATCGGATGTTGACGAACTGTTTGCTGACCCTAAGCATCCCTACACGCGAGGGTTGCTTCGGTCGGTGCCTAAATTGACCGGCGCCGGCAGTCTAAAGGCCGAGCGTCTTAAAACTATCGAGGGCACGGTGCCAAGCCCGACAAATCTTCCATTTGGCTGTCATTTTGCGCCCCGCTGTGAGTATAAGATGGATATTTGCATTGAAGGCGAGATACCCCTGACAGAATTGTCAAACGGCGTAAAGGTGCGTTGCGTACTTCACGATGAAAAGCGAAAATTTGATATCGCAAGGGAAAAAACCCTGACCGCCGAATTGGGGGCGTAGGAATTTATGACGGCACCTGCAACCGAAGCGTCGGCCATCCCATTAATTGAGATTCGCAATCTCGTGAAGCATTTTCCCGTAGAAGGCAGTAGTGATGTTGTCCAAGCGGTGGATGATGTTTCGTTCCACCTCACACACGGTGAAACGCTCGGTCTGGTGGGCGAATCGGGCTGTGGAAAATCGACGGTCGGCCGTTGTTTGTTGCGATTGCACGAGCCGACAAGCGGCGAAGTCCTTTTTCAAGGAAAAAACATCATTGGTTTGCAGAACAGGGAAATGCAGGCCTTGCGGCGGGAGATGCAAATCATATTTCAAGATCCTTACGCGAGTCTAAATCCGCGTTTGAGTATCCGTTCTATAGTTTCAGAGCCACTAAAAATACATCAGATTGGCGGCAAGTTTGAGCAAAATGAACGCGTCGCCGATCTGTTGCAAAGGGTTGGCCTTGACCCTAAATATGCCGATCGCTACCCGCACGAGTTTTCGGGTGGTCAGCGTCAGCGAATCGGCATCGCCCGTGCGCTTGCCCTCAATCCAAAACTTATTATTTGCGACGAGCCGGTCTCGGCCCTCGATGTCTCTGTGCAGGCGCAGGTCGTCAATTTGCTTCAGGATCTGCAAGACGAATTTGGGCTGACCTATTTGTTTATTTCTCATGGTCTCGCAGTAGTAGAGCATATTTCGGACCGCGTTGCGGTCATGTATTTGGGCAAGATCGTTGAGTTATGCGATGCAGCCGAATTGTACGAGATGCCGCTGCATCCTTATACCAAAGCATTGCTCTCAGCAATACCAATACCCGATCCAACGCATAAGCGCGATCGCATCGTCCTGAAAGGCGATGTTCCGACGCCGATTAATCCACCTTCGGGTTGCCGGTTTCGTACACGTTGCCCCATAGCGATCGACGAATGTGCACGGATCCAACCCGAGCTCCGAGAGATTGGCCCGGGACATTTTGCGGCGTGTATTCGAGTGGATGGTTACGAAACTTCCGCTTCTGAATCTTGAAACAATTAAAAAAGCGTTGTCGTAAGTTGTGCTGTAATACTTAAACCAATTTCTGAGAGGGAAAATATGAATCGATTAGCTGGAATTGTATCTGCGGTCCTGGGTCTACTCATAACGATATTGGGGATAATTAAGATATTCCCCGGCCTCACTGTTACCGGTGTCATGCTGATCATTTTGGGGGGACTTGTCATTGGTCTTAGTTTTATCTCGAAACCTGACGCCGAGGGATCCCCACGGATGTCAACACCGGCCACGCTTGGCAACATATTTCTTTCGCCCGGAGATGTCTTTAAGAATCTTCGCCGCCACCCCCGTTGGCTGGTAGCGTTACTAATCATGACGATCCTGTCAGCGACGTATTCCAATCTCTTTCTGTACCGCTTGGGTTCCGACCGCGTCACTAATTTTGCGATCGACAAGACACTTGAAATGCCGATGATCAGCGGTAACGAGGAGGCAAAAAGTTCGGTTGAAAAGGGACGTCCTCAAGCTCTCGCCGATAATAAAAATCCTATTATGAAAGCTGGCCAAACGGTCTCAGGCTTTGCTTGGTCCGTGATCGGTTATACATTTCTCGCGCTGATCTTTTTACTTTTCGCGATGGCTATGGGCGGCAAGCTTAACTTTTGGCAAGCGTTTTCGGCGGCCATATATGCCAGCTTTCCAGTAGCCGTGATCCGCTTTGTGCTGAATACTATCGTTTTATTTATCAAAGACCCAACCGATGTCCACCCGATTCTCGGGCAACAAACACTAATTCAAGACAACCTTAGCTTTCTTGTTAAAGCATCGGAGAGTCCCGTAATTTTCACTCTTCTTGGGGCCTTTAGTCTGATCGCGTTTTATTGGGTATGGATGAATGCGATAGGTCTAAAAAACACCGGCGAAAATGTGACCGGAACTATCGGCTGGAGTGCAGCGGTCGGCGTCTACGTGCTATTTATTTTGCTCGGGGTTGCGATGGCAGTCTTATTCCCGAGTTTTATTAGCTAAGCACGCGGGGCAGACATTAACCGCAAAACAGGCCGGTTAAGGTCAAAACTATTCGTATCTCAAGGCTTCAATAGGATCGAGACGGGCTGCTTTCCATGCCGGGAACAGCCCGAAAACTATACCGATAAGAACGCTGGCTCCAAATCCGAGGATAGGCGCCCAAAGCGGCACATAAGAGGGGAATAATAGTCGAACAAGAAATGTCAGTAACCATCCGATTAGCAAGCCGACAATGCCGCCGAATCCGGTCAATGTGGCGGCTTCGATAAGAAATTGCAGCAGTATATCACTTTGCTTTGCCCCGATCGCCTTGCGGATACCGATCTCACGGGTTCGTTCGGTTACGGAAACGAGCATGATGTTCATTACACCGATACCTCCGATCAAAAGCCCGACCGACGAAATTACGACCATTGCAAGGAAAACGCCACCGGTTATTGCTTTAAATTGATCAACCAGGCTGGCCGCCGTTTCCATTGCAAAATTATTCTTATCCCCGGATTTCACCTGACGGCGAATCCTCAATGCGTCCTGAACATCATCCTTCGCTTTTTCGAGTTGCCCCTCGCGGGCGACGGTTAAAATAAACAGATCGTCAGCGTTTGGCTTAAGTGTGAGGGCTGTTCCCATCGGCATGTAAATTACGTTTGTTTGATCGTTATTGCCGCCGCCGCCGCCAAAAAGTTGCTCGCGCTTTTGGAGCAAGCCGATAATACGAAACTCCTGTCCTCCCACATCGATACTTTGGCCAAGAGGTGATTCGTAGGGAAAATAGGATTCGCGGACAAAATCACCAATGACGCAAACTTTTGCCTTAACATCGTTTTCCGATTGCGAAAACCACCGCCCGTCGATCAAAACCTCGCCAGGGGCCTTATCGACCTCCGGCAGTGTACCCTGAAGCTGCACGGACGTAGAAGTTTTGCCGTTCTTTCCTGTTACATTTATCTTCTGTCCGAAAAAATTGTTTGATATATCGAGAAAGGGCACTGAGACCTCAACCGACCGAAGTTTTGCGATAGCGGCCGCGTCCTCCATAGTCAGTGGCTTTCGCATTCGCTCCTCGCGGGAGGGCGCCGTCGTGCGGATGCCGATATCCATCTTGTATAGAAAGATCGAGCGGGTGCCAAACGATTCGACCTCTTTCTCGACAGCGACGTTGATCCCGCTGATGATCGAAGAAATCAGCATGACGGTGATCACCCCCACCACGACTCCTATAATAGTCAGGAAGGAGCGCAATTTATTGCCGCGCATCGTATCGAACGCCATTTTAAAGTTTTCGTAAAACGGCCCTGTAAGTTGGTGTAACGCCATTAGTCTGCCCTCAGTGCTTCGATAGGATCAAGCCTCGCTGCTCTCCAAGCCGGAAAAAGTCCTGCCAAAATCCCTACGCCGCCCGAAACGGCTATTGCAAATATTGCCGACCAAAGAGGTATCCGTGTCGGAAAAACAAAGGCCGTGATAACAATTCCTAGTAATTCTGCGAAGATAAGACCGATCGTCCCGCCAATCGCCGATAGCGTAGCGCTCTCCAAAAGAAACTGCCGCAGAATATCAACCTGTCGGGCACCAAGACTTTTGCGGATACCGATTTCCTTCGTTCGTTCTGTCACTGAGACGAACATGATGTTCATAATAACAATCGCACCGACTATTAGAGCGATCAGCGGGACGGCGATAATAACGATAAAAGTTGGCCCCAAAATCCGATCCCTGATACCGGTGATCGCATCCGGCGTCAATATGCCAAAAGTATCCTTTTCACCAAATTCGAGTTTGCGCTTAATACGCATTAGAGTCCGGACTTCTTCAACCGCATCATTAAAAACTTTGTCATTTTTGGCGGTAACTACAAAATAAGGTGCCCGCTGCCGAGTCAAGCCGCCAAACGCCGCACCAAAAGTCTTGATCGGAAGCGTCACAAAATTATCCTGCGGCTGGCCAAAGACAGTTCCTTTTGCAGTCTGTATTCCGATGATGCGGTAAGGTATACCGGATATTGTGATCTCCTGACCGAGGGCGTCTTCCTGCGGAAACAGCTTTGTAGCGACATCCTTTCCGATGTAGGCGACCCGGACAGCATTGTCATTTTCAGGGGTGGAGAAGAAACGCCCTTGAGCTATATCCAATTTGTCGATCTCGCCGGTGATCGGCTCGGCACCGGTGATCGAGACATCGCGCAGCGTCTCACTCTCTCGTTTGACCTCACGCTGCATATTCCCCGCTTTTGCACCGATCTTATCGATCAACTGGGCGCGGTCGCGGATGAAATCGCGTTCGTCGAATGTCAGCTCTTTATTGCGACGCTGTGCTGCGGCGACCGTGTCCGTATCCTTAAAATCATCAAAGCTAAAACGGCGTACAGTAAAGGAATTTGAGCCAATACCTGCGATCTTTTCATCTACATAGGTGTTAAAACCCTGCAACAGCGATAGCACCACCATAAAGGCGGTGACGCCGATGATCATTCCCAGCAATGTGAGGAATGACCGCAACTTATGCGCCCATATAGCAGAAAAGGCGAGTTTTAGTGTTTCAGTAAGGTTCATTAACTGACCTGCCGCGAATCATAAATATACTACGAAAACCGGTAAAAAGAGTTTATCAGATACGTGATATTAGCCTGGCTTTGAGCGTGAGAGTTTCCAAAGGGCCGCGATATGGCTGAACAGCACAAGCGGAACGATTATTGTCGGCAGCCAAATGAAAGGGAAATATAGAACCCCGCGATTGGGCTGGTCAAAAGCGAGCTGCTGCAACGGCGACGGAAGCGACATGACCGCGATAGAAACAATGTTCGCCAGCAGCAGAAGACCAAATATATTGTAAATGATTAGGAGCCATCTATTTGTTGATCCGCCGCGAAAAGCGGCCAAATAGACAATTGGTGCTAGTATTCCCGAAAGAATATCAAAATTCCGCCCCTCAAATGTCATCAATTGCGGCACCTGACCCGCGAAAAATAACCAGATCAAAACGATCTCAACCGGTATTCGCACGATATGTAAGATCGTCAAAAGACGCAATGGGATCCGGTCGATAAAGGTATCGCGAAAGAAGATAAAATACGCAGCAATCGTAATAATTGCAGGAAGTACGCCAAAAAGCACCAGTCGCGGCGGCACCGAGCTTGAGTTAAGGTAAAAGCCGCCCATCGCGAGAACGGCTTGAAAGATTATCCAAAGCGGAAGAAGAAAAAATAAAATTCTGGATGGCAAAGACCTGGTCCCGGCTGCTTTCATTGCCTGGATGAGAAATCCGACCGAGGCAAACGTCGTCAAGATGAAAACGATCGAAACGTAAATGGGTACAGTCTCCATTATTTTAGGCGTTCGTCTTTTTCGATACGCCCATCGCGGATCGTAATCACTCGGTGGGCACGGGCAGCAATGTCCGGTTCGTGCGTAACAAGGATGATCGTATTGCCGTCCTCGTGGAGTTTTTCAAAAAGGTGCATGATCTCGACGCTGGTTTTCGAATCGAGAGCTCCTGTAGGTTCGTCAGCCAAAAGAATTGATGGATTATTTACCAGGGCTCGTGCAATTGCGACACGCTGCCTCTGACCGCCGGAAAGCTCATTTGGGCGATGCATGACACGGTCGCCAAGTTCGACAGACGCGAGCGTTGCCTGGGCACGGTCGTGGCGTTCGCCGGACCTCATTCCTGCGTATATCAGTGGAAGCTCCACATTATGCAGAGCCGTCGCCCGGGCCAATAGATTAAAGGTCTGAAAAACAAATCCGATCTCTTTATTGCGGATCCGTGCGAGCTCGTCATCAGACATGTCGGAAACTAGATTGCCGTTGATCCAATACTCACCTTTTGTGGGGGAATCAAGACAGCCGATAAGGTTCATCAATGTTGATTTTCCCGAACCAGACGGACCGATGATCGCTAAATATTCGTTTCTCTTTACTTCAAACGAAACATCGCGTAGGGCATGCAGCTCCTCGTTGCCCATTTGATATGTCTTCCAAATGTTTCGCATGCTGATGAGCGTTTCATCTTTTAAATGGGGCGGTAGTTCGTGCGGGTTGCCATTGCCGTTTTCTTCTTCCATAAATCTGTACATAAATCTGGTCCGGAGTTGCGGAGCTTGACGGGAAATAGAAGATCGGCGCCCAAAGTCAACTTGAAACTAAGACTCCGAACTACGATTTATTCGAATTATCGCCTTCCTTTTTGACCTGCTTCTTGACCACGGCTCCATCCTTAAGAGTATTGAGTACACGGCTCGGACCGGTAATAACCTCGTTGCCCTCTTTAAGGCCTGTCAGGATCTGGCGGTCGGATTCACCTATAATGCCCGTTTCCACTTCGACAAATTTTGCTTTATTTCCGTCGAGGATATAAACGCCGGTGATCATTTTAGGTTTGTCAGCCGTTGCCGGAGAATCGCCCTGGATCGTCGGAGAAGGTTGGCCGTCAGGCTTTTTTTCAATGACGGCCTGAAGCGGAACTGCGAGCACATCGTTGACAACCTTTGTAGTGATCTCAGCAGTCGCACTCATTCCCGGACGAAGGCCCGTTTTTATGTCATCAGGGAGATCCTTGAGCTCGATAACGACACGAAATTCTTTTGCTTCCTGTACGTTGATATTAGTGGAGAGACCGCCGTTCGTCTGTGATTTGCCGACCGCGAGCGGTGTCTTTTGGGTCACCTCACCTACAATTTCTTTATCGCCAAATGCGTCGACCTTGATCTTCGCTTTTTGACCGACCGCAACCTTGTCGATAGATGTCTCGTCAACCTTAACCTCGACGTTGACGGTGGACATATCGGCTATTGTCATCAGAGCTGTAGACGAAAGACTCGCGACAGCAAAGGTTCCGACCTTTGACGGTATCTCGGCAACAACGCCATTGATCGGAGCAAACTGCATAGTCTTGTCACGCTGGCTACGTGTGCCGCGCAAATTTGCCGATTGCTGGTTAGCCCGCGACTGACTAGATGACACATTCAGATTTGCGGTATCAACAGCCCGTCGTGAATCACGGATGGCAATAGCCTGTTGACTCAGTCGCGCTTGTGCGTCTTTGATTCCAAGTTGCCGTGAGGCAAGATTAGCTTTGGCTGTATTGAGTGATGCCTGCGCGTTTTGAAGACGGTCATTCGATTCGTCGTAAACCTGACGCGAGATGACACCACTTTCCAATAACTTTGCGTTTCGCCCCTTTTCCCTCGTAGCAGCATTTACCTCGACCTGAGCCTTGTCAACGTCGGTCTGGGCCGAAACGACCTGCTGACGCGCCGTGTCGACCGCGACCAACGCCACATTATATTGCTGCTGGGATTGTGCAAGGCTGTTTTGCGCGGCCGCTACCTGAGACTGTGAAACCCGAACGTCATCCTGGGCGCCCTGAAAGGCGGCGAGCTGGGCGTCCGTGCTCGACTGGAGCTGATTGGGATCAAGGCGCACGAGCGGCTGGCCCTTGGTGACCTGATCGCCTTCTTTGACATAGATTTCCTCGATACGTCCCTGAACCTCACTCGTAAGATTCATAAACTGGATCGGCCTAACCTCCCCCGATGATGTCACGGTAGAGCGAAGCTCCTTTCGGGTTTCGACCTTGACGATAGTCACCTCAGGCGTGTCTGTGCGTGTCGCAAAGATACTTGCAATAATAATGATCAGAACCAATACGGCTGCCGCCGCACCAATGATGATCTTAGTTTTACGGCTCAATGCCATATTTTTCAGTCCCTCTCAGCGAAAAATTTCTCTTTACAGAGTATAACGAAATGTTTTGCGTGTTGTCGTATCAAGCCAGTATTACGACGCTATTTTTGTCATAGTTTCAAAAAAATGAATAAGGTCGATAAACACTTTGGCGAACCGAGAACAGAAGCTAAACATTTGACGTAAATGTCCATTGGAATTAGGATTTACGAAGACAAGAATAGAAGGTAGAATGTTAGCTTGTCCCTTAATGTGCTTTTCGCGTGAAAGTGCGAGCAATCAATAAAATGATCAAATGCCCAACATGCAATTCTTCAAACTTGGACACGTCCCGGTTTTGCGATGAATGCGGAGTGCGTCTTGCCGCGGCCGTGCATGAAGTCGAAGCTCTACCACCGGCGTACGTCCCGCCTTCACCTGTTGGCTCGGTATCAAGACCTGTCAGCGCAACCTCCGTCGATATACCGGCAGCCGTCTTTTCACTCGAAGATCCCCACAACTTACAAAGGGCCATTGAAAGCAAGCCTGGAAATGCCCATGCTGTTCTTGTGATTGAACGCGGCGACGCACCAGGTACAGAATTCAGATTGGTAACCGACGAATCTACGATTGGCCGTTGGGACGCTGACAACGGTGTTTTTCCCGATGTCGATCTTGATGCATTTGATTCGGACGCCAAGGTTTCGCGGCGTCATGCCCGGATTCGGCGAAACAATGGTTCGTATTATATTGAGGACCTTGGCTCAACTAATGGGACGTATGTTAACCGTGGACGGCGATTATTGCCCGGAAATACCGAGATTCTCAACGATGGTGACGAAGTGATCGTAGGAAAGACTTTCTTACGCTTTCAGGTAATGCACTAAGCGACTTTTTATTGTCCCGAAAACTATAATGACTTTGTGTCACGAC
Source organism: Pyrinomonadaceae bacterium (assembly GCA_046155085.1). Taxonomy (GTDB): domain Bacteria; phylum Acidobacteriota; class Blastocatellia; order Pyrinomonadales; family Pyrinomonadaceae; genus OLB17. The sequence goes on along the minus strand of JBJXEG010000017.1, from coordinate 63,379 downwards.
TGCGGTTCCGAAACCGCCGAAAATGCTCTAGTCTGTCCGCAGTGCGGTACATCACTCGACGCCTTGCCAATCGGCAGCGAGGGCGAGGTGTCACCGCTTTCTTCGAAAAATAAAATCGCAGACTCTCTTGAACCAGTCTCGTCTGATATGCCGCAGACCACTGAAAGGGTGACGCGGGTTGAAGGAGAAACACCTTACCATCCTGATCAGGTTGAGCCATCCGGCGATCTCAAGGCCGATGATCCGTCGACGAATGGAGGCGAAACCTCACATTCGATCGGTTCTGATACGGACGGGAAGCGTCCGGGCCTCAAAACACTTGCTGTTGGAACCGTATTAAACGCCCGGTACGAGATCGTCCGCAAGATCGGCGGCGGCGGCATGGGGGCCGTTTATCTATCGCTTGATAAAAATCTCGGTGGTGTCGAGCGCGCCGTCAAGGAGATGGTCCAGTCGAGCATCGAGGAGGAACAGCAGCAAAAGGCGGTCGAGGACTTTAAGCGGGAATCGATGATTCTTTCAACGCTGGATCATCCATCGATTCCGACGATTTACGATTACTTCTTTGATGAGCAAGAGTGCCGTTTCTACCTAGTGATGAAATATATCTCGGGCGGCGATCTTGCGGCAAGACTCCGCGCCGCGGCGGGCGGTCGTATCGACGAAAAAACGGTTACCGAATGGGCGGTTCAGGTTACCGATGTCCTTGCGTATCTTCATGGCCTCCCTACAACAATTGTTTATCGCGACCTTAAACCGTCAAACCTTATGCTCGACGGGGCAACGGGTCGTATTATGTTAATAGATTTTGGAATTGCACGATCGATAAATCAGGCACAAGAAAAAGGCGTGACCGCAGTCGGAACAATGGGATATGCTCCGCCGGAGCTTTTCAGCGGCAATGTTGAACCACGCTCTGACATTTACAGTCTTGGCTCGACAATGTTTCACCTTTTAACAGGGGCCGATCCACAGAATAATCCGCTGCTGATCTTCGATTTTCAAAAAAATCCGCGCCCTCGACAGATAAATCCCCAGTTGTCCGATCAGATTGAGAGCATCCTGATGCGGGCGGTCGAATACAATGTTGAGAGCCGTTTTTCGAGCTCGGCCGAGATGCGTCAAGTCCTCAGCGATCATCTTGAAAACTTAAAACGCGGAAATATTACTTATGGTATTTCTGCGATACCGGCGGCGGTAAGTCTCGCAAATCAGATTGTTTTTTGCGGGTTTTGTGGACAACGGATCGTTGCGTCTGATATGTTCTGTGCGTTTTGCGGGGCAAAACAGCCCATCGCTCAGCAGGGCGTTCATTCGGAGATATATTCTAATCGGTCGTCTACAGCAAAGCTCGTTATCGATGGCACCGGCGAACTTGATCCACCCGCGTTTTCGCTTGAGAAATCCGATAACCTGCTTGGCAGACGCGACCCAACCGCAAATATTTTTCCGGATGTCGATCTTTCTCGTTTCGACCCCGATACTAAGATCTCGCGTCGCCACGCACGCATCTGGCGCGATGGCGAAAAATTTCTCGTCGAGGACCTTGGATCGTCCAACGGAACCGTTTTGCTCGTCCGCGAGCAAGAGTGGGCCCGATCCGAAACACACCGGCTTCAGCCGCATCAGCCTCACGTGTTGACGAACGGCGATGTTTTGCGGGTCGGTGATACGACGTTGAGTTTTCGTGTAAACTAAATTTTTATGGCACCTACTGCTCAAACAATGACGACGTCTTCGACAGTTCCCAAAACGGAAAAGGCGGTAAATTTTTCGCCGGCACTGCTTAAGGCTCCCTTCTTTCTGAGGTGTGCCGCGCTGTTTGTCGATTACATAGTGCTTCTTGTGGTTCCTATCGGATGGCTGATGTGGGAAAGTACATTCGGCGACCCGGGAGCCAACATAAAGCTAGGAACATCTGTCTGGACGCTTGGTATCATTTTTTGGCTGCTCAATTTTCTTGCCTTGCCTCTGTTTCGAGGGCAAACGATCGGAAAAATGCTCGCCGGACTGACGATACTCAATATCGACGGCACGTACGTTGGCATCGTCGGTATCGTGCGACGCAATATCGTTGGTTATTTGCTCACGTGCCTAACGCTTGGCCTCGGGTTCCTAATTTCGGCTGTGAATTCAAGCGGAAGGTCGCTTCACGATTTTGTTGCTGGGACGATCGTGGTTCGAGGACGACGAAAGCAATCATAAAATTTTTATGGCCCTTTTACTTGTCACCCATCCAAATGGCACGACTGACAGAATTCCGCTGGATCGCTTGCGAACAACGATCGGCCGCTCCGCCCGCAGCGATGTCTGTATTCCTGATGCATTTGCCTCTCGTCTTCACGCCGAGGTGCGTCAGGAGGGTGATTCATTTTGGTTATCTGACCTAGGTTCTGCAAATGGCACGAAATTTAATGGAGCGCCAGTGCAGGCTCCGTTACCTTTATATTCGGGCGGCGAGATCCAGATCGGGGAAACCCGCATACTATTTGACGACGAAGGCCGGGCTCCAAAAGCGATCAGTTCCACGCTGATCGCGGACGCTACGGAGGCTCTGGATCCGTCCAAAACAATCTCGTTGATGGGTCGGAAAAATCCAACGACTGAGATTTTTGAATCTTCGTTATCGAGCCGAACCAATCTCTTAGGTTTGATTAGTAAAGTGGGTGTGGCTTTACTTTCATCGGGCGGTCTCGATGATACCCTAAATCAAGTCGCATCTCTCGTCTTCGAAGCGGTGCCGGCGGAGCGCGTCGTCATCATGCTCCGCAACGAAAATGCGAAAGACGGCATGGAGATCAAGGTTGCGCGGGTGCGCGGCGAGGACGAACCGATTAATGAAGTCAGAATCAGCCGGGCGATCATGACCGAGGTCCTCGAAAACGGCAAGTCAGTGCTGACCTCGGATGCCCAACAGGATCCACGATTTGCGAGCCAGACACTCGTCCTACAGGGAATCCGTTCTGTTCTTGCGGTGCCGTTAAGCGTCGACGAACGCCACGTTTTCGGTCTGATATACGCGGATTCGCCAACCTTCACGTCGACCTTTAACGAGGAACACCTCGATATTCTTACGACTCTTGCCTCGGTGGCATCGATCCGCGTCGAGAATGTCAGTCTGCTCGACGAACGTATCAACCGTGAGCGGATGGAACGTGAGCTCGCTCTTGCAACCGAGATCCAACAGCGTTTTCAGCCATCAGGGCCACCGATAGTAGAGGGGTACGAGTTTCAGGGTATTTCGTTCTCCTGTTATGAGATCGGCGGCGACTATTATGATTTTATTGATCGTCACGACGGTAAAATGTTGGTCGCGCTCGGCGATGTTTCAGGAAAGGGAACTTCAGCGTCGCTCCTGATGTCTAGTCTTCATGCTGCGGTACATGGCCAGGTCGCCGCCAAAACACCGCTACCGCAGATGGTCACCTCGGTGAATGAATACTTGACCGAAAATACCCCCGGAAATCGCTTCATCACGCTTTTTGTTGCTGAGCTTGATACATCAACCGGAGGATTTAATTTCATCAACGCAGGTCATAACCCGCCTCTTATTGGCCGGGCTGACGGCACGATAGAACTTCTCGAATCAAGCGGCTTGCCGCTTGGTCTGATGGGTTTCGCCGAATATGAGGTTGGCAGTGCACAACTAAATTCCGGGGACGTTTTGTTCATATATTCTGACGGTGTTTCCGAGGCCAACAACTTGGCCGAAGACGAATTTGGCATGGATCGTCTGACCGAGGTCATTAGCCAAAATGTCGGACGCACCGCAAGCGGCATTCGCGACAAGGTCGAATCTGCCCTTTCTGACTTTACGGGCACAGCCGCACCGAACGACGATATCACTCTCGTTATTGTCAAAAAACTCTAGTTCTGTTTTGGATCCGAATTAGGTTTAAACTTGTTGACCGTTACGCCGTATCTTTTGTAGTATTAGAGATGGCGTTACCGTCTGCGCCTTCCTGCCGATGCCCACCAGTTCTAAAAGAGTAAGCCTAATAATTTTTGTGGTCGCCACGCTTTTGCTTGTCGGGCTGGTTCCGCTTGTTCTGACGGGCTGGTTTTTATCTGATAAGAGCGGGCGCGAGCTGCGGTCCGCCGAGAATCGCTATCAGATACAACTCGTTCAGGAGAAGGCACGGCAGATTGAGATGTTTGGCCGTAGATGGACGTCCCTCGTTTCGGGGCTTTCAACGGCCTTCGAACTAGCACACGATCCTGCCGTCATCTCGTCGGCCCAGACTGAAACCAAGCTTGGCTCAATACTTCGCGAGAATCCTGACCTACTGGCACTCTATGTAAAGCCCATTGATTCAGATTCTCTCTCTGTCTTTCGGGCGGAATCGATCAGCCGCGATGATTTGGAGGCTATCGCCACCGAGATGTCCTTAGTCCAGGGCAAGACAAAACTATCGATCGGCGAACCGAGAAAGATAACCGGGGGTAGTTTTGCGGTGATGCCATTCGCGGCCGTAGTGAGTATTGACGGCGTAAATGTTGCGACGATAGTTGCCGTAACCTCCCTCCAGACGGTTTCGCAAAGCGTAGTTGGGGTCGCTTCTGCAAAAGAGGCGGATCTGTGGAATGCGGGCTTGCCGATAATCTTTGTGGTAGATAAGAATGGCCAAACGTTCTTTCATCCGGATGCGTCGCTCACGGCCGCACGTAAGCCGATGGGCGACCTCAAAATAGTACAGGAATGGATCGAATCGGGTCTCCAGGTGCAGTCCGCCCTTGTTCCATTTACCGCCACCTACGACGGAAAAAGTCACGAAATGATTGGGGCCTACTCGACCGCAAATGTCGCGGACGGTTACAACTTTGGCGTATTTACAATGCAGGACGAAGACCGGGCATTGGCCTCAGTTGGCGAAATGCGGACCCAGACGTGGTTGATTAGCATGGCTTTTGCTGTTTTTGCTCTTGTAGCGGGTCTTTTTCTTTCACGCTATATGACCGCTCCGCTTTTACGGCTTGTGGTTGCCGCTAAGGAGATTGCTTCGGGGGATTTTTCGGCCAGAGTCGATACAGGTAACATCACTGAAATAGGAACTTTGGCCGAAACTTTTAACCTGATGGGCGGCAAGATCGAGGAGCAAATCGCAAATCTTGCAAAGGCTGCACAGGATAACCGCGAGCTATTTGTCGGGACGGTAAAGGCACTCGCCGCAGCGATCGACGGAAAGGATAAATACACACGCGGCCATTCGGAACGTGTATCACGAATCTCGGTGGCGATCGGAAAGCGGATGGAACTTGATGCCGAAGAGCTCGAAACTTTACGGATCAGTGCACTCTTGCACGACGTGGGCAAGATCGCTGTGGACGACGCGATCCTGAAAAAGCCCGCAGCATTGACCGAAGAAGAATTTGAGATCATGAAGACCCATCCGCAAAAGGGCTACAAGATCATGTCGCAGATACCGGCGATGAAAGCATTCCTGCCGGGAATGTATATGCATCATGAAATGGTGAACGGAAAAGGCTACCCGCAAGGCCTGACCGGTGATCAGATACCGCTCCAGGCAAAGATCGTCTCGGTAGCGGACACTTTCGACGCGATGACCATCGACCGGCCGTATTCGAAGGGTATGGAACTGCAACCGGCCTTGGATAGGCTGCGAAGTTTTGTCGGAACGCGCTATCAATCCGACGTAGTAGAAGCACTGATAGCTGCATGCGATGCCGGCGAAGTCGCCAACGGTATCGTTCGTCAACTAGCACCCATCCGGGCTGCCGAGGCTCAATCGGCGCAACTCAAGGAGACGATCCCCGAGAGATTGGTGGCCTAAATGAACCATGAACACGGAAGCAAATCAGGAAATATGGCAGGTTGAAACCGGCGGTGATGTTTTTGAGGCCCGGTTCGATGAGATGACGGCGTGGATCGCTGACGGCTCATTACTGCGCATCGATCGCGTACGAAAGGGAAATCTCAGATGGATCGAGGCTGGCAAAGTGCCGTCCTTGCTTGATTTTTTCAACGCAAAGGATTTGTCCCGACCATTATCGCCGGTTATCTCTACCACAAGGACTGAGATACTCGGAGTAGCTGCTCCGACCCAAACCTTTGCTAACCCAAAAGCAGCGACGGCCCGTTCGACGGTCCGCGACTCGGATGTCTGCTCGATGCACGAGGATGTTCCCGCCTACTATATTTGCGAGACTTGTTCGAATCAATTCTGTAAGGCTTGTCCGAATTCATACGGCGGCAACGTTAAGATCTGCCCGTTCTGCGGTGCGATGTGCAAACCGCTAGCTCAGGCCCAGAACCCTGAAGCAAACTTTCGACCGGCAGATGGCGAGGGTTTTGGGTTTGGCGATTTTGGTAAAGCTCTGGCCCATCCTTTCAAATTCAAAACGAGCTTGATACTTGGAGCGATAATGTTCATGCTGTTTTCGCTCGGCCAATCAGTCGTTGGGTTCGGCGGCATTTTCATGATGTTCTCAGCGCTCATCTGTGCCCTTATGGCCAATATGCTCACGTTTGGGATTCTGGCAAACACGGTCGAAAATTTTAGCCAGGGCAAACTCGATGAGAATTTCATGCCCTCATTTGATGATTTTTCGCTGTGGGATGACGTGGTGCAGCCGTTCTTTCTCAGCATCGGTGTGTACCTTTCGTCATTCGGGCCGTTTATCGCCGTGATGCTTGTAGCAGTTTTCATGATGATCGGGTCGGTTCAAAAGGAGATGAACGGACTCCAATCTGATGCGGCCCGCACGGTGAACCCTGAACTACCGTATGCGGCCAATGCCGTCAAACAAAGTGAAAAGGTCAAAGAACTGCTAAAAAACGCACAGGATAGTCAGAAAAAGCGTATTGAGGCTATGGAAAGAGGAGCAATTGAAGGCGAGGAAATTACTCTCCCGGATCGCCCGGCTATCAATGAGGAGCAGAACTTTGAGCAGATGAATAAGATGATCCAGGATCAGCGCAAAGCTCAGCTCGAATCGGCATTCGGCAAAACGCCGGAGACTGTCGCCAAAGAGCGCGAGGCAATGCTCGGCAAGATCATGGGATACGGGGTCGTATTTCTAATGTTGGGTGGGATCACACTCTTGTGGGGCCTATTCTACCTGCCGGCGGCATGTGCCGTTGCTGGCTACACCCGGTCATTTTGGGCGACGTTGAATCCTGCAGTTGGCATCGACACGATCCGTCGGCTTGGCTTTAGCTATGTTTTGATCTTAGTAATGACTTTTCTCCTTATCGCAGCGTCAGTCGTATTGAGTGGGTTTTTGTTTGCATCATTGGCGGCATTTGACTTGCCGGGCGTCGGCAATATGCCAGCCAAAGCGATCGGAAGCCTGTTTGGTTTTTACCTTTCCGTGGTGTTTTCCTGCCTGATCGGTTACGCCCTCTACAAAGCGTCGGATCGGTTGAAGCTGCCTCGCTAGATTAAGCGTTTCACTCGTTTCAGTGCCGTTTCACTTTCGTTTCAGTGGTTACTGAAACGCGTAAGTAGCTGCGTTTATGAGTGTTAGAGATCCGTTTTGCCACCGTTTCACGAAATTGTCAAAAAAAAGTGAATTTCTGTAATACAAAGTAGCAACTGAACCAAACAAAGCCTTTACACCTCACTGGTTTTAGAAAAAGCCGAAACACGGGTGAAACGGCGTCGGCGGAAAAACCACGTTGATCGTAAATTTTCAAAGAGCCTGATCCTTGCATCTAAAAAGATCCCCGCAATACGCTAGCAAATTTCTGAGCAAATTAAAACCCTACTTTTCCCAGTTTGTAGCAGAGTGCACAGGTTGGTGCATTTTGCATCGTTTGTTGGCTTTGCGAGTGTTGCAGTTTTTTTGAAATCTTCGGGCTGCTCCCGCCATTTGCGCATCACATATTTCCGCCGGCAGCTAAGAGACGGAACATTCGGAGCCTGGGGCGAAACGGTCTCGGCTACAAGTACGGGATAACCTAAAAGAAGAAAGGCTGCGGAGAAATTCGCAGCCTTTGTTTTTGCGCAATCCCTAAAACATTCCTCTACTTGTTCATTGCACGGGATATTACAAGGGCGCAGAGTTCTGCCTCCTCACCGCTTCGGAATTTCACGATAATAGGCTTTTGACGAGTGGTCGTCGAGTATTGAAGAGCGTCTGCGTATAGTTGCAAATCGAGCAACTTGCCATAGGTCGTGGCGTTGGACTTATTGCTTCCTGAGAATATCAGCCGTTGGTTAGTAATATTGAATTGTCCGTCGCTTACTGGTACGATAGCTCGCTCGGATTGAATCTGTCCACGGTGCGCACCTATTCTGTAACTAACCCCCTTCATAACTCGGATGCTCACACCGCTTGATCCACCTTGGTAGGAACTCCTGACTACTCGCTCTTCGTATAGGGCACCGGGAATGCTTAGGTAGCACTCCTCGTTTTTCTGTAAGACGACATTAGGCGGGGTAATCGTAGGTAGTTCTTCTCCGGCTTCAATTTGACTAAATAGGCGAAAATATTGAATTTGCTCCGAAAGCCTTGTGTGTGCTTCCGCACTAAGCGAAAAACGATTCGCGATATGTTCGAGCGACTGAAATTCTACTTCGCTTACTCTACGATCCGATACCGCTTGATAAACAAGTTGCGAAAACACGTCCGTCAACGCCTTTTGGACTTCCTCGGTCGACAATTCGCTGTCATAAAAATATTTATTTATTTGGCTGAGTTCTTCGTCGGTTACCTTTCCGTCAGATACGATCTGCCAAATGTCTGAGTTCAGGGATTCCAGTTGTTCCTTCCGGAGTTTCCTCTTCAAAAACGGCTGGCGTATTTTGTCAAATAAACCCATTTTTTCTCCTTATGGTTGTTCGCTGTTGCTTTGCGAATGTATCACCAAATTATTTATCGTAGCAAGAACATACTCCCTATAGCTTCCGGTTCTGACATGCGTTTGTTCACCAAACAATATTTTTCTATACTCAATAGCTTGCGTGGCGTTGTTCGGAGTGCAAGCTTTAGCTTGTTGCTTGCCGCGATAAATACAGGCTAAAGCCTGCACTCTAAACTATATGGCGTTTTTTTGGCGTAGGAAAAAGGAAGACACATTTTCAAGCTCGGTGCTGGGGCTGGATAAGTCGATCGAGGAGCTGCAGGAAAGGGAAGCGGCGGTTGAGCGTGAGATCGGGGTGCGGTTTAACCGGGCGATCGAGAAGACGAGGGCGTCGATCAATAACCGGCTGGACACGATATTTGAGGGCCGCAAGCAGATCGACGAACAGCTGCTCGACGAGCTTGAGGAAATGCTGATCTCGACTGACATCGGCGTCGCGACGACTTTGCAGGTGCTCGATGCGATCCGCCGCGGCGTCTCGCGTCAGGAGATCAGCGACCTTGGGGCACTAAAAGCCGCGATGAAACGCGAGCTGCTGACCATTCTCAATCAATCCACCCAAAAAGGCGTGGCGGACGAGACAAGCGTCGATCTGTCGATCAAACCGTACGTGCTGATGGTTGTCGGCGTAAATGGCGTTGGCAAGACGACGACGATCGGCAAGCTCTCGCAGCGGATCAAGAACGAAGGCAACGAGGTACTCATCTGCGCCGCCGACACATTTCGAGCCGCCGCGAGCGACCAGCTTGAGATATGGGCGAGTCGTGCGGGTGTGCAGATCGTCCAGCAAAAACAGGGAACCGACCCGGCGGCGGTGCTGTTCGACGCTTTGCAGGCGGCAAAGGCACGAAATTCCGACGTGCTGATCGTCGATACCGCCGGACGCCTGCACAACAAGGCAAACCTGATGGCCGAGCTTGAAAAGATGAAACGTATTTCGGCACGCGAGGTGGATGGCGCTCCGCATGAAACATTACTTGTCATTGATGCAGTTACCGGACAAAATGGCCTCGAACAAGCGCGTCAGTTCATGAAGGTCGCTGACGTCACAGGCATCGTCCTTACAAAACTCGACGGCACCGCCAAAGGCGGCATCGCCGTCGCAATCGCCAAAGAACTAAGCCTCCCCATCCGCTACGTCGGCATCGGCGAACAGGTCGATGACCTGATGGTATTTGACCCGGAGAGCTATGTTAACGGATTATTTAACTAACGGAGGTGCATAGCCATGTCACAGATTATTGAAGCAATTTATCAGAACGGAGTGTTTCGGCCATTAAATTCGCTCTTGCCTGAATTACGCGACGGTGAGACCGTGCAGATCGACATTAAGGAAAGAAGACTGTCACCGGAACAAATGCTGGAATTGGCATCGCAAGTTTATGAGGGACTTTCGGAAGAGGACATCGACGAAATCGAAAAGATCGCTCTTGACCGTTCAAATTTCTTTGGAGATCGTACGTAATGGGCTCTATCGACAAACTACTGCTCGATAGTGATACAGTGTCCTATTATCTGCGAAAGCAGTCGGACGTTGTGCGTTACGCTCAGGAATATCTGATCGAGCATGTTAACTTCTCATTCTCAATAATAACGCGTTTTGAAATTCTGCGAGGCATGAAGGCGAAGGGAGCGACTATTCAGGTCAGCAAGTTCGACGTTTTCTGCTTTAATAATGAGGTGCTCGGAATCGACGATAAGATCATCGTACGAGCGTCTGATATTTACGCGAGTCTACGCAGGTCAGGAAAGACGATCGGAGATTCAGACATCCTGATCGCCGCTACCGCACTTGAAAATGGTCTTCTCCTTGTAACAAATAACGAGAATCACTTTGATAGTATTAGCGGGTTGGAGCTGATCAATTGGACCCGCTAAATACTCGTGTCTATTAAACCGGAAAATAAAGACGAGTTTTTTAGCCGCATTGCTATTGAATTAGCGGCCAAGGGCGTTGGTTTGGTTAGCCCGAACCCGCTGGTCGGCTGCGTGATCGTGGCGCCTGACGGCGAGATCGCCGGTGAGGGAACTTACATTTACGACAATGTCGTCCACGCCGAGGCAATCGCTCTCGAACAGGCCGGCGAGCGGGCCGATGGCGGAACGGCGTATGTTTCGCTTGAGCCGCATTCGCATCAAGGCAAAACCCCGCCATGCACAGATGCCTTGATAAGGGCCGGTATAAAACGAGTTGTCTGCCCTATCGAAGACCCAAATCCGCTGGTTTCGGGACGCGGTTTTGAAGCCCTTCGACAAGCTGGTGTCGAGGTCGTCACAGGCATCCTCGCCGACGATGCCGAGAAACAAAACGAAAAGTTTTTCTGTTGGCACAAAAAAGGACGGCCGTTTGTTCATCTCAAACTCGCAATGTCGCTCGACGGCCGCATATCGCTCTCTGACAGCGTTTCGATCGCGCTTTCGGGTGACACAGCGCGTGCTCGCGTTCAGGACCTTCGTCACGAACACGACGCCATCCTCGTCGGTAGCAATACGGCGTTTGTCGATAACCCAAGCCTCACCGACCGTAGCGGCAAGCCCCGGCGAAGGCCGCTCGTGCGTGTGGTGCTGGATAATCAACTGCGGATCCCGCTCGGGGCCAAACTCGTAGCGACCGCACGCGAACACCCGACGATAATTTTCACAAACAACCAAGATTCTTTTAAGATCGAGGCTCTGCAAGATCACGGAGTCGAGATCGTCACACTCGAAAAGGGTGGACGCGACCTGGGCGGCGTTCTCAATGAGCTTAAAGAAGGAAACATTCAGAGCGTGCTGGTCGAGGGCGGCTCGGAGGTCGCAGGGGCGTTTTGCGATGCAGGGCTCGTCGATAAGTTGTCGCTGATCGCGGCCCCGTTTATTATTGGCGGGGGTCAAGCCCCGAATGCCATCGGCGGCGATGGAGCGAAGAGTTTAGCCGAGGCTTTGCGGCTGAGAAACATTACAACTACAAAACTAGGCGATGACATCGAGATCACCGGCTACCCGATCGCCAATTAGATGCAGTTACGCGCTAAGAAATCGCTTGGGCAAAATTTTCTTCGTGACAGTAATGTTATCGAGCGAATCGTAGGAGCTCTAAACCTGACCAGTTCCGACGCCGTTGTTGAGATCGGCCCGGGATTAGGAGCATTAACTGAAGGATTGGTTAAGAAGAGCGGCCGGGTCATAGCAATCGAATTCGACCGCGATATGGTCGCTCATCTTGAGCATACCTTTTCTCGATTCGACAATTTCCATTTGATTCAAACGGATGCATTAACCGTAAATTTTGCCGATATTTTTGCTAAACCTGTCCATTCCGGTCGCGTAAAGCTGGTCGCGAATCTCCCTTATAATATATCGACGCCAATTCTTCAGCGTCTTTCCCTGCAACGGCACCTGTTTTCAGAATTCGTGCTGATGTTTCAGCGCGAGGTTGTTGAAAGAATTACAGCGAAGCCGGGAGCCAGAGGGCGTGGATTTCTAAGTGTTTTGATTGAAAACGCGTTCGATACTGAATACTTGTTCGATGTCCCACCGACGGCGTTTAATCCTGTCCCGAAAGTGTGGAGCTCTGTCGTTCGACTGATTCCAAAAGACAGCTCGGTGAAAAATGAGATTCTGTTTCGCGATCTGCTTAGCCGTTCGTTCGCACAAAAGCGCAAGACGATCCTGAATAATCTAAAGGCGGCCTATGTCGATTCGGCGGAGTTGCTTGAGGCCGCCGGTATAGACGGCAGACGGCGGGCCGAAACGCTGACGCTCGCTGAATGGGTAACCCTTACAGCGGAGATCGATAAAAGGAGAAAGGCGTCACCTGGTGCAACGCCTCCGCTTCATTGAATTTGATATCCGTGCGGCAAAAACTGTTGGGAATTAGTTGAACGGTTCGAAAATCGTTATTCGTGCGGCTTGCGAAACCGCGTAGCCTCCCGCCACCGAAAGATCCTGAATATACCAACGGGCGTAAAATACTGTGTTCCTGCGACGGGCTGAATTGGCAAGCGGAAAGCTGACCGAGGCCCAGCCATTTCCATCTCCCGTATTTGCGGTGGTCGCTGTAATTCGTGTCAGATCGAGACGCGACCGACGCGGCAACGTCGTCCCTGGGTCTGCCGTGGCAATAACCAAAGTTGCTGGGGCGTTGCCGAGGGCGGAGCTCAACGAAACGGTGAAATTTGGATTCCCATTTATCGGCGGAGAAATGATTTTGATTTGAGGAACATATCCGCCGGAACCCGCAACCGGATTTCCGGTAAGCACCGGAACATACGCCGATTCGGTGTAGAGTGCCGGACGGTCAAACGGTGCAGATTCGGTCGCAAGCCTCGGATCGGTCAAGGCTTGAAGAAAAGCGATCAGGTCGTTCTTTTGATTTTGATTTAGGCGAAGCGGCCTGATCAATCTTGCTGGAGGATTCCCCTGGAAATTTGGAGCGTCTCGAAAATCTCCCCCGCGATCGTAGAAATCAACCACCTGAGCCAGCGTCGTAAATTGACCGTTATGAAAGAATGATCCTCGCAGGGCCACATTACGCAGACTTGGCACTCGAAACTCACCAATATTCTGATCATTTCCTGTTACCTGAAAGCGTCCGGTATCTTCATTGGCGGGGCGCACACCGATATTACGGAAACTATTATCGGAGAACAACGGTCCCGCGTGACAAACGTTACAACTGCTTGCGTTAAATACTCCCCGACCACGCTGGGCGGCAGCCGAGAGAGCAGCAATACCTTGAGCGTCCAGATCGACCGGCGCCTGATCGGTGTATAAGCTTCTCTCAAATGTTGCTATCGCCATTGCGATACGTGATGGTGTCACTTCAGGAGTACCGAATGCCTCAAGGAATAATTCAGAATAAGTTCGGCCGTTGATCCAGGTATTGAGCGACGTCGGCACGGAGGGGGAAAGGGCCAAGGGCTTTGATTCGGCGATACGTGTCGCAACATTATTCCAGTCACGTCCGTTATGTCCCATTTCGGCTGTCGAGACGGGTGGGCCCAATACCTGGCTTTCGAGAGCGGCTCCGCCGTTGAGTACAACGCCGCCGGTTATCGGATCGGTAAACGTTCCGGTTGCTCTACCGTCCCAGAAGAGTATCTGAGGATAGGCAGCATTTATATAAGAAACCGTCTTTCGTCCGGTAACCTGAGCGTTCAGACCATAGTTTGGGACGCTGACATATGTACCGTCCGGGTTGTTGTTCGGAACACCGGAGGAGCCGCGAACGTCGTCGGGCGTTCCCAGTATTGAATCGGCTCCGGGGTTAGTAGACGTGGCTGTCGCGGGGACCGATCTCGGGTCCGTACCGCCGTTTCCGGAATGGTGGCAGGTGCCGCATGAAACTGTGCGCGTGGATGATAATTGTTCGTCCCAAAAAAGTGCTTTTCCTAAATAAACTTTAGTGGCGGTCAGGTCATTGCCGGTAGGAGCCGGTGGTGGCGGATTGAGCGGCGGTGCGGCCCCTGGAGGCGGTGGGCCCTGATTGATTGCCCGCGTACCTTGGTCAGGAACACTCATGTCACTGGCCGCTGAACTGTTTTCCGCACGTACCCAATAGAAAAATGCCTGCCCGGGAGTCGCTCCGCCATCGAAAAATGAATTTGAAACTGTAACCCCGAGATCGGTCGCAGTAGCCGGATTGTTCGTCGCTCCTCTGAATATGCGATAGCTTGTGGCTCCACGGATCGTATCCCACATGACGGTCACCTTATTGTTGAATTTACTATCCGAAGCCACAACGCCCGTCGGAGCCGACAATGCCGTGCCACCCGATTGGCCGGTAACGGCATTAGAATGCCATAGTTCAAACGCACCGAAGGTGACGACAAATGCGGTGCATAGGGCTAATTTTAGTTTCTTCATAACGACTCCTGAGGATGATATTTTTTATGCAAATAAATGCCCAAACCGATTCTTGATCTGATTTCTGCAGCGAAACAACCTCGATTTCAAATTGCTTGTGCTTATTCCGATCGCGCCGGCCACTTCGCTGAGCGAGTGTTCCTCCGAATAGACTAATGTCATTGCGATCCTGTCCTTTTCGTCCAATATGGAGAGGACTTTCTCGACTAATTGCGATGCTGTCAACCAGCTTTCAACCGACGGTTGTCGCCCGTCTGCGATCGTTTCCAGATAATCTGTTTCGTCGCTGCTAAGATCGGTGACCAGGTTTTCTGACCGCCTTCCGCGTCGGCGAAACTCGTCATAACAAACATTTACTGCGATCCGCGTCATCCAGGCCGGAAAGGAATTTTCCTCACCTCCCCGATACTTGCTGAGCGAGAAATATGCCTTAGTAAAACTCTGCTGGACAAGCTCCTCGATATCGCTCTGTTCACGGAAAAAGCGGCTTACGACCCGTGACATCGGCCGGGTATATCGTTCAAAGATCGCTTCAAATGCAGAGTCGTCCCCCGCGAGTACTGCCTGAACAAGCTGTTCGTCAGATACTCGTAATTCGTTTACTGAAGTGGTCTCGGGGACTTGAGCCTTTGTCTGCAAATTTATAGTAAGAACCTCTTGACGCATTTTCTCGTGTTTCGGACGCTCTAAACAAATTGCTAAATGCTCATTCTTTGTCGGGAGCCCTACGCGGTCCTTTTTCGATGCGGAAACCCGGCGGTACCGAAAAGAGGTCGGCTGACGGCTCACTTCGTTTGATATTTACAAGTTTGAATAAATGCTCGCCGGCAAGGGGATCGAGATGCCGCGAAAGGACAACCATTTGTAATTCGGTGGAGAACCAGCTCTCACTCACTACCTGTATCGGTTGGCCGTTGCCAATTTGTCCCGCCGGTATCTCAAATGTCACCCGCGTCCCTTCTGCCTGGACTCCTTCGATCATCTTTGTTCCCAACGATTCGGTTTTTGCATCCGGTGGGGAATGCGTCTCGGGCGGCGGGTTGTGGCCGAGGCTGTGCGTGCGGGCGACCTTATTGTTAATATCGAGGAAATACTGGGTATTTGCATCGAAATCATTAATAAAGACCAGCATTTGCGGCTTGCCGTCGCCGCCCGCGATATTAAAGCCGCCAACCATCTCGAGCGGCTGCTCGCGCCGCGTACGGCCCGCACCGTCACGATAGAAAGCTCCACGACTCTGTTTGGTAACAGTTGTCCCGTCATACAGGCGGCGCGTGTCCTCGATTACCGTTTCGGCAGAAAAAGGCTGAGATTTTGTGAGCTTGTCCCCAAAACGGAGTTCGGCTGCGATAAACTGCCCATTTGGCGGTGGCGGCGCAAAGCCCTCCGAATCGCCGCCTTGGCGTTTTGGCGTACGGGCCTCCTCTCTCGTTATGAGGCCGTCACCATTCTTGTCCAATTCGGTGAATACGCCGCGAACGATCCTTTCGAAATCGGCTTTGCTTGTCGAAGCACCCTCAGTTGACCGGTCCAAAAAGAAGAATGGCGGAAGCACCTTCTTATTCTCAAGGCTCATCTGCGGGCCATCGGGCCTCATACCTTGTCCCATCGGCGGGCCCTGCTGCATACCGGGCTGTCCGGGCGGCGGTCCGAGAGGCCTGCCTCGCCCAATTTGTCCCGCTGGGGGGCCATCCGGTCGATCGCCGCCCTGGGCGATCGGCCCGTTTCCGTTGCCGCCGTTTCTCGGCGGCCGACGCATTTCGTTGGCCTCGATCACGCCATTTGAGTTTTGATCGTATTCGGAAAAAGAGGCGTCGATCGCGGACTTGAACTCGGCTGAGTCCAGCTTTCCGTCTTTGTTTGCATCGAGGCGCTTGAGCCAGTCGTCCTGCGGCTGCCTTGGCCCCTGCTGCATGTTGCCGCCTGGCCTCATTCCGCCGTTCGGCGGGGGACCGCCTGCACCGGGAGGTCCCTGCGGACGCTGAGCAAACGCTAATGAAGATACTATTAGGGTTATGAAAATGGACATAAATACTTTGTTGTTCATAATTTGTCTCCGTAAGAAATTAGTGTATAAATCTGATGGCCCGCGTAAGCCCGTCATCACCAACGAGCACTTCCGCATCAACCAAATTTGACGGTTTCTCGACGCTGGCAACGAGGCCAAGCGTCACCATCATTGAGCTTGGTACCTTGACACGCACGATCTGCCCGCTTTCCGGATTACGCGCGTACGATAAAGCTATAAATTCGGTTTTGACCTCGGTCTTTTTTGTGGATGCGTTAAAAGTCGTTGTGGAGATTTTCGTCTCCGCCCGCTGCCGGGTAGAGGGTTTGACAGTCGCCCGAGTCAATTCAGTCTTTGACCTGCCTTCCGGTGCCATCGGAACGGCAGAGGGAACTTCCGGCTGTTCGATGACGACATTGGCGGGCATCGGCTGCTGACTGAGCCCCGCCCGATCGGGTTCAACATTTGGAACGGACCGAAAAGCAACGAATGAGATCAGCAACGCCGCCGCGGCCGCCGTTGGAAGACCGACAATACCCCATCGCCACAACTTGCCAATCGGAGGCCATGGCGAAACTATAGTCTCTTTCTGGATGCCAATCTTGCGCTGGACTCCCCACCACATCGTTGGCGAGTCAGCGATCTCGTTAAGCTTTGCATCACTCAGTGACGCATCATTTACGAGCGTTCGCATAATTTTATCCAGTTGTTCGTCTGAAACTTGTTTTTTCATTTCGATTGACCTCAAAACTTGCTGTCAGGTAAAGGACGCTCGGGATTCGGTGTCGGTTTCAAAAATATTCAAATCCGGCTTTGTCGAATTGGTTCTAAACGTCTAACCCTCAAGTTTAAGGGCCACTATGTTATACTGCTCAATTCTAATCTCCGTGTTAAAAGGGGTAGCGTTGTGAGTAAAGTTGAAATAATACCGCTTGGCGGGATCGGTGAATTTGGGATGAACTGCATGGGCATCCGTTACGCCGATGAGATGATTATCATCGACGCCGGTATGGGCTTTCCAGAGGAAACGCCATTTGGCGTCGATATATCGATCCCGAATTTCGATTTTCTTGAGGAATACCGTGACGACCTAACCGCGATCATCCTAACGCACGGACACGAAGATCACATCGGAGCCCTCGCGTACATTCTCAAAAAATTTAATCTACCTGTTTACTCGTCGCGATTCACGCTCGCATTGACTGAAAAACGCCTCGGCGAATTTGATATGCTCGATGACGTTTTGCTTCACCGGGTCGAGGCAAACGACATTGTTACGATCGGCCATTTCAAGGTTGAGTTTATCCACGCGTCACATTCATTGGTCGAGTGTTTCTCGTTGGCAATTCACACGCCCGTCGGGACAATCATCCACACGGGCGACTATAAGATCGATGATACACCGGTGATCGGCAAACCATACGATCTCAAAACTCTGGGCCGAATCGGCGACGACGGTGTGCTTGCGCTGCTTTGTGATTCGACAAACGCAACAGTTCCCGGGCGGACGCCGTCTGAAATGGCGGTAATTCCGGCATTTGAAGAGATATTTGATCAGACAGAGGGACGGCTGATCGTATCAACTTTCTCTTCCTCAATGCATCGTTTGCAGATCGTATTTGACGTGGCTCATAAGTATGGCCGCCGGGTTTGTGTGCTGGGGCGCTCGATGATCAAAAATATTGAGATCGCCGAGGAGCAGGGATTGCTGAAAATACCGCACGGCACGATGATCGACCTTGGCACCTCACGGGCGCTTGATGACGATGAAATATGTTATCTCGTAACCGGTTCGCAGGGTGAGATGCGTGCGGCGCTTTGGAACCTTGCGACGGGTACGTACAAGGGAATGGAGATCGAAAAGGGAGACACAGTGGTGCTCTCGGCCCGCATCATCCCCGGCAATGAAAAAGGGATTAGCCGCCTCATCGGCCATCTGTACAAACGCGGAGCAAACATAATCGAGGAAAAACGTCGCCTGGTCCATGTTTCGGGCCACGCTTCGCAAGGCGATATTAAGATAATGGTCGAGACGGCAAGACCGAAATTTGTCATTCCTATCCACGGCGAATACCGCATGCTATTTCGGCAGAAAGAATTTATAAAAAATCACGTTGGAAATTACTCGGACGAAGATATTGTCTTGATAGAGAACGGCAATGTCCTTGAATTGGACGAAAGATCGGCCAGGGTCGTCGAAAAACGCGAGCTCTTCAAAACCTTTATCGACGAAGAATCAATGGAGGAGATCGAATACGATGTCGTACGTGAACGTAAAAAACTCGCCTACGGCGGTGCGATCTCGCTCGTTGTCGCGATGGAAAAGAATACCAATCAGATCAACGGCGAACCGCAAGTCACGTTTGAAGGCGTCGCCGGTATCGATCCACTCAATGGATTTGCTGCCGATGCCCGCCGCTCGGTCGCTCAAGCGATACACGACATGAAACCCGAACATATCGCCAACCGCACAATGTTCAAAGAAAACCTGCGTGTGCACTTGAAGCGTTTTGTCCAAAAGGAACTGAGCTCAAAACCGGTTATTGTGACGACCGTTGTTGAGGTCTAAGCTTTGAACCTCTGATTACGCATGCGAGAAAAACTCCTCGAACTGGAAAGATCATCACGTTTGCTCGAACCGGTCGCTTCTGAAAGGGAAGCGGTGCGCTCAGCGGTTGTCGATTATTCGGAAAGCTTTCTCAACAACATAGAAGGGCTAAAAGCCTACAACCTTTCTGTTGATAAAGGCGTTGGAATACTTGATTCGCCAATTGCCGAAACTGGTATCGATATCGACGAAGCAATTTCGCTCATTAGAGACAATGTCGACACACCCGGCCTAAATCCCGCATCCGGCGGGCACCTCGCATACATTCCCGGCGGCGGTATCTATTATTCGGCGATTGGCGATTATCTTGCCGCCGTTTTTAATCGTTACGCAGGTGTTTTTTACGCAAGTCCGGGTGCGGTGCGGATGGAGAATATGCTCATCCGCTGGATGAACGATCTTGTCGGTTATCCGTCCGGAGCATCCGGCAACCTTACAACCAGCGGCAGCCTCGCTAACATGATCGCTATCGTCACGGCTCGCGATGGACGCAACATCAAGTCCGTCGATGTGCCCCGCTCGGTTATATATCTTTCTAAGCAAACGCATCACTCGATCGACAAGGCGATCAACTTCGCGGGTCTTGCCGAGTGCATCGTCCGTCACATCCCGCTCGACGATAAATATAAAATGATCCCGGATGAGCTAGCAAATCTTATCGCGGCTGATAAAGCTGAGGGTCTAAATCCATTTCTTGTAGTCGCTTCGGCGGGAACGACCGATGTCGGAGCAATAGATCCTCTGCCGGAAATCGGTGCGATAGCAAGGCAGCATGGTCTGTGGTATCACATCGACGCTGCGTATGGCGGATTTTTTATCCTGACCAACGAAGGTAAGAAAAAACTTCGTGGCCTCGAATTGTCCGATTCCGTGATAATTGACCCGCACAAAGGCCTTTTTCTGCCATACGGTCTCGGCGTTGTACTGGTCAAGAATGCGGAAGATCTCAAGAGGTCAAATCGATTTGACGCGCCTTATATGCAGGACGCGTTTAGAAGAACGGATGAGCTTTCACCTGCCGAGCTATCACCCGAGCTGACCAAGCATTTTCGCGGGCTGCGCCTTTGGCTTCCATTAAAATTACATGGCGTTGCTCCTTTTCGTGCTTGTTTGGAGGAGAAACTGCTCCTCGCCAAATATTTTCACGACGAGGTCCAAAAGCTCGGGTTTGAAAGCAAGATCGAGCCGGAATTGTCGGTCGTTACCTATCGCTGGCTGCCAAAGACTGGCGACACGAACGAATTTAACAAGCGTCTGCTCGAAGAGGTGGTCGCCGACGGTAGAATTTTTATTTCGTCGACAATGCTTAACGGGGAATTCACGCTCCGCTTCGCATGTTTGGCTTTTAGGACGCATTTGAGTACGGTCGATACTCTTTTAAAAATTCTCGATAATAAAGTGAAAGAATTAGAGGCGACTATTGATGATTAACTGCCAACTATTAATATGAATTGGAAAGGCAAAACAGTATTCCTGACAGGTGCCTCAAGCGGAATAGGCGAGGCCTTGGCGATTGCTTTGGCGAAAAAAGGCGCGACACTCGGGGTACTCGCGCGGCGCGAAGAGATGCTTAACGAACTCGCCGCGAAATGCGAGGCTGCCGGCGGAACGGCGCGAATATTCGCATGCGATGTTGTAAATTCCAACGGTCTCGAAGACGCTGCTAAGAAATTTCGCGACGAATTTGGACACATAGACGTTATGATCGCCAACGCCGGGATAGGCGGCAACGATCCGGCGACACGATCGTACGAACCCGCGTCGGTAAAGAAACTTATTGACATAAACCTGCTCGGAGCGGTTAATGCCATCCATGCGGTCGTGCCGCAGATGATCGATCACGGATCCGGTCACATTGTTGGTATTTCAAGCCTGGCGGGCTTTCGCGGGCTGCCAAAGTCCGCTGCTTACTCCGCCAGCAAAGCCGGGATGACGGCTTTTTTTGAGAGTGTCCGACTCGATCACGCGAAGAATAATATTTCGGTGACAATCATCCAGCCCGGATTTATTCGTACCCCGCTTACAGCCGGTCGCGCGAATACGATGCCATTCCTGATGGAGCTTGACGACGCGATACCGCATTTTATCAAGGCTATCGAAAAGAAAAAGAAGTTTGCGGCATTCCCTTGGCAGCTCGCGACGATCGTCAGAGCCGGAAAGTTGATGCCCTCATGGCTTTACGACCGGGTAGCCGGTCGGGCACGCTTTCGTGAATAGTTTCGTCGAGCGGGATGTGTTAAATTGACATTTCGCTTGCCCGTTTCACCTTGAACAACAGACGGGCGTCTGCACCAATATGGATCTATTACAAGCAATCGTCCTCGGCATTGTACAAGGGCTGACAGAGTTTATACCGATCAGCTCGACGGCGCATCTTGTATTTGCGAGTCGGTTTACGAACCTTTACAACGGCAATGCCGAACAGATAACGGCCACGATGGCAGTTATTCAGTTAGGCACGCTCGCCGCGGTGTTTCTTTATTTTGCTTCGGACATTTGGGGTATTACGACGGCTTTTTTTCGCGATCATATCGCTTTGGTTACTGGAAACCGCAGTGTGCGCTTTTCGGGCACTAACGGTATCCGGCCAATTTGGCTCTCCGACGAAGCGTGGCTCGGCTGGCTGGTGATCATCGGATCGATCCCCATTGGGACCGTGGGGCTTCTCTTCAAAGATTTTATCGAGGGCAGCGGGACAAAGAATCTATGGGTGATTGCGACCATGTTGATCGTCATCGCATTAGTTCTTGCGGTTGCCGAGTATATCGGGTCGCAGCGTAAAGACATACGCCATCTGGGACTAGTCGACGCGTTGGTGGTCGGCTTCTTTCAGGTTTTGGCGTTGATGCCGGGAGCAAGTCGTTCCGGATCAACGATCGCCGGCGGACTTTTTTCGGGCGAGAAACGAGAGACCGCCGCCAGATTTTCGTTTCTATTGTCGATACCGGCAATCACCGCAAGCGGCTTGCTGGAATTGCGAAAAGCCTTGAAAATACTACCGTCAGATAGTTTTGTGCCGTTGATCGTCGCAACCGTCATAGCGGGAATTATCGGATATCTTTCGATCTGGTTTCTACTTTCCTATCTCAAACGCAACTCCACCTGGGTCTTTATTATTTACCGCATAATTTTGGGAACGGTGATACTTTTGCTGCTCTGGCAGGGCGTTATCGGCCCAGTTGTAAATTGACCACTCCGCATGACTGCTAAGCGTTGGAAAATCCGTAGGCATGACGCGAGTGCAGTCAACAAACTTGTATACGAGCTGAATGTGACCCCGTTGGTTGCAGCGCTGCTTATTTCACGCGGTCACGACAGCAAAGAGCGTGCCTTCGAGTTTCTAAACCCGTCACCCGAGCATCTTCATGAACCTTTCCTACTCAAGGGAATGCGGGAGGCCGTTGACCGTATTCAAAAGGCGATCGCGGCCGGCGAAAAGATCATGATATGGGGCGATTACGACGTTGACGGCACAACCGGGACTGTCCTGTTGCGTAAAATGCTGTCGCTCCTGGGTTCCGATTCAACATTTCACGTCCCGAATCGGTTTACAGAGGGTTACGGTATCAATATTCCTGCTCTTGAGCAGGCACAGAATGACGGCGTCACGCTTGTCATAAGCGTTGATTGCGGCATCCGCAGCTTCGAACCGCTTGAATGGGCACGTGACCACGGACTGGATGTGATCGTTACGGATCATCATCTATCCGACGAAGTTCGGGGCAATCCGCCGGCTGTGGCGGTTGTCAATCCGAACCAGCCCGGATGTCCGTACCCCGACAAACACCTCGCGGGAGTTGGCGTTGCCTTTAAGCTCGCACACGCACTACTGCGCGAAAAAGGCCTCGAGCATGAGGTTCCGGCATTTTTAAAGATCGCCGCAATTGGAACCGTGGCCGATGTCATGGACCTGACGGGCGAGAACCGCGCGATAGTCGCAATGGGTTTGCTTGATCTGCCAAAGACCGATAATTGGGGCCTTAAGGCTTTAATGGAGGTCGCCGATTGCCGCTCGGATATGACCAGCTATCACATCGGTTTTCGCATCGGGCCGAGAATCAACGCGGCGGGCAGAATGGATGTCGCAAGGCATGTGGTCGAGCTTTTCGAAGCAAACGAAATTGGTAAAGCACGTGAAATCGCGGGGCTGCTGGACAGCCGAAATCGCGAACGTCAGCAGGTGCAGCAGCGGATCACCGAGCTTGCTCTATTTGAAACCGAAGGTATTACCGAAAGGCATTTCGTGGTTGTCGCAGGCGACGGATGGCATCAGGGGGTAATCGGCCTGGCAGCATCTCGGATAGCGGAAAAACTTTATCGGCCGACCGTCGTTCTATCGATTAGGGACGGCTTTGGCCACGGCAGTGCCCGCAGCATTCCCGGCTTTCACCTCCTTGATGCTCTCGATACGTGCAAGGACCTTTTCGAGCAGTATGGCGGACACGCGGCGGCAGCCGGAATGAAGATCAAAATAGAAAACATCCCCGCTCTTCAACAACGCCTTAATGCTCATGCTGCTGCGACGCTTTCGGACGTAAGCCTAATCCCGGTGCTAAATATCGACGCACTTGTCACAAGCCAGTCATTGGGAATCGATCTTGTCAATCAACTTGCCGGTTTTGAGCCGTTTGGAGCCGGCAATCCAAAACCCATCTTTGTTACCCGCGATCTGGTTCTGCGAGATGAACCGATTGTAATGAAGGATAAGCACCTCAAGCTTAAACTCGTCGGTGATGAGAATAAGCAATTTGAGGCCGTATGGTGGGACGGTGTCGAGCGGTCAAAGGGGCAAACTCTCAAACCTAATTCCCGCATCGAATTAGCCTACGTCCCGGAGGCAAATATTTGGCAGGGAAATACCAGGCTGCAACTTGTCGTCGAGGACCTAAGAGCGGATAATTAAAGTTGTGGAAAAAGGCGATATTAGCGAAAGAAACTACAAAATACGGGCTAATTTGCCCCGTGTTGCACGCTATGTCGCGCTCAGCCTGCTTGCGGTTACGATTTTGATAGTCATTGCGGGCTTTTATCGTGAACGAAATAAATCCCCATTTAAGCTTAAAAGCGAACACACTCAGCTCTCGGCGGATGTTGTTGCTGAGGTTAGCGGTTATGAACGTCTCGAAACGGATGGCGGCGTTCCGAAATACTCTGTAAAGGCTGATTACGCAAAAACTTTTGCAGATAATCATCAGGAACTCGACAACGCGTACTTTGAGATTTACGATGAAGCCGGAAATCCGGGCGATAAATTGAGCGGCGAAAAGGTTCTGTTCGTCCCTGAAGAAAATAAAAACTTTACCGCTTATCTGAATGGCGACGTGCAGATCGAGACCCGTGACTCTCTAAAGGTGAGGACGAATAATGTCACCTATACGAAAGCCACGGAGATCGCCGAAGCTGACGAGCTTGTCGAATTTGAACGCGATAATGTAAAAGGCCGCTCATTAGGCGCAATCGTGAGAATCGCCGACAAACGTCTCGAACTTTTAAAGGATGTTGAGATCGAAACGTTTGAGTCACCTGAGCTGGCCAAGTCAAATGTTCGGTATGCGAAAATTAACGCCGGTTCGGCTTCGTTTGACCAAAGGACAAACAAAATTGAGGTGAACTCGAATGTTCAGATCAATATCCGGTCCACGACTAATCGGGGTAATCCGCAGACTACCGATATTAACTCAGAACGGGCAGCCGTGTTTTTTGTGAGTGATCCCGGGCAGAAAGATGAAACATCCGCGCGTTTGAAGAAATTTGAACTTTTCGACCACGTCCATATCGTGTCGGTCGAGCAGGGAGTTTCGCCTACTAATATCGACGCGGGCTATGCGCTTTATGACAAGGCAGCAGACAGCTATGAGCTGAGGGGCGGCACTCACATCGTCACGGATTCAAACGGCCAATCGGCCGATATTCGCGCTTCTGAAGCAATTTTTGAACAGTCGAACGGCAAACTAGCCCTGACAGGGAACGCCGAGATAACACAGGGCGGGGAATATCTTAAGGGCGACCTTGTTTTCGCAAACTTTGCCCCGGGCAACAAAATTAAAGACGCCGTGGTTCGTGGAAATGCTTTCGCCCGGCAAACTACACCTGAGCGAACAACAACCGTTGCGGCGCCTGAGTTAAACGCCGCCTTTAACGATGCACGACAGTTACAGGATGCTAACGCCGTCGGACTTAGCAACGTCGAGATTATTCCAACCGACAGATCTGAATATACGCTTGTTACGGCTAAGGCCGAACGCGGAATTGGTCTTCGATTTAAGGGGCCGGGGCTGATCGATACTATGAAGACTGACGGGCGAACGACAATTCAGCTCAATGCTCCCAATAATTCCCCCGACTCCGCTAACAAAACGGTCATTGCAGATAAAGTTTCTACCTTCTTCTATCCGAATGGGAAGGACATCCGTAAGACCGAAGCGGTGGGTAACGCCGAACTAAACGTTGTGCCGCTCAACGCTGATAAGAAGAATTACCGCACGACGATCAACGCACCGCGTTTTGATTGTGATTTTTTTCTGACTGGTAACAACGCAAAGGCTTGTGTCGCCGCAAAAAAGGCAAAAGCGGTTCGGGTGCCAACCATAACGGACGAAGGTCATGGAACGCAAACGCTAATGGCTGACCAGTTGACCGCGCTATTTAGTCCGAAAACGCATAATATTGAAACAATGAATGCCGATGGCAATGCCAAATTTACCGAGCTCGACCGAACTGCGATCGCCGGTCAGATCCTCTATAGCCAGGACGATGAGATCATTCGGCTTCGCGGCGGCGAGCCGACGGTATGGGATTCAAAAAATCGCGCAAAGGCGGCTGAGATCGATTGGGATACTCGAAATAGCCGCTCATCCTTGCGTGGGCGCGTAAGCACTACTTATTACAGCCGCAAGCAAATGGGAGATTCCGCTCCGTTTGCCTCGTCCGATAAGCCAGTTTTTGTCACCTCAGACTCCGCCGTATTCGACCATTCGGCGCAAACAGGCGTTTTTATTGGAAATGCTCGAGGCTGGCAAGAAAATAATTACGTGCGTGGTGACAAGCTGTTTATCAAACCGTCTGAAGGGCGGTTTTTGGCTGAGGGAAATGTTCAAAGCGTGCTTTATAACACTAAGCAAAAATCGAAAGGCAAGGAGAGCAGTGTCCCGGTTTTTGCATCCTCTAAAACGATGGCTTACGACCGGTCTACCCGCGTCGTTCAGTACCGCGAAAACGTCGACATCAGACAAGGCACCGACCGTCTCACCTCCGGCTCGGCGGATGTCTATCTGAGCGAGAACAACGAGTTGTCAAAGACAGTTGCCGAAACTGGTGTTGTTATTACGCAGCCGGGACGGCGTGCGACCGGAAATTGGGTGGAGTACGCGGCAAGCGACGAGGTTGCAACGTTACGCGGCAGCCCGGCATCCGTCAATGACTCGGCGAACGGATCATTGCAGGCATCTGAATTGACATTTTTGATGCGCGAAAACCGGATCATCAGCGAAGGAAAAACAAAGCAGAATGGTTCTGGCCGAATTCGGTCAGTTTATAAGATCGACCCAAAACAATAACCCATGCGAGAGGCGGTCAACACAAACGGCAAGCATCCCTTACCACAACTTTCCGGAACCGGACTTCGAAAGACTTACGGGCGGCGGCGTGTGGTTGACGACGTTTCGATCAATGTTGCTAAAGGCGAAGTCGTCGGCCTCTTAGGCGCAAACGGGGCAGGTAAGACCACGACGTTTTATATGCTGGTCGGTCTCGAGCAAACCGAAAAAGGTGAAATTACGCTCAACGGCCGCGATGTAACCTCACTTCCGGTTTATCTGCGGGCCCGTCTCGGCCTTGGCTACCTTCCCCAGGAGGCATCCATTTTTCGTAAACTTACGGCGGAACAAAATATACTAGCCGTCCTGGAAACGATGAAATTCAACCGCAGCAGACGTTTCTCGCGTCTCGATGAATTATTAGACGAGTTTGGCGTGTCTCACGTCCGAAAGGTGCGCGGTGATTCGTTGTCAGGCGGCGAACGCCGACGCGTTGAGATCGCCAGATGTCTAGCCACCGAACCTGAGTTCGTTCTTCTCGACGAGCCTTTTGCCGGTATTGACCCGCTGGCGATCGACGATCTCCGCGGGATAATCTTGTACCTTAAAGAGCGTGGCATCGGGATACTGATCACCGATCACAATGTACGCGAAACCCTCGGCATTACCGACCGTGCATATATTATGACCGAAGGGCGGATCCTACGGTCAGGTCAACCATCGGAGTTGGTCGAAGATTCTGATGTCCGACGTCTTTATCTGGGCGAAAGGTTTGAGTTATAGGCTAGGGGAATTTTTCCATTTTTCTTTTATAGTCGGTATAATTTGACTTAGAAACAATATTTGCCTGTTTCTGGTTTTTATCTTCACAGCGTCCCTTTGAACGGGTATGTCATCCTTACGACTCAATCATCAACTTCAGCAAAAAATGGTGCTCACGCCGCAATTACGGCAACGCATCGAGATGCTTCAGATGACTTCGCTTGAGCTTGCCGACCTCGTCGAACAAGAGATGGTGACAAATCCGATACTTGAAGAGGTCCAGCCCGGTGACGAGATGCAAGAGATCGCGGACAATATTCTGGATCAGAATTCCGATGGCCGCGATGCAGAGTTTGAGAACGGTAACGACCCGACCTCCGATACTATGATCGAGGCCGGGCAGGCAATTGCCGAGTTTGATGCGTTCGAGGCCGGTGCTCCGAGTGAGAATGGTTTTGACAGCACGGTATCGGCCGATAATGACGGCAGCGTTGATGAGGTCCATACCGAGAACTCGGATTCCTTTGACGAGATCGATTACGGCCGGGAATTTCAGGATTACCTCGATCCTGGTTATCGCACCCAAGAGATCGAGTATAAGGACGACGCTCCTAGCTTTGAACAGTTTTTAACCCATTCGCCAAACCTTAGTGAACACCTTGAATGGCAGTTAAACCTTTTGAGCCTAAGTAGCAAGCAAGAAAATGCTGCAATTCAGATAATTGGAAATCTCGACGATGATGGCCGTTTGTCAGCATCGTTGGAAGAAATTGCCGAAGCCAGCCGATGCTCGGTCGAAACGGTCGAAGAAGCCCGTCAAGCGGTTATGCAGCTCGACCCTGTGGGTTGTGGAACATATGATGTGCGAGAGTGTCTTTTAATTCAGCTTAGGGTGAACGGAAAAGGCGAAGACAGCCTGGCAGCGACGCTCGTTGCAAACCATCTTGAGGACTTGTTGCCCCACCGGCTCCAGCACCTTGCAAAAGCAACGGGGGTCGACATACACGTACTCGATGATGAGATCGCCACGATCCGGAAGCTTGATCCCTATCCGGGACGGCGATATTCTGCAGAGGATTCTCTGTATGTTTCTCCTGAGGTTTATATTGAGAAGCTTGACGATGATTATGTCGTCTTTTTTGCCGACGACGGAAGCCCTCGGCTGCGGATCAGCCCGACCTATCACAAGCTGCTCGACCAAAACGAAACCACTAAGGAAACTAAGGATTTTATTAAGGACAAGGTCAGATCGGCGGTTGATCTCCTGCGCAATATTGAGCACCGACGGCAAACTATCTACCGCGTTGTCGAGTGTATCGTTTCGCGTCAGCGGGCGTTTCTTGATCATGGTGTGGAACAGATAAAACCGATGATGCTCAAAGATGTGGCAGAGGATATCGGGATGCATCTTTCGACCATATCGCGCGTGGTTAACCGGAAATATGCACATACGCCTCAGGGCGTGATCGAATTGCGGCGTTTTTTTAGCGAAGGCATGCTTAACGAAGAGGGTGAAGAGGTTTCTACCCGTATTCTAAAGCTGAAAATTAAAAAAATGATCGAAGAGGAAGATACAAAAAAGCCTATGACCGATGATCACATTGCGAAAATCCTTGGAAAGGACGGGGTAAAGCTTTCGCGGCGGACGGTTGCAAAATATCGCGATCAATTAAATATTGCAGGATCAAGAGAAAGAAAAACAGTAATTTGATAGGGGGAATATGGACATTGAGTTTACGGGCAGACATATTGAGGTAACGGCGGCAATCAAAGCGCACGTAGTGGAGCATTTCAAAAAGATTGAAAACATTTTTGACGGCAAACCGTTAAAGGCCCACGTAATAATTGAGGTCGGGAGGGGCCTCAGCACTTCGGAAATTGTCATCAACTGGCAAAACGAAGTTTTAACTGCCAATACGAGTATCCCTGATATGTACCTTTCGTTGTCACAGACGATCGACAAGATCGAAAGACAGGCCCGCAGGCATAAAGATAGAATTATCGATAAGGCCCATAAAGCAACCCGATCAGCTGAAGTCGCCGCCGTTATAGCAAACGGCGATGAGGCCGATCAAGTGTGAACATTTTTGAAGGGGTTCACCAAACATTAATTCGGTAAATGGCACTGGGTTTGGGTTTTGAACCAATCCGGCGGCGGGATTCCGTCAATGAGTTGGCGGCTCGCCATCTGTAATAAAAACTGCCGTTAGAAGGATCGATCCAATGGCCGAAAAAAAGAACGAACATCCAAATCTTCCCGTGTTTGTAATTATCACCGGTCTGAGCGGTTCCGGGATGAGTTCGGCGACCGATTCACTCGAAGATCTTGGCTATTTTTGCGTCGATAATTTACCGCTGACGATGCTTTCAACATTTGGCCGCTTGTTGATTCCGGCGGACCGCCGTAATCCGTCTATCGAAAAAGCGGCACTTGTAATAAACATTCGCGAGAGGCAGTTTTTATCCGAGTTTCCGGGCGAGCTAAGCAAACTAGCAAAAAAGAATCTGGCTCCGTTTGTCGTTTTTTTCGAGGCTTCCGACGATGTATTACAGCGCCGATTTTCTGAGACGAGGCGACCACACCCGGCTGACACCGGGAAGGGGCTGAAAGCGGCAATAGCCGGGGAGCGAAAGGCATTAAAGGATATTCGCAAGCTCGCCGATCTGATTATTGACACGTCTGAGCACACGGTCCATACGCTTCGACACCTCATTGTTCAGAAGTTTAGCGGTTTCGAGGATGGTGTGCCGGTCAAGATAGAGGTGACAAGTTTCGGGCATAAATATGGCAATCCTCGTAGCGTCGATCTCTTGTTTGACGTTCGTCATTTGCCTAATCCGTATTTTCGATCCGAATTAAAGCATCTTACCGGTGAAGACGCCGATATAATAAAGTATCTTGACCAACAGCCCGAAGTCGCCGAGACCATACAGAAATTGATGGACCTGCTGCTATATCTGTTGCCCCGCTACCAACGCGAAGGCAAATCGTATGTGACTATCGGCATTGGCTGCACGGGCGGGCGTCACCGGTCGGTAATGGTTGCTAACAGCCTAAAGAAGGAACTAAAGGCCGCCGGCTTTGACGCGACCTCAAATCACCGGGATATTAATAAATAGAACGGCAGGTAAAGTATTATGAGCGAAATTAAGCGGATAGGCGGCGTGATAGTATCTCACGGTCAGCTTGCAAATGAGTTGGTTGCGGCGGCTGAGGCAGTGGTCGGCGATCTTAGCCACATTACGGCCGTTTCAATAGGTTGGCATGACGATGTAGAAATGGCTAAGGACGAGATAAAGCGTGCAATCGATGAGGTTTCAAGCGGAGCTGGTGTGCTGGTTTTGACGGATATGTTTGGCGGCACGCCGACCAATATCTCGGCGATGTTTCTTGATAGCGACCAGGTTGAGATAGTTACCGGCGTCAATCTTCCGATGGTCATCAAACTAGCTTCGTTAAATAAGGAAATCTCGCTAGAAGAGTTGGCCAAAGAGGTCGAGGATCAGGGTAAGGATGCGATTTGCCGCGCGTCGACGCTTTTAGGGCCGCGGGCTCTTAAAAAAGATGCTTGAGGCCGCCGTTCGCGTGACAAATACCCTCGGCCTCCATGCCCGCGCAGCCGCAAAGCTGGTGCGGCTCGCTTCTACATTCGATGCGATGGTCACCCTCAAGCGTGACGACACCAACGTAGAGGCAAATGCACGCTCAATTCTCGATTTGCTCTATCTTGCCGCCGGTCAGGGTGTTCAGGTGAAGATTACCTTTAACGGCGTGGACGAGGTCGAAGCGGCAGCGGCGATCACAAAGTTATTCAAAAATGGTTTCGGTGAGGACCAGCAGCCTGAAATGGAGTAGCAATTGGTTAAACACCATGTATTGACGATCTTGTATGAAGGAAAAAAAAGCAGGTATTTTAGGTATTCCACTTGGATTCGGAGCTGGTCAGACCGGTAGTGAACTTGGCACGGGCGCGATGCGTTTGACGCGTTTTCGGGGGCTCAGCCTCGCTGAACACATCCGGACAGGTTACGAAGTCGTCGATCACGGCGACGCGTGGATTGTGCAGCCGGCAAACCAGTTGGATGAAGGTAATCCAAAACACCTGGCCGAGATGCTCGCATCGAGTGCCAATATCATTGAGAAAGTGTCGGCGATGCTTGGCGACGACGAGTTTCCGATCATTCTTGGCGGTGACCACGCAATCGCGATCCCGACGTTCTCGGCAATCGCGAATCACTACAAACAGCAGGGCACTGAGATCGGCCTGATCTGGTTTGACGCGCACGCGGATATCAATACGCCTGAGACTTCGCCGTCGGGCAACATTCACGGAATGCCGTTGGCGGCGTTGCTTGGGCATGGACATCCCGATCTCGTCAATCTCTGCGGCTACGCGCCAAAGCTCAATTCCAAGTACTTCGCCCACATCGGAGCCCGCGACATCGATCCCGGCGAACGCTCACAGATCGAAAAGCTGGGCCTTCGTGATCATTTCTTTACGATGAGCGACATCGACAAACGCGGTATGGCCGAGTGTGTCGAAGACGCAGTTGCCATCGCTTCACAAGCTCCCGGCGGTTACGCCGTGACGTTCGACGTCGATATGATCGACCCCCGTTTTGCACCCGGCTCGGGCACGCTTGTCCGCGGCGGCACAACCTACCGTGAAGCCCATCTCGCCCTCGAGATCATCGCGGAACGCGGCGGAATGTTATCTTTCGAAATAGTCGAGGTCAATCCTTTGTTAGATCAAAGCAATATCACGGTTGAGTTGGCTTGTGAATTGATACTTTCTGCCTTGGGTAAGACAATTTTATGAAAACACGCGTTGGAGTTATTTTTGGCGGTCGGTCGGGCGAGCATGAGATCTCTTGTCGGTCGGCAAGGACCGTTATTGAGCAGGCGAACCCGGAAAAGTATGAGATCGTGCCGATCGCGATCACAAATGACGGCGTGTGGCTCGACACTGAGAAGTCGCGGCAATTTTATGAGAACGGAGGCGAGCTTCAGCAGAAGGAGCACAAGGAACTCCTTTTCCCTGTCTCCCGTCTTCTGTCTCCCGATTCGATCGATGTTATCTTTCCCGTGCTTCACGGCACGTACGGCGAGGACGGCACTATTCAAGGGCTGTTTGAGATGGCCGATCTGCCGTATGTCGGCTGCGGTGTGCTGGCGAGTTCGACGGGGATGGACAAGGCGTTTATGAAGACGCTGTTTCGCGACGCGGGGCTTCCGATATGCGATTACGTCTGGTTCCTACGTGACGAATGGGAACGCAACCGCGAAGCGACGCTGACGCAGGTGGCTGATAAGCTGGGCTTTCCGTGCTTTGTAAAGCCCGCCAATCTTGGTTCGTCGGTCGGCGTTTCGAAGGCCACGGATCGCGAATCGCTCGCCAACGCCATTGCTCTCGCAGCCGAATACGACCGCAAGATCATTGTCGAAGAAGGCCTCGAAATGCGTGAGATCGAATGTGCCGTAATGGGCAACGATACACCCGAAGCGAGTCTGCCCGGCGAATATATCATCCGCGACAGCTCAAAAGCCTTTCTCGATTACACTGAGAAATACTCCGGCACAGGCAACAACGAATTCGTCGTCCCCGCACCGGTCTCGGACGAGCTTTCAAACAAGATCCGCGAGATGGCCGTCACCGCCTTCAAAGCCATCGATGGCTCCGGCCTCGCACGTGTCGATTTCTTTTTGCGGAGCGACAACGGAGCTTTATTGGTCAACGAGATAAACACAATGCCCGGCCTCACCGACGCTTCAGGATTCCCAAAAATGTGGGCCGGAACCGGAAAGCCGTTTCCGCAGGTCATTGACGAGCTTATCCAACGAGCGATCGAGCGGCACAGCGACAAGAAAACGAACAAGACCAGTAAATAGTACTCATCAGCCTTGCTAATTTAGCGCTTCACGCCCATACTCCCAGCAGTTCACCTTTCCAGTCCAATCTTCTTTGCCTCGACGGCGATCCAACCAAGGTTCCTCTGTCGGGCGTGATATGTCTTTGCCTTCAACGGAGAACTAAATGAAACCGAAAGGGTATAGTAGCACCAAACGAAGTGTTGTGAGCGGATGCCTTTGGTATCTTGGTCGTATTTCGATCACCCGCCCGATGGTTACGATGCTGCTCATTACTGTCTTTCTAACGACCGCGATGGTCACGGACGCACAAATTATAGTCGATAGAAAGGTGAATAAGTTCGTCCAGATCGGGGCAAAGGGGCTAAGCATCATCAATTCGCCTTATGCAAAGGTACTTGGCGGGGCTCTTGGGTTTCTAATTGCCGAAGAAAAATTGCCGGAATATAAAGAGCTTAAAGCATCGCTGCAAAAGGAATGGCTGCTCGACATCGACGACAAAAATAAGGAAGCCTATGAAACTTTTATCATTGCAAAAAAGAAGGGCTATATGGACTCCCTAGCAAAAGTAAAGCGAGCCGAAGAAACGAGCGTCGCTGATGCGATCCTAGAAGCTAAGATCTTATCAGGCCAAATATATACCGATATACCACTTTTCCACCCAAATGTCGGAGGCAAATCCTATCCCGCCGGTCCTACGCTCCCATATCTATTTGCCGCAATGAGTTTCGACCTTGATCTCCTTACCATGCAGATCGATTGGCAGCAGCAACTTCTGGACGCGGCAATTGCCGACGGCGACCAAAAAGCGGCAACCGCCGCCCGGAAAAGCCGGGACACATCGGTCAACCAATACAATGTTGAGCTCGTGGATTTCTGGCAGAAAATACAAACAGAAACCGTCCGTGCAAAAAAGGAACGCGGACATCAGGTCGAGTGCCGTGCGTGGAGAGACGACGATGGTTTCAGAAGATATGTCGTTCGCGATCACTACGATGGACGGGAAACTGAGGGTGAAGGACCAAATCTCAGATATTACAAATTTATTCCTGAGAATCAAGGCTATGCCAAACGCATAGAAGCGATCGCCACCGCAACGTCCACCTATAACAACACTTGCGACGACACCTTGCGAAAGGCTCGTATTCAAATCACTGCCGAAACAAATAAATATGATCTGGCTGCACGCGGATATTATCAAACAACATCGGATAACCTTGCTCCGATCAAGTATTCCTGTACGGAAAAGATCAGGGCGATCGATGGTGCTTCTCTGCATCTTTCCTGCCCGATTCCGGGCGGCGGCGGCGTTGATGTGCGGGGTGACCTGGCTGCTAGTACAACACCCTTACTCAACGAATCAGGAGATATTGGCAAATGGCTGTATGACAACCGGTTCCGTGTCGAGTACTTTGAAAGGCTGCGAAAGATCGGAATACCTTATCCTCGAACTGAGGATGGAAGTCTAGGGCTTACTGACGCTCTATTGGTTGAGCCTGATTTCCCGGTGCGGAAGATTACCAATACCGATGATAGCGGCCCGGGTTCACTGCGTCAGGCCGTCGAAGACGGCGGCCAGATTGACCTTTCGCCGGTCGAGGGGCAGACGATCACGCTGACAAGCGGACCCATTTACGTTTACGCCCGGCCTGTTAAATTTATAAAATATGACCTGAATAAACCGGTCAAAGTCCTCAGCCAGACACACGAATGGATCGTAGTAAATACCGGCGGCATCCCTTTTGAGAACCCCTACTACTTCTATGACGAGCAACGGAAGATAATCGAATGTGGTTACGACCCCGCCACCCCTAACCTCAATTTGATCAACTGTCCAACCATACTGCCGCAAGTGTCGCTAAAAGGCGTCGGTGCAAAGGCAACCGCGATCGCGACAACGCCTACGACTGCAAGAACCAATGTCGCTCTAGCATCAAATGGCGGAGTGGTGTCCGCTTCGTCTACGATCTATGAAGAAAACTTCCCCTTGTTACACTCTGTTGCATCGGTAACCAACGGCGACCGGACAGGTAGTAAATGGGGCAACGGCGGTGGTTGGAATGACGCAACGTCCGGTGATTTTCCGGATTGGCTCCAGATCGATTTCAGCGGCACGAAAAGCATTGACGAGATCAATGTTGTCACGCTCCAGGATGGCTTCGGACAGGCAGGTGAGCCAACAGCGGAAACCAAGTTTACTGGTTTTGGGATCAAAGATTTTGATGTTCAGTATTGGAACGGAACGGACTGGGTAACCGTCCAGGGCGGCAGCGTTAAGGAGAACGATCTGGTAATTAGAACTTTCAAATTCACGCCGGTTTCGACAACCAAGATCCGGGTCACGGTCAACGCTGCTCTCCAAGACTACAGTCGGATCATCCAGCTCGAAGCATGGGGTAAGAATTGAATAAAGCTTTAACCATATTTGTTCTTTGTCTCGTCTTTGGCCTGTCGGTCAAGGCACAGTCCATCGTCGGCAACTGGAATCTGACGTGGCTGCTGATCGAGCACGACATGGCGTATTCGATAATGGCTCCGATTACGCTGACCATTGACGAAAACGGCAAGATCGGCGGAAACGGTGGCTGCAATACCTTTGGCGGAACCTATACATTCAAAAAACCGAGTAAACCTTTCAAGAAACCATTGAAGATCAAGTTTGGCGCGATCAATGCAACCGAGATGACTTGTGAAAAAACGAGCAGGGCCGAGAGCGTCTTTTTCCGCAGCCTCCGCGAGGCCACGACGGTGTTTATTAAAGACGGCGAGCTGTTCATCGCAAATCCAAAAAAAGGACATTCGATGACGTTTGTCCGATTTACCAAAACACCGTAGAAATCAAATTGAAGCAAAATTGCAGAGGACGAGAAAAATTATGAAATTACAAAAAAGCTCAGTGTTTCTGATGTCTATTCTACTGACGGCGTGCTTCGTGATGCCGAACATGGCAACGGGCTACGAACGTCCATTTTACTTTAGCCCCTTAGCTCCTTTCGAGACCTGCTCCGTCACCACCGAAGGCGGAAATCTTAATTTGCGGGCTACAACTAGAAATAACTCGCGGGTCATAGCCAAGCTACCGAATGGTACGCAGGTAAATATTATTTCACGCGGCGATTACATCTCGAATGTATCGGTCTTTCTAAACCGAAAAACGATCCGCGGATGGGTCTCCAATGATTATTTAGGGGACTGTACCGAATAAGTAGCGACTATTCGATTGTCAGTGGAACTGCATTTCAACTTGAAACGACATTACTACGAAATTTAAGGAGATATATGAAACGAATTTATCTGGCGGCGGCAGTCGCCCTATTGACCGGAGCGATCGGTCTTACATTTCTTATCAACAAAACAGACAGCGTCTCGGCTTCACCTGCGGTCGCAACGGTCAATGTACCTCCGCTTTATGGTGCGGCAGACGCATTTGTGCTGAGTTGCATGGACTATCGATTGACTGACGAAACTGCGAAATATTTTCAGGACGAGCTTGGGCTGAAGAATAACTATGATTATGTCGTCCTCGCAGGGGCGTCGTTAGGCGTAAATAATACCAAATACCCGAATTGGGGGCAGACTTTTTGGCAGCACCTCGACACGGCAATAGCACTTCACGGGATTCACGAGGTCATCGTCATGGATCATCGTAATTGCGGAGCGTATAAAGTTCTACTCGGAAAGGAATTCTTGCCGGATGCAGGAGCGGCGCAACTCAAAGAAGAAACCGTCGTTCACAAAGAGCAATTGGATATGCTTGCCAAGGCCATCCATGAGAAATACCCAAAACTAGAGGTTTCTACACTTTTGATGAGTCTCGATGGTCACGTCGACGAAATCGGCCATGTTGAGGCCGTGAAACCCGCCGACGAAAAACACTGATTTTGCACAGCCGAATCACCGGGAACGTAAGGAATCATTTTTTTGGTGCGTTGTAGCCTTTTCGTGTTCGGATGGTGAGATTTGGACGAGCGACGGTAACTTCTATTGAATGGAATTTACCGTCCTTTTTTGCGTCTTTGGGGGAATAAGCGAGCGTGTATTGGTTGCCGAGTTCCTCGACGATGCGTTTGAATGCGTCGCGCATACCGTTGCCGCCGGGTGTTGCGACAAATGTACCGCCGGTCTTTTCGGCGAAGGCTTTGAGTGCGGACTGGTTTTGAGCTTTTTCTTTCAGTGTGGCATCGGGCGAGGTCATGTCGATGGTGTAGATGGTCGCACCGACAGCGTTGGCGGCTTTTAACGCCTTTTCCTGCGACTTCTTGCTCATTGTGTCGGCACCGTCCGAGATTACGATGATCGCACGTCTTTTCTCCGGACGTATTGACAACAGTTCGGCTGCTTTATAAACCGCATCATTGAGCACGGTCATGCCGTCGGCCTTGAGGTCAAAAGCTTGTTCACGCAGATCGCGGCTGTTCGAAAAATCCTGAACCATCTCCACTTTTGAGTAGAAATTGTAGATCGCCGCATTGTCGCTTGCTCGCAGGCCGTCGATAAATTGAATTGCGGCCGAGCGTGCAAGAGAAACACGCTCTTCCATGCTTCCCGACGTATCGATTAGGATCACGGCGGCAAACGGGGTTTCCTCCGCGTCAAAACTCAGTATTTCTTGTTCGCTGCCATCTTCGAAAACGTGAAATTGTTTTTTTTGCAGGCCGCCAACGGTATTTCCCGACACGTCGGTTACTGCGGCGTTCATCACAACTATCGACGAATCGACGCTGATAACATCATCGTCCTTTTGTGCGTAAGTATAATCCGGGCAGACAAAAAAATGCGAGAGCAATAGCAATAGACTGAGATATTTTGCCATTGTGGAATAGAGGGCTAGTGCCCGAATTTTAGCATTCGTGTGAGTCTCAGAACGGAATTACTGGTGAATATTGCGGCAGCCGAAATCGTAAAACGCGATGTTTTTTTAAGTTCATCAAATAGAGAGATGGCCTTGGCCTTAAGCGAGTCGATCGCGGCAGCTAACGGCGGCCTATCGCTGACCCTGTCCACGCCCTCCACTTTGTCATCATCATCGTTGCCACCCAATTCATCGCGTATTTTTTTTACAATCTTTTCGACACGGGCCAGCTTAATTTTGTCCTCGTTTGAGAGGGTGCCGTTATGGGCAAAAGACACCTGCAATTCGTCCGAGAGCTTGACCGCTTCTTCTCCACGACTGACCATCTCCTCATGATCCTTTTTATCCCTCTCGATCCGCATCTTTTCGAGCGTTTCTTTCACGTTCTTTGGGCGTTCTTCGTCGTCGGGCTTAGAAAAGAGCGAGTCTTTGTTATCCGCCGTTTGAGAGAATAGGGCGCCATTAAATGCCACCAATGTAAGTAAGATGAAAAATAGTCGAACTGAAAATAACATCGCGTTAATACGAAAATCAATGTAATTTATCAATGGTCGGTATCTTGAACCGGATTTGGAGAGTTGCCCGTAACCGCCTCTACCAGTTTAGCCAAAAAATCATCTTCCGCAGCGCCGGAGCTGCGAACCGTGACCCACTCCGACATCAAACCGTTTCCGGCTCGGCCCTCAACTTTTGCGTTAACAGAAACGTTGTTTTGAATACCGTCGATCGATTGAACCTCAATAATCAAGGTATATTGTGCCCGCATCCAGGCTGTATCCGCCGACTCAAGAATTGCGTATCGATTGATCTCGTTTTGGGTGATTACAGATCCCTTAGCGAAGACAAATGGCTGGGTGATAATAATGCCGTCTTTTAACCTTGATGAAGCCTCATCCAAGACTAGCTTTTGCTCCCGAAGGGTATCAATGATCGATTCGATAAGCATGTCACGGCGGGCGGTGAGCTTATACGGGTTTGGCAAACGACCCCGCACCTTTGTTTTGCCTTTGCCCCAGTCGAACGATCGTCCGGCGTCATTACCGCGAGTCGTGACCTTGTCCCCATTGCCCTTAATGATTTGAGTCTGGGTGTCAACGCCCTTTTGAGCAAAAGCCGAGAGGGAACTGAGTAGAGTGATGGCGATTATTGTGAATACGGGTGATCTCATAATACCTGGGCTGCACTTGCGTCTCGGCCAATATCGAATATATCCCAATACGCCGAACTTTGAAAGATTCGATGTGCGGGGCGTTCAATGGGTTGTCGCCGACGGATTATCATGAGGGGGATTTGCCTTTTTTTGGGTTTCAAACAGCAGAAGGTGTTTAAGGAATACGTTATAGGCTGCAAAATACGCGATAACCAGACCCGCAAGCCCGTCTAAGAAGCCAGCTTTGAGTAGATATGTGCGAAAAAATGTGACGGGCGGCAGGACCGCGATCTTGATGGCGGAAGTAATTTCGCCACGGGCTTTCATAGTTTCAGCGGAAAGCGGAGCATACCGCGTTTGAATTAGCCCGCTATGCTGTGCAATTGAGTCAATGCTGTAATGGAGCAAGTCGCCGGAAAGTTTCCGGATGGTCGCATCAGCGTCCATCAATACGGATTCGTGAACGGCTATATCCTTCCAACGGCCTTTTCGGCGATCAAAAAAGCGTAGCTGCCAGTCGGGATACCAGCCGCCATGACGAATCTCGCGGCCCATATATGTCGTAAGCCGCGGTATCCGATAACCATCAGCAATATCTGGGGATTTCATGACCCGAACTATCTCTTCTTTCAAAGCAGGCGAAACCCTTTCGTCCGCATCAATACTAAGAATCCGGTCGTTGGACGCGTTGTCGACCGCAAATTGCTTTTGGGCGGCAAAGCCGGGCCATTTTCGAACTATCACGCGAGCCCCCAGACGTTCGGCGACCTCTCTCGTTCTATCTGTACTTTCTGAATCCACGACAAGTATCTCATCGGCCCATTCAACCGACTTTATGGCGTCGGCGATCTTTTCTTCCTCATTAAATGTAATAATTACCGCCGATATCTTCACGTTTAGATTTTCGCAGACTTATTCCAAATCCAAAAGTGCCGCAACAGCGGCACTCACAGACCCGGCATTGGAAATAGACTATTTGATGACGACTGGTGTGTCGATCTGAATATTATTGACGCGAAAAGCTGTCGATGTTGACCGTTGAAGATCGGCCAGAGCCTTGTTGTAATCCGTTTCAGCCCGAATCTCGGAATTTCTAGCGTTGGTTAGTGTGTTTTCACGCTGAAAGAGCAGGAAGGTGGTTGAACGACCCGCGTCGTACAGCTTTCTC
Source organism: Pyrinomonadaceae bacterium (assembly GCA_046155085.1). Lineage (GTDB taxonomy): Bacteria > Acidobacteriota > Blastocatellia > Pyrinomonadales > Pyrinomonadaceae > OLB17. The sequence goes on along the minus strand of JBJXEG010000017.1, from coordinate 22,753 downwards.
TCGCCTTCGAGCTGTATCTCGGCATTTTCCCGTGCTCGGCGTGCAGTCAGAACACGCTGGCGGGAAGTCTCGACTGCCTGAACGGCGTTTCGTACCTCCACAATGACGGTCTGTTCCTGTCCTCGCGTCTGTGCGTCTAGCTGCTGCTGCTGTACCTGCGCTCCGTCTAAATTAGCTTTTGCGGTCTGGTTGCGCAGTGGGAACGATATGGTCGCACCGATCGAAAAATTCGGAGCGTCTGTGCGAAAAATATTTGCCAAAGAGCGTCCAAATCCGCCAAATAGATAGGAAGGAGACGCAGGGATAATAACGGACGGGTTAATTAATAGCGGAAGGGCGGGGGTGACGGCAGTTCGCGTCGAATTAAGCCCGTTAAATAGGAATAGGTCCTGAGAATTCGTGAGAAGGTTTGTGGTCGTCGCCGAATTCGTGCCCCCGCGTGACAAACCGTCCAAAGAGAATGTCGTGTTTAGATCTATTTGCGGTTTGATCTGATTCTTATAAAATTTTATGTCCTCAGAATTTATCTCCTTTTGTAATTTTAGCCGACGTAGTTCAAAACGGTTATCCATCGCATCTTTCATTGAATCATCGAGATTGACCGGATCGAGGCTAAATGCAGGTTTGTCAGTTGGAACGAACGTTTGCGACCATTCGGGCGAAAGCGGATCGCGAAGCACAAGCTGTTTCAACGTATTTTCGGCTGTTCCAACCTGTTGAGTAGCCAGCAGAAGATCGCCCTCGCGATTGGCAAGCTCGGTCGCAACCTCGGCCCTCTCAAGCGGAGCAGCGGCACCGGCGTCAATCCTTGCTTCGATTTGTCGCAGATTTTCTTTTGCAAAATTCACGTTTGCGACCTGATTTTGCTGGTTGCGAAGCGCAAAAACAAAATCCCAATAGGCACGCTGAACCGATGTAATCGTGGTAGTCGCCTGTAATCGAAAGTCTGAATCAGTCTGCTCAAGTCGCTTTTTCGCAATATTGATCGAGCGGCGTCGGCTATCAATACCAAAGTTTCTTAAGAGAGGCTGCGTATAGTTAATTCCCAGACTGGACGAAAAAATAGCGCTGTTTCCACTAGTTACCGATCCCGATGTAACCTGAGCCTGAGCGAATGCGTTCTCGGTACGGCGGTTGTTGAAAAACACCTGGTAATTGCCTCCGCCGCTCTTAAGGAATTGGGCAAAATTCCCATTTATACTAAAATCCTTAGTCGCCGCGGACCCAGTGATCGAACTACGCGAAAAGGTCGGTGTGACCGTAAATACCGGATCGTAAATGCCTGATAACGAACGTACTTGCGTTTCCTGAAACCGAACATCGTCACGTGTTACTTCGACGTCATTGTTATTCCCTAAAGAGCGGCGGATTGCCTCATTTAATGATAAGGGAACCGGTTGACCTGTCTGCACTCCCACGCGATTTAGGTTAGAAGGGGCGTACCCGTCGGGCTTTGGCCGTTGAATTTGCAGTGCAGACGCTTGATCGGGTAAAACGGGCGGAGCGACCGCATCGAAGGCATTTTGGGCTACTCGAGATTCCTGGGCGGATACAGCTAACGCAGAAGCGCAGATCGCTACGATCAAAAGGTATTTTCTGAACGAAATAAGAAATCGCAATGGTTTCATTAGTAACGGCTCCGGAGCGTGACCAAGATATATTATAGAATAATCTAAAAATCTCAAACCGTTACTACGACGCTGAAATTAGGTTTGTTTCAACAATCTCAAACGAGAACGTCGTCCGGGGGTCGTTGAAATTTCATAGGAATTGCGGTATCTTCGAGATTTTAATATGCGCAATTTTTCGGAGGAATCTAAATCGAAATGGCTATAAAAGTAGGAATAAACGGCTTCGGCCGGATCGGCCGGGCGGTCGTTAGAACGTGGCTCGGTGATGCCGATATTGATCTTGTTGCGGTTAATGATCTGACCGACACCAAAACGCTCGCTCATCTCCTGAAGTACGACTCGGTCATGGGAAATCTCCAACATAATATTTCAGCCGGAGACGGGGTTATTAATATTGAAGGCGACAGCTTTCGGGTTTTCAGCGAAAAAGATCCTGCCGCGATCGATTGGGAATCAGTCGGAGCGGACATCGTCATCGAATCGACGGGGCGCTTTACTAAAGCTGAAGATGCCGGCAAGCATTTGGGAAGCACAGTAAAAAAAGTTATTATCTCCGCCCCCGCAAAGGGTGAAGATGTCACGATCGTGCTCGGCGTTAATGAGGGAATGTACGACGCAGACAAGCATCACATCATTTCAAATGCATCATGTACCACGAACTGTCTCGCACCTGTAGCTAAGGTCATGCACGATACATTTGGGATCAAAAACGCGCTGATGAACACGATTCACAGCTACACAAATGACCAACAACTACTTGACTTGCCTCACAAGGATCTCCGACGGGCGCGTGCAGCCGCTCTTTCGATGATCCCGACTTCCACCGGAGCGGCTAAGGCCGTCGCCCTTGTGATTCCTGAGCTTAAAGGAAAATTTGACGGCATTTCGGTTCGAGTTCCGACGCCTAATGTTTCGCTCGTTGATGTTGTGATGAATGTAGAGAAAGAGACATCTACTGACGAGGTGAATCAGGTACTCAAGGATGCAGCTAACGGCCCGCTCAAGGGAATCCTCGCGTTTTCCGAGGAACCGCTAGTGTCGATCGACTTTAAAGGTAATTCTAACTCTTCGATCATAGATGCTGAAAATACAAAGGTTATTGGCGGCACGTGTGTCAAAATTCTATCCTGGTACGACAACGAATGGGGCTATTCATGCCGAGTCCGCGACCTTGTCAAGTTTGTCGCCGGAAAGGGTATTTGGAGCTTCGATCACTAATCAACGAGATGAAGAATTCCGTAAATATATTGATAGCATTCTTGATTCTGGTCGTTATCGGATGCTCTTGCCCCGATAAGCTCCGGGAACTCGCCAACAACGGGCGAACGCCTCCCCCTAAACCGTCGACTGAGAATACCTCGACGCCGCCCGTCTCGTCCACATCCGGCGAGTACGACGTCACCAAAGACAAATTTGACAAGATCAAAACAGGAATGAAAAAGCCCGAAGTAGAGAACATTATGGGCGGAAAGGGTACCGAATATTATAGCGGCACGGGCGGCGGTGTTTCGTTCTCGTCTGTTAAATGGGTCGGCGCAAAGTACGCGACCGTCTTTGTAAGTTTTCGGAATGACAAGGTCACGTCAAAGACTCAAGTTGGCCTGAAATAGAAGGTGTCTTTGTTTCGAGGACGAAAGATCAAGGCTGTTTTCGGAATAAGCATGAATAAGAAAACGATTAAAGACATCGATATAAAAGGCAAACGAGTCTTTATCCGAGTTGATTTCAACGTGCCGGTCAAAGATGGCAAGATCCTTGACGACACCCGCATTCTCGGAGCGTTGCCGACGATCAAATACGCTGTCGAACAAGGTGCCAAAGTTATTCTCGCATCGCATCTTGGACGGCCGCTAAAAGACAAAAAGAAGGCCGAGGAAAAGGGAATGCCGTATGATCCGGCAAAATACAGCCTCTTGCCTGTCTTCGAGTATTTGTCGAAGTTGGATGAGCTAACTATTCTATTTGCAAAAGATTGCATCGGCGACAATGTCGCCGAAGCGGTCAATTCCTTGAAGCCCGGCGACATTCTTCTGCTCGAAAATCTTCGTCTTCATCCTGAAGAGGAAAAAAACGAACCCGATTTTGCCAAACAACTTGGATCGCTCTGCGATATATACGTAAACGACGCCTTCGGAACGGCTCACCGGGCTCATGCTTCGACCGAGGGAATCACCCATTTTGTTGACGATTGTGTCGCAGGGTTGTTGATGGAGAAAGAACTCAATTTTCTCACAAAAGCTCTTCACGACCCGGAACGCCCATTCGTCGCGATTCTTGGCGGTGCCAAAGTATCGGACAAGATACCGGTCATCAAATCACTCATCAACCGCAAAGTCGATAAACTGCTGATAGGCGGTGCGATGGCATATACTTTTTTCAAGGCGCAGGGATTTACCGTTGGCAAATCACTAGTTGAGGACGATATGATGCCGAAAGCTCTCGAGATCGAGCAAATGGCAAAGGCCGCAGGTGTCGAGCTTATCCTTCCGACGGATCATCAGGTCGTGGATAGCTACGATCCGCTTAATTCGCGTAAGACAATTCCCATCGCCTTTACAAACGCGGGTCTCGTGGGCCTCGACATAGGTGTCGAAACTATCGCGATATTCGAAGCCGCGCTCGAAGGTGCCAAAACCATCGTCTGGAATGGCCCGATGGGAATGTTCGAGGAAAAGCCATTTGACGAGGGAACCGTGGCTATCGCGAAGGCCGTTGCCCGGGCCACCGAAATGGGAGCTACCTCGATCGTCGGAGGCGGTGATTCCGTCTCAGCTGTCAATCAAGCCGGAATAACCGAAAAGATCACCCATATCTCGACCGGCGGTGGGGCGACACTTGAGTTTTTGGCTGGTGACGTCTTGCCAGGAGTCGCCGCTCTTGATGATAAATAGATGAATAGAAAGCCCGTAATTGCCGGAAACTGGAAGATGTATAAGCTGCTCGGCGAAGCCGTCGATACGGCTCTTGAGCTAAAGCGGTTGGCGGCAAATGTTAATCATTGCGAGGTGGTTATCGCTCCCGTCTTTACTGCTTTGAAGACCGTTGCGGACCGGCTCGAAGGTTCGAACGTCTGCGTTGCAGCTCAGAATTGCGCCGCTCAGAACGATTTTGGCGCTCATACCGGCGAGATCGCTCCTACGATGCTCAAGGACATTGGTTGCTCGCACGTTATAATCGGGCACTCAGAACGGCGGCAATTCTATGGAGAAACTGATCGTTCCGTAAACCAGAAGACAAAAGCGGCGGTCGCGGCTGGCTTGAATGCGATAGTCTGCGTTGGCGAGTCGCTCGCTGAAAGGGAATCAGGATCTGCCGTAACTACTGTCCAAAGCCAATTGATTAAAGGGCTCGACGGTTTGACAGTTGCAGACATGGAACGTATCATAATCGCTTACGAGCCTGTTTGGGCGATCGGAACGGGTAAAACCGCGACGCCTGAACAGGCTCAAGATATGCACGCCTCGATCCGTCAAGCCGTCGCGGAAAATCACGGTGACGAAATCGCTGAAAAAATGCGGATTCTTTATGGTGGTTCGGTAAAGCCGGATAATATTGCGACGTTGATGTCGCAGCCGGACGTGGACGGGGCATTGGTCGGCGGAGCAAGCCTCGAAGCGGCGAGTTTCGCTCAGATTATTAATTACAAGTAGTTGGAGTAAAGCGTTGGTTTATTTTTTATACGGATTATTTTTTCTCTCGTGCCTCGTACTGATTGCGGCAGTTCTCCTGCAGCCTGGTAAAACTGACGCAGGCGCATTATTTACGAGTAATGTCTCAAGCTCGGCATTTGCACCACGCGGTACTGCGACGGTTTTGTCTAAATTGACCATCATCGCTGCGACGACATTTATGCTGTCGGCACTTTTTCTTGCAATGCCAGCTCTGACCGGCAATGTATCGGTATTGAACAGCAATCCTGACGCGCCGGCCGACTCGACAAATTCGAATACGGCTGACGCGAACGCGAATACCGTTACTCCGGCCGATCCCAATGCAAATTCGGCTGCTCCGGCTGGGAACTCCTTGTTTGACGGATCAAACACCGCGACAAACGCAGCGTTACCCGTGAACACAGCGGGAAACCCGACACCGCCCGCGAATGTTCTGGCAAACAAACCGGCCGCCAACGCACCCGCAAAACCCGCGGTAAAGAAGTAGCTTCAAATTCGTAATTCGTAATTTGAAATTCGTAATTGATAACTAAGCTCAGGTGGCGTAATTGGTAGCCGCGCACGTTTGAGGGGCGTGTGGAGTAATCCGTGCGAGTTCGAGTCTCGCCCTGAGCACCATTTTTATAGAACCGGCCGACGAGCCGGTTTTTATTTTTTAGATGACCGAACCGAGACTTTTGTTAACTAAAAGATCGCCAGCTTGATTCGTAAAAATTTCTTCGGGTTTTGACGAAAATCATAGAGCAGCTTCGTGCCCTCGCTCGTAAATTGATTGACGTTTGAGGCGGTCTGATTGATGCTGTTGTAAAGAGTTTCGTCGGTCACGAGCCGCCCGATAGTACCTTTTCCCGCCTGAGCATCCGCAAGGATCGCGTCGATTCTCGTTGTCGTCGAATTAAACTTTTCGATCACGGCTCTTGCATCCTCATAGAGTTTGTCGTCCTTAAAGAATTTGCCGGCCGTTCCTTTGCCCTCCTTTAGGTCAAAGGTGATCGATTTTACGTCATCTGCGATCTCGCCGATTTTGGCGGCGGACTTTCTTAGATCGGCGATTGCCTCGCGGGTTTCGTTATACAGAGCATCGTCGTTGACAAATTTACCTACTGAGCCGCGTCCGGCTTTGACATCGGCGGAGATCGATTCGAGGTGGGCGACCGTCTTATTCAAACCGTTATACAGGGCTGGGTCATTAACGAGTTTCCCTGCACTCCCTTGCCCACTGTTGATTTTGTCGATGGTTGTCTGAAGACGCGTCATCGTGGCCTTAGTCTCGCTTACTGCTGCGTCGAGGCTTCGGTAAAGGGATTCATCATTTACGATGCGTCCGAGGGTTCCATCACCATTATTCGCCTTGTTCAATATTTCGTTGGCCGGGCCGGCGAGTTTATTTATCTGCGTCAGAAGGTCGTTTCCGGTCGAGGTAAGCTGATTGAGTGAGATCGAAGTACTTGAAGCAAGGATCGCATTGGGCTCGATCGGCTGGCCTTTTGTGGTGCCCGGGACGATGTTGATCAGTTTATCGTTTGCAAGGATTGATGTTGCGACCAACTGGGCAGTTGAATCCGTGCGGATCAACTCGGTGATCGGCTTTTTGTCGAGAACCTGAACAACGAGAAAGGTTGCCTCGACGCGATCGCCAACCGGAGCATCCGGCGGCAAAAACTTTACATCCTCGACCTTTCCGATCGAAAGTCCTGCAAGTTGAACATCCGCGCCGTTATGCAGCCCGTCAGCGCTTGAAAAACGGGCTTTGAGACGCATTTTTCTTTCGAACGGGTTAAAATCCCCGCTCGAGTTGATTATCAAGAACCCGGCTACGATAAGGGCGGCAAGCATAAAGATTCCCACACGCAGCTCGCTAAATGATAGTTTTTGTTGACGTCTTGGCATCTATTTTCCTCTCAGAAACCGATGTATGTACGGATCATCTGATTGACGCAGCTGCTCGTCCTTTCCGCTAAAAATTATCTTGCCTCGTCTAAGCATTATGACCTCCGTGTTTATCAAACAAAGTCTATCTCCCTCGAGTTCATAATGTACCAACCCTGCTTTATCCAGCGTTGCATATTCGGAGGAGAGATATTCCAGATTGTTCATCTCGTGCGTGACAAAAATAGATGATACATCTTCGAGGTCTCTAAGCTTAATCGCGAGTTCACAAATGGTCCTCGCAGTTGGCGGGTCCAGACCTGCGGTCGGCTCGTCAAAAAGCACGATACTTGGATTGCCGACGAGGGCCCGGGCGATACCCACGCGCCGGCGCATACCACCCGAGAGCTCCGCAGGCATCTTGTCAATTGCATCTTCGAGATCGACAAACTGGAGCATTCTCCGCACTTCGTGCTCGACTTCGTCTTCTTCGACGTTCTCTTCGTGCAGCCGATACGCGACATTATCGTAAACCGACAATGAATCAAATAGGGCCCCTTCTTGAAAGACCATCCCAATATTTTTTCGGATACGCATCAGTTCTTGATCATCGAATACGGTAATGTCCTCGCCGTCGATCAATATCTCACCCGCGTCCGGTTTTAGAAGGCCAAGAATGAGGTTGATGATCGTGGATTTGCCGCTGCCGGAGCCGCCGAGGGCAATCTTTGTTTCACCACGCCTAACCGTAAAACTGACCTTATCAAGAATCACCTGATCATCAAATGCCAGCTCAACCTCACGAAACTCGATTGCCGGAATTACCCGATCATCATGGACGTGCGCGTTGTCGAGAGGATGGAAGTTTCCATTATTTGTAAGGTCAAGCGACATAGTAACTGCGATGATCAGAATATTGTCCCACTAAAAAAATTCTGCAATATTTTAGACAGAAAAAAGTCGGCGATGATTACCGTGATTGATGACGTGACCACGGCGTTCGTGGTCGAGCGCCCCACCCCAACTGTTCCACCGGTTGTGCTTAACCCTTTATAACAAGAGACAAGCCCGATGATCACTCCAAATGCGATCGGTTTTATCAAGCCAGCGAGAATATCGGAAATTGCCACCCCGACGCGGGCCGACTGCATATAAACACCGGGGTCGAGGCCATGTAGCTGTCGTGCGATCAATCCGCCGCCGACGATTCCGACCATATCCGCCGAGATCGTAAGTAGCGGGAGAGTAACCAGCAAGGCAATTATCCGCGGCGTAACAAGTTTTCGAACCGGAGATGTGCCGAGCGCCCGCATCGCATCAATCTGTTGCGACACGACCATCGAGCCAAGCTCCGCCGATATTGCCGATCCCACCCGCCCGGCAACCATCAATGCCGTCAATACGGGCCCCAGTTCGCGGATCAATGCCGTCGCAACACTCTCTCCCGCGCGACTCTGGGCACCGTAATACTCGAGGGTAGGATAAGCCTGCAAAATAAGAACACCGCCGGTAAAAAAACCCGTCAAAGCAACAATGCTAAACGATCCGACCCCGATTCGATCCATCTGTTCGACGATCTCACTAAAATACCTCGGCTTTTTTGTCAGGCCCTTGATCGAACGCCAAAAAAGAAGAGTGATCTCCTGAACCTCAAAAAGAAATTTTGTTATCGGATTCATTAAAAAAGGGTTTGCAAACCGGCGAACGCTAAAGAATATAACGAACCGTTACCAAACATCAAACACAAGAATGGCCGTTCCGATATCGGAACGGCCTAAAATAGCACGAAGCGTAAAGTATATATTAAAACTGTGGACGCGGTTGGTTAGGACGCCCTGCGGGACGTATCTGCTGTTTGAGGTTTCGCAAAGGCGTGACGTTTGCCGGATCTTGGTTTCCGTTTTGTCTCCGGACTGTTAGCGGACGAGCGGTCTCCAGATTTTCACGAGCCTTTTCAAATCGCTGTCTCAATTCGCGAAATCGGATAAGTTGCTCCTGCGTCAGGATCCGCCGAACCGAAAGTTCGTTCATGTAGCGCACTTTGGCGACCTCGGCTTGGGATAGCTGCACCTCTCTAAGACGGTTCTGTACGTCAGCATCGTTAACCTGATCCGCGTAAATTGCCTCATCAAGCGCCCGGTTGGCCTCACGAAAGCGTCTTTGGGCTTCGTCCATGAGCGGCTTTCGCTCCATATTCAATCGGCGGATCTGTTGTATTTGTTCTTTTGAAAGGCCAAGCTGCCTGAGGGCATTACCCCGAACATCCTGAGGTTGATTCTGGACCGCTTGCCCTTGGCCATCCGGCCTTGCCTCCTGACCAAATCCCCGATCGGCAAGAACAAAAGCAAACACGGCTAATAAAATTAGGCTGAGGTATCTAGATCCTTTCATAGTATTGAGTAAGAACTATAGTTTCCTTCCGCCATCGTCAAATAGATCCGTTAGTCTCAACGATCGATCATCGGAATCGTCATAACTGCTCAAAACCGGAGCATTGCGATCCAATTTTCGCTCATCTAAAGTCTTTTTACTTTCGGCCGTCATTTGTTTCGCGATCCTTGGATTGCGGTTATCGATAACGCGGATGGGTCGAGGTGATGGGCTTTGAACACTATTATTGATTGTAACGACTGATGCTCCGGGTAGCACTATTGTCGGGCTGCCCGAAGTATTCAAGGATTGGCTGCGATCCACGGTTTTTTCGTCAGCAATAACCGATGGACCACCTACATTGGCGGCAATTCGCGTGTCATCGCTCAAGTAGATCATCGCTACAGATCCAAAACCAATAAATACAGCTAGTACAGCCGCCACGGCAACGGCGGACCGCCACCCAGACAATGTCAACAACTGACGAAAGCCAGACAAGAAGCCCATCGATTCACCTTCGGGGTGTCTTGCTGGATACGGTATCACGATCTTAGGTGTTGAAAGATGAGCGAATTCCTCGCGTCGCCATTCGAAGACCGAAAACCGGGCGTTGGAAACACCCGCAAATTCATCTGTACAAACGGCGCAGTTAGCAAGATGCGTCTCAAATTCGGTACGCTCACGCTGGCCGGTTTCGTCGTAAATATACGCAACGATCTCGGCAGAAAATTCACATTTGTTATTACCGTTATTCAACATACTTTACCTGATTCAGACAACTTCGACCGGAGTTCGCTCTAATCTCATTTTTAGTTGCTTTAGCGCCGTATATAGACGGCTTTTAACTGTGCTAAGCGGCAGTTCTAATGTTTCTGATATCTCCTGAAACGTCATCTCCTCAAATTCTTTCATTACGATCACCTGACGAAGATCAGTCGGCAACGCCCCCACCGCTTGTCTCACTAGCGTCATCCTCTCACTTTTCTCCGTCGTCCTCGCCGGCGACAGGAGCGGGGATGCGACAAAGGCACGATCTTCCGCTCCGTTTTCATCATCAAGGAAATCCTCCGCCCGCGATTTCTGACGGCGTTTTGTTGTCAAACACTGATTGACCGCTATCCGATGAAGCCACGACGAGACCTTGGCTTCGCCCCGAAAGTTTTTTAGATTGCGGTACGCCGCAATAAAAGCCTCCTGACAGGCATCGCGGGCATCGTCCTCGCGACCGAGCATACCAAAGCACAGAGCGAAGATCTTTCGCTCCCACCTTCTAACGATTTCGCCGAAGGCGTCAGGATTTTCCGAAACTGCCAGTTCGACAAGCTGCTCATCGGTTAAATTTATCAACATTCACTCGTGTCAACGCCGCTTTCGCCACGAGAATAGTAGCTCAAAAACCCCAAACAGTGCGAAACCTTTTCACACTCAATAGGTTAGACGACGAACTATGTGCAAAAGTCTAAAAAATCACTCGATATTGTGGCGTCAAGTAGGTAAAGTTGGGGTTGCACTAATAAGCCCGCGCGAAAACGACTCGCATATTCGAAGCTCCCCCAGAATACACGCATTTTCCGCTTTCTTGTTCGGCATTGAGCGGTATGCAGCGGATCGTTGCTTTTGTTTCGGCTTTAATCTTTTCCTCGGTCTCGCCGGTACCGTCCCAGTGAGCGAGAATAAAACCGCCTTTTTCGATCTGGTCCTTGAATTCATCCCAAGTATCGACCTTAAACGTGTTTTTCTCGCGGAAAGTCAAAGCTTTTTGGTAAATATTTGCCTGGATCTCGTCGAGTAAACTTGTAATGTGCTCGACGATGCCGTCGAGCGAGTGCGAATCTTTTGAAAGCGTGTCGCGCCGGGCGACTTCAACAGTGCCGGCTTCAAGATCGCGCATACCGAGGCCGAGACGAATTGGAACGCCTCGGAGCTCGTACTCGGCAAATTTCGAGCCGGGACGCTCGTTGTCATTATCATCGTATTTGACCGAGACACCAGCCGCATTTAATTTCTCGACGATCGGTGCAACTGCCTGTGAGATAGTTACTAAATCCTCGGGCGTTTTGTAGATCGGAACGATCACAACCTGGATCGGAGCAAGTTTTGGCGGCAAAACAAGGCCCTGATCGTCAGAGTGGGCCATAATTAGAGCACCCATCAAACGCGTCGAAACGCCCCAGCTCGTTGCCCAGGGATACTCTTGCTGATTTTCCTTATTAACAAATTTAACATCAAACGACTTCGAAAAATTCTGACCCAAAAAGTGTGAGGTACCGCATTGGAGAGCTTTGCCATCCTGCATCAGCCCCTCGATACAGTAAGTTTCGACAGCCCCAGCGAAGCGCTCGTTAGGTGATTTTAGGCCCTTTAGAACCGGCAGGCCGATCCAGTCCTCGGCAAATGTTGCGTAAACCCCGAGCATGCGTTCCGTTTCCTCTATCGCTTCCAGTTCGGTCGCATGTGCCGTGTGGCCCTCTTGCCACAAAAATTCGGTTGTCCGTAAAAACAGACGTGTCCGCATCTCCCAGCGAACAATGTTGCACCATTGATTTATAAGCAGCGGCAGGTCACGCCACGACTGGATCCAGTTTCTGTAGGTGTTCCAGATAACCGTTTCCGAGGTTGGACGGATAATAAGCTCCTCTTCGAGCTTGGCATTCGGATCGACCATCAGGCCACCCTCAGGATTCACTTTAAGGCGGTAATGCGTCACCACGGCACACTCCTTTGCAAAACCCTCGGCATGCTCCTCTTCTTTTTCAAGGAATGATTTGGGCACAAAAAGCGGGAAATAGGCGTTCTGATGACCGGTTTCTTTAAACATGTCATCCAAGGCCCGCTGCATTTTTTCCCAGATCGCAAAGCCGTAGGGTTTTATCACCATACACCCGCGAACAGCCGAGCTTTCTGCCAGATCGGCACGTTTGACGATCTCGTTATACCACTCGGAATAGTTTTCCGATCTTTTTGGAAGCCCTTTACTCATAAGACAATTTCACTACAGAGACACAGAGAATACGGAGTAAAAATATAGATAATACGGTAAAACACGGCGCCAGACAATTTCGGTCGATGCAAGTGGCCTTGCACTTCCTCTGTGGACTCTGTGGCCGATATGGTAAAGTATCGTCTTTATGAGCGATTTCCGACTCGACTTTCATGACACCGCAACGGCCTTTGCGGATAAATCCGACGCCCAACTCGAACGAAAGTACCGGCTCTTTAGGATGCTGAATTCACCGTTTTTGAACGCCATCGGCTCAACCGCTGCGAAACTCGCATTGTCGCTCGGCCTGCCAGTCGAGGGAATGATAAAAGCAACAATCTTTGAGCATTTCTGCGGGGGCGAGACGATCGATGAATGTGAAAAAACCGTCGATGCTCTCGGTACTGCCCATATCGGCACCATCCTTGACTATTCGGTCGAAGGCAAGTCAACCGAAGAAGATTTTGATCATACGAGGGACGAGATCATCCGTACCATTCAGCGGGCTAAGGAAGATCCGAACATACCTTTTGCGGTTTTTAAGGTCACCGGTATCGCCCCCCTCGGCACGTTGGAAAGGCTGAGCAAAAAGAAAAAACTTGACGCCAAGAGCCAGGCGAAATGCGAGCGAATTCACAACCGCGTCAACGCGATATGTGAATATGCTTATTCTGTCCAACAGCCAATTTTCATAGACGCTGAGGACTCTTGGATACAGGACGCGATCGACCGATTAGCCGTGGAGATGATGGAGAAATATAACCGAGAGCAGCCCATCGTTTTCAATACGCTGCAAATGTATCGCAGCGACCGGCTCCGATATTTGAAGGATTCGAGGCGGCAGGCCAAAGCTGACGGTTATATCCTGGCCGTCAAACTCGTTCGCGGTGCGTACATGGAAAAGGAGCGCGAACGTGCCGCGGAAATGGGATATCCGTCACCGATACATGAAAACAAGGCCGCAACCGATGCCGATTATAATGGGGCGATCGAATACTGTATGCGGCATTTTAAGGAGGTTGCCTTTGTCGCGGCGACGCATAATGAGATCAGTACGCAAAGGCTCGCGGCTCTAATGCATGAGATGGGTATCTCGCCAAACCACCCAAATATTTTCTATTCACAGCTTTACGGAATGGGGGACAGTATATCTTATGTTCTTGCGAAAAATGGCTATAACGTATCGAAATATGTGCCTTACGGTCCAGTCGCGGACACCGTTCCGTATTTGATTCGTCGTGCACAAGAGAATTCGTCGGCGGCCGGCCACGTCAGCCGCGAACTTGAAATGATCGGCCGCGAGATAAAACGGCGAAAACTTGGCTGAACTAGCACCCAAGCTACACCGTAAGATATTCAGTAAACTTGCACACAAGCTTTTCTGATCCCGTGCATTAACTACTAAGACAATGTTTTGTCTAAAATGCGGAAATTCCGATCAAACGCCCGAAACCTACTGCCGACAATGCGGCACGTTTCTCCCTGATCTCTCAAAGCCTACAAAACGTGAGAGCCCGCCCGAAGAAAATATTAAGGTAAATTCGGTACTGTCGCTAATGACGGTGATCGTGAGCTTTACGCTCGCTATTTTGTTATACGTATTTTTGGGCTTTCGCGAAAGCACGCATCCGCTGATCTATGCGACGGCCGGCCTTTTGATCGCAATAGGTGCTTGGCATATACAAACCCTCATTCGGACGCGGAGGTTGAAAAACCAGTGGGATCGTCGAAACCCCAAGGATGGAAAGGAAACGAGACGAGGCATCAGCAGAATTTCAACGGGGAAATTATTGGACCGGCCCGACTTTAGGAATGCCGTCCCGGACAGCGTCACCGATCACACGACCAAACATCTCTCCGAAACCAAGATCAAATCACCTTAACCCTAGAAGCAGCCGTACCGAACGGTCTGAGACTTCACTATCCGGATCGATTCTCCACTTTTTCAACGGCTCCATTTCCTTGCTCGTAAGCGAAACATTTGTGAGCCTAGCTACCTGCGTGCTCTCAAATGCCCGGTTTGTAATCGCCATATGATTATCCCTAAGCGTCAATTTGTTCGGATCTAACGCCGCGACTTCGGCGCTTTCAACATCAAGAAAGAAGTCACTATAGGCGGCAAGATGCCAAATCGTACCATGGTCCAGTTCGTCGAGCGCGAGCAATCGAAGCAACGCAAATCCCGCCTCAAGCTGGAACACGAGAAAATCACCGGGCTGAAAATTCTGCGACATATGCTTGAGATTAGCATACGAAGTCATTTGCTTATAAAATCTGAGATTGTGAAACCTGATCTCGACAAACAAGCAATGCTTGATATCGCCATCGCAGAAGCCAAACTCGGCTTATCCGAAGGCGGTATTCCAATCGGCGCAGCACTTTTTGATCGCGATGGAAACCAACTCGGACGGGGGCATAACCGGCGGGTGCAGGAAGGCGATCCGTCGATCCACGGCGAGACCGACGCCTTTCGCAAAGCCGGACGTCAACGCAGCTATCGAGAGACCATAATGGTTACGACGCTTGCGCCGTGTTGGTATTGCAGCGGTCTCGTGCGGCAATTCGGTATCGGAACGGTGATCCTCGGCGAATCGGAGACGTTTCAAGGCGGGATAGATTGGCTACGGGCGAATGGTGTCGAAGTGATCGATATGAAATCCGCTGAGTGTAAAGATCTTATGGGGAGATTTATTGCCAAGCATCCTGAGATCTGGAACGAAGATATTGGTGACGAATGAATATGCCCGCAAACAAAACCGCTGAAGACGCAGTTCAGGTGATACGATCGGATGACCGCGTCTTTATTCACGGTGTCGCAGCTGCTCCGCAGGAATTGATCCGCGCAATGACCGGTAGAGCGAGCGAACTGCGTAATGTCGAGATAGTTCACCTGCATACGGAAGGTGCTGCTCCATATGCAGCCGCGGAATTTGCGGAAAGCTTTCGCGTTAACGCATTTTTTGTCGGGAAGAATGTTCGTGAAGCGGTTCGTGAGGGTCGCGGCGATCATATTCCGATCTTTTTGTCAGAGATACCTTCTTTGTTTCGAAAAAAGGTACTGCCTATCGACGTGGCTCTGATCCATGTTTCGCCTCCGGATAACCATGGGTTTTGCTCGTTGGGGGTTTCAGTTGATATTGCCCGGGCGGCTGTTGAATGTGCGAAATATGTTATTGCCCAGGTCAATCCAAACATGCCCCGGACGCTCGGTGACGCGTTAGTTGCCGTTAAAGAAATTGACGCTTTCGTCGTAGTCAATGACCAGCTACCCGAAGCCCCGATACCCAAATTGTCCGAAACCGACAGACAAATCGGCGGCAACATAGCATCAATGATCGAAGACGGAGCGACGCTCCAGATGGGGATCGGTTCTATACCAAATGCCGTATTGGCTTCATTAAAAGGGCATAAACATCTCGGGATCCACACTGAGATGTTTTCTGACGGCCTAATTGACCTGGTCGAAGCAGGCGTCGTTACAGGTGAAAAGAAGACAAAACATCCGGGCAAGATCGTAGCGGGGTTTGTAATGGGCACTCGTCGCCTCTATGATTTCGTCGATGACAACCCCGAGGTACTGATGCTTGATATCGCTTATGTAAATGACACTGCGGTGATCAGACGTAATCCTAAGGTCACGGCGATTAATAGTGCGATCGAAGTTGATTTGACAGGGCAAGTTTGTGCAGATTCGATCGGCACATATCAATACTCGGGCGTTGGCGGACAGATGGATTTTATCCGCGGTGCATCATTGTCTGAGGGCGGAAAACCAATAATCGCTCTGCAATCCACTACGTCGCGAGGCGAAAGCAAGATCGTGCCGTTTCTCAAGCAAGGAGCCGGAGTGGTAACGACCAGAGCGCACGTTCACTACATAGTCACGGAATTTGGCATCGCCAATCTATACGGCAAAAACCTACGGCAGCGAGCTGCCGAGCTTGTGAAGATAGCACATCCCGACCATCGGGAGTCCCTTGCGAAAGCTGCGTTCGATCGCTTTCACAGGTGAACTTTCTAGCGGCTCGGAATTATTACCGGCAATCCTTTCGCGGCAAACTGTCTGTTAAACTCGGTGATATTGTCTGTCTTGACCTTTGCAAGCAAAGCAAGCTGAGCGTCGATCTGTGCAACGAGGTCGTTATACACGATATAAGCCTGTGTCGTCGGTGGATCGTCTGAACCGTCGACGGATGCCCCAAGCGCTGCAAGCTTGTTGTTTAGACGAATCGGGAAATTTAATGCGTCCTGGCCGCTGCGGATTTTTGTTTGGTTCAACGCATCCTCAATATCAGTGAGCTTTTTTGATATGTCTTTAGCAAGGTCAATAAGGTCTTTTTGATCGGGAGACTTTAATCGACGTGAAATATTCTCAAGCTGCGTCCGTGTGTCTCTAATCTCTAATATCGCGTTATGCGTTTCAGAAAGTTTCGACGTGATCTTTTGCATCAGATCAAATTGCTTTGCAAGATCATCGGCCGTAACTATAAGCCGCGGGTCGGACTTGATCGAAAAAGCTGCGGTCGATATTACCTTACCATCTAGGCTCAATCGAACCTGATAATTTCCAGGAGCCACGCGTGGCCCTGCGAGCGAGCCGCCCCACATGATCAGCCCGGGAAGATTGGTAGCATTTGGCAGGCGGTAGTTCCAGACAAAGGTATTGAACCCGGCTTCGGCCGGTACCGTAGGTTCACCACCGCCCCGGCCAGATCCACCTGCGTCAGGCGTCGCAGTGCTTCCAGTCTTTTCCGCAGGCTTGGTAAACTTACGTAACACCTTGCCTTGCTGGTCGAGAAATTCCAGCACTACCTCGCTTTTCGCTTTTTCTTTCAGGTAATAATTAACGACTACGCCGTTTGGTGGGTTGGCTCCCACGGTGGCCGTTGCGGGTAATTGTCCGCCGCCGCCCGCGGTTCGGTAGGCATCCTCAGGCGTGAACAGATACGCATCTGCTCGTTGCGCGTCAGCCAGCTGATATAGCACCGGCAGATTGTCTAATATGTAAAAAGACCGGCCGTGGGTTGCAACCACGAGATCTTTTTCACGTTTCTGAATTGTCAGATCAGCGATCGGCACAATTGGCAGATTTAATTGCAGGCTCTGCCAATTTTCACCTGCGTCTATCGAATAGTAGATACCGCGCTCGGTTCCCGAAAAAAGAAAACCTTTTTTATTGGGATCCTCAATGACTACCCGCGTAAACTGATCGGCGGGTATTCCGCTTACGATCTTTTTCCAAGTCTTGCCAAAATCGCTAGTTTTATAGAGATAAGGCTTTTGATCGTCGTTTTTGTAATTAACGGCTGCAAAGTAGGCCGTCCCTGCCTCAAACGGCGATGCCTTGATCTGATTGATCTGAAGCCATTCCGGCAAGTCACTCGGCGTGACGTTGCTCCACGTCTTTCCGTTATCTTGAGTTACCTGAACTAGCCCGTCATCGCTTCCTGTCCATATAACGCCTTGTTTTACAGGTGATTCGTCAACAGTAAAGATCGTGTCGTAATACTCAATACTAGTATTGTCTTGCGATATCGGACCGCCCGACGATCTTTGTTTAGCCTTGTCATTACGGGTTAGGTCCGGCGATATTACTTGCCATGACTGTCCTTGGTCGAGAGAACGGAACAGCATCTGAGCCGCCGTATAGAGAGCATATTTCCCATCGGTCTTATGAGGTGAAAATATGATCGGAAAGTTCCATTGAAAACGATATTTAGTACTTTCCGCGCCCGAACCCATCGGGTTATCGGGATAGACATCGACATTTCGCTCCTGGCCCGTTCGATGATCATATCGAGTTAGCAATCCATCATAACTGCCGGCAAACACAATGTCGGAATTTTCCGGATTCGGTGCGATCCAACCTGATTCACCGCCGCCAACAGCGAACCACTCGCTCGTCGTGATCGCAAAACCGTCCGATCTTGAAGCTATCCGAACCGTCGAATTATCTTGTTGAGCACCATAGATATTGTATGGAAAGTCGTTGTCGGTAGCGACCCGATAAAATTGTGCAGTTGATTGATCTTCGTCTGACCAAGTGCCTCCACCGTCAGAAGTAACCGTTCCGCCGCCGTCATTTCCATTGATCATTGCCTTGGATTTTTTAGGATTTATCCAAAGATCATGATGGTCTCCGTGTGATCCGCCGATCGTTGAAAAAGTTCGGCCTCCGTCGATCGATTTCTGAAATTGTACGTTGAGCACGTAAACGGTATCAACACTCTCCGTGTCAGCATATACTCTGTTGAAATACCAAGGACGCTGACGAATGTTGGCATTTTCACTTACACGCTGCCACGAATCGCCGCCGTCATCGGAACGAAACAGGCCGCCGTCTTTGTTTTCAACCATTGCCCAAAGACGGTTTGTGTTGACAGGCGAAACTGCAATATTCATCTTCCCCAGAACACCAGTCGGTAGGCCTTTATTTCGTGAGATCTCCGTCCAGGTGTCTCCGCCGTCTGTTGATTTGAAAAGGCCGCCACCATCTCCGCCGCTGTCCATTCGATATGGTTTGCGGCTGATCTGCCAGAAGGCCGCGTAAAGCGTATTCGGATTTGTAGGGTCAATCACTAGATCGCTCGCACCGGTTTCTGAATTTCGATAAAGAATCTTTTCCCACGTTTTGCCACCGTCCTTGCTTCGAAAGATACCGCGCTGCTCGTTCTTGCCCCAAAGGTGCCCTATGGCAGCAACGTACACGATGTTAGGGTCTTTGGGGTGTACACGCACACGGGAAATTTGTTGAGTATCGGTCAGCCCGATGTTCTTCCAACTTTTGCCGCCGTCCGTCGTTTTGTAAACACCATCCCCGCTCGATACATTGCCGCGAACGGTTTCCTCGCCCATCCCTACGTAGATAGTATTTGGGTCTGAATCCGCAGCGTCTATGGCTCCCACCGAACCGGTTTTGAACCATCCATCCGAAATATTCGCCCAGTTAACGCCCCCATCCGTTGTTTTCCACACACCCCCGCCGGCCGCACCAAAATAGTAAATATTCGGTTTATCTGCGACGCCCTCTACGGCTCCAACACGTCCACCACGAAAAGGGCCGACAAGACGATATTTCAAATCTTTGAGCGGATCCGCTTTGGGCTGAGACACGACACCAGTCTGAGCCTGGCCAATCGAAATGGACGTGAATATGACGAGAAATAGCAAGGAAACGGTCAAGGTTGAACGGTTCTGGAACATTGATGGCTTGCGCATGTATATCGATACCTACCTTTTTGGAAAGAAAAGAATCAGAGAATTCACTGAAATTTAATCGAATTGTGTCTTAAATACAACTGTATTACGGCGATTCCTACAAACAGGTTTCGTAGATGATTTGCGAAGCCGTAGGTTGAATGAGACATTGAGACGACAAAATATTAGACTGTTAACAGCATTTATTTTATTTAGGAAGAAACAAATATATTCAGATGGCAAATACAATACAAGCAGTAATTATTAGCGCGGCACGGACGCCGACGGGGAAGTTTCAGGGGTTATTGAAGGGCTTTTCAGCTCCCGAACTTGGTGCGATCGCGATTAGGGAAGCAGTAAAACGTGGTGGTTTGACCGGTGATCTGATTGATGAGGTCATCATGGGCTGCGTCGTGTCGGCCGGTATCGGCCAGGCACCGGCCCGTCAGGCTGCCCTCAAAGCCGGTCTTCCGCCCGAGGTTTCGGCTTTGACGATAAATATGGTTTGCGGATCAGGTTTGCGTGCGGTCGCCTTGGCCTCGCAGGCGGTGAAACTCGGCGACGCGGAATATGTCGTTGCCGGGGGCATGGAATCAATGTCAAATATTCCATACGCTTTGCCGGGGGCACGCGACGGTTACAAGATGGGGAACCAGACCGCGCTCGACCTAATGATCCACGATGGTTTGTGGTGCCCGTTCGAAAATTGGCACATGGGCAATACTGGCGAGGCGGTTTCAGAAAAGTATCAGATAACTCGCGAACAGCAGGACGATTATGCGTCGAATTCGCACCGAAAGGCCCATGAAGCTCAAGCCTCCGGGCGTTTTAAGGACGAGCTTATCCCTATCGAGATCCCGCAAAAAAAAGGTGACCCGATCCTGCTTGATTACGACGAGCCGGTGCGGCCGGATACGACGGTCGAAAGCCTCAGCAAGCTGCGTCCGGCCTTCAAAAAGGACGGCGGAACAGTTACCGCCGGAAATGCTCCGGGTGTAAATGACGGTGCTTCTGCGTTGGTCGTGAGTTCAAGGGAAAATGCGGAGAAACTCGGTATCGAACCGCTCGGACGGGTCGTAGCATGGGCGTCGTCGGGCATTGAGCCGAAGTGGATAATGATGGCCCCGGTCAAAGGCGTTCAGAATGTGCTAGCGAAAGCTGGTTGGGAAATGAAGGATGTTGATCTTTACGAGCTTAACGAGGCGTTTTCCGTACAGGCACTCGGCGTGATGAAAGAGCTCGGTCTCGATATGGGGAGGGTCAACGTCAATGGCGGCGCGGTAGCGTTGGGCCATGCGATCGGCAATTCCGGGGGACGCGTTCTGACAACACTGCTGTATGAAATGAAACGCCGCGGGGTGAAGCGAGGTGTCGCGGCACTGTGTCTCGGCGGCGGCAACTCAGTTGCGTTGGCAGTCGAGCGGGACTAGAGTGAATTCTGCAACAAACTCTGTCGCGGATCGTATTTTTTCTTTGAAGGGAGATTAATTATGACTTCTGAAGATAAAGCGAAACTGCTTGGCTTGTTTTTTTGGCTTTTCACGGGCTTTAACGTAATTATCGTCGGCCTAATCGCGATCATTTACATTGGAGTTTTCGGAACGATCTTTTCGCAAATGCCTCGTAAGGCTGGCGAGCCTGGTCCGGAAGTGATCCTGCCAATACTGATTGTCGTGTTTTTGTTTGTGTTTATTTTTACGGCACTTTTTTCTATACCAAAGATCATTGCGGGCTATGGACTCAGAAACCATAAACCGTGGGCCCGCATTTGGGCTATTATTGCCTCGGTCATGTGCTGTCTTTCATTCCCGATTGGGACCGCAATCGGCGTTTTTGGCCTCATATTTCTACTTAGTGACGACGGCAAGAATTATTTCGAAAATGCTTCGTACGGTCAGATCGGAGTCTCAGGTTCGGCAACGCCGCCGCCGCCAAATAGTTGGCAATAGCTTTTTAACCTTTGGATCCGGTGAACCGGTTAATAATGTTTGCTTAGACGGGCAGCAAGACTTGTAAGTCTCGCTACCCTTTTGTTTTGGGATGTACTGTGGTTTATTCTATTTCTTTCTTGCTGCAATGAGTTATTGTCGGAGGCGATTGAGACACAATGAGTGAAATTATCGGGGTGATCGGTGCGGGCACCATGGGCAACGGGATAGCTCAAACCGCTGCAGACGCCGGGTTTGATGTAGTGATGTGCGACGTTTCGCCGGACCTTGTCGAGCGTGGTCTCGTTAACATTGGCAAAAGTCTTGATCGTTTCGTTAAAAAAGAATCGATGACTGAGGAGCAAAAGACCCTCGTCCTCGGGAAAATCACGACGACGACCGCTCTCGAAGGTGTAAAAGACTGCTCACTGGTAGTTGAAGCCGCATCGGAAAACTTTGAGATCAAGAAACATATTTTCGAAAAGCTCGATCAGATCTGTTCACCGGAGTCGATCCTTTCTTCAAATACTTCTTCGATATCGATCACAAAGATTGCGGCAACAACCAAACGCCCGGACAAGGTCATCGGAATGCATTTTTTTAACCCGGTCCCACTTATGAAACTGGTTGAGGTCATTCGTGGAATTGCAACAAGCGATGAGACTTACGCAAAAGTTAAAACTCTATCGGAGCAACTTGGTAAAGTTCCGGTCGAGTGCAACGATTCTCCCGGCTTTGTTTCTAACAGAGTGTTGATGCCGATGATAAACGAGGCAATCTTTGCTTTGCACGAAGGCGTAGCGTCCCGCGAATCGATCGACGAGATCATGAAACTCGGCATGAATCACCCGATGGGCCCGCTCACGCTTGCTGATTTCATCGGCCTCGATGTGTGCCTCGCGATCCTAAACGTATTGCACGAAGGGCTTGGTGATCCAAAATATCGCCCATGCCCTCTGTTAAAAAAATACGTCGACGCCGGATGGCTCGGGCGAAAGAGCGGGAAAGGTTTCTACGATTATCAGTAATGAAACTTCATATTAATGATTTTTCGCCAATCTTAAACGAGGCAATCAACGATGCCCGAAATGAGGGTTTCGCGGATTC
>JBJXEG010000012.1:0-10623 GCA_046155085.1 Pyrinomonadaceae bacterium | reverse complement strand
CTGATGATGGTCGGCGAGCGTGATGCGTTTGATTTTGGGGTCGAGGTCGGGCGTGTGCGGATGCTGGTTTTTGGGGCGTCTAGCCTCGTGGTCGGAGCGGCCGTCGCTGCGAGCGGGTCGGTTGGTTATGTTGGGTTGATCGTGCCGCATCTGGTGAGGTTGAGCGTCGGGAGTGACAATCGGCTGGTCGTGCCGTTTTCGGCGGTCGCGGGTGCGATATTTGTTGTTTTTGCGGATACGGTCGCACGGACGGCGATCGCTCCGAGAGAATTGCCCGTGGGGGCCGTAACCGCGTTGATCGGAGCACCGTTGTTTATTTATTTGTTAAGAAGGAATTAGTTCAGTAGCGTTGGCGTAAGCCAATGCGAACGTCTTACGCCGCGGCTGACGCCGCCGCTACCGACAAATCAGATGCTTGAGGTCAATGACATATCGGTGAGTTATGGCGAGCGCGACGTGCTGCGCGGGGTGTCGCTGAGCTTGCGCGATGGCGAGGTGATCGTCCTGCTCGGTGCAAATGGCGCGGGCAAAACGACGCTGATCAAGGCTTTGAATGGGACGCTGCCGGTGTCGGCGGGTGAGATTGATCTTGATGGACAGCCGTTGGCGGATATTTCCAGGCGTGAGATCGCACGGAATATTGCCGTCGTTGCACAGGAGAATGAGACGCGGTTTCCGGTGACGGTTTTGGAGTTTGTGTTGTCGGGAAGGTTTGTTCACGGGAATGCGTTTGGGTGGGAGACGGAGGCGGATGTTGAGTTTGCCGGGCGGGCGTTGGCGGATTGCGATCTGAGCGGTTACGAGACGCGCCTCATGAATCATCTATCGGGCGGTGAGCGGCAGCGGGTCGTTTTGGCAAGGGCGATTGCCACGAATGCACGGATTTTATTGCTCGATGAGCCGACGGCGAATCTCGATCTTGCGCATCAGGCGATGATGTTTCGGCTGGTGCGTGAGCGGTGCCGTAACGCCGGGGCTTCGGCGGTAGTTATTACGCATGACCTTAATCTCGCGGCGGAGTTTGCGGACGAGATCATCATGCTTAAGGACGGGCGGATTGCCGCGAAAGGTACGCCGACAGAGGTTTTGACGGCTGAAAATATCAAGGGTGTCTTTGGCGTTAAAGTGCTGCTGGATACACATCCGGCAAGTGGTAACGTTCGGGTGACGAATGTTTTTTAAGAGATAAAGTTTGTCGGTTGCGACTGCGTGAGCAGTTGCGTAAAGGCTTACGCATCGGCTGATGCCGACGCTACTGACTGTGTTGATAAGCGATGCAAGGGAAGTTTGGTGTAAAGCCAACGCTGCCCACGCAACTGTGAAGCGAAACGCTTCAATGCAAAATGCAGAATGCAAAATGCAAAATGTGTTGAAGAATTTGCTCAGCCAGGAACTTTGCGCGTTTGTCGGGGTTTTGAACCATTCTGCGATGGGCAGAAAAGGAGAAGTAATGAAAGTTTTATTAGTTTTTTGTTTTGTATTTTTATTGGCGGGCATATCATTTGGTCAGGAAGGCGTCTATGTCAAGGGCAAGGTTACTGACTCAGTTGGCCCGGTTGCCGGCGTGACGGTAACGTTTACCTTAAAAAAAGGCGGCGATTACAAACGCACTACGACCTCGAATGATAAGGGCGAATACAAGGTTGGCATTGATCCGGGAGATTACACGGTCGCTGCGTCCGTCACGGTTGACGGGCGAACGCGGGTGTCAGTGCCGCAGACCACGGGCTATTTACACGACGTTCAGACAGTAACAGTAGATGTTGAGCTTCGCGACGTTCCCACGATCAACGAATCGGTGACGGTTGCGGCTGGCGAATCACAAACCGTCGAGCAGGTCTCAAAGACGGTCGATGTGATCGATGCTCAGGAAATGCGGGACCGGGCGGATTTTTCGTTTATCGAATCGCTGCGGACGATACCGGGTTTTCGGGTTGCTCAGGCGGGCGGCTTTGGAAAGCTCGCGACGATCAAGACACGCGGGCTTCGTAATTGGGACACAGCGGTACTTATTGACGGCATACGGTTTCGTGATGTGACGGCGATCACGGGCGATGCGTCATCGTTTTTGAGCGATTTTACATTGACGAGCGTTTCTAAGGTTGAGGTTTTGCGCGGTTCGGGTTCGTCGCTCTATGGTACGAATGCGATCGGCGGGGTGATCGATTTTAAGACGCCGGAGGCGAGATCGGGAACGCACGGCCAGATCGGCGGAGCGATCGGCGGCTTGGGCCTCGGACGCTTTCGCGGCAATATCTCGCACGGCACTGAGAACGGCAAATTTGGCATTACGGCGGGTGTTTCGCGCACCTCATATAATAAAGGTATCGACGGTGACGACGACGCGCATAACACCAACCTGCAAACGCGGATCGATGCGAATCCGTTTCAAAAAACGAGCATCTCCGGCCGGATTTTCTGGTCGGATGCGGATGTGCGTTTGAATATCGATCCGGACACGCTTGGTGCCCTGCCGCCGACTAACGCGACAATAATCGATGCCCGACAGGGCGTGAATTTCGCGTTTGACGGGAACGACCCCGACAAGACGCAGAAATCGAGGTTTTTTAGCGGCCAGCTTGTCGTCAATCAGATCATCAACGACCAGTTCGTGATCAGCGGATATTATCAGGGGCTGACGACAAAGCGGACAAATGTTGACGGCCCGCTCGGTCCGGGAGCATTTCAGCCGTTTGGCGTGACCGAGACGGGTCTATATGATGGGACGATCCACACGGGCAACGTGCATTTTAATTGGACGTCGAGCCGAATGAATAAGCTGACGGCGGGCTACGAATTTGAAAGCGAGCGGTTTAGCAACGACGGCAAGACAACCTCGGGTACGCAAAATTATTTTGTCAGAGCGGGGCAAAAGAGCAATACATTTTATGCTCAGGATCTCTTGAGTTTGCTCGGCGGCGATCTACAGCTTGCGGGCGGTGTCCGCGTGCAGCGGTTTAGTCTCGACCGGCCTGAGTTTAGCCTGATGAACGCCCCGTATAATAACGTCACGCTCAGCAATCCGCCGACTGCATATACATTTGACGGTGCTGCGTCATATTTTGTGCGGCAGAGCGGGACCAAGTTTCGAGCTCATGTGGGCAACGGCTATCGCGTTCCGTCGCTGTATGAGCGGTTCGGATCTTTCTTTAATACGTTCCCGTCCAACAGCTTTGTTGCGATCGGCGACCCGTTTCTAAAACCGGAGAAGACGATCGCGTTTGACGCGGGGGTCGAGCAAAACATAGCCAACGACCGTGTGCGGCTTTCGGCGACGTATTTTTGGACACGCCTCAACGATATTATCGGCTATGGCAATGTCGTCCCGAATATTGGTACGACGATGCGGCCATTCGGCGGATATGAAAATCAAAAAGGCGGACGCTCGCAGGGCGGTGAATTTGGCGTTAAGGCGAGGGCGGCCGAGACGACCGATATTTTTGCTTCGTACACATTTACAGACAGCGTGCAAAAAATGCCGCAGCTCTCGGGCAGCGGGATTTTTACGACGCTCGGTGTGCCTAAACACCAATTTACGCTCGTCGCGACGCAGAGGTACAAGCGATTTTGGGTAAATTTTGACTTCGTCGGGACGTCATCGTACCTTGCTCCGATCTTTAGCAGCACGTTTTTTAGCACCCGCATTTATCGCTTTCGCGGTAACCGAAAGGGCGATCTGACGGGCGGATACACGTTTGGCATCAAAAAAGAAAAAATGTCGCTGCGTCTCTACGGCACGATCGAAAACGTTTTCAATTATGAGTATTACGAAAACGGATTTCGCACGGCAAAGGCGACGGCGCGTGCCGGGCTGACGTTCGGATTCTAGGACATCTGTCGGTAGCGTCGGCGTGAGCTGATGCGGCGCTCCATACGCATCGGCTCACGCCGACGCTACTGACAGTTTTGATTGATACGCATCGGCTCACGCCGACGCTACTGACAGTTTGCGAGCAATATTCTTACTCTTAGCGGCGAGTATCGTGGTAAAATCGGATTATTCCGAGGTGAATATGATATGAAGATGCGATGTTTGTTTTTTGTTTTCATTATTATCACGGCAGCCGGTTCGGCTCTAGCTCAGGGCAAGACAGTCACCAACGACGACCTCTCAAAATACAAACAGGAAAGGGTCAAGGCCGAGGCTGAGCTGCGTAATAATTACGCGAAGCTTGGTTTTCCATCGCCTGAGGAACGCGAACGTCGCAATGCCGAGTCTGCAAAAGAGTCGGTCGAACTGTCGGCGAGGCTGCGTAATGAGCGGCTTGAGCGTGAGCGGATCGACGCGCAAAATGCGGCAAATGCTCAATATTACGCTGCGTTGTTGAGAGCGGTACAGCAACAGAATACGGTCGAGCATTACTCACCGTCGTATTTTGGCGGTTACTACAATAGCTGGTGGCGGCCCCGTCCGATCGGAAGGGTCGTGTATCAGCAACCGGGATATTTTGCCGGTGGACAATTTTGGCCGACTGGGCCGAGGACGCAGCCGCGCCCTTCGTTTAAGGTGACGTTAAGTCAGTAGCGTCTGCGTGAGCAGATGCGTGGACACAGTACCTAAGTTCGATGTGGAATGATACAGACGAACCACTTGCATATTTGATCACGTTTCGGTGTTACGGAACATGGCTTCATGGTGACGGGAGAGGCGCGATAGACCGAAATCACAATGCATATGGCTCGGCGTATATGCGTCCAAGCGAAGAATTTGAGAGTTTTAACGCTGAAGAGCTAAAGATGCCTCCCGTTAGGTTGAATGCCCGACAACGTCGTTCGGTTATTAAAACGATACGTGAAGTATGCGAATATAAAGGATGGCGACTGATCGCCATGAATGTAAGGACAAATCATGTTCATGTGCTCGTTTCAGCAGCAAATGTGGGCGGCAGCATGATCCTCAGTAGCCTTAAATCATATTCAACAAGAAGATTGAGGGAGAACGGGTTGTGGGAAATGAAGGAGAGTCCGTGGTCGCGAAGGGGGAGTAAGCGGCTGTTGTGGAACGAAACGAGCGTTGCTAGGGCAGCCGATTACGTAGTAAATGGTCAGGGCGGACCTTTACCTGAGTTTGATTGATACGCATCGGCTCACGCCGACGCTACTGACAGTTTGGATTGATACGCATCGGCTCACGCCGACGCTACTGACAGTTTTGATTGATACGCATCGGCTCACGCCGACGCTACTGACACGGACGCGACATTAATTTATGAAACAAGGTTGGGAAGCGGTTATCGGGATGGAGGTGCATGCGCAGCTCGCGACGGCGACGAAGATCTTTTGCGGGTGCGCGGTTCGCGTTGGCGGCGAGCCGAACGCGAATACCTGTCCGACGTGTCTCGGATTACCGGGGGCACTGCCGGTGCTGAACAAACGCGTGATCGAGCTCGGGGCGAGGGCCGCGTTGTCGCTCGGGCTTGAGATACAAGAAACGTCGATCTTTGCACGCAAAAATTACTTTTATCCCGACCTGCCAAAGGGCTATCAGATCTCGCAGTACGATAAACCTTTTTCTGCTAACGGTGAGTTGACGATCATGACGGCGGAGCGGGATGAGCACGGAAGGGCGGTCGAGTGGCGGCCGATGACCATTCACATTGAGCGAATGCACCTCGAGGAGGACGCGGGAAAAAACGTCCACGAAGGCCTGCCGGACACGGACAAATACTCTTACATTGACCTAAATCGCGCCGGGACGCCCCTTGGCGAGATCGTCACTTCGCCTGATTTTCGAACGTCGTGGCAGGCGTATGACTATGTCAATCATATCCGCCGCGTCCTCCAATGGGTCGGTGCGAGTGACGCCGATATGGAGAAGGGGAATCTTCGCTGCGAGGCAAACGTTTCGGTGCGAAAGGTCGGCGAAACAACTTATAACAACAAGGTCGAGCTGAAAAATCTTAACTCGGTCCGCTTTATGCAAAAGGCGATCGAATTTGAGATCGAACGTCAGATCGAGGCACACGAAGCAGGTGAACCTGTGAATCAGGAATCGCGGCTGTGGGACGAGAAAAATAACCAGACGCGGTTTATGAGGTCAAAAGAGGACGCACACGATTACCGCTATTTTCCGGAACCTGACCTGCAACCGCTGGTCGTGACTGCGGATTTTATTGAATCGGTCAAAGCAAGTATGCCCGAGCTGCCGGACACGATGCGTGACCGGTTTATCGACGTTTACGCTCTGACATACGCCGATGCCTCGCAGCTCGTTGCCGATATCGATCTCGCCGAATACTTTGAAAAAACGGCCCGGATCACGGCAAATCCTAAAATGTCGTCAAATTGGATCCTCGGCGAGCTTACGCGTGAGCTTAATAATTCGGGCAAGACGATAAGCGAGAGCCTGCTGACGGCCGAAGATCTTGCGGAGTTATTAAAGACTGTCGAATCGGGCTCGATCAATAATAGTCAGGGGAAAGAGGTGCTTGTCGAAATGTTTGCAACGGGCAAAACCGCACCGGAAGTTATCAAGGAAAAAGGCTTTGAACAGGTTTCGGACACCGGCGCTATCGAAAAGATCGTTGACGAGGTCATAGCGGCCAATCAGCCAAACGTCGACGCATATCGCGGCGGCAACGAAAAGCTATTCGGATTTTTTGTCGGCCAGGTGATGAAAGCCTCGCAGGGAAAAGCAAATCCAAAAGTCGTGAATGAACTCCTTAAACAAAAGCTGTGAGATCTTTCAATTGC
The DNA here is from genome assembly GCA_046155085.1 of Pyrinomonadaceae bacterium. Taxonomy (GTDB): domain Bacteria; phylum Acidobacteriota; class Blastocatellia; order Pyrinomonadales; family Pyrinomonadaceae; genus OLB17. Next base: position 3,930 of record JBJXEG010000012.1, on the reverse strand, counting down.
CTTAACCTTTAGGTGGAGGTTACCAGAGAAAATGAATTTACACGACAAGGTCGCCGTTATTACCGGTGGAACAAAAGGTATCGGCTATGCGATCGCAGAAAGTCTAGCGAAAGCCGGAACGAAGGTTTTTATTTGCTCGCGAAACCGCGGCGAGGTCGAGCAAGCGGTCGAGCAATTATCTCGGTTTGGCGAAGCAGCTGGAAAGTTATGCGACGTGCGGTCTGAGGAACAGGTAAAAGCGGTGCTTGAAAGCTGCGAGAGAAAATTTGGCGGGGTCGATATCCTCGTCAACAATGCAGGTATCGGCATTATGGGTAAGACCGTTGAAGAATTGACGCCGGACGAGTTTCGCCAAACGCTTGAGACAAATCTTTTTGGGGTGTTTTACGCCTGTCACAATGCTATCCCGATCATGAAGCGGCGCGGCGGCGGCTATATAATTAATATCTCTTCGCTTGCAGGACAGAATGCTCATCCGAAAATGGCGGCTTACAACGCCTCGAAATATGGGTTAAATGGATTTAGCGAGGCCCTGATGCAGGAGGTCCGCCACGATAACATCAAGGTAAGCTATATCTGTCCGGGCAGCGTCAATACCGGGTTTGGCAACGACACGCCATCCGAGGAAAAACTGTGGCAAATACAGCCCAATGACATTGCTCAAGCCGTTATGGATCTGCTGGCGATGAACGCAAATGTATTGCCGAGCAAAATAGAGATAAGGCCGAGCCGACCGCCGCAGCGTTAAACGGTTTCGGCTTTGATAAGGTGCTCGCAGACCTTTTCGAGTCCGGCGACGCCGAAAGGTTTTACAAGATAATTTGCGGCCCCGAGATCGATCGCTTTTTGGCGGAATTCGTCCGAATCGAGCGATGTGACCATGACGACCGGAATATGGCCGAAGTTGTCGTCGGTCTTTACGTATTCCAAAAATGTCCAGCCATCCATGACCGGCATTTCGACATCGGTCAGAATCAGGTCGGGTTCCCACTTGCCGGATAGCAGCAGTTCGAGAGCGTCGGCTCCGCTGGCTGCGGTGATCGCGCGAAGCCCGGCTTCCTCAACGATCTTTGCGGTCATCCGGCGGATGCTCTGGCTGTCGTCAACGATCAATATAAGCGGTGATTCTTCACGAAGCGTTTCCGGGGGCTCGGGTTCAGGAGCGTGCGAAACCGGTATGGCTACGGGCACGCGAAGGGTGAATTTTGTACCCCGCTGCTGCTCCGAATCGATCGAAATCGTGCCGCGACGGGCCTCGACGCAATCTTTGACGATGTTCATACCAATGCCGCGCCCGGCGTTCAGGTTTAGCGAATCGGCGGTGGTCATGCCACGCTCGAAAATGAGGCGGTAGATCGCCTGCTCGTCCATCGATATAGCGGCTTCTTTATCAATTACACCCTTTGTGAGGGCCTTTTCGATCAGCTTCGAGCTTGAGATGCCGCGGCCGTCGTCCTCGACCGATAGGATCACATCACCCGCGTCGGACTGCACGTTGACGCAGATCCGTCCTTTTTCGGGCTTGCCGACAAGACGCCTTGTTTCGGGGGGCTCAATGCCGTGGACTACTGCGTTTTTTAGGAGATGCAAGAGCGGCTCGATGAGGGCATCGATCATCAGGGTATCGATCTCGAGGTCTGCATTTTCGATCACGACAGACGCCTTTTTGTTCTCCTCCTGACAGGTTACATGGACCGCACGGTTGAGCCTCATTTCTAGAGTGCCAAAACGCACCATCCGTATCTGGAGCAGCCGTTGCTGCATCTCGTCGGAGAGGTGCCGCTGGGTTTCGAGCAGCGCCGCGAGGTGTTTGAGCGGGTCAGCACCCGGAGCAATTGCAATATTTTTTAGTTCGTCAAAGCGTTCGGCCAGGGCCGAGCGGTTGATAAGCATACTCCGCGAAAGTTTGAGCAGATCATCGAGACGATCGAGCGAAACGCGGACGACAGGAGCCGGCAGCGAAACGATGCCATCCGTCGGCACTTGACCGGTTTTATTAATGTATTTGCTGGCTGGTACGGCAGCGGCGATCTCAATTTCGGCGGGCGAGGCGGGGACGGAGTCGATGATCTTGTCAAAATCATCTGAAAGAGCTGCGGCCGCCTGCGGATCCTCGTTAACATGCTTACCGGCGGTCATCTCGGTCAGGCGATCAGTCGAAACCGACAAAAGCTCGATCAGACGGCCATCGGCGCCGCAACCGGACTCGACCATTTTGTCGAGCACGTCTTCGATACGATGGGCAAGTTGGGACGCCTCCCGAAAGCCGATGATCCCGGCCGCGCCTTTGAATGTATGGGCATTACGCCGGATCTCCCAAAGGGCAATGCTGTCGCCGGGGGATGACCGAAGTATCTTAAGATTGACGGCTATGTTGGCGAGGAGGCCATCGGCTTCGGAGCGAAATATCTCGAGTGTCTCGCCATCGACCTCAAAATCTTCGTCGGCGTCGTCGATGTCCTGCTCATCTAGAGGCTGACGATCAAAATCCCTGAACGACGCCTCGACCATATCGTTGACATCTATCAAGAAACCGTCCGATCCGAGCGGCATCTGCAAAAGCTCAGCTTCGAGGAGCGAGATATTATCGAGCGCGCTGTTTACGGACATGTCGAGATTCGCGCCGCCGGCCGTTGCGAAAAGCTCGATCGCGGCAGCCGAATCAGCAGCGATCCGCGCGAGTTTCACAAGCCCCAAACCCTCTGCCTCAGCCTTTAACTCGGCAAGTTTACGATGCCCCATCGAAAGTTCGCCGGCTGACAGGCGTCCTTGGGTAAATAGGAGCAGGCTGCTGCGAATGCCGGCAAGCCAGTCCGCAGCCTTCTCCAAAAAGGATTGTAATTTTTGGGGATCCATTTGTGCGGCCGGCGGCAATAGTCGGGGAAACTATTCGCCGGATGCGTTATCGGGAACGAGGTAGGTTTCGAGGGCCTTCATCAAGGTCTCGGGACCAAATGGCTTGGTTACGTATCCGGTAGTTCCGGCCATGCGGCCGCGTACCTTGTCAAAGAAACCGTCTTTTCCGGAGATCATTACGACGGGGACATTTTTTGAGGCAGGGTTTGCACGGATCTGTCTGCAAACCTCATAGCCGTCCATTCGCGGCATTGTTATGTCGAGCAGCACGAGATCCGGTGTCTGCTCTTCGATCCGGGCGAGGCCTTCGACGCCGTCTTCGGCACAGATAACGGAATGGCCCGATTTTTCGAGCTTGCCCGAGATAAGCTTACGAACGGTGGCACTGTCGTCAACCACCAGGATCGTCCGCCCTTTTTGCATTGTTCCACGCGCCTCGTCCTGCCGCCGTATTTCATCGAGCCGAATTACTAGCGTATTGATCTGGGCGGAGAGGATGACGTTGTTCGGATTGAGCCGTGCGGCCTCTTGAAGATAACGGATGCCCTGGTCGTAGCTGCGAATGTTGAAATGGCCGATGCCGAGCGCGGTCATTTCCTTTTCGTCAAATTCGCGCAAGTTCCATTCGGCTTCCATTTGGGTGACCGCCTGGCGAACCATTTCGTCGTTGACACGCGGGTTTGAAAGAAGCGATTCGACGTCTGAAACGGTCAGTGTTGCGTGACACGATCCGCACTCGAAAGCCTGAGCTTCGTTTGACGCGGTGCAAAAAGGGCAAGCCGGGCCGGCAGCGACAATAGTGTCGCCTGATAGGGCCTCGTCAAATGCCCGTTCGACGGAAAGATGGATCGAAGCGGAGGGTTGGGCATTGGGGTCGACAAAAATCTCTTCCTGCATTTCTGCGGTGGGTGTTTCGTGTTCGGAGATATTTTCTTCATCAGAAACAGCGGCGTTGTCATCGTCCGCAAAAACCTCCTCGCTCGATTCCGCCTCTGATCCAAAGGGTGAGGCCTGTAATTCCAGTATCTCATCGATCGGCGGCAGACTCTCGATCGTATCGCTGTCGGGGTCGAT
>JBJXEG010000006.1:0-446560 GCA_046155085.1 Pyrinomonadaceae bacterium | reverse complement strand
AGACGACCATCGACGGCACGCCAACCTGACGGGCCAAGAGGATGTGCTCGCGTGTCTGCGGCATCGGGCCGTCGGTCGCGGCAACTACAAGAATAGCTCCGTCCATCTGGGCCGCTCCGGTGATCATATTCTTGACATAATCGGCGTGGCCCGGACAGTCGACGTGGGCGTAATGGCGGTTTGCCGTCTCATACTCGACGTGGGCCGTCGCAATTGTAATACCGCGTGCTTTCTCCTCAGGCGCATTGTCGATCGAATCAAATGCCCGCACGATCATCTTTGCATTGTGCTTTGACATCACCTTTGTGATCGCCGCCGTCAATGTCGTCTTGCCGTGATCAACGTGCCCGATCGTCCCAATATTCACATGCGGCTTGCTCCGGTCAAATTTCTCTTTGCTCATAGCTTCTCCTAAATTTCAGATCTCAAATCTCAAATTTCAAATTTTTTTTAGGTACTTGCCCCCGTCCCTTTGATCTTTGCAATAACCTCTTCCGCAACATTACGCGGAGCCTCGGCATATCGCTCAAAATGCATACTTGAGGTCGCTCGTCCCTGTGTCGAACTTCTTAAGTCGGTCGTATATCCAAACATTTCCGAAAGCGGCACAAACGCCGTCACAACCGAAACATTGCCGGGACGCGGCTCCATCTTGTCGATCTGGCCGCGACGACGGTTAAGATCGCCATTGACCGCTCCCATGTATTCCTCAGGCGTAACGACCTCGATACGCATGATCGGTTCGAGCAGGACCGGTTTTGCCTTTTTCACAGCATCCTGAAACGCGAATGATCCGGCCAGTTTGAATGAAATTTCGTCCGAGTCAACCTCGTGATACGAACCAAAAAGTAATCTAACCTTAATATCCACCAGCTCGTATCCCGCAAGATAGCCGCGAAGCATCGCGTCGCGAACGCCTTCCATTGTCGGCTTGATAAACTGACGCGGTATAGAACCACCGGTGATCTTGTCCTCAAAGACAAAACCTTCGCCCGGAGCCGGCTCGATCTCGAGCTCGACGTGGCCAAATTTACCACGGCCGCCCGACTGTTTCTTATATATCTCTTTACCCGGTGCTCCCTGTGTGATCGTTTCGCGATAGGCAACCTGCGGCTTACCAACGTTTGCCTCCACGCCAAACTCACGTTTCATGCGGTCGACGATGATCTCAAGGTGCAGCTCGCCCATACCGGCGATGATCGTCTGGCCTGTTTCGTGATCGCTGGTAACGCGGAAACTCGGATCTTCCTGAGCAAGCCGGTTAAGCGCCGTACCCATTTTGTCCTGATCGGCACGAGTTTTTGGCTCGACCGCGACGCGGACAACCGGTTCCGGAAAGTCCATCGACTCGAGAATGATCGGTTTTGATTCGTCAGAGATCGTGTCGCCCGTCGTGGTATTTTTCATACCGCCGATCGCGACGATCTCACCTGCACTCGCAGTTTCGACGTCTTCACGCTTATTAGCGTGCATGAGCATCAGTCGGCCGACACGTTCCTTAGAATCTTTGATCGTGTTCGTAACATACGAGCCCGACGTGACCGTCCCCGAATAGATCCGCACAAAGGCGAGCTGCCCGAGATGCTTATCGGCCATCAGCTTGAAGACAAGCCCAGAGAACGGAGCTTTCGCATCCGGCGGGCGGCTTTCGATCTCGTTTGTTCTTGGGTTTTCGCCCTCAATAGCGGGAATATCGAGCGGACTCGGAAGAAAATCAACAACGGCATCAAGCAGTGTTTGGACACCCTTATTCTTAAATGCGGAACCGGTAAATACGGGGACGATCTTCATCGCCAGCGTTCCGGCACGCAATGCAACACGGATCTCGTCTTCGGAAATTTCCTCGCCTTCGAGATATTTCAGCATTAGATCGTCGTCAATTGCGGAAACGGCCTCGACGAGCTTTTCGCGGCCCTCTTTCGCGGCGTCGACCAAGTCGGCGGGAATATCGAGGATGTCGTATTTAGCTCCCTTTTCCTCATTGTTCCAGACAAAGGCCTTCATCGTGATCAGATCGACAACGCCTTGGAAATGCTCTTCGATCCCGATCGGGATCTGCATTGCAACTGCATTGGCACCGAGGCGATCGAGGATCGACTGAAAGCTCCGGTCGAACGAAGCTCCCGCACGGTCAAGCTTATTGATAAAGCAGATACGCGGCACGCCGTATTTATCAGCCTGACGCCAAACCGTCTCAGACTGCGGCTCGACACCGGCAACGCCGTCAAAAACACAGACCGCACCGTCCAAAACTCGAAGGGACCGCTCAACTTCCATCGTAAAGTCAACGTGTCCCGGTGTATCGATAATATTAATGCGGTGCTCGACGCCATTGCGCGTCCAGAAACAGGTCGTCGCAGCCGAGGTAATTGTAATACCGCGCTCCTGCTCCTGCTCCATCCAGTCCATGGTGGCGGTTCCTTCGTGAACTTCGCCGATCTTGTGCGAAACACCCGTGTAGAACAAAATACGCTCCGTCGCCGTGGTCTTACCCGCGTCGATATGGGCCATGATGCCGATGTTTCTAAATTTGTCTAACGATATATTTGCCATTGCTTTAGCAATCGGCAGTCAGCTGTCAGCATTCAGCAAACCGGTTTGACCGAGTGCTGACCGCTGAGTGCCGAGTGCTCCTTAAAACCTATAGTGTGCAAACGCCTTGTTCGCCTCCGCCATGCGGTGGACATCGTCCTTTTTCTTCATTGCTCCGCCGCGTCCGTTTGCCGAATCGAGAAGCTCGCCGACAAGGCGGTCTTCCATCGTTTTTTCGCTGCGTCCGCGTGCATTCAAAACTATCCAGCGGATCGCCAGCGTATTGCGGCGGTCACGCGAAACCTCTAGCGGCACCTGATATGTCGCACCACCGATGCGGCGTGACTTAACCTCTAATGTCGGAGCGACGCTGTCGAGAGCGGCCTTAAAAATTTTCAAAGGCTCGTCCTGGCCCTTTTCGCCCAGCTTTACCATCGCACTATAAAAGATCTGCTCGGCAACGCTCTTTTTGCCTTCCCACATCAGGCCGTTGATAAACTTCGTCACGGCGATGCTGTTATAGATCGGGTCCGGCAGAACTTCTCTTTTTGCTGCAACTCTACGTCTTGGCATATTCTTTCGTAAGCCCTCAGCATTCAGCCTTCAGCACTCAGCTTTTCTGCTGACTGCCGACTGCTGACCGCCGACTGCTATTTAGCTCCCTTCGGGCGTTTAGCTCCGTACTTCGAACGCGACTGGTTGCGGTTCGCGACGCCTGAGGCATCCAGCGTTCCGCGGATAACGTGGTATCGAACACCCGGCAGATCCTTTACACGTCCGCCGCGGATAAGAACGATCGAGTGTTCCTGCAAGTTATGCCCGATACCGGGAATGTATGTAGTAACTTCGATCTGATTGGTCAAGCGGACACGAGCGACCTTACGCAGAGCCGAATTGGGCTTCTTAGGCGTCGAGGTATAAACGCGTGTGCAGACACCGCGTTTCTGCGGATTTGACTGCAACGCCGGACTCGCCGTCTTATACTTAATTCTCGTGCGTCCCTTGCGAACTAATTGATTTATTGTCGGCATATCGTTCTCATGTTTAGAGTGCAAGCTTTAGCTTGTTTTCCCCCCGGGGCGAAACGACCTGAAGGTCGCACTCTGAACTCAATCAAATGGCAAAACTACCGTCTTACCTGACTCTTGCCGAATAAATCCGGCAGTTAGCTCAAGCAGCTCTCGCTGTATGAATTAATTAAAATGTTCTACATCTTAAGAATTGAGACTTTGCTGTAGCGTGGCACAGGGCAGAAACCCGAACAATAGTAAGGGTGTATCCGATTTCGCCAACGTCCTGTGATGGACGTCTCTTACGCAACAATTCCTGCTTCAACTCTCAAATATCAGCCGTGCAACTCATTCAAGAACTGCATGGCAACCCAGACGGTAAAGTCCGAAACTTTAGATACTATGATTTTGGAAGAATTGTGTCAAGCGGAAGTGCGTAAATTTTCAGCAGAGGCTCGATTGGTTATATTTCGCTGCCGAAGCATCCGCGATAATAGGCAAAAGCAACCTTACGGCGGTGGGGTCGCGAGGGTATATTTCCCGCCGTTCGCGAACCCCTTGGCAGGCGTTAATGACCGATTTGTTTCTAAGTCGGACCCACTCCTTAACCAACCTCATCTAAGACTCCTAGAGCAATTTAACGACTCTAATCTTCTATATCCTTAAACTTTTGAAATCCTGCCCGGATCAAGAAACTCTCAAATTCATCATCAAAGCTAACCTTTCGATGGTCCTTTTATCAACTGCATGATCTTTTCCAAAGTTTGATCGGTGCCTAAAGAGATCAAACAATGCACGTGCTCGACATAGCCATTTATAAAATCGATGAAAATACCTTTATCTCGGGCATTTTCCCGGATATGCTCAAAGACTTTATAACGGATCTCGTCGGTCAAATAAGGAAATCTCTCTTTCGTTGACCAAACAAAATGTAACCAAACTTTAGCCCAAGGCATATTGCTTTATGCTCCTTATCATTAAAAAAGTTTCAGCTTTTAGCAGTTTCCTAGACTCTTTTAAATTGCCTCCAGCTTTAGCTGGAGGAAAGCTAAAAAAGATTCCCGGCTTTAGCCAAATATCAATCATCCTTACCGCTTATGCTAAACCCCCTTTGGAATTATCAATCACTTTATTTTGGCTAAAGCCCAATCATAATTTGATCTTCCACTAGCTAAAGCTAGTGGCAATTTAAAGGACAGAAGAAATAAGTAGCAATTTAAAGGACAGAAGAAATAAGATCTAGGGAGAACATTTTACAACACCTCTTTGTTTCCAAAAAGGTTCATAAAAATAACATTAATAATTGAAAATAGGCTTTTACTATGAGGTCAAAATGAAAAGGTTGCCGACCAGAAATGAACTAATGTCGCCTATCCTTAGTCGAGAAAACGGTATGGTAGATGAAGTTTGTGTACGATCTCGGCATACGCTGTCGCCTGCTACGCGGGCATTGATTTGTTTGAATACCTGTCAACGGGTTTACACCCGTGGCTTTATGCTTTTCTAACCTGTCGAGGATTGACTTTGATGCAGTTATGTGCTATCCTTGCAACACTTTTTGATCTTTGACATTTCAATACTCTGAAATGCCCCGCAGACTATTCGCGGCCTAGATGTAAGAAAAAATATTTTTTCGCAAAAACCCGTGGACAGAGGCTAAATCGCATCGTAACTCTATTAGAACCAGCGGTTTGCGTGTCCGCTCAACATCGCGGACACCCCTGCGGACAGGGCGCGGACAAGATTTTCGGTTGAATCTCGTAAAGCCACGGGTATCATCATTTACGAGGATTTTGCGGGCATGGCTGTCCGGTTTGGGTTGGCGTCTTTTGCGATATTTTGTTAAAGTCTTGAGTTTCGTGACCAGCAACGGCTCGTCACTGAGAAGTAATAACAATGACAAATCTCGAAACATATTTAGCAAAATTTGAAGAGGCCGATTGGTTCGACGCGATAGACGCGTTGCTACCGGAGGTTCATGAAGTAGATCGCGATGCCGTGCAGATCTGGTTTCGCTTTTATCCGCTGAGCCTCAAACGCTTTATCGACGCGGCTGAGGATCGCGAAGCGACTCTCCACGGGCTTGCGATGCAGGGTGATTTTGAGCTGAAAGACCAGATCGACACCTCACACCGCTTTTTATATGGTCATCGCTATTGGAAAGTTGTCCGTGCCGCTATCGAGGCCGAGGCGGTGGTATTTACCGACCAGAGTCACAGCCTGATCGAGGAGATCAAACAGATCGGAATGCTCGTCGCCGAAAAACTCAGTATCGAGCGTCAAATGATCAACGCCATGGTCGCGGTCGGGCTGATGACGCTAAATCAGGTCGGGATCGACGCTTTTAAGGCTGCCACCGGCGAGGTCGAAAAGCCAACCGGCATAATGGCAAAATCTCCAAATGCCGTCATCGCTGAGCGTGAAAAAGACGATTCGCAAGGGCTCTTTGGCTTTCTTAAGACGATCGACAAGAAATTCTCCGTTAAATACATCGCTGCCCATTCAACCGGGAAATTCCCGGTGGTTAACGAACAGGAGATCACGTCGGCCTCGGCCCTGGATCGCTCGCAGAATTGGCAGGAGATGGACAGCCGCTGTTGGGAAGGGCCGGTCCCGGTCGAATGCACGGCCGCTTCGTGCGGCACCTGCTGGGTCGGTGTACTCGGCGGGCAGGACAAACTTGGCGAGGTGAAACCGCGTGAACGCCGGCAGATGAAGGTTTTTGGCTACAATCAGCCCGACGACACAAGGCCCTTTATCCGCCTCTCGTGCCAGGCAAGGGCGACGGGAAATGTCACGATCGTCATCCCGCCCTGGAACGCCGTCTTTGGCAAAAAGGTCTATAACAATATTGAGGAGGTCGAGCTCGAACCGGTGACAACATCGGCCAAAGCCCTCCGCGACACCATCGCCTCGGCCGCATCAGGAGAATAAGAAGATTTTTTAGCCGCGAATTACACGACTAGTATGAAATTGTTTTATTCTTTTTTATTCGTGACATTCGTGTAATTCGTGGCTAAACCTTTTTCAGAAGCAAATGTCCGGACGGTTTCGCCCGTCTTGCTCGTAGTTTTCGCCGTCCTGCTCTGGAGCACCGGCGGGATGTTCATCAAGCTCGCGGCCAACCTAGACGCGTATCAGGTCACCTTTTTTCGCTCATTGCTCGCCGGGATTACGGTGCTCATCATCACACGTCGGGCCGGACTGCGAATAAATGCGTTTGGTATTATGGCGTCGGTAATTTATGCCACGCTTTTGTTCCTCTTTGTTTGGGCGACCAAGCACACGACTGCTGCCAACGCGATCTTTCTCCAATATACGGCGCCGATATATATACTGATCCTCGCCCCGTTTGTCATCGGCGAAAAATTTCATTGGCGAGATCTGATCACGATCATTTTTTGCATCGGCGGCATGAGCCTGTTTTTTGTGGGCGATCTAAAGATCGGCGATTATGAGGGCAATCTCGCGGCTCTCGGCTCCGGCATTTTCTTAGGTTTGTACATCATGCTGCTTCGGCATCCGCGTGCCGAGGGTATGAATCCGGTTATCACGGTCATCTACGGAAATTTCCTCCTCGCCTTGCTCACGCTGCCGAACGGCATCGCGGCGCTCCCGGTAATGAAACTGATGGACATCGGCGCGGTCGCCTTTCTCGGTATTTTTCAGATCGGCGTCTCATACATTCTATTTATTAAGGGTGTCACCGGCGGTACGCGACCCCTCGACGCCAGCATCATCGGCTTTATCGAGCCGCTCCTCAACCCCGTCTGGGTCTTCTTGATAATAGGAGAAAGGCCTTCCAATTGGGCTGTTTTAGGCGGACTGGTTATTGTCCTGACCGTGGTGATTCATACTATGGTCCAGCAACGTCGCACCGAAACCACGACCACGGTCCATTGACCATTAACTACCGGCTACCGAGAACTGACCACTGGTGATTAGTTGTGATAAGCTTATCGAATAACCGCGAAAAACGAGTCTTATTACTCGTTTGCTTTAACTTTAGGGAGCAAAGCATTAGAATTTTCTACTTGGAGAAGACCTTATGAATGACATATCAATGCCGTCCGGCATCACTAACGAAGAGCTGATCAAATTTGTCACCGAGGCAGTCGAGCTGTGCAAGCCCAATAGCGTTCACTGGTGCGACGGTTCGCAGGAAGAATACGACAAGATGTGCCAGGAAATGGTCGATGCGGGCACCTTTATCAAGCTCAACGCCGAGAAGCGTCCAAACTCGTTTCTGGCACGCTCGCACCCTTCGGATGTGGCCCGCGTCGAGGACCGGACCTACATCTGTTCGCGAGCTAAGGGCGATGCCGGACCGACAAATAATTGGATGGCCCCGCTTGAAATGAAGGCCATCCTCAAGAAAAAGTTTGACGGCTGCATGACCGGCCGCACGATGTATGTCGTGCCGTTTTGCATGGGCCCGATCGGTTCGCCGATATCGCAGTTTGGCGTCCAGATCACCGATTCGGCTTACGCCGCGGTCAATATGCGAATTATGACCCGCTCGGGTCAAAAGGCCCTCGACGCCCTTGGCGACGGCGAATTTACCAAGTGCCTGCACTCGGTCGGCATGCCTTTGAGCGCGGGCCAGGCTGATGTCGCGTGGCCCTGCTCGCCCGATCCTAAGGACAAATACATCGTCCATTTCCCCGAGGAAAACTCGATCATCAGCTACGGCTCAGGCTACGGTGGCAACGCCCTGCTCGGCAAAAAATGCCTCGCTCTGCGTATCGCCTCGACCCTCGGCCGTGCCCAGGGTTGGCTCGCTGAGCATATGCTGATCGTCGGCGTCGAGTCACCCGACGGCAAGAAAGATTATGTCTGCGCGGCCTTTCCCTCGGCCTGCGGCAAGACCAATTTCGCGATGCTCATCCCGCCCAAGTCTTTTCAGGAAGAGGGTTGGAAAATTACCACTGTCGGAGACGACATAGCATGGATCAAACCCGATGAGCACGGCAAGCTCCACGCCATCAACCCTGAAGCCGGTTTCTTCGGCGTCGCCCCCGGCACCAACTACAAGACCAATCCCAACGCAATGGAGTCGGTCAGGGAAAACACGATCTTTACTAACGTGGCCCTAACGGACGACGGTGACATCTGGTGGGAAGGCATGGATGGCGAACCGCCGGCACACGCCATCGACTGGCAAGGCAACGACTGGACCCCGGCGTCAGAGGGCAAGGCCGCCCACGCCAATTCACGGTTTACGGCTCCTGCTGCTCAGTGTCCCGTGATCGACGAGAATTTTGACGATCCCAAGGGCGTTCCCGTCTCCGCGTTCATATTTGGCGGCCGCCGCAACTCGGTCGTACCGCTCATCCAGCAGTCTTTTAATTGGGCGTTTGGCGTTTATATGGCCGCTACAATGGGCTCCGAGATGACGGCGGCAGCCTTTGGCAATATCGGTGAGGTCCGTCGCGACCCCTTTGCGATGCTGCCATTCTGCGGCTACCACATGGGCGATTATTTTGCTCACTGGCTCAATTTTGGCCGTCAGATACCCGAGCCGCCGCGTATTTTCTCCGTCAACTGGTTTCTCAAAGATGAGGAAGGCAAGTTTGCATGGCCCGGCTTTGGCGAGAATATGCGTGTCCTCAAATGGGTCGTAGAACGCTCACGCGGCGTGTCTAAGGGCATCGAAACCCCCTTAGGTTGGATGCCAAGATACGAGGATATAGATTGGCGTGGGCTTGATTTCAGCAAAGACCAGTGGAACAAAGTGATGAACCTTGACCGCGATATGTGGCTCAAGGAAATTGCCATGCACGATGAGCTTTTCTTTAAGCTCTACGATCGTCTGCCAAAGGAAATGACCTTTATCCGCGAGCTGTTAGTCTCAAATCTTTGGCGTTCACCCGAGCTTGGTCTAGCCGCCCCGCGTGTCGAACCGGAGACTGTGAAGGCGGTAAGTAAATAGAGTTTGTTGGAGTGATCATCAGCGACGAGGAGTGATACAGATCGAACCGCCCTCGATGGAGAAGAAAATGAACCAAATTCTCGGCAGATACTCAGCCTACATCTATGCGATTTTTAGGATCGTGTTTGGCTTTATGTTTATGCTGCATGGCACGCAAAAGATGCTCGGATGGCCGCCGGCGAAGCAGCCGGGGATGGCCGAAGGAATAATCCTAGCGGCTGGCATTATCGAGCTTGTCTGCGGGTTTCTGATAATGATCGGTTTTTTTTCGAGTATCGCCGCCTTTCTGGCTAGCGGAACGATGGCGGTGGCATATTTTATGGTCCATCAGCCCGGCGGGGCGCTGCCGATAATGAACGGCGGAGAACTTGCCGTGGTTTATTGCTTCGCGTTTCTATATATTGCGTCGCGCGGATCTGGAGCATTGAGTGTAGATTCGATATTAAAAGGCAATCGTTCGACCGCGAACGACGACCGCTCATAATAATTCAGGAGATCAATTTGTGAAACAAATCATTTTACTCGCTGCCCTGATCGTATCAGTCGCCGCGATGGCTTTTGGACAGGCCACGCCAGCACCTTACGACAAACTTAAAGTCGGCGATGTGGCCCCGGACTTTACGCTGACGGACACTGCCGGAGTAAAGGTAAAACTCAGCGATTTTCGCGGTAAGAACAACGTCGTGCTTGCCTTTTATGTTTTCGCCTTCACGGGCGGCTGAACGAAGGAACTTCAGGCATACCAGGCTGGTATTGCCAACTTCGACGCCGTCGCAACTAAGGTATTCGGGATTAGCATGGATTCCCGCTTTTCAAACAAGGCCTATGCCGAAAAGATCGGTATTACTTCGTTTCAATTGCTTAGCGATTGGGGCCGCACCGTAACCAAACAATACGGGCTGTTTAACGAAGCCGGTGGTTACGGCAACAGGGGAACTTTTGTAGTGGACAAAGATGGTAAGATCCAACAAATAGTATTGGACAATCTGGCCATCGATCCAACAAGCACGCTCGAGCAGTGCAGTCTTATGGAAAAGAAACTCGTCGTCGCGCCGCCCAAACCGTAAATTACTGGAAACTATGTCTTCAAATTATATCGATTGTCCCAAGTGCGGGGCGGCCGATCCAAAGATGGTAAATTTTACATGGTGGGGCGGCGTCCTCGGCCCCAAACTTTTGACCCATGTTAAATGCCTCAACTGCGGTAACAAATATAACGGCAAATCTGGCAAAGACAATACGGCAAATATCGCATTGTACTTTGTCGCCGCAGGTGTTGCGGCTTTCGTAGTGATGTTTGTGGGGCTAGCCTTTCTTGCAAGGTTTTGAAACCGGTCGATCACCTTTCAAACTCGGGGTCGAATTTCTCAACGCCAATCTCCCCGTCCGCGCTTTTCATCAGTACCTCAATACGGCGCTCGGCGTTAGCAAGCCGTTCGCGGCACACTCGCGAAATATTGATGCCTTTTTCAAAAAGCTTAAGACTTTCTTCCAGAGGAAGGTCGCCGTCCTCAAGTTTTGTAACGATCTGTTCCAGATCGGCCAGCGATTTTTCAAAAGACTGTTCCATAAACACCTCTTTCCTAATTTTGTCTTTTTATTTTACAAGTTCCTCAGCCTGCCGCAGCAGGTCGGCCAGATTCCCGACACTGAGCGTTTCGGCTGTCCTTTTATTCATCCCGTTAGTGGCGATTGCTATAATTTGCTGTCCGATCGCTCGCGCAATATTTGTAGCAAGTTCGTCATCTTTTACACCGACTATCTGCCAACCGACGCCGTTTCGACGCATCTTCATCTCGAGGGGGCGCTCGGGCAATTTACTTCGGACAATCGCTGTATCGCCCGATACTTTAATATCCATATAGCGGTCAACTCCCACGACCATAACTGCAAACGGCATGTTCGGAAACCGCTCCATCCGGTCCCGGATCAGACGCGGCAACTCTGCCCGTGCGCGGTCTTTGACCGCCGGTAGAATTGGAGCCGCGACGCTTGTCATTTTGGCGATCACTTGCGGCGGCAGCCCCCGGCCGTAAAGCTCCGCTGCCTTGCCGGTTATTTGCGGTATCAAATCATCGACAACGGCGTCCACATTCACAAGCGAATCCACCGCCTTCAAATCGTCCCGTTTGGCCGCGTCTATCAGTAGGGCGAGCGAATACTGCGGTGTATTTTTAAGGCTTTGCCAATAAAAATACGACGCGATGGCGCCGATCAGGATCAGGCCCACCAACACCCTTGCGACAATGCGTGTTACGCGCAGCCAGCGCGATTCGCTGCGGCGATGTCTCTTTGACGAGTCTTTATTTTCGCCCGCGGGTATGACTGTAATTCTGGACATTGCTTGCTACTCGGATTTCAAAACTTCGGCGTCCAGTTTCCCACGCTCAAGTTGTATTTTCAATTTGTCGCCCGGTTTCGTATTCCGGGCGTCGCGTAAGACACTCCCGCTTGCCGTCTCTGTAATCGAGTATCCACGGGTCAGCACGGCGAGGGGCGAAAGGGCGTTTAACTTTGCCATTTGGACGTTCAAAGCCTCTTCCTTGGACTGTAAATTACGTGATAAAGCGGTACCGCAGCGTTGTTCGAGCAGGTGGATATTGCTCGCGAGTGCCACAGCCTTTGCTTTGAGCGTCGCCGGTGTCAGCCGTGCTGCGAGATCCGCAAACCGCATATTTGCCCGCTGGAGCGATGCCGCAAAGCCGCTTTCAAGTTGGATGACAGAGTTTGCGGTCTGCGTCCCGATCTCGACCATCTTGCGCTCGATCAGCCCAAAGAGCCTTTCTTCGGAAAGATAAAGGTCATAAACAATATCCTCTTCTCGGCCAGCGACCATCTCGGCTGCCGCAGAAGGTGTGGCCGCCCGCAGATCGGCGATCAGGTCGGAGATCGTCCAATCGATCTCATGGCCCACCGCCGAGATCACGGGTATCAGACTCGACCGCATTGCACGCGCAAGCATCTCATCATTAAACGCCCATAGGTCCTCGGCCGAGCCGCCGCCGCGGCCAACGATCAGAACATCGATCCGCTCGCTCTCGGCAACAATCAGATTGTATGCGTTTAGGTCAAGCACTGCTTGGCGAATGCTGTCCGCAGCTCCCTCCCCTTGGACAAATGTCGGTGCAAGTAAGATGCTCACCGACTTTGCCCGTCGCGTCAGCACATTGAGTATGTCCCAAAATGCCGCACCGGTCCGGCTGGTAATGACACCGACACGCCGTGGTAGAAACGGTATCTGCCGTTTTAGCTCCGGAGCAAATAACCCCTCAGCATCGAGTGTCGCCTTGATCTGTTCAAACGCCGCCCGCAACGCCCCCTCGCCCGACGGCTCCAGTGACTCTACTACAAGTTGAAACTCACCTTTCGCGGCATATAACGTCAGCTTACCGCGGACGCGCACGGTGATGCCGTTCTGCGGCTTAAAACGCACGCGATAGTTTGTCCCCTTCCAGCAAACGCATCTGATCTGGGACGTGCCGTCGTTGAGATTAAAATACCAGTGTCCCGATGACGCCTGCGTGAAACTAACGACCTCACCCTCTACCCAAACGCTCCCGAACTGCCGCTCAAGCAACGCCCGCACCTCAGAGTTCAACTCCGAAACCGACATCGGCCGCCGCTCCGTCTCGTCAAAAAGGGATTGTAAAAGAAAGTCGTTCACGATAGTTCAATTTGAACACAGTTCCCAAAGCCGGACAAAGCAGGTAGTGAATCCGACCAGAGCACTCCGAAAACTCCCTCGTTACGGGGCTGCTGGCTTCCCGCAACACTGGCTGGCTCTGCGGCCAGAACGAGGGATGTCGGCGTTTCGCCGACGGGGTGGTTCTCTACGTTAAGATTCAAGCTACGTTCATCAGTGGCCACCTCAGATCAACGATTTCCTCCCGTGAAATTCATCCCTGACTTTTGAAACATCATTCGTCACAAATGGATCATAAACCAAGCAGTTGCAATCACTTACGACCGTTTCAATCGAAAAGACGTTTCACTCCATTTCACCCCGTTTCACCCCGCGTTTCACTCTCACGTGAAACGTGTAAGCTATTGAAATCAGATTAGTTACAGCCGTATTTCGCAAATATTTCACTCATTTCGAAAAAAAGTTTCACGTTTGCCACAATTTTAAAGATCGTGATACGCAGAGCGTATCATTCATGCAATATCGTATCACAAAAAGGGCTTTAAATTAAGTTAATCGCCGGGCGGAAAAGCTCTGCTATTCCGAAGGTTTCTAATGACGTGGCGGCAATGCCGCACCGGCTGTAAGGTGCGCGGCATAGCCGCACGGATTGAAAGGAGGCACGACGGAAAAGCACAGCTTTTCCGCTCGACGAGCAGGCAAGAAAAACGAATGTCCGGTTAGCGATCAGCGGCAGGTTTGATGGATCCGATCGACGTAAAGGCGGCATCTTTTTTGGCCTTTACCTTGAGCGGCGGGGTCTGGCCGGTGTTGGCGAGGGAGTCGGAGTCGGCTTTTGAGTCGCCGGAACAATTGGCACGTTATCATTATAGTCAGAAGCGGGCATGATTATATCGTCATTGGTCACCCCTAGGCGGGCGGAACGGGGAATGAGCCTCTGAAACGGCTTTTGTCCTCGAATATTGCCGATCGGGCTATAATGACATACTACAAAATCTGTCTTGCCATCTGAGGTCGCGGCCTTTCCGCAGCCAAGTTTCGTCGTCTTTGACCACACTATCTGTGTAAAGTGAAAACAAGCATTCTCCGGAGTGCACGTGTGTGTGTCGAGATCGTATTTACTAACCTCGTTTCCCCACCGGTTCACCAAAAATTGGGCGGTAAACTCTCCACTAGATCCCCAGTCGATATTTTCCCCAAGTGACTCGCTGTTGCGGTACTCGGGTGGTGTCTTTCCGCTCAACGCTATTCTCTCGGCCCATGCTTGAGCCGAAGATGCAATAGCGTCGTCCCAAACCAGCGGCGGAACATTGTATTTCAGCCGCAGAGCGTTATGCTCAACGAGCAATTCGGCTGTCCAGGCAGGATCAACCGGTGTCGGAGCCGGGTCGGCCTTAATATTCGTCAACACAAATTCGTCGTTTACGGCCGCGTTTCCCGAAATACCGTAAAAACCTACCGTAAATGACGCGGCCGCAAGTGTCAAAACGCACAATGTCAGCTTTTTCATAACTTTTCCTTATGCGTATATCCGCACATTTCGCTGTCGAATTTATCGCTGCTCAGCGGCGACGACCGAATTTATCGTAACGAACGTATTCTCACGTTTCGACCTTATCTTTAATCTCGGTGAAACGCCAATACCGCTTAAAGCATTCGGGGCGGAGCGGTAGGTTATGTTGTAGGCGGATCGCATCTGCACAACGATGTCTTCGTATGCCTGCTGGATCTGACCGATCTGAGTGATCGGATAGTAGACACCGCCCGAAACGCGGGCAAGTCTATCTCCCTCGCCTTCGGATTTAGCTGTCAGAGACATGTATTTTTTACGCATTGGGTCGATATCGGCGTTGGCGTTTTGGGCGGCCATAGCGATCAGGCCGGAGGGAACATACAGCGGATAGACGAGAGCACCGCTTTCCTGGATCGAGCCGAGCAGCGAGTCAAAGGCCAAAAACGAGCGATTATCGTCGCCATCGGTCAGGATTACGATTGCCGTCCGGTCGCCTTTGAGCGCTCGTAGAGTGTCGCTCACGGCATAAGCAAGGGCGTCGTAATATGCCGTGCCGCCGCCCGCGTCAAACGTATCCAGGCTGTCTGACAATTTGCCTTTGTCAGTGGTGAATTTGGATAGAACCTTCACGTCCTCGTTAAAGATAATTATCGAAACGCGGTCTTTTTCGTCAACCGTATTAACGAAATTGCGTGCGGCCTTGCGAATAAAATTGACGTAATTTTCGACGCTTCCCGAAACATCGAGCAGCAGCACGAGATTGAACGGCGCTTTTGACCCCTCAACCGAAATTATCTCGCGCGACGCTCCGCCCTCGGTAATGTCAAAGTCACCCGCTTCGAGTCCGGTCACGGCCCTGTTTTTAAGATCGGTGACACGAACCAGAGCGGTCTTGACCTGAGCAGTTGGGTTCTCTGTCGGTCCTGACTTTGCCGTAAACTTTGGCTCCAACATCATCGGCGGAAGGCTGCGGGCATAATCGCCGTAGTATTTTGGGGCCGCCCGCCGAATGGCCTCCATCAGCAGCAAATCACCGCTGCGGACTATGGCTTTTGCTGCCTCGGTCAATGGGCGTGTCCGAAGATCGCTCATTACTTCGTTCGGAGGCACATTGAGCAAAATAATACCGCGGGCGGTTGTGAAATTGAGCGTTACATTTTCGGGTCCTTGATCTTCACGAGGCTTGGCCGGTGGTTCCGCATTTTTGCCTTTTACCTTATCACTTTTAGTTGCACCGCTTTGATGTCCTTTGACCTCAAACCGTCCCGCATTCTTTTCTTTGACCGCCGCGACATCAAAATCCGCAAGGTAACGGGGTCGCGATTCCGTCCACAGCATGTTGTAGCTTAAGTCGTGGTCCGGAATATCGGTTGCAATTGTGCCGGTATCCGTTTTTGCTGTAATTGTGGCGAAATTACCAACGACCTCGACCGCACCCGCGGCGGTTTCGACAATAAGGTTTGTGCGTTCGGGCAGGACAACGACTAGGTCGATCCGCTTTCGTAGATCCGGCGACACAATATTTACAACCGCACGTCCGCCCAAGACGCTCATTTTGATCTCGCCATCCGACACTCCTTTGGCAGAAATCGCGGTCAACCGCCCCGACGGAGTTTTGTCGTCACCGCTTGCTTCTGCCCGCACACCTATGCGTCCGTAACGGTTTACGATTTCTACCGTGCCCCCCGGGGATATTTTCAGATCGCGGGCCACATTTTGCGCATTGGTCGATAGCCAACCAGCGAAAACAAGCCCAATAATAGATAGAGACTTTAGAACTACAAGTCGCATTTTTTTAAGGTTTACTCGGTATCCGGCCAGACTGGATCAGGCGTGCCCGGACTCGCTCCTGCCATTTCTTTCGCGGGACTTCGTCGTCTTCAAAACGTTCGAGCAGATCGTTCATCGATTCACCACCCGCTAGCCGTGTTTTCAAATAGAGTAATGCGACAATAATACCAGAAAATGACAAGACGAGGATCTGCATGGGAAGCCAAAAGATCTGAATAAGTGATTCGAGGACGGTGTGTTTGACCCGCGTTTGCATGTCCATGTCCTTACCGCCGCTGAGAGCGGCACTTCGACGGCCAAAATTCCAGTTCCAGGACGGTTTCTTGTCGTCCGAGATTTCCGATTCAGACGCAGTTTCAGCCTGCTTTTCAACAGCCACAACCGGTGTCTGCGATTTAGTGTCAAACGCTTTACCAGACACATTGACGACAAATGAGATCGTCCCGGCCATTATCGCAGGGATCAGCAGCATGATGCACACAGCACCAAAGGCTGTCCAGACCGACCGCCGGACGAGGGCTCCCGACCGCCGCAAGGCCTCGCGAACAGTCACGTTTTCCATCATCACGACCGGCGGGACAAGTATCCACCATATGTACGCCCCAAAAAAGCCGATCACACCAAAAAGACTGGCACCGCTCGCACCTAATAAAAATATTGATTGAACCGACCGGGTTAGCGGATAAAAGACAGCCATGAGCGAACTGAACGCGACAAATCCGGTGACCGCCGCTACGATGCAAACCACAAAAGGCAAAATTGCCGTCAAGATACCCGATCCGGCGATGAGCTTCCATTTACGCCGTGCCTCGGCGAGTGCCGGTCTGAGCCGGATAGGGCGAAGCGGCACGGCGAGGTATTGGGCCACGATCCACGCGATCGTACCGACAATTAGATTGGTGCAAAAGGCGATCGCAATCGAGAGAACAAAACTCGCCACTCCGATCGCCATCCCGCCCGTGAGCTCAGATATCGACTCGCTGACCCTCAGGAAGGAGAGCGTCAGCAAAAGAAGCGTCAGAACGATCATCGGCAGAGAAAAGAACGCCGTGAGCAGTAGAAATTTTGGTAAATGTTCGCTGTAGATCACTAGTGCCCGGCGAAGCAGTCCCCAAATGCCTTCGGATCGTGAACGCAATTCGCTGGCAAACGCCTCGGCGCTTTGCGGGCGGCTTTCGGCGTCCTTGTTCAACGCTGAATGAATACAGCGCTTCATTTTTCGGCGGACATTTTTTGCTCGAAGCGGTTGCGGCTCAATGTTCTTATGAGCTTCCATCACATCCTTAAAATCGCCTTCGAATGGAGTTCGTCCGCCAAGCATCTGGTAGGCGATCACGCCAAGGCTGTAGATATCTGATCGCGGGCCAAGATGCTCGCCCCGACACTGTTCCGGCGACATATAGAGCGGCGTCCCCAGAACAGCCCCAACGCGTGTCAATTCGGACGAGTTTTTAGAATCGTACAGCGATCGCCCTGTTACGCGTTCTCCAAGCGACCTACCGCTTTCTCGTGGTGTCGAGATCGCTCGCGTCCCGATCGTATTCTCATCATCAGAAGAAATATTATCGTCATCATTCAAGATAACGGTTTCCTTTTCACTGGATTTCGGCAGCAGATTGATCGTACCAGCTTCAGACCGGGGTGTTGCTAGTTTATGAGATCGGGCTATCGTTTCTGCTTCTGAGATATGGGTCGGAAAAAGGCCGTCAATCCGCGTTCCGTCAACGTCCGTTACAGCAAACGTGTCTTTGGCATTAGAAATATATGTCGGTATCGCACTAATATTCGCAGAATGTTCGCCCGAGGCCCCATGCTCATCCTGCTCCTCAAGCTTGGCAATACCAAAATCGAGCACCTTAACCGTGTAGCCTCCGCGTTGATTAGGTTCGAGCCATATATTATCGGGCTTTAGGTCGCGGTGGATAATTCCCTGCTGATGGGCTTCGTGAACGGCCGAACAAACTTGCTCCAAAATATCGAGCGTCCAGCCGACCGGCAGATTTTTTTCTTCTTCAAGGATTTCACCCAGCGTGCAGCCATCCAGATACTCCATCACCAAATACGCGACCTGACCGTCTCTCGATTCGGCAAAACCAAAATCGGTAACGTCCACGACATTCGGATGCCGCAGTCGCCCCGCCGCTCGTGCTTCGCGGCGAAAGCGTTCGACAAATTCGGCCCGCTGCATGTATTGCGGCGCAATGATTTTAACCGCCACCGGCCGCTCAGTGCCTAGGTGCGTCGCGAGATACACCGTTCCCATACCGCCACGTCCCAATTCGCGTTCGATGTGATATTTACTATCTAGTGTCTGGCCGACAAAATCCAGATTTTCCATGGTGCGTCACCTGCAAACTCTAACCGTTTTCCCGCTACCTTTGCAAGTATCTACGACCGGCCGGCCGATTATGTTTTACCTTTCGACGCACGCTTTTGTAAGGACCTTGTGACTCGCATTCTATTTGGTAGTTTGCCGTTTTTCAGTTGATATTTCACGAGAGTTAGACTAGACTTTCTCAAAAATCTGGTTTGTAGCGATGATCTGTAACTATTTTGCATGAATTTGAGGGAAATCTAGTGTTTTATATGTGCAACAATGTGTCATATCTGTTAAACTCCTTTTTGTTGTAACAAATGTCTTGTCATAAAAGGAGCAAACAATATGGATGGAGGAGCGACAAAAATGGGAATGGATAAAGGAAAAGCGATCGAATCTGCGCTATTGCAGATCGAGAAAAAGTTTGGCAAAGGTTCGATAATGCGGCTCGGCGAGCGTCCGCACGAGGATATCGGAGCCATCTCAACCAATTGCCTGAGCCTCGACGCAGCGATCGGTGTTGGCGGTTTTCCGCGCGGCCGGATTATTGAGGTGTATGGACCGGAAAGCTCTGGAAAAACGACCCTTGCATTGACGGTGGTCGCCTCGGCTCAAAAGACTGGCGGCATCTGTGCGTATATCGACGCCGAACACGCAATGGACCCGGAATACGCCACTAAGCTCGGCGTCAACATCGATGATATGCTGATCTCGCAACCGGATTCGGGCGAACAGGCATTAGAGATCGCCGAAACGCTGATCCGCTCAAACAGTGTCGATGTGATAGTAATTGATTCCGTGGCTGCTCTAGTGCCGCGAGCTGAGCTTGACGGCGAAATGGGCGATTCCCTTCCCGGTTTGCAGGCGCGCCTTATGTCGCAGGCCCTGCGAAAGATCACGGCAATCGTCTCAAGTTCAAACACCTGTTTTATCTTTATCAACCAGCTTCGCGAAAAGATCGGCGTCTTTTTCGGCTCGCCCGAAACAACGACCGGCGGCAAGGCGCTCAAATTCTACGCCAGTCTCCGTTTAGATATCCGCCGCATTGGTGCGATCAAGGATGGCGACAAGGTCGTCGGCAATAGGACACGCGTTAAGGTTGTCAAAAACAAGTGTGCACCACCCTTCCGCGAATCTGAATTCGACATCATGTACGGCGAAGGCATCTCAAAGGAAGGCGATCTGCTCGATCTAGCCGTTAATCACAACATCGTCGAAAAGAGCGGTGCGTGGTTCTCATTCAAAGGCGAGCGCCTCGGCCAAGGCCGCGACAACGTCAAGAATATGCTAAAAGATGCTCCCGAACTGCTTGAAAGGATCGAGGCAGACGTAAAGCAGGAGCTAGGCTTTGCCATGATCGAAGCTGCGGCAGTTTAACACCCGTATCCACGATCCGACGAACTTAGATGTTTTGTTTAGCCTCTTGAGTGGATTCCTTTACTAGGTTCTTCGGGAAGTCGAGACATTTGAAGGATTTGACATAGCCAAACCGCTTATTTACACTTACAGATTCGCTTCCATTTCTGTTTTGGACGCGGTTTGGCCAGATAGCTCAGTTGGTAGAGCAGCGGACTGAAAATCCGCGTGTCGGCGGTTCGACCCCGTCTCTGGCCACCAATCTTTTCAAGAATTTAGGGCTGCCGCCATGGCATCCCTTTTGTTAAATGTGCAACTTTTGTGCAACATTTTTTATTTTCCGGTAGCGAATAGGATTCTTTCGAGTTCATTAGTCGTTTTGCATAGACGGCCTGACGAACATCCCTAACCGCAGATATTTCGACGAGTTCCTCGATGGAGAATGGAAACGTTGCCGCCGACTAAGCCTTCCTCTGTCCGTCGCGATCATGGAAATCGACCATTTCAAGTTGCTCAACGATCACTATGGCCATCCATCAGGCGACGCTTGCCTCGTCAAGATAGGAGAAAAGCTGAACAAGATCAAAAAACGCCCCGGCGACATCTTTGCAAGGTACGGCGGCGAAGAGTTCGCATTTGTTTTTGACAATGCGACGAGCAAGCAGGCACTGGTTCCGATAAATAAGATCGTCGATAATATCCGCAAACTCGAGATCCCAAATACAATGTCACCCACGGATCCAAACGTTACCGTCAGTGTCGGGCTGGCGACAATGTTCCCTGATTCGGGAAATGATGAGAAGCAGCTTCTCAAAGCGGCTGACACCATACGCAGCAAAACACAATGGTAGAGATCGTGTCGTCACTTTGTAGCCGAGGGCAAACTTAGTACCCCCGGAGCCTCGGTGTCGTCCCAATCGACCTAAAAAACGGACTCTCCGTCGACGCAATCATTGCCCACGCCGATAGACGGTAGCAGTTTCAAAAAAAGAGGCCGCCTTTTTAGACGGCCTCCTTTCTTTTCTACTAGCTATTGAGCCTAGAAAAGGAAACGGAATCCAAAACGAATTCCACGCGGGGCCTGAAAGAGCTGCGGTAAATTGTACCGCGTGTCCAAGTTGCCGCCGCCAGCAGTATTCGCGTAATTCAAGAGTATCGCTGACGTAATTCCACCATTGAAAACCGCACGGGTCAGACACCTAGAAGGTGTATCATTCGCTGCGACTACGGCGCATCCGATATTTGCCGGAGGGAAATTGCTCTTAGTGATCGTCTCGCGACGCGAAAGCTCAGTTGCCTGATTCCACAAATTCAGAACATTTACATCAACAGCTAACCCAAACCTATTATCTCGGCCGAATCTATACTTATGGGTCAAGCTAAAGTCAGTCTGAGAAAAAGTGGCTGTCCGCCCTAGATCACCACGTTTTGATACGATCTCGCCGGACACAAAAGCATACCGGGCGCGGGTCGTAACGGGCGTTCCGCTTCCGATTTGATAAAACAGATTGAAATCGGTCGAATTGGATTTGTTTCCGAACCAGTTAAACGCGTAGTTGCCGGCAAACTTTACAAAGTGAGGTCGGTCCGTCGGCAACAACCCGTCATCCGGTTTGCCATCCAGAGTAAATCCGAGAAATGGCAGATCGAAATAACGGCTAACGGCAGGACTGTTTCGTCCTATACCACCGCCACGCTGTGCTTCGTCGGAGCTGGCCGATCCGGTGTAGTTACCGAACAAACGACTCCATGTATAGCTGCTGTCAAGTGAGAACTGTCCAAATCGTTTCTGGCCTCTCACTTCCACAGCATCGTAAACACGCTTTGCTTTCGCAGCAGTAGCACCCGGAATTGCATATCTGCCGCAAGCGGGTTGCGCACAAACGCCCTCGCCCGGGTTTCCAATGAAATATTGTTCATTATCGGCTAAATCGAGAAAGCCAATGTCATCGATCGCCCGGATGATGTTCTTGTGGGTGTAGCGGCCTTCGAGAATAAATCCATCGCCAAAATCGTAAGCGGTGCCGAAAGTCAATTCCGCCTGTTGAAACGGCTTGATGTTGGGATCGATTCTATTGTCCGACGCCAGATTCGAAGGCGTCCTTTGATCCTGGAATCGGATGTTATTAGCAAGAACGCTGGAGCGCGTGTACGTGAAAATATTCGGATTAATTATGAGAAAATCGTAAACATCCTGAACTTCTCCGCCAAACGAACCGCGTGGTAATTCATATTTGAAACGGTCGAAGAAGCGTCCGTAGCTTCCGAAAACCTTCCATTTTCCGTTGCCTAAAACATCAAATGCCGCCCCGATGCGCGGTGCCATCTTGTCCCGCCAATCGAATTTAATGCCCGGATTTCCTACTCTGAACGTAGGAACATCCTCTTTTTCGATTCGAATTCCCAAATTAAGGGTTAGGCGGCTTCCGATCTGCCACGCATCCTGAGCAAATAATGCTTCATTCTTGCTGCTGACCTTGCCCGATCTTCCGGTAAGAGCCAGAGTTCCGTAACCAATAACTTCCGGCCCATCTATTGGACATCCGGGTGTGGCTACACGATTAGGTCTCGTACAGCCATTTCGGTCAGACGTGGTAGCTGTAGGGTCAACATAAGCAGCGATCAGTCCAAATGCGACGTTTCCATCACTGACATCGTTGCTAAGACCGGTATATTGATACCCGAATCTGAAGCCGTGTTTCCCGCCAAAATTGTTTAAATAGACGCCGACCGTTGCGTCAAAGCTTTTACGGATCGAAATATCTTTTGAGACCAAGCTGTTCGACTGGTAGAGCAGATAACCCGCAGCTCCCGCAGAACAGGAAAAAGTGGGACAAGCATAATTAGTAGCCGCCGGAATTCCGTAATTTAAGATCGCGGTAGCCGGGTTGTCCTTATCAAAGAAGCCTTTTTCATTAAGGTAGCCTCTGCCGTAACGAATATCGATCGTCAAGTTTTGAGTAGGTGTATAGAAACCGGAAACACCAAAATTCGTTGCCGGCGTACGTCCGCCAAATTCTGCCTGGGAAGCCACAGTCGGGGCACCGACCGAAGAAGCGGCCGCACCCGAAAGTGTAGTAAAGCTTGGAAGCACGCCAAGCGTCCTGGTCGGGTTATATAGATAATTAGCGCTCACTTGCAGCTTTTGTGTTATTTGTCCGTCAAGCCGTGCAAAACTATAATCTCTTTGAATTTTGGAGGTATAGCGGTTCGTTACGCCATTCCCGAAAGTGAAGTTTCTCGTTGTGTCTAGAAACTGGGGCGAATGGCTTGCAAAAAAATAAAGGTGTTCCTTTACGATCGGGCCGCCAACCGTAACGGATGGAAAAAAATTCACAAAGTCATCCCTTTTCGGAAAAATGTAACGGTTTGGCGCAGCTGCTGGAATCGCATTGCTAGTGTTTAAAACTCGACGCGGGCCGGCATTGAACTTCGAAATATCAAACGCCATGCCAACATCGCCGTGAAAAGAATCCGAACCACGCTTGGTTACAACATTGATAACGCCGCCGGTTGCACCGCCATATTCGGCTTCGAACCCGTTTGATTTGATCTGTACTTCCTGGATCAACTGGAACGGGATGTTGTTGTTGTTATTCAAAGTACCATCGCGAAAGTTCGTGACATCCTGTCCGTCAACGACGAACGAGTTTTCCGATCCGCTTGCACCGTCGATCTGAAAACCGCCGGCAGTGGGTTCGGCTCGAACCGGAGCGGCTGCTTTCAACGCGGAGGTAAAGTTAGTTCCTTTCGGGAGAGTTTCAATGGCCCTTTCGCCCAAATTGGTTTGAATTTTGCTCGTCGTCGCGTCGATCGTCGCGATCCCCTCGGATGTCACGTTGACAACGGCCCCGACGGCTGCGACCTTTAGCTGGGCATCGGCATTGGCCGAACTTCCCAGTGAGACGAGCACGTCATTCTTTGTATATTTCTCAAAATTACCGGCCGAAACGACGACCGAGTAGTTGCCAGGCGGAACCTGCTGAAGCCGGAATTGCCCGTCCTCATTGGTCGTAACCGTGCGGTTAAAGGCATTGCCGGTGACCGTGACCGTCGAATTGGGGATAACGGCCCCATTGACGTCCTTTACGGTGCCCTCAATGGCCCCAAATCTCTCCTGTCCGATTGCTCCGAGGGCGAGACAAACGACGGTTGACAGCGTCAGTAACGCTATTTTTAGATTCAATCTCATAATTCCTTCTTCTCCTTTTTTTTTCATTTGCCGAGACTCACGCAAAAAATGCAAATTTATGCAAATGTTCAAAACAATGGATTTACATCGTTTTGCGGGACATTCGGCTACTTAAAAGAATGCAAGGAATATGCCTCGGTCAGGCGTCAATCGAATAGGTGTGATGAACGGGAGCGAGGTAGGCGATCGAAAGTCTCGGGCAACCGAAATCTTGCGATTTTCGGATAATTATCGGAAGAAGCAATAATTTTGGAAATCAGGCCGAATTTAAGAAAATGCACTAATCCACGGAATGGAATAATGTGGATTGCGGTCAGACGGCGCGTCCCGTCGGCATGGCAACGGAACTGACTACCGTTCCGTGTCTTGTATCAACACGACATCATTGACCTTGATGCCTTTCTCAAAGGCCAGCGTTTTGCCGTCGCGGGACCATTGGTATCGAAAGATCTCATCCGTTTGAAAATCCGTGACCTTTTCGGGTGGCCCGCCACCGATTTTCTGGATCCAGATGTTGGAAACGCCGGACGTTGTGAGCGAAAAGGAAAATCCCGTTCCGTCCGGTGTCCATGAGAGCGGGACTTCGCCACCCGTATCGAGGTCGGCGTATTGCCTGACGATCTGCGAACCGTCGGATGTAAGTATCGTAGGCTTGAAGGGACGTGAAAATTTACCCTCTGCGGACCGCGTGGGGTAAAAGCACGCGACGAATTTTCCGTCGGGCGAAATCCTGGGCAAAAGACAGGTTCGATCCGTCAGTTGGATCATCTCGCCACCGCCGCTGGGAACTTTCCACAAAGTGCTCGGACTGTCTTCGCCTCGGCTGCCAGTGAAGTAAACCCAACCTCCGTCCGGCGAGACGCTCGGCGAGGACAGGTCTCTCAGAATCGCGATCTCTTTGAGATTTGTGCCGTCGAGGCGCATCCGCATGAGGCTGACCAACCCGCTGCGATTGGAAAGGAAAACGAGATACTGGCCATCGGGGGAAATCGTTGGGCTGAAATCCGCCTTTGGGTCATCGGTGAGCTGCTTTGCGTTCGATCCGTCGGCGTCCACGATCCAAATATCTACATTGCCGCCCGTCGCGGTGGAATATACGATCTTGCCGTCAGGCGTCCAGTCCATTCCGAGAGTTCCGAGAGAGTTGTCGCCGATGCTCTTATTTATTATCTTGGCCGTGTTTGGGGCTTCCTTCGCGCTGACCCAGAGGCTTGATGCCCTATTTGATCGAATCGCGGTGATCGCGCTCGAATCGGCGTTTGTGCTGATGCCCAAAATCCCATTGAGCCCGCCGGTAATCCGCCTCGCCCTGCCGTCCGACACATTCGCGAGCCAGATATCGTCGGTAATACTGGGCGAATCTGAGCTGTAGGCAGGAAAAAGAATCCCCGTGCCGTCTTTCAGCCAGGCGGTTTGGCCTGCCCACATCCACGGTTCCGCGGTGAGAAACCGCTGTTCGCCGGTGTCAGCTCCGATTATTACGATCTCCATGTGCTTGATCGGATCTCTTTTGCTAAATGCGACAGTTGCTATGTTTTTTCCATCGGGTGACCATGATGGGCCTTCAGTCGCAAAATGTTCGCCCATAGGTCGCACAGCGACTGATCGCTCGTTCATACCGTTTTCCAGCAATATCATCTCTGACCGGCCCGCGCCGTACCTTATAAACGCAATCTTTTTCCCGTCGGGCGAGACGGCCGCCGCGCTGTCGATGTCCTTGACGACCTCAGTTCTCGGGCCGCCGAGGCTTGGGACCCGGTACAGCACGCCCATTTTGACACCCGGTGGTTGGTCATGTGCTTTTTGATAGACGGAGTAATAGATCGATTCGTTGCCGGGCGAGAAGGTGAGACCAATAAATTGGTCGCCGGATGGCGGAATTAGTTCAATGGTCCCGGAACTAGAGGTTTGTCTTAGCTGTAGGCTCTCCATTTCGTTTTTGTGCTCGATCGACGCAACATATTTCCCGTCAGGCGACATTACGGTTTTGGAAATATAACCGCTCGACGACAGACTGCTCACGTCGACCCGAGCAAACCTCTCTGGCCTAGCTGCCGAAAACTGACGAAACGCGGCGAACGCACCCGCCAAAACGGTCACGCATATCACCGAGATTGAGGCGATACGCAGCTTGCGATTTGCAAAAAATCGAGACACGGCCGGGTTCGTATCGTGAATCTCGGTCTTCTCGGCGAGGACACGCGTCGAGGTGCGGGTCTCAATAACGTAGGCGTCATCCTCCTCCTCGAACTGGTGGACATCCCGTAAAAACCGGTAACCGCGTCGCGGGATGGTCTCGATAAATTGTGTCCCGTTTTCCTGAATGGCGAATGCCTTGCGCAGCGTAGAAATATTTTGTGCCAAAGTAGATTCCTCGACAAAAGTGCTAGCCCATACTTCGCTCAAGAGAGTGTCTTTTTCGACCAGCCGGCCGTTGTTCTCGACCAAAACCAGGAGGGTGTCGAATGCCTTTGCGGTAAGCGGTACAAGGTCGTTTCCATGCCAGAGACACCTCTGCCCAACCTCGATGCGAAAACCGTCAAATTCATAAAAAAGTTCTTTTTTTGACGTATTCATAATGCTTTTACAAGTCTTTCAAGATTATTTCACATGAAATTTCATGCCTGTTTCAAGACTTTGGAACGGAATCCACATAAATTCGTGGTTGGGGCGGGCAGGTTTTGCAAAGCGGCTAAATGTCTAAATACCAACCGGTTTGCTACTTATCGCAGGTTCGCCCCATTCTATACATTTTTTGAGCGTCTTGACAATAGTTAAGACGCGTTGCACCGGAATTTTGTTCCGGCTAGGAGGATAGCAAAGTGAAAAAAGTACAAACAAGGGTCTTGATCGAGACCCAGGAGATCAGTGTGATAAGGCTCCGCAGGCCGAGTGTCAGAGTATTCTGCAACGGATGCGGACGAGAAGTGACGATGTTGTCGCCGGTCGCCGCTGCTAATTTATTAGGAGAAAACACCTCCAAAATATATTTACTTATGCGGTCAGGGGAAATCCACTATCGCAGGATAGACGGCGGGAACGTGTTGGTTTGCATTTCGTCGCTTAGCCGCTTTAGGCCTGTATAAGGATTAGGCCTGTCTTAGGAATGATTGCGAGACTATTTATCATTAGAATTGGAGTAAAAAGATGTACAGTGAACAGGAAACCAGATCCCCTAATTCGGGGGATTCTTCATCACTAATGGTCGGAGCCGCCCAAAACAGGATCGAAGCTCTCCGGTCGCTAGCGACATTGCTCCTTCGCGAAGTGGAGTCGTTAAAAGATACCCCTATCTTCCAGCCTCTAGTAAGAGAGGAGGATGTCCTAGATCTTTCAAAAGAAGTCCTAGATCTTTCAAAAGAAATGGAGCGTTTTGAAATTCACCTAATACGTAACGCAATGATCCGGGCCAAGGGCAATCAGCGAGGGGCCGCAGCAATACTCGGCACCAAAGCCACCACACTGCATGCAAAAATCAAGCGGCTGGGCCTTGAAGATTTCAGTGCCTTGGGAAAGTTGTAGCGGTGGGCGTCATAGTTAAGCTCAAAATTCGGTAAAAGAAAAAAAATGAAAAAATGGCAAAAGTTACTATCGATGGCGACAATCACGCTTTTTAGCGTTTTCGCTCTTTTTATATTTGAAGGCAAAGCAGGGTTCGGAAACCGGGCGTTGGCTCAGGCGAGCCCTACGCCAGTTCCCGCCGAGTTTGATCAGAAAGAGGCCCTGGCAAAGCTCCGTGAGCAGATCAAAGGAAAGGGCAAGGAACCGGCGGGCACAATTTTCAAGAACCTTCAAACGGGCTTAAAGGGCGTTCCCGCGGGCCAATTGCTGGCCATTATGGAAATCGGCTACGCCCGGTCGCTAGGCGTGAATTGCACACATTGCCATGTTCCTAACAGATGGGAGTCCGATGACAAACCGCAGAAACAAATCACTCGCGACATGTCGGCAATGTCGGCTCGGATCAACGGCGAATTACTAAAGAACATCAAGAACCTCAGCTCGACGCCGACTGTGAATTGTACGACCTGTCATCGTGGCCAGGTAATACCGGCACTGGATTTACCATCTGCGCCATCAAGACAATAACTGGTCAATATACAATCTCCACTTAGGGGCTCAAAAGCATGAAATCTTTTAGACCAACATATCTATCGTTTTTTACTGTGGCTTGATTTAATCGGCGCAGTATTCAAATGAAATTAGGGCTCAAAATGATAACAATGAAAAAGATTCTCCAAATTTCTCCTCTGCTCATTTGTCCAATTGCGCTTTTACTTAGCCCAATCCTCAGTCGCGCTCAGTCAAAGCAATCTTCGAAAGCAGTCAGCGTCGGTGCGTCTAAGTATCTAAAAAGAATAGCAGATCAGAGCGAATTTAGCGGGAGCGTCTTGATAGCACGGAATGGAAGAATCCTCTTTAGCAGAGGTTTTGGATTAGCCAATCGAGAAAATGACATCCCGAATACGTCTAAGACAAAATTTCTGATCGGCTCACTGACGAAGCAGTTTACCGCAATGGCTGTCATGATGTTGGCCGAGAGAGGGAAACTTAAGCTTGAGGAAAGTATCTGTAAATATGTGTCGGCCTGTCCGGCCGTCTGGCAGCCGATTAGTATTCGCCAGCTGCTAAATCATAGTTCCGGAATTGTGGACCTAGTTCGTCTCCCGGAATTTGGTGAGACGATCACTTTGCCCACAACACTCGATCGTACGATTGAACGCTTAAAGAAAGAGCCCCTGCAATTTGTTCCCGGAGAAAAGGCCGAATATGGAAATTCCGGTTTCCTGCTGGCGGCATTTATTGTTGAGAAAGTGTCAGGTAAATCCTATGAGGATTTTTTGCGTGAGAATATCTATGAGCCACTATCTATGAAGGATTCGGGCTACGCACATAATGAATCAATTTTGAAAAATCGCGCCCGCGGATACGCTCGAAATCATAAGAAAATTGTTAATGCATCTTACATCGATATGTCTATTCCAATCGGGGCTGGGTCGCAATATTCGACGGTCGAGGACCTATTTCGGTGGGACCAGGCCCTTTATACGGAGAAGCTTGTTTCGAAGCAAGGATTAGACGAAATGTTTCGCTCTTACAAAGGTGAATTCGGATTGGGTTGGGAAATTGGTCGCCAATTTAACCGAAAAATCATTTCGCACATCGGAGATATTAACGGATTTGGAGCGTACATTGCACGGTACCCCGATGACAAGGTATTGATCGTTGTCCTGAGTAATTTAGAAGGCACTCCCGTCAAGCAGATAACAAATGATTTGGCTGCCATGATTTTTGGATGATGTCGCGTGATGTCAAAATTCGTCTTTGGCCACGACACGACGATCAGGAAAATTTGCAAGGATGGCCCATTTGAATTTTTGGAAATAGGCGGTGCAATTGGCGAAGGTTGGCTTTCAAACAGATTTCACGAAACTTTTTAGGTTATTTCAAGACATTGGCGACGCGAGTCTTTAAGTTTGGCAAAGGAAGGGACAAAGTTTGACGGCCCGCCGCCAACCGACGAAACGGAGTGCACTTTTTTGACCGTTATGCGCTGGGCAAAAGCAAATCTGACCTAATGATTACTATTCGCTTCGATGTAAATGATAGCGGGCTGCGGGATAAGTTTCTCCGCTACTTACTCCTAAACGCTCTTGCGCCACTCAGCGAGGACGAAATGCCTCGGTGGGGGAGGATGACGCCTCAACAAATGGTGGAGCATCTTGTTTGGGCCTTTGAACTGTCTACTGGGCAAGAGCATTCGGACTGTCCCTTTTCTGTTCCCGAGCGGGAAAGGGCGATGGCTTTCTTGTACGACGACCGGCCATCACCACGTGAGTTCATGAATCCTGCTCTGGTCGCAGGGATCCCTCCCCTTCGATACGCCAGCTTGGTGGACGCCAAGATCGCCCTCGGTGTGGAAGTGCGACGTTTTCTGCAACAGTTGACCACCACGCCCGATGGGATGTACACCCATCAGGTGTTTGGCCCGATCGGAGTGGAGGAATGGTCACGTACTCATTTCAAACACGGATACCATCATCTACTGCAGTTCGGCCTGTTAGAGGAGGAATAGCGTTGCTGCATAAACGAGTTTGAGCGGCCCACCGGTCGCGGCGACAAAATCCCTTTCAGGATCTCGGTTTTAGAGGAAGGGAGAAAGGCAAAGGTTGAGACCACGGGAAAGGATATGCCATTCGGCGGGCATTTGATCATCGAGCCAAAACAAAACGGCAACGCGTCCGGCCGGGCGTATCGATACGAGCCAGCGGCTACAGCACACGATCCACTGGACGGACGAAGCCACGCCCGACAACAAGAAAAAGCCTCGCGGTGCAATGGGTGCCGAGATCTGGGCCAAATTCGACGGCCCGCCGCCAACCGACGAAACGGAATGCACTTTTTTGACGCTGGATGCCTTTACACCGTATGTGAAGGACTACCCCGGCTCGGACGCAGGCAAAATGGCCCACTATCTCGTCCGCTGCCGAATGCGCGACGGCTCACTCACCGCCTGGGGCGAAACCGTCTGGGCAACGATCAATGGCTAAGTCGCTAAAACAAAACCATGAATTTCAATGGAGATAAACCCGCGAAAGATTTTAGGAGGAAAAATGGAAAGAATATATCACATTATACTTGGCCTTTTGATTGGAATTTTACCTACCCTGTGTGTTTTTGGTCAGCCGGCAGGAATAGCGGACAATATCGACAAATATCTTTCAGTTCGTGCTGAGATGGGGAATTTTAGCGGAGCGATCCTGGTTGCTAAGGACAACCAAATAATTCTACGAAAAGGCTATGGATTTGCTGATGTCGAAAAAAGAACTCCGTACACGCCAGAAACCCGACAAGAAGTTGCTTCCATTTCAAAGATGTTTACAGCTTTTGCAGCGCTTCAATTGAGAAACGAAGGGAAACTAAGACTAAGCGATTCTATTTGTCTGTATTTACAGGATTGCCCCGAAATTTGGAAACCCGTCACCATAGAAAATCTGATTCGACACACGTCGGGGATTCCGGATTACGAGGAAGCACTGGAGCTTGGTTCGGATAAGTATTTTGAGTTAATGACTCAGCCGAATACCTCTGCCAAAATCGCCGAGAATGCCCGAAAGCTGCCGCTTGATTTCAAATCCGGCGAAAAGTTCAAATACAGCAATACCGGCTATGTAATTCTGAGTTTTGTCGTTGAAAAAGCCTCTCAGATGCCGTTTGAGAAATATTTGAAGGAGAAGATTTTCAAGCCCGCCGGAATGAAGCAAACCGGAGTTTTGGGAACTAAAAAACCGGTTAAGAATCTCGCAAATGGATATGGACCGAAAAAAGAACTTTCCTGGAATCAGCGACTCGGCGGCTTTGCTCTTACTGAAGGGGTCCTAAAAAAACTTCCACAACTTTCATTGACTCCACCGCACGGCGATGCGGGCATTTATAGCACAGTCGATGATCTTCTGCGTTGGAGTCGGGCTATGGACGGCGGTGTTATTACTTCGGCTAAGGACCTATCGGAAATATTTTCGCCGCAATACGGCTTTGGCTGGTTCATTGATACCGATTTTGAACGGAAACGTTTTAGACACAATGGCATTCTGCCGGGCTTCTTATCTGAATTTATCAAATTTCCAGAGGAGAAAATAACCATAATTATTTTCTCAAATCTAGACCATACGAGAATGAGTTCAGTTGCTCGAGACGTATCCGCGATAACACTCGGCAAACCGTTTGACATGCCTGTCAGCGGCAAGGTAATAACTCTCACAAAGGAACAGATCGCTGCGCTCGAAGGCATTTATGAAACTACCGACGGTAATAATTTGACGATTCAAAACGACCCCGATCTCTTGTCTGCGTATTTGAAAAACCCTCAAGGCCAGCTTCAATTTGCTGCCGGACTGATTCCGCTGTCTCCAACCGAATTCTATTTTCCGTTCAGAGATGGGAAGGTGATTTTTTTGTTAGGTGAAAATAAGAAAGCTACAAAGGTCAATCTGCGTTACAGGGGAGCAGACCACATTGCGGAGCGCGTGTCTAAGTAGTCAAGATTTTCTGAAGTGAAAGGTGAACAGGGCAAAATCGAAAGCTCAAGTCGACTCGTGTTCACGATCACCGAAAACAGAGAGGTTTACAACATCCTGTTTCGCTTCATGTCAAAATTCGTCTTTGGCCACGACACGACGATCAGGGACTATCTGAATAATTTGCAAGAATAAGGCGTTTTTATTAGGAGTTTCGTGCCGCAATATCAAAGATATTGTCAATAAAATCGCATTGTGCGGGGTGTTCTTATTAGTAAGAAAAAATAAATGTTTGAAATTGGAGGAAATTTAAATGAACCAGAATTGTCGTCAACCTAAAAACCCAGAGTTTCGCTCAAGAGGTTCTGTCTATTCAATCATATTTATGCTCTGCTTTGTGCTGGCAAACTTGAATTGTGGCCCTAGCATACGAAGTGATAATGAAGCGCGGAATGGAAAGGCGGACAATGAAAAAGTCGCGACGGCTTCGGCATCGAATACGGGTATTGCTTTTTATCAGGGAAGTTGGGGTGACGCTCTCGCAGAAGCCAAAAAGCAAAATAAGTATGTCTTTTTGGACACCTACGCCGAGTGGTGTTCGCCCTGCAAATGGATGGAAAAGAATATTTTTACGAAAGAAAGCGTCGGGAAATTTTATAACGAAAAGTTCGTTTCCTACCGGATGGATATGGAAAAAGGCGAAGGAGTCGAACTCTATAAGAAATATGAGTTGACCGGCTATCCTTCCTTTTTATTCTTTAAGCCGGACGGGGAGATTATTCATCACACACAGGGTTCGGAAGAAACGGAAGATAAATTTATCCAAGTCGGGAAAGATGCTTTTGATGAAAACAAGGCGCTATTTGCGCTCAAGGCAAGATATGAAAATTCTAACCACGATTCAGCAACTACGCTCAAATATCTTCTTGGCCTAAAAAAGGCTTATTTATTTATGGATAAATATCGTCCTGTGATGGATGACTATGTTCATAGCCAGCCGCAACCGCTTCCAATAACGTCCGAAAATTGGACGTTCGTCAAGGAACTGGTGACCGACATCAATCATCCCTTCTACAAAGATTTAGTTCAAAGAGAGGCAGATTACACAAACGCCTTTGGAAAAGATGAGACAAAAAGCGTGATCTTCACGACACAAATGAATTTTTATTTAGAAAAAAAGGACTGGAATAGCTATGCAAAGAGCGCCGTTGGGTATTTAGACGCGGTCGATACAATTGACAATGCCCTCATGGTCTCTATCGCTTGGACTTTTATCGACAACATAACCGATAAAGCGCTGTTAAAGAAAGCTCGCGTTCGAATGCAAAAAACTGCCGAGTCATCCCCGACCTATGATCACCTTCAAACCTACGCCAACCTATTGTCAAAACTTGGTGAGAATAAAGCCGCAGTGGCACAGGCGGAAATGGCGATAGAAAAAGCAAAGGTAACAGGCGAGGATGTTGCCAGTATGGAAAAGTTGATCAAATCTACTAAATAAATGTTCTCGGCTTTGCACATGCAGAATAAGCGGGTTACATCGCTCGTTACTGGCGTGAGACCTGTGTGGGAAGTCAGGCCAATGTCGGCAATATGTGGGTTCAAATTTACGGCTGATCCGATCGACGACGAACCGCCCATCAGAGCTCTTGTCCCATAACGCAAAGCGGACTGTCGACGCGCCCCGGTTATGGCGAATACCAACTTGTAAGCTTTTAAACTGGCGTCGTGGCGCGCTCGGTGCTCTTTTTACGACTGAAAGGGCACCATTTTTTTATTTTTGGAACGTCAAGCCAAATATATGCACAGGTTTACAGCTTTTTGAAAAGTGATGTAAAATTACGGAAATTGACGATGACGCTGAGGTCACGTTTATTTGCGCAGTATGGCTAGACCACTAATTCTTTCACTCGATGGGCAGGAATTTTCGGTGACGCTGGTCAAGATCGACCGGGAAAAACTGTATGGAAAGGTCGATATTGAGGCTTTTGACGAGAAAGGCCGCGAGGCGAGCCTGCGTGTTTTGGCGGCCGACGGTAAAACGCTGATCGATAAGGGCGGAACAGCGCTCGCGACCATTACGGACAAGGGCGATTCGATCGACCGCAACGACCTCATCCCGGTCAACGCCGATGGAGAAAAGATCGAACAGGTACCTTCGTCATTTGGGCAGATCAATGTGCTAAAAGCGGTGTCCGTCGAGGATTATTTTACGCAGGTCGTCAAGAGCGTTTATCTTGTCGAGCCCTTTGAGAACGCGGATCTAAAGGCACTGTACGACCACCTTTCGACGCAGCAGATATTTACGTTTCCGTTTAGTTGGCGCGGCGGGATCGAATACGATAACGCGCATTTGATCGGTGCCGGCACTGAGGCGTTTATAGTCGTTGGAAAGCAAGCCGAGTTTCAGTTCATCAAGCTAAACCAAGCCGCCGTTTTGGAAAACGACGAGGAAGAAGAGATCTCGGCAGATGATCTCGATTTTGACCTGATGTAATACGCAGGCTGGCAGCCTGCGATCCGACCTATGCCGATAAATATTAGCAATCCTAAAAACCGCGATGCTATTGTCGCTCTCGAAGCGCTCAACCCCAAGCGCGAGATTCGTTTCACCGACCCAAAGGGCCGTCCGGTCTCGACGCATAAATTATTAAAGACCGATGTCTCGCACGATCTGCCGGAGCTGATTAAGAAAAACAAGAAGATCGAACGGGTGGCGGACGCTCTCGTCGAAGGCGACCCGGAGATCGATATCGAATCGTTTGGAATGTTTCTGACAGATATGTCGCGGGTCTATGTGACCAAAAAGGGGATCATCCATTTAGTTGAGGAGATCGAGGTCATCTACAACGCCGACGACACCGTTCGCGAGCGCCGTCCCCGTAGGAAAGAGCAGCAGAATATGAACGGCGAATTCCCGATGCGCTGGACCGGTAAATTTATCAAAAAGGACGAGGCGGCACATCGGTTTGTGTTTACAAACAAGAAGCAGCTCGTGCATATCAACGGTCTGACGTTTGATTTTTTGTACGACATGGCTAAAGACCTTGCCGAACGCGATTCTCTGCTGCTTGTTCGCGGCGGCGAAAAAGGCGACGAACCGCTGGTTATGAACCGCGGCGGCAAGCCGTATAACGCCTTTCTCGAGGGCCGAATAAAGGGCGACTCGTACTGCCTGATACTGCATCTTTCAAACATGGAACTGAAGAAGCCGAAAAATCTCGACGATGCTTAGTGAGTCCATCAATAAGAAATCTTTTTCTTGTCCCGTGGCCTTCCGTGCGATCCGTGGTTATCCTTTGAAAAAAAAGTAATAACCACAGAACGCACCGAGCCGCACGGAACAAAACGGATGAACCGATGTTAAACCTCGACTTCGACAAAACTAAATTCACGGGTAAATTCGGCTATATCACGGGCAAGGCGACCGATTTGGCTGACCCCGCTTTGCACGTAAAGGCCCAGGATTACAAACGGCGCGTCAGCGGGGCGATGAAAGCGATCTCGGCCGAGGACGCGTTTCGGATGCCCAAAGCAAAGGGGTATTTTGTCTCGCGCAAGTATGACGGCGAGAACGCGATGCTCTTTTTTGACGGGGAAAAGATGATCTCGGTCAATCCGGGCGGCACGGCGCGCGTCGGGCTGCCGGCGTTTGAAGAGGCGGCCGACCTTTTGAAAAAGGCGAAGGTCAAATCCTGCATTCTCGGCGCCGAGATATACGTTCGTGAGGACGCGACAAAGGCTCATCCGGTGCAGCAGGTCGTGCGTGTGCTGCGCTCGCCGCCATCAAGAGAAGCGCTTGAAAAGCTCGGACTTGCGGTTTTCGACATAATCGAATTTGACGAAAAGCCGGTCGATTCGGCTGCTAAGGTATTTGAGCTTCTGACCAAATGGTTCGGCACGGGCACGCAGGTTCACTCCGTCGAACATCATAAGGTCGATAAGATCGAGGCGGTGATGGAGTATTTCACCGAATGGGTCGTTGGCGAGGGTGCTGAGGGCGTTGTCGTCCGTCACGATCAGGCCGGTTGGTACAAGATCAAGCTGCGGCACAATCTGGACGTCGCGATCATCGGTTACTCCGAGGGACAGGACGCCAGAAAAGGTTTGCTCCACGATCTGCTCGTGGCGGTAATGCGAGCGGATGGGACGTTTCACGAATTTACGCGCGTGGGCGGAGGTTTCACTGAGGACGAACGAAAGACGATCGCCGCCGATCTTAAAAAGCGTATCGTGCCGTCGGATTACGTTGCTGTGAATAACGACTATGTAGCCTACGAGATGATAAAGCCCGGGCCCGTGATCGAGATATCGTGTCTCGATATGATCGTCGAGCGTGCACGCGGCGGCCCTGTAAAACGAATGGTGCTCGAATGGGACGGAAAACGATATACCGCGCTGCTGCGAATGCCCCTTGTGAGTGTTATATCGCCGCAATTCATACGTCTACGTGACGACAAAGAGGCCGTCGTTGATGACGTAAATATCAGCCAGGTCAGCGATTTGGTCACCGTGCCCGAGGCCGACAAGAGCGCCCATGCCGACGACGATCCGGCCAGCGAAATTCTCGAACGCACCGTTTATACCAAGGTGATGAAGGGCAATACGATGGTCCGCAAGCTGCTGCTCTGGAAAACGAATAAGACGGACCGCTCTGACTTTCCGGGTTATGTTGTCTATCTCACAGATTTCAGTCCCAACCGCCAAAAACCGCTCGAGCGCGACATCAAGATCTCAAACAGCGAGCGAAAAGCGAAACAAATGTTTGACGACCTGGCGAGAAAGATCTTTATCACGGGTTGGGAGAAAGCGAAATAAAATGCCCGCGCCTTTTTACGAATTCGCCGGTAATAAACGCCTCCTCTGGATCGCGGAGGAGTGGATGCGTTATGCAGACGACCTCGCGGAGTGGGCGATGGATCGGCTGGTAAATCGCCGCGACGTGTGGAGCCAGTACACGCTCAAAGACGGCAAGGTCGGTGTCGTTATGCTGCCCATCCCGGAGCGGCGAAAATTGGGCACCGACATGGTTACGCTCAATAAACTGCATCGGCATTTTCAGGGGAAATCCGCTGCTCATCTGATCGGCCTGTTTTCTATCTCGGACCACAACACGTGCAAATGGTTTGCGATCGATGTCGATCTCCACGATGAGACACTGCCAGGAGCGGATGAGATCGCTCAGGCCAATTTTGACGCTGCACTGGAGTGGGCCGAGCGACTTCGCGGGATGGGAATGGACCCGATGCTTATGGACAGCAATGGCGTTGGCGGATATCACGTCTGGGTTTTACTGGATAAGGAATACCCGCTCGCGGATGTTTTTGATTTTGCCGACGATCTGAGATCAGACTGGGATCGGCTCAACCTCCCGCGCAAGCCTGAGATCTTTCCGCCAAAACGCGTCGTTGGCCCGGATGATCTACCCTATACCTTGCGGACGTCCGGCAGGCATCATACACGTCATTTCTACACGCGGGTCTGGAATTTTGATGCGATCGGCGGCGAAAACGAGTGGCTCGAAGGCGGCGACGCCATCGAGGCAATGATCGCCACACGACCGTCGAAGCTGCCTAAAAGGACGAAGGGACGTAAAAAGGAAACGCTCGTCCCTGCACCCTTGCCCAAAAAGCCTACGGTCAAGCAAAAACCGCGGGTTTGCCTCGATCTCGATGGAGTGCTCGCGAAATATGACAAGTGGAGAGGTCTAGATCACATCGGGGATCCGGTGGAGGGATCTCTGGAATTTGCAACGGAGCTCGCGAAGATCGCCGAGATCGTGATCTTTACTTCGCGCTGCGCACAGGACGTAGCCGAGGGCTCGCGTATTACACCGGGCCAACTCCGCATCCGCGTTATCGAATGGCTGGAAAAGCACAAGTTCCCTTTCACTGACGTTTACACCGGTCAGGGCAAACCGCGTGCGGCCGCTTTTATTGACGACCGAGCTGTACTCTGCAACCCGCAAAATGATAAAGAGGCCTTTTCGAGGGCAATCGAACAAACCCGTCTATTGGTGGCGAAACCTCACGGCCTGCCAAAAAAATTCGTCAGCCGGGAGCAGGATTAATAACTTAGTGTTGAAACTGCTTGAAAAGCTCCAAAAGAGAGGCTTCCGCCGGTTCAAATTCGTCCGAAATGCGTTTTGCCCGGCGTGACCGCCGCGGCGTAAATGAGTCTAAGACGAGACCCTGCGTGTACGCTCTCAAAATCACCGGATGTATATATGACCCCCGGCAAACCGCGGGGGTGTTGCCAAGCTCTTCGGCCACCCTTTTGACGGCCCTAACGATATTCTTTTGAATCTGCCTTTCTTCAGAGGTGACTCCGATCTCGGCCAGGTAAATCGCTGCCAAAAGAGTTGCTCCCCATGTACGAAAATCTTTCGCTGAGTAAATATCTGCCGTAATAGATTTAATATATGCGTTTATTTCTGCTGGTTTTACCGGGCGGAGCTTTTCCTCCGCATCCCGATATTGGAATAGCTTTCGACCACGGCCTAGTATTGTCAATTCTTTAAGCAGAGCTGCGAGTTCGGTATCGACAAGCACTTTTTTGTGTTTTATGCTGCTCTTTCCGACGAATTCAAAAATTACTTTGCCGTTCGGGCGGACTGTGATGTGGCGCTTTCCAAGCGTCGTAATGCCATAGGTTCGGAATTTTTTTGCGCTTTTGTCCGTCCCCATTCGTATATAGAGCGAATTGATAATGCGTGTCATGATCGCCAGGACCTTTTCGCGGGGAAATCCGTCCAGCGAGATATGCTCGTTAGTAATTTTGCGAAATTGCGGCATGTGCAGCCCAAATTTCTCGATCTTCGCAAACTTGTTTCGCTGCTGCGTTTCAGTAAACTTTGGATTGTAAATATATTGGATTCGACCACTCGTATCTATTCCGACCGCCTGAAGTTTGCCACCGGAAGATTAAAAAGGGGGAACGACGATGGATTTCAGACAGGATACCTATCAGAACGATAGCCGGCATTACGAGAATCTAAGCTCCGGCTCGAACAATTCATCGGTCGGCTCTGCTAATGCTCTACTTAGTACGTTGCCGCCGCAAATACACACGGCTTTAGGGCCGTCCCTAAAACACGTAATTTTGCGAAAAGAAGAATTTATTTATCAAGAAGAAGACCGGCTCGATTATCTCTACTTTCCGCTAACTGCAGTAGTTTCTGAATTCAAAATGCTCGACGATGGACGAATGGTCGAGATAGCCGTAACCGGAAAAGAGGGTGCCGTAGGCCTCTCATCGATATTTGCTGGTTCGCATGTTGCTCCTAACTACACACAGGTTTCGCAGGCTGGAACGGCCAACAGGGTGGATGCCGATGTTTTTGCAAAACTACTCCGATCTAACGAAAAAATACGTACT
The DNA here is from genome assembly GCA_046155085.1 of Pyrinomonadaceae bacterium. Lineage (GTDB taxonomy): Bacteria > Acidobacteriota > Blastocatellia > Pyrinomonadales > Pyrinomonadaceae > OLB17. Next base: position 406,879 of record JBJXEG010000006.1, on the reverse strand, counting down.
GACCTGAGTCATTTTGTCGATCTATATATTAGGCAGATCTCGCAGAAAGCGATCTGCAATATGTACCACTCGGTGAAAGAACGCCTATGCACATGGCTCTTAATGCTCCAGGATCGGTGCGGTCGTCAGCTTCTAAATCTTACTCACGAACAGATCGCCCGGACGCTCGGAGTTTATCGCCCAAGCATTACCTGTATAGCACAGGAATTACGCGAAAGTAAGCTAATAAACTATTCGCGGGGGGGAATTCTGCTCCGTGATCGCAGCCGGATCGAAGCATCAGCATGCTCTTGCTATTCCGAACTTTGTTCGTCGCAAGTCTACTAACGTGCTAAGTATTCCTTATTCGCAGACGATCGCATTTTACTCAACTATTATTGATGAGTTTTTCCTCGGCAAAAGATTGGCGGGGGCCGACACACCTTGAACATCCAACCTAACTATGTTCGCACGGTTCCCCGCCAAAACTCTTTTTGTAGGCCGCTCGGTTCCCTTTCAAAATTCGACCTTTAGATTAATCTATCGCAAGTAACATATCTCCCGCATAAAAAGACCGCCAGGAAATTAAGTTTCCCGACGGTCTTTTTGTTTTCCTATCTCTAAAATAAACGCTATACGGGTTGCAGAACCCCATGCTTGACGGCGATGCGATGTTCAAGATCAGCGACCTCAGCCTGAAGCTGACGAGACCTCTGCTGGAGAACCGCGATCGCGCGAAGACGTTCATCCGTCGTAGAAAGCGACGTATATGTCTCGTCGGGAATAACCCGCGAATGGCCGTTGCAAATATGAGTCATCTGCTGGGAGGCGGTCGAATGGCTTAGCTCCGACATTGGATACGCACAAAAGAGGGAAAAATCGTTATTCTTTCTCATACCATTCCAAAGATCCTCAAGACGAATCGCCGCCGCGTAGTTTTGCTGTCGCGCCAGCACACCGACCATCTCGCCAAAGACACGGACCCGGCGGCCATAGCTGACGGCCTTTTCGACTTTTTCGGTTACGGCGTTGGAAAAGAGATTTTCATCGGGCATCCCGTTTACCATAAATTTCGCGAGCGTCTCTTCGGCATCCAACGCTATATATCGGCCTTCATTTTTGGCCGAATCGAGCCCAGTAGAAAGCGAATCAATGATGCGCTCCATCTCGAAAAGATGCTCGCCGGTAGCCGCGACGATACAAGTTTCACCCGCCTTAAGGCCGTGAATAATATATTCGGCAACGGAATTTACGATATAGGCGTCCGATTCGTAAAATTGAACAAAATGGTCCGAACTGCCCATATCAGACCAACTCGCCGTCGGCGTAATGCGCTTCGAGTATAGCTGTGCTAAACCGAGTCGTTCAGCCGTATTGTTTCCGCCGATATTTCCAATAGTTTCCATAATTATCGAATATTACAAGTTATTTCAACAGGGAGCAACGCTTTTATGAACGCTCGGATGTCAACTGACGCATCTTCCCGTGTGTATCGTGGCAAATAAAAAACTTTCGTTATGTCCGCTTCCATACCAATAACAAAAATAAATTAAATGAACCCGAACGGCAATCATTTATTGCGTTATAATTACACCAATAATGCAGCCACTCGCCAATGAGATAAGGCCTACAAGCCTTGCAGAATTTGTCGGCCAGATCCACCTTGTCGGCGAGGGCAAGCCGCTGCGGCTGGCGATCGAACAGGGACATATTTTTTCATTCGCTCTGTGGGGAACGCCCGGCACCGGCAAAACCACGCTTGCGCGCATCTACGCAAACGCCATAAACGCCGAATTTTATGAGCTCTCGGCTGTCTCGGCCGGAAAAGAAGATATACGCCGAATCGTGAAAACACGCTCGATAGACGGTCGCCCGCGTGTCCTGTTTCTCGACGAGATTCACCGTTTTAATAAGGCCCAGCAGGATTTTTTGCTTCCCTTTGTCGAAAATGGTGAACTTGTGTTGATCGGCGCGACGACGGAAAATCCGAGCTTTGAGATCATCCCGGCCCTGCTCTCACGAATGCGGGTCTTTGTACTCGAAGAACTTTCCTCCGACAACATGGCGGCGATCATCGACCGCACCGGTTTCGACCTCGACCCGGCCGCAAAAGAATGGCTCATCGAAATGGCAAATGGTGACGCACGGCAAGCCATAACGATGCTCGAAAATACGTCGCGGCTCTACGACCAGGTAACGCTCGAAACGCTCAAGGAAACGCTCCAATCCAAATTCCTCCGCTACGACAAAAAAGGCGAAGAGCATTACAACATTATCAGTGCATTTATTAAGTCGATGCGTGCCTCGCGTCCTGATGCCGCGATGTACTATCTCGCCCGTATGCTCGAATCAGGCGAAGATCCGAAATTCATCGCCCGCCGCATGGTTATTTTCGCCTCCGAAGACATCGGCCTTGCCCAGCCGACTGCATTGGTTGTCGCAAATGCCGTTTTCGAGGCGGTGAAATCCATAGGAATGCCCGAATGCACGCACAACCTGGCCCACGGCGTGGCGTATCTCGCAAACGCCTTTAAAGACCGCTCGGCAACAAACGCGATAGGAGCAGCGATGGAGGATGCAAAAAAATTGGGCAACCTGCCGGTCCCGATGAAAATACGCAATGCCCCGACAAAGCTAATGAAAAACCTCGGCTACGGCAAAGATGAGGGCAACGATCCCGAAGGCGATCTGATGCCTGAAAAACTGAGAGGCCGCAAATATTTTGAAAACAAATAGGGTTATCTTTGCGGACTTTGCGTTAAGAGACATTACTCCACGGCTGAGATCGTAAAGTACGCTGAGAGGAAATAGGAGAATAAAGATGAAGAGATATTTATCTGTACTTGCAGCGGTCATTTTTCTGATGTCCGTAGTTTCGGCTCAGACCGACAAAGACATTATTTCGACCCGCGAGATGGAACGCATCAACTGGATGGAGTTTAAGGATGTCGTGCCGTCAAAAACCAGCACCGTCCTGCTCCCGACGGGAACGCTGGAGCCACATGGAGTTATAAATAACGGTGCTGACAATACTGCTCCGTTTGCGATGGCTAAAACGATTGCCCAGCGGACAAACGCGATGATCGCTCCGACGCTGCCGTACGGGATGACAGGGTCACTCGAAGCTTATCCCGGTGCGTTTCAGATCACCGAGGCCGCTTACAGGCCGTTCGTCAAACAGATCCTTGAGGGGCTGGTGAAAAATGGCTTTCGGAGCATCATTATTCTCAACGGTCACGGCGGTGGTCAGTCCGCCGTCTTGAATTCTGTAGCGTCTGAGGTTGCCATCGAAAAACACGTTCGGACGCTCGTTATCAATTGGTGGACGTTTGCATCCGAGGAGACAAAAGAGGTATTTGGCGAAGACGGCGGCCACGCGGGCAATAATGAGACCGCGTTTATACAAGCCATCGACAAAACGCTAGTGCATCCGGAAAAATACAAAGGCCCCGAAATGACGACCGCCCTTCCCGCCCCAGCTGGCTCTTGGTCCGCGGTCCCGTTCCCTTCATCGATCGAGCTGTATCAAAAAAATCAGGGCTACCCGACGTTCGATCAGGCCAAAGCAGATCTATACTATAAGAAGGTTACGGATAAAGTCGCCGGGCTGATAAATGAAACGGTCAAAAAATGGGACTTAGCCGGTTTATGATCGTTCCGGAGCATTATCCGGCCGTTTCAAAAAAAACAAATATGCAATACAGATCCATGCCGCTCGGAACTCTGACGTATTTTTTTCTGATCGTCTTATTATTCTCTTTGTCGAACACCTCGACTGCTCAGACAGCGAAGAGCGGCGATTGTGAGGCCGTATTAAAAGCGGTTCAATTATTACTGGATGGTTGGCGCGAGGCAGATCCCAGCAAGCTGGAAACCGCGCTGCACCCGGACTTTCGCGAGGTCACATTACATTTACAAGACGGTAAATGGAATTTCGCTACCGTCGAGCGAAGCAAGTTGATCGATATAACGGGACGTATCGAAAAGGGATCATGGGATGATCAGTTGGTCGGCCCTCAGGTTAACGTCGACGGTCCGATCGCCGTGGTCTGGGCGCACTATCGCTTCACGGTAAGATTTCTGGAGAATGGCGTTGCCCGATCGCCCACGCACTGCGGCATTGAGACTTTTCAGCTCTACCGGACCGAAACCGCATGGAAGATAATTAATTTTGCCGATACACACTCCGATGTCTGTTCACCTGCGAAGGTAAAATCCAGACCGCGGAAATCTTGACCCGGGGGCTGCTGTCCTGATTTTGACTTTACCTTTTTACTTTTAACGTCGTTCTCTATCTTTTCCAATAATTCTTGATCTTGAGATCGAGCATTGGAAAAGCGCAATATTCGACGTTGCGGCCCGATTCCCTCAATTTTTCGACCATTTTGATCGCGGCGTCAGCGTTTCTGGTATGCACTATTATCGTAGCGGCCCGCTGGAGGTCTGGGTGGTCGTGCAGCCACTGAGCAACACCAAAACCCGTGTTCATCTCGTCACCGTGGTCATTCGATTCGTAGTGGTGAGGCAAAAGATCGTGATCGAGAAAGATCGCGTCGTAGCCGTTATCTGACAACAGCACTTTTGCTTCGGCGACCGTTTCGGCAATGTCAAGAAAATCGCCCTTAAACCGCTTTACAAACCAACGGTGCCTGCGCGCATCGTCATCTAGCAGCATAACGCTGATCGACGAGCGCTCGACGCTCAAGTCGGCTAAGCCAAGTCTTATCAATAAACTGCTAACAATGCCCATAATATTGCGTCAAAAATAATATATCACAGTAGAATTTGGGAGCCGGAAATGCCTACTTGAATTCAATACTACCGGTGATATAATCCAAAGGGTTCGGTCCGCCCGTCAACAAAAAATGCCTCAGGAAAAAGCAAAAGATCATAGTCTCAAAGCCGTACCGAAACGTGTTTCATTTCAGGATGCCGATGATGCGAATTTGCAATCGGAAGAATGCCCAAAATGTTATGGCACCGGAATGGAGCTTGTTCCGGGCAAAGGCGCGCGGATTTGCTCTTGCCGCAAATTGAAGTCGCATCACGGCCAGTTTGACAGTGTTCGACTGCCAAAACGTTACGACGGTTTTCATTTTGGCAACTACAAACCTCAGAATGAATCACAGACGATCGCGCTAAAGAGCGCGATGACTTTTGCGATGGAATATCCTGCAGTCGAACGCGGCCTTTTGTTAATGGGGAGTGTCGGCGTAGGAAAAACTCATCTTGCGGTGTCAATACTCAAAGGGCTAACAGAACGCGGATTTTCTTGTCTATTCTATGAGTTCGGCTCTCTTTTGAAAGAAATTCAGGATTCTTACAATGCGAGTACGCAGTCATCGGAGCTTGGTGTCTTGACTCCCGTCTTGAGTGCCGACGTTCTCGTTTTGGATGAACTCGGAGCTTCAAAACCGACCGATTGGGTACGCGACACGATGGCACATGTCATAAACACCCGATATAACGAAAAGAAATTTACTATATTTACCACAAATTACTTGGACAACCGCCCCAATGAGAGGGAAGAAACTCTTGAGGACCGCATTGGTGTCCGTGTCCGCTCAAGGCTCTATGAGATGTGCAGAACGGTCACGTTGGAAGGTAAGGATTTCCGTAAGACTTTTGATGTATCTTTCGCTGCAAAAAAATAAGACTTTTCATAAGCCTTATTACCTCTAGAATCCGCGGATAGGACAATTAGAACCCAACGATAGGATAATCCCTAGCTATTCGAAGCATATTCGCGCGGATTGCAACAGGCCCGGATTTCGCATCGGCAGCGGTTATATCAAACAAAGCAGCGAGGAAGCTGCCTTAAGATCAAAATTCAAACCCGCACTGTCGGGAGGCCAAGTGATACGAGCTAAAGGCTATATCATCTATAACTTTGTGCCGGTTCGGTAATGCCTAATAATTGCCTGCAAGACTTGTCGATTTAATGCCGCTCGCTTCCTGGGCGATCTTCACGCCGACCGATGCTCCGATTCGAGTAGCACCCGCCTCGAACATTGCTCGTGCATCCTCGATTCCCTTTACCCCGCCCGAAGCTTTGACACCTAGTGCACTGCCTACCGTCCGCCGCATCAGAGCTACGTCATCGGCTGTGGCACCACCCTTGGCAAAACCGGTAGATGTTTTGACAAAATCGGCACCGGCATTTTTTGCCGCAAGACAGGCACGCACTTTTTCATCGTCCGTCAAAAGGGCCGTCTCGATAATTACTTTACAAAGGATGTGGTTTTCGTGAGCGGCGTCTACAACGGCCTTGATGTCATCCTCGACCAGGCAGTCGTCGCCGGATTTGAGAGCTCCGATATTGATGACCATATCAACCTCTTCGGCACCGTTAAATATGGCACGGCGGGCTTCGTAGGCCTTTACATCGGGCAACGTCGCCCCTAGTGGAAACCCGATCACGGTGCAAACGGGAACATCGGTCCCGTGCAAAAATTCAGCTGCCTTCCTGACCCAGGCAGGGTTTACACACACCGAAGCAAACCCAAACTGTGCCGCCTCATTGCAGAGTTTTCTGATATCGGATTCGGCTGCGTCGGGTTTTAAAAGCGTGTGATCGATCAGGCTCGCCCAATCGTGCGCCGTCGCGGTTTCACCCAAAACGATACCGATACGCTCCGCCCCGGCGTCGACAATTCGCTCGACATCGGCACGGCAAAAAGTCGGGCTGTAATGCTCGCCCGTAAGTTTGGCCAGCACCATATTGGTGATTTGGTCGATAAGTTGGTCGTTATTGCCGTTTTGCTGCATTTAACTATTTTATCATTTTCGATATTGCCCATCGATATTGTCTATTTTTGCAACGCGCTTTTTATGCCTTTCTTCCGAAATGTCGGCAGAGATAAAGGCCTCGACGATCTCTTTTATTCCGTCAAAAGAATTTTGTCCGGCACCGAGCGTGAGCACGTTCGCGCCGTTATGTTCGCGAGAGTTTTTTGCCAGAACCGTCGAATAACAGGCAGCAGCACGCACGTTCGGCAACTTGTTAGCTGTCATGGCGCTGCCGATGCCGGCTCCGTCGATAATGATGCCGATCTCGACCTGACCTCCCGAAACAGACTTTGCGACAGCGTGAGCAAAATCGGGATAATCGACTGCGTCATCACTCTCTGTACCAAAATCACGAACATTTAGGCCTAGATCGGCCAGAAAACCTTTTAGCTGTTCCTTTATCTTAAATCCGCCGTGGTCCGAACCGATCGCGACCGAACGGACTTTAACTGTATTTTGGCGTGAAGGTTTATGTATGAGCTCGATATTTCGCTCGTTTACAATATCTTGAGCGAGCGGGGTGAATTTTACATTAGGGGCAACTCTAAGCCTGGAGCCGGCCTCCACTCCACGCAGGTCGTCCTCAGTGATCAACGATTTTGCAGATTCATCGCGATCCCATTCGCGGCCAAGCTTGCCTCGCAGTGAATTAACAACGACATGCTCAACCGCCGCCGCCACTGCTCCGCCCGCTGATTCTTCCTCGGTCGGAACCGTAGCCAGCACTTGCTTCACTAATTCGCGAACGCGGTCGCGTGTCTCGTTGTTTTCGTCGGCCATATTCTGATGCAGCAGCCCGCGTGTCAATAGAGGCGTAACTCTCAAGCTGGATGCCGCGCCCACAATAACGTGCGGGCTACTGAAATAAAATCCAACTTGAAACTCAGGCTACGTTGGAATAGTATTTCTAAAAACCGATTCTTTCAAATATCGAGACTATTATGACCGCCGGATCAATGCAGTCCTCCACAACCGAATTCACCAACACCAATCTCGAAGTCCTCTATTCGGAGCAGCAAATTAAGACTCGCGTCGGCGAGATGGGCACCGAGATCACAGCCGATTATGCGGGTAAAGACCTCGTCTTAGTGGGCGTGCTCAAGGGTTCTTGTGTTTTTCTGGCTGACCTGATGCGGGCCGTCGATCTGGCTCTCACGATAGATTTCATGTCCGTCTCAAGTTATAAAGACGGCACCCAATCGACTGGCGACGTCGAAATTTTGAAGGACCTAAGTAATTCGATCCGCGATAAACACGTCCTCATTGTCGAAGACATTATCGACACCGGCCTGACGCTGACACGCCTCGTCGAGATCCTCGATTCACGCGGTGCGGCCTCGATCAAGATCGCGACTTTCCTAGACAAGCCCGAACCGCGAATTAAAAAAGAACTCGTCGTCGATTACACAGGCTTTGTCATCCCAAACAAATTCGTCGTCGGCTACGGACTCGACGCCGCCGGACGCTACCGCAACCTGCCATTCATTGCGGTAGTGATCGATCCGTCTGTTGCCTGATCTGTCACGTAAATGCGGTTGACGCGGCGGCGCGGAGGAGCGGAGATTTGCCGGTTTACGGGTGGCTCGGTGACGTGGAGAAACGCGGGCGGGATCGTGAAAAAGATATCCTAATGACCCACGTTTTATACCAAAATGACCATTTTTGTCATTTTGATACGACACGATCCGATAATATTTGGCAACACTTCTGATTTTCTCACTACAAGGTTGACCACCCCCGACGTTTTCCGTATAATCTACACTTTTCGATTAGCTAAGCAAATGCCGTCAATCGAGAGGAGCTAAGATAAGAAATGAGTTACGCAATTATCAAAACAGGCGGGAAACAGTTTGCGGTCGAAAGCGGCGAGATACTGCGTGTGCCGAAGATCGCTGAGAAAGAGGGCAAAAAGGTAACGATCGACGCTCTCCTGACGGGTGAGGGCAAAGACGCCAAGATCGGCGGAAGTGCGACGATCGACGCGACCATTGTAGGTCACGGCAAAGCGGACAAGATCATCGTTTTCAAGAAGAAACGCCGTAAGCAGTACAAACGAAAACAAGGCCACCGGCAAGGTTTTACAGAAATCAAAATTGAAAAGATCTAGTTAATAGTAAGAAACTAATAGTTAAAGGAAAAAACATTCTTAACTATTCACTATTCACTATTCACTTTTAACTAAATATATGGCACATAAGAAAGGTGTAGGTTCATCCAGAAACGGTCGCGATTCGAATGCGCAGCGGCTTGGTCTCAAGAAATTTGGCGGCGAGCACGTTCTCGGCGGCAATATCATCGCACGTCAACGCGGCACCAAGTGGAAGCCGGGCAACAATGTCGGGCGCGGTAAGGACGACACGTTGTTTTCGCTGATCGAGGGCTTTATCAAATTCGAAGACAAAGGCCGCAAAGGCAAATTCATCAGCGTTTATGCTGCGGGTGCAGCCGAACTCGCACCAAAAGTCGCGGCTGAATCTGCCGCATAGTTGTTGCCGGTGCCGGATCGGCATTCTCTCAGGCTCCATCACATCAAAAAAAGCACACGTCCTTAAGCGTGTGCTTTTCTGATTTCGGCGTAGTATTACCGACTACTGGCTGCTTATTTCCAATTCGCGGTTTGTAAACCATAAAGCTGGCGGAACGGGCTCGAACGAATGATCGGCGATCTGCAGTACCGGCAGGTATTTCTCTCCGTTTCCGGTCAGGAGCCAGTCTATCGATGCTCCCGTTGTCTTGTGAATTCCGAGAAGCATCTCTGTGGATGGCAGCGTCTCGCCGTTGATAACCGAGTAAATTTCACGCGAGTTCGATTTAAGGCGGAAAACGATATTCGATATATGTTGATAGCCAAAAACCTCGAGAATGCGGCGGCCGATCTCCAGGCTGATCGGCAACAGTTCGTCCCGCGAAATCAGCCTCTCACCCTTTTCCGATGTCTTACACAGCTGCTCAAATTCCCTTTCGCGTACCCTCATAAATTCCCCCAAGATATGTCCACCGCTTACTAGATTATTGGTTACATAGATATTTTATGACATCCGGGAAACCCGTTCTGTACGTTTGAATACATTCAGCGGAGACGCGGGTGGAGCAGACATTCTTTGTTTCCAGTGACGCCAACGACACAAAAATCGAGCAGCCAGTCATGTTAAAAACATGCTTGGTTCCTCAAAAAGTCCGAAACCGTCGCCAATATTTTTTCTTTTTTTCCCGACGAAATTAAAATTTTGTCATGCGGAAAGTTTAATAGTTCCTAAACTTGTAATTAAAGCGCCTGAAACACTTGCCGAATTTTCCACATTTTTATCCACAGATTCAACATCGTGTTATCCACAGATTTTCCACACGTAGCCCATAAAATAAGGGTGACAGTTAAAGTATTTTCTACTTGACTTGCGATTTTTCGGGTGTAAGATAGCTTCACAGTCGAGATTGCTTACGGGTATCTTGACCGGCATTTGGAGATGAAGCGGAGGTGGTGACACACCGTTTGCGGACAGAAGGAGCGGAAAGCCACTGTCAGGAACGCCAGAAGCTGAAGCCGAAAGGCTTGCTGAAAGTGATCGAAAGGTCATTTGAGTTATCCGGATAAAAACGGGTAACGCCCGCTGGAAATGATCAGCCAAACGGGTGCTATGTCGCTCACGTTGAAAGACGCTGAGCCTCGTTGCCGGGAACGTAACCGGCGGTGGAGGAAAAGCCACCGAAAAAAGACCTAACGGCACTGTACCCTCGTAGGTACAACAGAATGTGTAAACAAGACGGGTGCTGACCGGCGGCTGCTCTCCGCAGAGAGTCTTCGGGATATAAATCGGCGGTTCGAGCGTGTACATGTGAGAGCTGCCAACCCTTTAACCGGACACTTCGGTGAATGGATAAAGAAAAATAAAAGCGTTGAAACGAGCAATCGGGACAACGCTTTTGTTTTGTTATGTTCGTTGCACCATCGCAATAAGTTTGCATGAATGGCATACTTTGTATTACAAAATAGTAAAATTATTATTTACAAAATACATGGTACAGAATTAAGAATTCCTTTAAGTTGTGTAAATACAGTGGCTTGCGTGTCCCGAGATTGGTATGTGACAGCTTGGAGCAGTTGGGACAGGGTAAATCAGTTCCGATAAAGGGAAAAATGCCCGGACACTTGGGACAGCGGGTCAGTGGGACAGCCGAAAAAGCCGCCGTTTGCTTAACTTCGGCCCAAAACTTAGAATCTATGTTCGCTTATGTTTATCGACCGCGTAAAGATCAAAGTCAAAGCCGGAGATGGCGGTGACGGCGTCACGGCATTTCGCCGCGAAAAATTTATACCGCGCGGCGGTCCGTCGGGCGGCGACGGCGGGGTCGGGGGCAGCGTCTGGATGGAATCGAACGAGGGCCTGAACACCTTGCTCCATCTGCGTTATAACCCCGAGCACAAAGCCGAACGCGGCCATCATGGCGAAGGTTCGAACCGCTATGGAAAAGACGGCGAGGATGCCGTCGTCAAAGTGCCGGTCGGAACGCAGGTCTTTGATGCCGGGACTAACGAGCTGCTCTATGATTTTACCGAGCCGGGACAGCGATATTTAGCTGCAAAGGGCGGTAAGGGCGGCTGGGGCAATTCACATTTTGCTACGTCTACGCGGCAGGCTCCCAAATTTCATTACACCGGGCGTCCGGGCGGCGACCGTGAGCTGCAGCTTGAACTAAAACTGCTTGCCGATGTCGGTCTGGTCGGGTTTCCCAACGCTGGCAAATCGACGCTGATCTCGGTCATCTCGGCCGCCAAACCAAAGATCGCCGATTACCCATTTACGACGCTCGAACCAAATCTAGGCGTTGTCGATATGGGCGATTTTCGGACATTTGTCGTCGCCGACATTCCAGGCCTGATTGAGGGTGCATCGGAAGGGGCAGGCTTAGGCGATCGATTTTTGCGTCACGTCGAACGGACAAAACTAATGCTGCATCTGATCGACGTATCGTCCCTTTCGGGCCGTGACCCTGTTTCAGACTATGAAATAATCAACCGCGAGTTGGCCAATTATGATGCAGATATGGCGACACGTCCGCAGATAATCGTCGCAACAAAGATCGATGCCTTGGACGAGCCCGACCGGCTCGAAAAGCTTAAAAAAAGAGCTAAAAAAGACAGGAAAAAGCTTTTTGCCATATCATCGGTAACAAATGACGGAGTAAAGGAATTGGTAAACGCGGTTTCTGAAGCCTTGACCAAATTAGCCGCAGAGATCACCGAGAAAGCGGTTTCTGTATAACTGAATTTATCGCTGTGGCAAAGTTTTGACATGAGACGAATCGCATATTACGGCGGCAGCTTTGATCCACCGCATCGCGGCCATTTAGCGGTCGCTGACGCCCTGCTCGCGCAATTTGAGCTTGATGAGTTTGTTTTTATACCTGCTTTTCACGCTCCGCATAAGGTGAGGCTCAAACCGACATCCGCCTACGACCGTTACGCGATGCTGTGCCTTGCAACCGGCAACATCCGGGAAATGACAATCTCGAGAATGGAGATCGAGGTGCCTGAGCGGCCATATACAATTGAAACATTGACAAGGCTCAAGGCGGAGAATCCGGATAACACCACCTTTTTTGTAATGGGTGCCGATTCGTGGATGAACATCCGGACCTGGCGCGAATGGGAAAAGGTTCTGTCGATCACAAATCATATCATCGTCGCCCGGCCAGACGTCGAAATTAGTTTCCGGCATGTAACTGATGAGATACGGTCGAGGATAATCGACCTCAGGGCAGTTCCCGGCGCGAAGCCTGGAAGCGAAGACGAAAATCAAGACATAGGCCAAGGATCACGGATGCGAAAGCAAATTTTTATCACCGATGCCGTAAATCTCGACATCGCCGCGACCGACATTAGGGCAAAGATACGAAAAAATGATGCGTTGTGGCAGACCGAAGTTCCCGCGGAGGTTGCAAATTACATCAAAAAATATCAGATTTATAACTAATGGAAGAAACACAGGAAAGATCGCTCCAACGCGACGCCGTCAAAATCGAGATAGCCGCAAAACCCACCCCGTTTACCGAACTCGACCCCGAGGTACAACTCGCCATCCGATGCGCAAGCGATAAAAAGGCGTTCGATATGATCGCCCTCGACCTGCGTCAGATCGCGAGCTTTACCGAGTTTTTTATCATCGCCAGCGGGGCGAATCAGCGTCAGGTGCAAGCCATCGCCGACGAGATTAATGAACAGCTTAAAAAGCAGCTTTCTACCCGCCCGGTACGGGTCGAGGGTTACAAAACCGGCGAATGGGTACTCGTGGATTATGGCGATTTTGTCGTTCATATCTTTAATAATGAGGCGCGCGAATTTTACGATCTAGCTCGCCTGTGGCGGGACGCGGGACGCGTTGAATTGCCTGAAGATATTTAATCTTATGAAATTTCGGTTTACCTGGATCGGAAAAACCAAAGATAAAAATTATCGGGCGCTGCAGGAAGAATATCTGCGGCGCCTTTCGCATTTTGTAAAATGCGAAGTCGTCGAGATCCGCGATTCTGCCCCACACGAAGGAAAAGAAGCAGAAGGCAAACGAATTATCGAGAAACTGAATCAAAGTCCTCTCGTGTGTTTGCTCGATGTAAATGGGCGAGGCATCTCGTCACCGGAACTGGCAAAAGAGATCGAGAAATGGCAAAACGCGGGAATTAAAGAGATCAACTTTGTCATTGGCGGGGCCGACGGTATCGCGGATGAGGTTGCCGAAAAGGCCCATCTCGTGCTATCTTTATCGTTTCTCACTTTTACGCATGAGATGGCTCGTGTCGTGATCCTTGAGCAATTATATCGAGCGTACACAATTATTAAAGGCTTCCCTTATCAAAAATGAGTAAATCGAACTTAAACGAAATTAAAGAAAAGCTTCTCGCTGAAAGGGTCCTTTTGATCGAGAAGTTGAAAGGTAATGATCTTTCGATCGATGATGCGGAAACACCAGATCCCGTCGATCTGGCCGTCCGAAATTATTCTAAAAACGTAATGCTTGCGGTCTCGGAAAATGAAAGCAAGCAGCTCACGCTGATCGATGAAGCTTTGCTTAGAATCGCGGATGATGAGTACGGCACCTGCCAGAACTGCGAAAAAGAGATCCAGCCGAAACGCCTCGCCGCGATCCCTTGGGCCCGTTATTGCCTCGAATGTCAGGAACTCCTCGAACAGGGGCTCCTCGACGAAGATTAGGCTCCCTTTTAATAATGCTCAGAGCGATCCAAGACTCACTTCTTTCGATCGTTTATCCGCTGGAATGCAGCGTTTGTAGGGACCAGGTCGAGGGCTATGGCGATGGTGCGGCCTGTCGCAATTGCTGGGACGCAACACGGATCTTTGACGGTTCGGAGATGCTGTGCGATAGATGCGGCGCTTTTTTTGGCGACAAAGCCGCCCCGGTTCCCGTCTTTTGCCATCAATGTAACGATCATCAATATGAAAAAGCGGCAGCCCTGGGCGTTTATGAAAAGGCCCTGTCAGCCTCAATAATCAGTCTCAAAACCGAGCCCGCCTTGCCTGCGCGCCTGATCAAACTAATACCTATAGCGATCAAGCGAACAGGTTTCGACAATGCCGATATTATCATCCCAATTCCTCTTTCGCCTCAACGGAAATTAGAACGCGGCTATAATCAAGCGGACTTTATTGCCGCACTGATAGGACGGGCAATGAAGGTTCCGGTAGACACGGGCAGTCTCACGCGCACAATTCACACGCCGATCCACCGCATTGCGATGGATAAAAAAGCCCGGGAATTGACAGTCAGGAATGCGTTTGAAGTCAAAAGACCAAAATTGGTGGATGGAAAGAATATTTTGCTGGTTGACGATGTATTTACGTCGGGTGCTACGGCATCAAACTGTGCACGGGTCTTGAAGAAAAGCGGCGCCGGAAAGGTAAATATCTTTACTCTTGCCCGCGCCGTGATGAGCTGATCAGGCTAATCTGTCCGCCGGACCCGAGGCCGCCGAGTTTCTCCCGGACCCGACCCGCCGGCAGCGACGATCTTTTCGATCGTTCCGCTCTGGCCGATAACATACAATTCACCTTTTTCATCCTCGGCGAAAGCGACGATGAATCGGGTCGTATCTAGAAGAACGGTTTGAGCATTATTATTCCAAACAATAATCTCTCCGCTGCAGTAGTCCCCGAAGACATAACTGCCGGTCGGCAAACTCCCCTGTAGGCCGCGATATACGTACCCGCCCGTTATCGAACACCGGCCGCCCGAATGGTCATATTGAAAGATGGGCGGTGTATGCACGATAGGGTTCGTACCCCCTGCACACTGCTCCGGATTGAGCTGCGTGCAGCTTGTCCCCTCATACGCCCGCCAACCGTAATTGCCGCCAAGCGTGACGATATCAACCTCCTCGAGTGATCCCTGGCCCACGTCAGCGACCCAGAGCGGTCGCACACCACGGTTAGGGCGGGCTCGAATCGGGCCGCGGTCAAATGAAAAACGATACGGATTGCGTACACCATAGGCGTAAATTTCATCTGCTCCAGGGATGGATCCCTTAAATGGGTTGTCGGATGGGGTATTATATTGCGGAATCTGTCCGGACGGAACGTTATCAATATCCAGCCGAATAATTTTTCCCAAAAGGGAGTCAATATTTTGGGCGTTATTTGGCGGATCATTTGCGGCACCTCCGTCGCCTGGCCCTGCGTATAAATAACCATCCGGGCCGAATACCACCGTTCCTCCATTATGATTTCCATTGGTCGGATGCGGGATCGTGATAATTATTTTTTCGGTTGTGTCGGCTATGTTGCGATTCGCGGCCGAAACGTGAAATTCGGATATCTGAATAGCACCATCAGGCTGACGCGTGTAGTAAACAAAAAAGCGGCCATTGATCGCGTATTGCGGGTGAAACGCGAGGCCCAGCAAACCCCGTTCGCCACCGAATCGGACGAGTGAAGTGATATTTAAGAAGTCGGTGGGTGTCGTCGAACCCGGCTGGACAACCTTGATAATTCCACCCTGCTGAACAATGAAAAGTCGATTGCTCCGGTCTCTGGCGGTTGTCATAAACACCGGCGAACTTAGTCCGCTGGTAATAAATGGCACAAGCGAGATCGATTGCGAAAATGCAACGGCTGCAAACAAAAAAATGTAGATCGCCACGCCGGCAAAATATTCCGTTCGTTTCATTTTGTCCCCTTAATGTCCACTTCGTACAGCCTCACGCAACTTTCGCCAAAGTCGCGGTATACAGTGACAAATCACGATTTAAACCAACATGCGTCGGTTTAAACAATTTAAACACTGGTAATAGTTTAGCTCTAGGACAGCCGAAACGCAAGGCAATTTATAAGCGGTAGCGGACTTTCTGCTGCCGAAGTTTCGCGTCTTCATTTTCGACGTTTTGGAGCCGCATCGAAATGTCCGCCGTCATTCGCAGATCGGCCCGCTCGCCATTTTTTAGATGAAAATGTCCGGCGGCGGCAATCATTGCGGCATTGTCGGTCGAGAGATGTTTAGACGGGAAATATACAGGCAGCCCCAGCCGTTTGCCGGCCTGTTCGGCGGCTGACCTAAGCGAAAGATTGCATGCGACGCCGCCAGCAACGATAAGCGTTTTAGGCTGCAGGTCTTTTGCGATCTTTTCTAGCGTACCTACCAAAGCCTTTACGACAGCGGACTGAAAGCTCGCTGCGAGGTCCTTGACCGGTTGCGTAGGCTGGTCGCCGTTGGCTATTGGAACGATGCCATTTTCGCGAACGTATCTTGCCACAGCCGTTTTCAGGCCGCTAAAACTTAGATCCGGACGGCCGTCTGAGATCTTCGCCTGGGTAAACTTTACCCCTGCCGCGTCACCCTGTTTTGCGAGCTTTTCGATGACGGGGCCGCCCGGGTAGCCGAGGCCGAGCATCTTCGCGACCTTATCAAAAGCCTCACCGGCGGCGTCATCGCGCGTTCTCGAAACGACCTTGTATTGGCCCTCGTCCGGAATGTAAAAGATATTTGTGTGACCGCCCGAGACTATCAAAGCAAGGGCGGGATATTCGATCGGAGGATTTTCAAAAACAACCGAATACACGTGGCCCTCGATGTGGTTTACTCCGACGATCGGGATATCAACGGCGTAGGCGAGCGCTTTGGCATAGCAGACGCCTACGAGCAGCGAACCGATCAATCCGGGCCCTTGTGTAACGGCAATGGCATCGATTTCAGAAATCGTGACTTCGGCCTTTGCGAGGGCCTCAGCGATGATCGGCTCGATCTTTTCGAGATGCTCGCGTGAGGCCAACTCCGGAACGACGCCGCCCCACGGTTTATGAAGCTCGATCTGCGACGCGATCACGGACGAGACGATCTCGCGTCCATCACGAACTACGGCCGCAGCCGTCTCGTCACACGAACTCTCGATACCTAAAACCAGCATTTCACTAGCTTATCAAAGTCCGGTGAAAAGTGTTTTTTCATCGACAAAACAAAGCCCGTTGCCATCCGGATCGCGGGCGTAAAACGAACGCTCGCCCCACGGACGCACGTTGATCTCGCCCGACGGCGAACCATGAACATCGTTTTCTTCGAGGCAGTCCAGCTCCTTGGCTCGGCTAAAAAAACTTTCGAGATTTGGCACCGAAAAATAGAGGTGATCGCCGATCGGCGTACCCTTATTCTCGATTACCGCCAGTATCACCGCCCCGCAGTCAAAATACTGCCGTCCCTGATGTATAAGGCGTCCATCAGTATCGAATAGTTGCTGATAAAACGCTACCGCTTTTTCAAAATCGGTCACCGGAACAAATATTCTAAAGATAGACGCCGTGCCCATGCTCATTTTGACAGAACCTCCAAATGATTTTTTTCATGCTTCGGCGTAAAATAACATGGTTGGCTCAAATAATGAAAGACCGTCTCACAAAAACCGCGTATCTCAATTATCTCAAATGCCCGCAAGAATTTTGGCTAGCGTTTCATCAGCCGTTACTAGTGGCCGAGCCGGACTCTCTCGAATATGAGCATCTCCGTCAGCAGGGTTATGCGGTTCAGCAGCTTGTAAAACAACTCCGGCAGTTTTACCCCGATGATACGACCTCGGTCGATTTTGAACGCGCCTTTCAGACCGCAGATCTCTATGCCCGCAGCGATGTGATCGTCACACATAAAGATACGGGCGTCATCGATATCTACGAAATTAAATCGGCGTCAAAAGTCAAAGAGGAGCATTACGATGACGTTGCATTTCAAAGGTTGGCGGCTGAAAGGTCGGGTTCGTCCGTTGGGCGGTGCTATGTGATAACGATGAATGGCGACTACGTCCGCCAGGGCGACGTGAATGCCGAGCAGCTTTTCGTCATCACGGACGTTACCGACAAGGTCAACGAGCGCATGGATGTGACCGCAAGTCAGGCACTTGAAGCGGCCCGATATCTCGATACGGTTCCCGTGCCGTCGCTGATGGATTATTGTGCCGAAAATAAGCTCGACTGCCGCTTTGTTAAGCTCCATTTCCCGGACTTGCCCGACTACACGGTCTTTGACATCGCCTTTCTCAAGAACGACAAACGACGGGACCTGCTTTCACAGGGTATCGTTGCGATCACTGACGTACCCGACGATTTTCCGCTCTCGACCAAGCAACGTGTTCAGGTGACGGCGGCGAAGTCAGGCGGGATCGCGATCGACCGGGCCGGTATCGCTGAGAGGGTCGCGTCATGGAAATATCCGATCCATTTTCTTGATTACGAGACGTTTGCCTATGCGATTCCCCAGTTTGATGGCGTCAAACCGTTTCAGCAGATGTGTTTTCAATATTCGCTGCACACTCTCGACGAACCCGGCGGAGCACTTAAACACAGCGGTTTCCTATCGCACGGAGACGACGATCCGCCGCAAGCATTGGCGGCCAGTCTAAAGGAAGCGATGGCCGGCGGTATTGGTACTGTTCTCGTATGGTATGAGGCGTTCGAAAAGACTCGAAACACCGAGATGGGCGAAATGTTTCCAGACTTTGCCGCGTTTTTTGATGAGATCAACGAAAACACCCATGACCTGATGAAAATATTCTCGGACAACCTCTATATCCACCCAGATTTCAAAGGCCGTACCTCGATTAAAAAGGTTCTGCCCGTGCTGGTGCCGCATTTATCCTATCTCGATCTGGGCATCGGCGACGGCATGACCGCATCGATTAGCTGGTACCGCGCCGCAAAATGGGACACCATGGACGAAGCAACGCGGGAAAAGATATTTGATGATCTCGAAGATTACTGCAAGCTCGATACACTTGCGATGGTTGAGATATTCAACCAACTCGCTCTACTCTAAATACAAATTTTCGCGATTAAATTTCTAAGCAGTTTCCGTCACGGCCTCGGCCCCTAGGGCTTCGAGCGCGGCGAGAGCTTTTTTCGTGCTTCGGCTGATGGCTTCCGGGCCTTTGCGGCCCGTAAGAAAGATATAGTTGAGCTTGATGCGGCGATGGCGTCCGGTGGATTCGGGGTCGGTGTAATCGTAATCAAACGAGTAGATGTAGTGGCCGGTCGAGAGTTTTTTGCAGACATCCTCTGGCAAATGAAAGAGATAGGCATCGGCATAATGGCCCATGCTCTCATCTGCGAAGCCGATCTTTTCGCCTTCGGCGTTGTCTAGATGCACAGGAACCATTTCGACGTTGTCACATAAAGAGTAGAGATCGCCGAGCACTTGGCGGCGTTTAATAGCTAATGGGCCATATGTCATTTAACAAGGTTATCACATTTTGACGCTTTTGATCGGTTTTAAACAAAGAAATGCCCCGGTCGTAAGATCGGGGCATTGTTATTACTTAGCGTTTGGCTAATTAGTAGCGTCCGCCGCCGCCGTATCCACCACCGCCGCCGCCGCCGTAGCCGCCACCGCTGCCACCACGGCCACCGCGACCACCGCCGCCACCACCGCCGCCAAAGCCGCCGCGTTTTTCTTGCGGTTTAGCTTCGTTGACTTTGAGTTCACGGCCATCGACTTCTTTGCCGTTAAGCTGTGCGATAGCGGTTTCGCCATCGGCCTGTGACGCCATTTCGACAAAACCGAATCCGCGTGAACGACCCGTTTCGCGGTCTTCGATAATATTGGTCGACTCGACCGCTCCGATCTCGCCGAACAGGTCATTGAGATCCTGATTGGTCGTGTTGAAGGAAAGATTTCCTACGTATAGTTTCATTGACATTGATTTATTTACCTTTTTTCCCTTTTCGGGAATTCTAAAGAAGCGTCGAATCGAGCGGTTTGCTTGGTTGAAGCGAAAAGGCCGAACTTCGGATACTCAAAAACTCTGAGAGCTACTTCTAATTAACTAACGGGGCCTGCTCTCTTACTTATCCAAAAATCGTTAAAGACGAAGCGCGTGATGTTTTCTCACACGAGAGAAGGATTAACAGAGACTATGATG
Source organism: Pyrinomonadaceae bacterium (assembly GCA_046155085.1). Lineage (GTDB taxonomy): Bacteria > Acidobacteriota > Blastocatellia > Pyrinomonadales > Pyrinomonadaceae > OLB17. Next base: position 386,707 of record JBJXEG010000006.1, on the reverse strand, counting down.
CACATATTTACGGAGAAATGCAAACTGTTTTTCCACACACCATTCCGGCCTTTCTTGACTTGAATTGCCTTTTGGGTTTACAAAGGAGCGTTCGGATAGTTTAGAGACAACCAAGGAGACAAAAATGGGTAGAAAAATTCTCGCCGTCGTCGTCGCATTTATCGTCGCCACTACGATCATGCTGATTGTAGAAATGGTTAATTCGATCGTTGTCATGCCGCCGACAGACGCAGTTATGAAAGATCCGGCGGCATTGCGCGAATTCATGGCGAACGGCCCGGTCAAAGCCTACATAATCGTGCTGCTCGGCTATTTTCTCGCCTCTTTCGCGGGGGGATTTATCGTAACCAAGATTAGCAGGCAGGTTTCGCAAGGCATTACGCTGCCAGTAATCGTCGGCACGATCCTAACGCTGGGTATGATCGGCAATATCTATATGCTGCCCGGCCAGCCGATATGGTTCATTGTTATCGGCTTGCTGATGTTCGTTCCCGTAACGCTCTTTGGCCACCGCCTCGCTAGATAAGAAAGTTTGCCCGCGAAACACACGAAATACACTAAAAGTAAGAACTTCTTCTTTTCGTGACTTTAGCGTGTTTCGCGGGCAAGCTTTCTTTCGGTTTCTTGCCTTCGTTCCGCGTAGGCTTGAAATTCGAAGTTATCAACCACTCTACCGGTTTGACCGTCGAATTGATCGACCGCATCAAGTGGCTAAAGTCGATCATCTTCACCTCGTCGCTCGATTTGTGATAATCCGTTTGCAGCCCAAAGCCGGGCACTGAAAAACAAATCTGATCGCTGATCGGAGTCCAGCTATTCTCGATCACGGCAAAAATAACCGGTCCGTAATCAGAATACCGCCGCCTTGATGAATGATCCGCCCATCGGAATCAAACAGTCGCTGATAAAATTCGATGGCCTTATCAAAATCAGTGACCGGAATAAGAATTCTAAAGACGGACGGAGCTTTTTCCCTCATTTTATTCCACCTCGAGATATACGTTTATCTGGAATACACAAAAAAACTTATTATTGATTTCGGGAAAGAACCGTCAATTAGCACTCTCTTTTCTCATCGCAATCGATATAAAATGATAGTCGTTGAGTATTACATCAAAGGCCAAACCGGCAAACATGCACGCTATTTTCAAACTTTAGCCTCTGCCAGGAACTTTTGCGTGATGATGCAAAAAGACCCTAGCTATGTAGATATTCGCATTATCGATTAACCGCATCTCTATGGCTTCTTCCCTTCGTTCCATACCGGTTTGAACGGCGAATTTATCAGCCACTGCACCGGTTTGACCATCGAATCAATCGACCGGGTCATGTGGACAAAATCAATTGTTTTTAACTCATCGCTTGCGTGGTGATAATCCGTGTGCAGCCCAAAGCTCGAAACCGTATGGGCGATGATGCCGGCCCGGGCAAGCTGTATATTGTCAGACCGCTGAAAGAAGTTCTCCTCAGGATGCGGGTCCTGCACGAGTTTTGCTCCGCGTTTTGCAAGCTCCGGCCCGAGATTCGACCGCTCGTAACCGGTCAGCCACAACTCGTCGGGCTTAACTTTGGCGTCAGGCCGACCGATCATCTCAAACTCAAGATTCGCGACCAGTTTATCCTTCGGAAAGGGCATATTATTTACAAAATACGTCGCACCAAAACCGCCGGCCTCCTCAGAGCCAAAACAAACGAAATAGACCGTCCGCTTTGGCTTAGCACCGCTGCCGAGCACACGTGCGAGTTCCAAAACCGCCACCGATCCCGACGCATCGTCATCCGCGCCGTTAAATATCTTGTCATCGCCCGGATTGCTCTCGCGGACACCCAGATGATCAAGATGTGATGTCAGCAGAATGACTTCGGAAGCTAGTGTCTTATCCGTCCCCGTGATCTTGCCCATCGCGTTCCACGTGAATGCCTTTTTCGGCTCGGAAAATGTTCCCGCAATATCGATCTTCGTTCCATCAGCGACCGCCGAGAGTGACGTCAATGCCGCCTTGCTGAGCGCAAACATCGAATTGCCGCGTCCACGCAAACTCACGTCCCGACCCGCGAGTGCCGACCATTGTTCTCGAAGCTCGCTCGTCTCGCCAATGATCACCGCAACCGCTCCGGCCTTGAATAGCGCACCGATCTTTTCCTGCATCCCGGTGAACTTCTCGTCGTCCGCCGGTGAGACCAGCACGATCGCCCCGCTCTTTACGGCGTCGCCAAACTTGATCTTTTGCAGTTCGCCACTGACCTGCTTTGCCGTTATCGACATCACGACCATGTCCGTTCCATATTTGATCGAACCTGCACCGCTAACAGTCACATCCTTGAGTAACGGCCGCCCGGCGACATCGACCGTCTGCACATACGTTTGCTTCCCGTCAGGCCCCATTTCGCCCGCCGGTTCGAGCCCAAACTGCATAAACTGCGACCCGATATATTCCGCCGCAACCCGCTCAAATATCGTCCCGCTCCCACGCCCCTGCATCGCGTCACTAGCCAAAAAGCCCATTTCCGCACGAACATTTTTCTCGTCAATCGAAAGAGCACCAGCCTTTTGACCAAACCCGACAACATTCGCCGCGATAAAAATTGCAGCGATCAAAACCGACCGTTTTAGATATTTCTGTTTCATAACTTCCAAACATAAACGTAGATTCAATATATTTAGTTCTAACTTTCGCCCGCGAATAACCCGAATCCTACGAATAGGAGATACAGATTATCAATTCGCATCGATTCGCGTCATTCGCGGGCAATGCTTTCTTTTCTGACTTTGCGTTTTCTGCGTCTTTGCGTCAAAAATTTCTAATTCAACCCGCGATAGTACCGCCAATTCGTCTTAAAATCCTTCGTCAATTTTTGATTCGTCAATATCGCCCGCACCATCTCGACGGGTATCGGGCCTTCGTGCAATATCGCGTCGTGAAACTGTTTATCGGTCATCTTCTTGGAATCCACCAGAGCCCTGTGAAGCTGATAAAACTGGAGCCCGCCCATCATATACGCGATCTGGTAGAGCGGCCCGTAGTCGCCCGAAAACGATCGCCGCACCTCGCCGAGAGCGTTGTCGCGTTCGTGCCCGACCTTGTTGACGAGCAGATCGACGCACTGCTCCGGCGTCCAGTTACCTAGGTGAAAGTTCAAGCTGAATATGATCCTCGCCGCGCGGTGCGAACGCCAAAACAACGCCCCGATCTTGTCCTCCGGAGTCTTATCAAACCCCTTATCCCACAGCAAAAACTCCCAATACAACGCCCAGCCCTCGACCGAGAATGGCGTGCGAAAATCCCCGCGATACGTCCTGTATCTAGCTGACATATAACCTTGCAAATGATGTCCTGGGATCAGCTCGTGCCCCGTCACAGCTCTCGCAAAATGCGGATTGTTACCACGCATCGACATCATTTTCTGCTCGTGCGTCATGCCGTCGGTCGGGTACGAAACGAGTATCGTCTCGCCGCCAAGGAAAAACGGTGCGACCAGTTGCCGCTCCGGCGTCATCATCTCCATTCTCCAACCGTCACGAGCGAGTTTCGGCACGGTCACAAGATCGTTTTTCTCAACGTAGTCGATTGCCTCGTACGCAAATTTCTTTATCAACTCAGGCTGCTTGCCGGGCTCGACGTATTTTTGCTTGACGGCCTCGATGGCCTTCATATAATCGTCGCCGTAGCCCATCTCTCGCGAAGCCTTTTTCAGCTCCATCTGGCACCACTCGAATTCTTTGTTTGCAATTTCGATCAGCTCCTCAGGCGTGTACGGGATCATCTCGTACTGCAGCTCCTGCAGCAAAGCCTCCCGCCCTATCGGGTCGCCAATGATGGTCGTCTTGTCGTCAGCCGAGATGCCCACGAGCTTCGACGTAATAAACCCCTGATACTTCGCCAAAGCGTCATCAACGCCCTTATACGGCGACTCGCACCACCAAGTGAACATCGGATCGTACAAATTGTAATACCCGTACCAACGCCGCAGCGTATTACGCAGCTCGCCCACCGTCCGTGCCGCCCGGTTCGCGACCGTCCGACTGGGTTTCGATAAATTGCCCTCCAGAAACCACTGCCTATAGGCGATCCGCTTCGCCAGGTCGTTAAGCAGAGCCGCCGTCTTCGCCGCATCTAGCGGCTCCAGCCGCCGCCGCGAGTCCTCAAGATCGCTGATCGTCGCCGCAAAAGGTAACACGCTGGCCATCTCTTTCATCTGAGCATCAGACCTTCCCTGCTCCTTTTGCTCGTGCTCCAGATAATTCTTAAACAGTATGTAATCCACCTGCTCGTCGTGATTAAGCGCATCAAAATCAAGCCCACCCAGCACCTTCAGCTCGTCGGAGTAAAGCTGACTAAACCTCGCCGCCCTATTCGGCGAAGTCCGCGCCGTATAAAACCTGTCGAGTATCCCGTAGTCCTCATCAAACCGCTCGATCATCCCGCGCAAGCGAGACGACGGATCGTTATACCCCGCCAGCTCGTCCCTCGCCCCTTGCGCAAAGGCCGTCTGGAAAATGATCGATAGGACAAAAAACAAACTCGTAGCTCGTCGAAAAATTATTCTCATAGAATTTATTCCCTGGATATTTTTGTTTGTATTCTAAACGATATGGCCGGCATAAGCCCAAATTTTATTGCTGTTTTGCTCATATCGCGCAAAAGTTTGTTTAATTCTTAATTAAGTTCGCTCTTGCAATGAGTTGAGGCGTAGCCGTATGACCCAAAAGCCACTTTTCGGGCAAAAATGCGGATCATTTTGATAATTAGTGGTTAAACCGCCCGCGTTCCGCCGCGTCACCGCATCGCCCGTAAATGCATGAACCGCCGTTTCGCCCGTTTTAGAGATCTGTGATGCTTTGGGATACGAAAGAGGTTTAGGAAACCAACGCCGCAACCGGCATTTTGTTGCGAATCTTATTAAACATTTAGGTTAATTCCCACAAAAAGCTCACTCCATCTGCGATCCTTAGTCACGAGCGGGATCGACTCTTGCGTTCATAGAATTCCAGGGCAGCGATCGACGTGACCAGCCCAAGTGCGATGACGGCGATGCGTACGTATTCGAAATTGACCCAAGTCGTCACTTTTGTCTTGAGTTCGACCGGATCAAAATTGGTGGTCGAGCCCATGTAGATGTTGATCGGGACAAAGATGATAAACGTTCCGGCCATTACTATCACTGAAATGAGTAAGGTAAGCCCGGCAAACATACGAACCTTTTCTTTTTCGCTCCAGGCGGCAATGAATGTTACGAGTGAAAGCAAAAGGCACCCGAACTGGGCGATCGCAAAGAAATGAGAGGGCATCCCGATACGAATGAAATCAACGTACCGGACAACATCTGCAACCTCGCCCGATTTCCAGTTTGGGACGAGGACCAGCGACTCGTAGACGTGTCCGGTGAGGTGAAAACAAAGGAACAAAACCGTCACAAAAAGAAGTATTCGCTTCATAGCGGTTGGCATCTCCTCGGTTGAGTAATGTGATTAGCGCATGCCTTTATAGCACTTAGCGCTCGTATTAATCAAGCGGGTACAACTGCGTGGCGTATACATCAGATCTCTGTTAAAAAAGTAACCCCGTCCGCAATTTCAACACCAAAATTCTCCGCAATGGTCTGCCCGATGTCGGAAAGCGATTGCCGCGTGCCTAGATCGATTCCGGCTTTCGCTGTCCGACCGTAAACAAGCAGCGGGACGTATTCACGGGTGTGGTCGGAGCCGGGCATAGTCGGGTCGTTGCCGTGGTCAGCGGTCATTATGAGCAGATCGTCGTCGTTGAGAGCGTCGATGATTTCGGGCAGGCGGCCGTCGAAATGTTCGAGGGCTTTGGCATAGCCTTCGACGTCGCGGCGGTGGCCGTAGAGCATGTCAAAATCAACGAGGTTGCTAAAGATAATGCCGTGAGAATCTTTGTTAAGAGCCTCAATCGTCACGTCGATGATCTGCTCGTTGTTCTTCGCCGTCAGATCCTCGGTCACCCCCATCGAGTCGTAGATCGACGCGATCTTGCCGATGCAGACGACATCGAGACCTTTGTCTTTGAGCAGCGGCAACAGATTGTCGCTTGGCGGCGGCACGGCGTAATCGTGGCGATTCTCCGTTCGTTTGAAATTATCGGCATTCGAGCCAAGAAAAGGCCGGGCGATCACACGTGCGACCTCGTCGTCGCCGTGCAGGATATTCCTCGCGATCTCGCAGATCTCATAGAGGCGGTCTATAGGCACAACCTCTTCGTGAGCCGCGATTTGAAATACCGAGTCTGCCGATGTGTAAACGATCGGCTTACCGGTTGCGAGATGCTCTTCGCCGAGTTCCTTGATGATCTCGGTACCGCTCGCCGGGATATTTCCAAGCACGCCTGGGACCTTTGACTGACGAACGAATTCATCGATTATGCGTGGCGGAAACCCCTCTGGAAATTTCGGAAAACCTTGCTTCAGGATGATCCCAGCCATTTCCCAATGGCCAGTCGTCGTATCCTTGCCGTCAGACTTGAGCGTGCATTTGCCGTATGAACCGGTCGGATGTTCGACATCCGCCATTCCTTTGAGCGGAGTGATGTTGCCGAGACCCATCGCTCGCAGATTTGGCAAATTAACGCGCCGTGATTCGAGAATATGCCCAAGCGTATCCGCCCCGGCGTCGCCCCACTCAGCGGCATCAGGCATTTCACCGATACCTGCACTATCCAAAACTACCAAACATACCCGTCTAAATTTCGAAGCCATAAGACAATTTTGGCACGAATGTCACAGATTGCACGAATCAGGGGTCTAATTCGTGTCATTCGTGTAGTTCGTGGCTAACCTTCTTAGTTTGAGGGTGCGGTGTATCCTTCACGCGCTCTAACTTGCGTCCCCGGCGGTAAGCCTTTAGTTTCCACCTTTATCTTTCTAAAAGTGCCATCGCGTTTGTCGTTCGACGGGTAATAACCGAGCGTGTATTTGGTCCCGATCTCATCGGCAACGCTTTTAAAGGCACTGCGGGCTTCGCTAAGATCGGCAACCGGAAACACCCGACCGCCCGACGATTTGGCTAGATCGTTCATCTCGGTATCGGCTATCTCATAAAGCTTTTTGCTGATGGCTAAACGCTCAAACTCGCCAAGACCACAAAAATTTACCGCTTTTTCTATCTTCGCTTTCGAGCTAAAGCTCTTGTAATAACGCCGGATCTGAGCCTGCGAAAACCTGATCGCCGTCTGGCAATCACCAAGCAAATTCTGCTCAAAAAACTCTCGGGTATCAACCTGAATAAAAAATGAGATTATCCCCGTTTGGCTGATCTCCTGTTTCGCTGTAGCAAAATCCTCGGCGCTGGTCGAGTCGACCCCGTCCGTCAAGGCGACGAGAGCCCTGCGTCCGCGAAATTCATCCTTGGGTTTGTCGCGAAAAACCTTTTCAACAACCTGCAGCAGCGAATCATAATAGGGGGTTCCGTTGCTTGTCTTAATATTGTCGATGGCTCTGCCCAAGACCGCCCGGTCGCTGGTCAAGCCGCTGAGTATCTCGCTTACGGCGAATGCCTGATCGTTCGTTCGACTGGTATTAAACGACACTATCGAAACGCGGTCACCCGCTCGCAGCGATGAAATAAAATCTCTGGCCGAGCGCTGAATCAATTGGAGATCGTTGCGGGTTGAGCCGGATGTGTCAAGCAGCAATGCTACCTCAAACGGAGCGGCCGTCGTCGAAAAATCAACAGTTTCCTGCCGCTTGCCGTCCTCATAGACGATAAAATTGGCGGCCGTCAATCCGCGAACCGGCACTCCGTTAACCGAATTTACGGCGATCGGGATGTCCACCAGCTGCGTGTCGACGCGGATCACATCCTCTTTGCCGTCAGGCTTTACCTGTGCGGATAGAGACGAAAACGCGCCGCATACGGTCAAGGACAAAAGGATCAGCAACAACACCCGCATCGCAAATTTAACCTCGTTGATACGATCAAGTATAACAGAAATCTTAAGCTAGCCAGCTTAATGTTCGCCTAAAAAAAGGGCTGAGAAGTGTTCTCAGCCCTTTTGTTCCAATAAAGTTTCGGTTAGCCGATCAAACGTATTTTTCGATCACCTTGGTGATCGCCTCGCGCGAGACAGCACCGACGATTCGCTCCTGTTCCTGGCCGCCCTTAAAGAGTACAAGCGTCGGAATGCCACGAATGCCATACTGCTGCGGAACGGTGAGATTTTCATCTACGTTCATTTTAAAGATACTAGCCTTGCCGTCATATTCCTCCGCAACCGCCTCGACCGACGGAGCGATCATGCGGCACGGGCCGCACCATTCTGCCCAAAAATCTACCAAAACCGGCTTGTCCGCGCCAAGAACGTCCGTCTCAAAGGCTGTGTCCGTAACTTCTTTTGCAAAGTTTCCCATATTTTTTCTCCTAATTATCGTTAAAAACCACTTATAGAAATATTAGCGAATGTGTTCGCAAATGTCTTTCTCGTTACAACAAACCCACTAATTTGTCGTCGCACGACTGGAATTCGTCAATGCCGGGTAATCGAGATACCCCGATTTGCCGGGCGTATAGTACGTTGATGTATCGGGTTCGTTCAATTCTGCACCAATCGCAAATCTTTCGGGCAGGTCCGGATTAGCCAAAAACTTAGCTCCGTAAACGATCGCATCGGCCTTGTTGGCGGAAAGATATTCGTTGCCGCGTTCCTTGTCAAAATTCGCCCCCGCGAAATAGATGCCTTTGTATTTAGGACGTAATTTTTCATGCCACCCGGCGTTTGCATGATCGCCTACATGGACATATGCCAATTTTTTCTCATTTAACTGCTCCATGATATAAGGATAGACTTCGTCCGCATCCGGCTCCTGAATGTCGTTAAAAGGCATCGCGGGTGAAAATTTTACCCCGACTTTTTTACTACCGATCGCGTCAGACATCGCCTCAAGCACCTCGAACAAAAATCGTGCGCGATTCTCGATCGAGCCGCCGTATTCGTCGGTTCGCAGATTGACGGGTTTCATCAAAAACTGTTGGACGAGATAGCCGCTCGCTGCATGCAGTTCAACACCGTCAAAACCCGCATCGATTGCATTCTTAGCAGCTTTGCCAAAATCCTGTACCGTCGCTTTGATCTCATCGTGGGTCAGGGAACGCGGCTCGACAAAATCTTTCATACCCGCGTCTGTATAGTTGCTTCCCTTGGCCGTGACATTGCTTGACGAAACCGGCTGTTGGTTTTCCGGTAAGAGGTCGGGTAAAGCGATTCTCCCCGTATGAAAGATCTGCATAAAGATCGTTCCGCCCGCCGCATGAACTGCGTCCGTCACCGCACGCCATGACCCGATCTGCTCCGGCGTATAGATACCAGGTGTCCGGACATACCCTTTGGCCATCGGAGATACGTTTGTCGCCTCAGTGATGATGAGCCCCGCTGTTGCACGCTGGACATAATAATCAGCCGCATAGTCCGGCTGGACGCCGTCATCGCTTGCCCGGCTCCGCGTCATTGGAGCCATTATGATGCGGTTCTTCAATTCAAGACCGCCAACCTTCAAACTATCAAAAAGTGCTGTCATTACAATTTTTCCCTCGTTAAATAAAAATTTCCGATAAACTTGGATTACCTGCTCAGAAGCTTGAACGCTTGCTCACGTTGGCCCGATTTGATCGAGTAATTTACCCATAGCGACGCGAGTGCCTCCAGAAAAAATGACTGTCCAATATCGCCCGCATCGAGGACTTCCCAACCGAATTCTTCAGCAAGCCGTTTGACCGTCGACTTCGCGCCTTCGTCATTGCCGGCAATAAAATGGGTCGCAGTCTCGCCTTCGAATATCGGGCTTGTCATCACATTAGCACCCATCGAATTGAAAGCCTTTACGACATGCGATTCGGGCAAAGCAGCCTGAACCTGTTCACCAAGCGAATTGCCGTAACTAACTGCAAAAGCCGGTGGAATGCCCTTGGAAAAATCCATGGGATTAGAAAGATCAACGACGATCTTACCCTTAAGCCTCTCTTTGCCAGCCAGTTCCATCGCCGATCGGGTATTCGCAAAATTAACGCTCAAAAACACTACATCACCAAATTCCGCTGCTTCGGCAAACGTACCCGCCGAGACATTTTCGCCTGCACTTGCGAGCCAGTCGGCAAGCTTTGTCGTGTCACGAGAACTAATCTTGACCTCGTAACCTTTTTCCGCAAATCCTGCTGCGAGTACCTGTGCAACCGCACCCGAACCAATAAAACCTATCTTCATTTCTGCCATCCTCTTAATAACTGACTACTACCTTTCCAAAATGCGAACCGCTTTCCATATGACGTATTGCCGCTCTCGCCTCGTCAAACGCGAATGTACGGTCGATGACCGGATGCATTTGAGTCGTCGAGATTTTTTCGTTCATATCCTCAAACATCTGCCGCGATCCGACAAAAATTCCATGCACGCGAATCGCTTTCATAAATACCGGAATCGGATTAAACTCACCCGCCATATCGAGAGCTCCGATGAGAGCGATGTGGCCGCCGACGCAAACTGCTTTGACGGATTTTGTCAGCGTCCCTGTGCCGCCGACCTCAACAACATGATCGACACCGCGGCCATCTGTCAATTCGAGTACCGATCTGTCCCAATCTTCGTGATCACGGTAATTTATCAAGTGATCGGCTCCGAGGTGCTTCGCCTTCTGCAGTTTTTCGTCGCTGCTCGATGTGGCAATGGCGGTCGCGCCGAACAGCTTTGCAAACTGGATCGCAAACACTGACACGCCGCCCGTCCCCAGGGTTAAAACGGTGTCTCCGGATTTAATTCTCCCGGAGACAACAAGTGCGTTCCATGCCGTAACCGCCGCACAAGGCAGCGTCGCCGCCTCTTCGTAAGACAGATGATCCGGCGCGCGAACAACAGCATTGGTGTTAAATGCGCGATATTCGCTCAAGACACCGTCGTAATTCCCCGCTCCGATGGCGGTCTTCGCGGTCTCGGCACTCGCACCGCCGTCGATCCAACCGGCAATTACCGTCGAGCAAACCCGGTCGCCGACGCTCCATTTCGTAACGCCTTCGCCGATCTCGATGATCTCGCCCGCACCATCCGAAAACGGAATAGCGGGCAATTTCATTCGCGGATTATATGTGCCGCTGACGACCATCACATCGCGATAATTTAGCGATGTGGCATGCATCTTTACGAGCACCTCACCGGCGACGGGACGCGGCGTTTCACGCTCGACGATGCAGAGGTTATCGATGCCAAATTGTTCTGTTTCGTAAGCTTTCATGCGTGTTCGACCCTCTCCAGCACATCCGCAAGCGTATATTGTGCTAATGTGGTGCTCACACTCCTATCGATCTCTTTTTGCAGATCGCATAAAACAGCCTCTATATTTTTCCCCACGGGACAGTCCTGATTTAACTCCTTTCCATGCAGCGCAAAAACCTCTCCGCAGCCAACCGCCGCGTAAACATCCACGAGATTGATCAACTTCGGTTGCCGTACGAGCCGCGTCCCGCCATTTGCCCCGGTATGCGAGGCTACGAGATGTGCCTGGCCAAGGTGGCTCAAGAGGCGTCTGATCACGACGGCGTTGGTATTAACACTCGCGGCAATGTGCTCGGATTTGATCGATGAGTCGCCGGCGCGCGCCAATAGCGTCAAAACGTGAACCGCTATTGCAAATTGACTATTAGCCGCCATCTGTAACAAGTATAGTTACAATTCACAGATATGTCAACCGCCATGCAAACGGCGCGCAAAAAAGCCGGAGTCCACTAGCAACCCCGGCTATTTTAATCTATTGATCTCGTTTATTTCGACGGGATCTTGATCTCGCGACCCGCGCCCAATACCGAATTTGGCAGCAGTCCGTTGTATTTGGCTACATCCACGGGATTGGCATTGTACCGCTCGGCGACCTTTTGAACGGTATCACCTGCCTTCGCCTTCACGATCTTGACACCGCTCGGCAATGCCGATCCGCCGTAATTTACGGGACGCTGATAGACGATATTGGCAACACCATTTCCCGCTGTCGGGACAAAGACCTTGCCCTTTGGCGAAGCAATCCCCGGATTTGCGGCCATCAGATCGTTCACGCTAATGCCTGTTCGGTTTGCGAGATTTTGCCACGTTTCACCGGACGAAGTATTTGCAAGATTTGTATTGTTAACTTTCGACGCCGGTATGCGGCGGAATACGGCGACGACCTCGTTTGCTTTACCCGCCGGAACGTTGATGATATACGGCACCGGCGGCGTGATATTGCCGCGAAGATGTGGATTGAGGTAACGCAGATACTGGACACTCGTGTCCGACGCCTGTGCGATGATGCTCAAATTAGTCGATGCCGGAATGCGTATCCGGTCATAGACAAGCGGGGCCGCCGGCCGGATATGGCCAAAACCATATTGGCCCGGATTATTAGCGATCAGGATCGTTGCAAGAATATTCGGTACATAATTGCGGGTCTCCTGAGGCAGATACTGATATGCCAGCCAGAAATTTGAAACACCCGCACGGCGGATCGCCCGGTCAACATTGCCCTCACCACAGTTATAGGCCGCAATGCCGAGTTCCCAATTGCCGCCGTATCGGTTAGCCAGAAACTTTAGATAGCGGGCGGAGGCACGAGTCGCCTCGTCAAAACTGTTGCGTTCGTCGACATAGCCGTTGCGGCTTAAACCAAATCTGGAACCTGTTCCCGGGATAAACTGCCAGAGGCCCGAGGCGGCGGCAGATGAATAAGCACTGGGCTTCCAGGCACTTTCGACCTGACCGAGCCAGGCGACGTTTTCCGGCACGCCTTCTTCCTTAAAGATGCGGCGGGCCATCCGCATAAACATACCCGAGCGATAGAGACCAACTTCCATCGTGGTGCGTCCACGCCCGCGATAATAGTTGATAAATTGCTGGATCATCGGGTGGACCTGAAACGAAAACCCAAGCGATTTGTTAGCAACTGCGTATTGGATATATTGATATTGCTGCTGAGCGATCGGGTTGGTATCGATCTGCTGCTCATCAGGAGTGAGCTCAAGTTTTGAAAGCTCATCAAGCGGCGACGGTTCAAATTCTTGTGAGTTAAATCCTATCTTAGGCCCACCTGTTGAGGCATTCCCGGCAACGGTATTTGCCATCCCCGGGGTTGTGGGCTTGACGATCGTCGTTCTAGCCATACCGGTCACATTGTCGGCCAAAACGGTATCAATATTATTCCAAGAGCACGTCTGCGAAAGGCTTTTGACCTGCGGCAATTGAGTATCCGACGGAAACTCAATACGATAGATCGTCTCAATGAGCTGGTTGTAACAGCCCTGCAATTTCGGGTCTTTCTGGATATTCAGGGTCGAATAGAGGAAAACCTCGATCGACTTATTAAATTTCTCACCTGCAACCGAGCGGTTATTGTCGGTGTATGCAATCAGGCCTTCCTTAAACGAAACTCCGGAATCGTAGAGAACCTTATTGACGGCTGTCTGAGCGGCAGTGATCTCGGCCGTGCTATTTCCATCGCTCGACCGCGAACTTGTTACCTGAGCGCTCAAGCTTGCGACAAACACCAAAAGTATAAATACGGTAAAACTTAAATTTTTATAAATGCTTATTTTCATTAACTAATTTTTTTAACGCTGAGTTGTGCCGAAAGTTCCGCATTGGCGGAAAAGTCGATCTTCTAACCTTTCAAAAATAACATTTTCGGCCCTCGGCCGTCAACGGCGGGACGTTTGCTAAAAATAGTGTTTGAGAAACCTATTCCCATCTTACGCAGCCTTTGTCGCCTTGGCTTTGGGCTTTTCGCCGGGTAATTTACTCTCACGCAAAGCGGCGTCAAAAACCTGCCGGACATTCTCAACAAATATAAACGTCAAATCGTCGCGAACTTCCTGCGGGAGATCTTCCAGATCGCGTTCATTGGGCGCGGGCAAGATGACCGTCTTGATCTTCGCACGGCGAGCCGCAAGGAGTTTTTCTTTGACGCCGCCGACCGGCAGGACGTTGCCGCGCAAAGTGATCTCACCCGTCATTGCAATATCCTTTCGTACGGGACGTTGCGAGAGAACCGACACCAACGCCGTCGCCATTGTAATACCCGCGCTCGGCCCATCTTTTGGGATCGCCCCCTCTGGTAAATGGATATGAATGTCAAAATTATCAAGCACCGTCTCGTCGATACCCAAATCGACGGATCGGGCCTTTGCATACGAGAACGCCGCCTGCGCCGACTCTTGCATCACTTCGCCAAGCTGCCCCGTGAGCAGCAGTTTGCCCTTTCCCTTCGTCTTGAGAGCTTCGATAAAAAGAATATCGCCGCCCACGGCCGTCCACGCAAGGCCGGTGACAGTACCGATCTCGTCCTTTTTGAGGGCACCCTCGTTAAATATGCGTGAAACCCGAAGATAACTTTTAAGATTATCCGACGAGATACGCATCGACGTAAAATCATTTTCAAGTTCAGCCTTGCTGCGTGCGACTTTGCGGCAAACCTTGCCGATCTCTCTTTCGAGCTGCCTTAAGCCGGCTTCCTGAGTATATTCCGAGACAATTTTTGCGATCGCTTTTCGCTCAAACTTCACGTCGTTTTTCGCCAAACCGTTCTCCTCGATCTGCTTTGGAATAAGATGGCGTTTGGCAATTTCGAGCTTTTCTTCCTCGGTGTAACCGGAGAGCGAAATGATCTCCATACGATCGCGAAGCGCGGGCTGCACAGTATCGAGCACATTCGCCGTCGTCATAAACATTACATTTGACAGATCGAATGTGATGCCCAGATAGTTATCGCGAAACGTCGAATTCTGCTCCGGATCGAGCACTTCAAGCAAAGCGCTCGACGGGTCGCCGCGAAAATCGGCGCCAACTTTATCGATCTCGTCGAGCATTATTAGCGGATTATTCGTCCCGGCCGTTTGGATCGCCTGGATAATGCGGCCTGGCATAGCACCGACATAAGTTCGGCGATGTCCGCGGATCTCGGCTTCGTCGTGCAAGCCTCCCAGGGAAAGGCGGACAAACTTACGATTTAGAGCCCGGGCAACCGAACGGCCGAGCGACGTTTTACCAACCCCCGGGGGTCCGACGAGACAAAGGATCGAACCTTTTGGTTTTTCCCGCAGCTTTCGGACAGCAAGCGACTCGACAATCCGCTCTTTAACACGTTCGAGGCCGTAGTGGTCATCGTCAAGTATTTTTTCGGCCTTTTTGAGATTGAGATTGTCTTTCGACGCTATTGACCAAGGCAGATCGGTCATGATGTCTAGCCAATTTCGCAACGTGGCGGTCTCAGCCGTGTCAGGGTGCATCCGCTCGAGTTTTTTAAGCTGCCGGAGCGATTCTTCCTCAGCGTTTTCGGGCATTTTGCACTTCAGAATCTTGTGACGATATTGTTCGACCTCCTCGAATAGCTCGTTTCCGTCTCCAAGCTCGGTCTGTATGGCTTTTAACTGCTGACGCAGAAAATACTCTCGCTGTGATCTGTCGATATCAGCCCGCGCTTGAGTATTGATCTCAGCCTGGACCGTTAAAACATCTATCTCTTTGCTCAAAAGATCGTTGACACGACGAAGCCGCGGAACCGGGTTTTCGATATCCAGCACTGTTTGAGCGTCCTCGACCTTGAGCTCGAGATTTGATGCCGAAAGATCCGCTAGCCGTCCGGCGTCATCAAGATTGGCAATAATGGCGAGTACCTCGGGCGAGATATTTTTACCTAACGAAGTAGCACGTTCCATCGCACCGCGCACGTTTCGCACAAGGGCCTCGACCTCAAGTGAATTTTCCGGTGCGAGCGGTTCTGAGATCGGCGTGACCATCGCCTTAACGTATTCACCGCCGCCTGCGACCGAATCGACCAAGCAGCGTGAGAGTCCCTGAATCAGTATTCGAATGCGGCCGTCGGGCAGCTTGAGCATCCGCATGATGATCGCGACGGTTCCAACCTTGTAGAGATCCTCCTGCTCGGGCTCCTCTTTATTTACATCTTTTTGCGAGACCAAGAGGATCATACGGTCGTTTTTTAAGGCCTCCTCAACGGCACGGATCGAGCGGTCGCGCGAGACGAAAAGCGGTACGATCATGAACGGATAGATGACAATGTCGCGTAAAGGCAGGACGGGCAGCTCCGGCGGGATCTGCATCATCGGCTCGATCGCCTCTGACTCTGATAGCGCGACCGGAAATTCTTCGAGATCAACCATAACCTTATATGTTAGGAAAATTGAGCGGAAAGGGCAAAGAGTGCGATATCTGGTTTAAGAGCGGAAGTGCAGGGCGTAGAGTGCAAGCTTGGAGTGCATGGTTTAGAGTGCAAGCTTTAGCTTGTCTCCTATTCTGATAAGAGGACAAGCTAAAGGCTGCACTCTAAACAGGCTACTTCTTTTTCTTCTTTTTGGCGACGGCGGTCGTAGCGGTGCGTGAACCGACCAGGACTTTTAGCTCCGACATAAATTCGGACACATCGGCGAATTCGAGATAAACCGAGGCGAATCTTACATACGCGACCTTGTCGAGGGCCTTGAGCCGCCGCATGATGATCTTGCCGACCTCGCTGGTCGCCAGCTCGCGGTCAAGCGAATCCTGTACATTTTTCTCGACCTCATCGACGATCTCTTCTAATTGCCCGGTCGAAACCGGTCGTTTCTCAGCCGCCCGAAAAAGCCCCGCGAGCACTTTGTTACGGTCCCAGCTTTCGCGTTTGCCGTCTTTTTTGACGACCATGTAGGGGATCTCGTCGATGCGTTCGTACGACGTAAACCGGCGGCCGCAATCAAGGCATTCGCGGCGGCGGCGAATCGAATCGCCATCCTTCGACTCGCGTGAATCGACGACCTTATCTTCGATATGTGAGCAAAATGGACAGCGCATACGGAACAGTGAGTAGTTAACAATTAATAGTGAAAAATGTTTTGCAGACCGTTAATACAAGTGAATATTCGGACGGCATTGTTGACTTGCATGTTGCATTTCTTTCAAGACTCCGGCTCAAAGTCGGGCGAATCAGATTTGATCTCGCGTTCGGCATTCTCGCTTGAGAGCAGGCTGCGAAACCGCTCAATACTTATATCACCATGCAGGAAATAATATAAGCCGAAAAACACGGCCGGGGTGAAATAAACGAGGTGCATCGCAATCGAAACTGCGACGGCGTCTTCGCGGCTGATGTCGTTTTTTAGAAACAAAAGGCTCGCGGCGGTCGCCGTATGAAACGCCCCGGCGGCTCCACCCGGTGTCGGGATGACCGAGCTCACCGTCGCAAATCCCATAATAAACAGCGAATCGCTAAATGTCAGCGGCAAGCCAAAGG
Source organism: Pyrinomonadaceae bacterium (assembly GCA_046155085.1). Lineage (GTDB taxonomy): Bacteria > Acidobacteriota > Blastocatellia > Pyrinomonadales > Pyrinomonadaceae > OLB17. The sequence goes on along the minus strand of JBJXEG010000006.1, from coordinate 369,460 downwards.
CAAGAAGCACAAGCCACGTCGGAATCGCGATCGACATCCAAAGCGTAAATGTCCAAAAGCCTACCCACAGTGTTTGACGCCAGTCGCGGAGTATCCCGAGAGCCGCCGCAAGGTGTTTTAAAATGCTGATAAATATACTTTTAACGCGGACGGGGATAAACGTTAGGGTGGTTGCACGCTCAGCCCAGGCGATCACGCTCGGCGAGATGCGTTGAAAAACGATGAGAGCGGCAAACCCCAAAATTACACCGGCGAGCATCAGTCCGCCGACCCATTCCACAAATTTGAAGTCGGTTTCGCGTCCCGGCTGAGGCGTAAACCATAATAAATTGATCGAGAAAAAACATGCGAGCGCCGCCAGATCGAATACTCGTTCGAGGCCAAGCGTGACCAATGCCGCGCTTGGCCGCACGCGCCGGTCACGCATCGGCAGCCACATGGGCCGGACGATCTCGCCCATTCGTCCGATCAGAAAAATCGCCGCAAAGCCGACCGTGGTTGTCGCAAAAAGCTCTTTGAGGCTGGACTTTGTAATCGGCGCGAGCAGCACTTTCCAACGCACCGCCCGCAAAAAATAGCCGAGACAGATACCCAGAACAGCGAGTCCGAGATACACCGGATCGGCTCGCCGGAGGCTTGCACTGACCGCTTGCCAGTCCAGATTGCGGCCAAAAAACCAGAAAATAAAGGCGGTTATCAGCAGCAGAACGACGAATTTTAAGTATTTTCGCAAGGTGATCTGTATTGTGTCTCAATCAGGCAATAAACACAAAAGATACCGTATTTTACAGAAAAACCTAAATCAGCCATAGATAAATAGTGTAAAAACGACCCCAAACGTATCGCTTTCTGATCACGGATCTCCCAAAACGCGTCCCTGAATAGAGTAAGAAGCGGGGCATGGATCGAATAAAAACGTCCCTAGATCGAACTCCGCAACACAACCCCGGCCGTGCGTGGACATTGGTAATGACGCTGCCGGCCTTTTTCTACTTTATACCTTCGCCTTTATCCTTTATCCTTTTAGTCATGTGCGGACGAATATCACAAAAAGACTATCGCAACTACGGCCCGTTTATCGAGGGCTGGTTAAACCCTGAGGGCGAGTTTGACGAGCGGCCGGGGCGTAATAATTCGCGGCGTAATATCAAACCCACCGAGCCCGCGTACATTGTCGCAAGACGCGGTGACGGCATCATCAAAACTCTCGAAGCCCGCTGGTGGTGTCAGTGGGACGGCTCGTATAAATGGGAGGCAAAATACCCGACCTTTAACGCCCGCGTCGAGACGATGCACGACAAAAAGCTCTGGCCCGCCCTGCTCAAAAAAGGCCAACGCTGCATATTGCCGATCGACAGCTTTTACGAGTGGCCCGTCAAAGGCAAAGGCCTGCCGCCGGTCGAGATATTTGTCGAGGGCCGCAATCCATACGCGCTCGCCGGGCTCTGGAGCCGCTATTTTGAGGGGAACGAGACGCGATACTCATTCACCGTCTTTACGACCGAGCCAAACGAGTTCATGAAACCGATCCACGAAAAAGCAATGCCCGTCATCCTGACCAACAAAGACGAGCAACGCCTCTGGCTAAACGAAGGCGACGAAGCCCTCCTCCGCCCCTACGAAGGCAAAATGGAATCCGACCAGCTAGGCGATACGCTTGAGCGGCTTTATCCGGTTGAAGATTGAGATTATTGAAAGCGATCGCAGCCCGACCCCAATTCGTTTTTACCAATTCGTTGTTAAGAAACCGATCGTGGTAGCAGATAGCTATAAGAGTTTAGATTTCTATCAATCATTCTCATTTCTAGAATTCCCGGTGTCATTAGGGTTAAGGGAACCGTCTGTGCGGCTATGGTACAGAGGCGATTGTGCAGCCCTCCTTTAACGTCGGGTTTATCAGTCGACACCGCTACAATATCGCCAGTATCAATGAAAAATAGATACGGAGTTGGAAGTTGCATTAACCACATCGAGGGTCCTGGTCCCCTCGTCGTCCAAACATAGTCAATTATTTGTTCCCGATCGAAATTCACGAACTCTTCTCCAAATAGCGCCTGAAATATGAGTTGATTTAGATTAGATAGCGAATCAAAAAGACAGAGTAGCCCCACAAACACATGTAGCGGCACGGGCGATTCATCGAAGCTGTGGGCATCCTTCATGTAGCGAACCCACTCCGGCTCGCCGCCGGGACCTGACTCAACAAGTTCCGCATTTAGTCGATGTAAAACCTCGTAGTAATCGATTTGTGCACCGTCGATTAAGTGTACGTTCTTCTTTATTAGGTCGAATGCAGGGTGTTCACCAAACTCCGTAATCACGGTCTGTGCATTATCCCATTCGAAAAGAAATTGTTCTACATGTTCGAACGACACAGATGACAAATATTCTTTATAGGGATTAGTTGCCGGGACTGCTTCTGGCAAAATATTGAATAAGGGAGTGAGGCATCGGGTATTGAATTCTAGTACCTGTTGATGAACTGAAAAAAGAATATTCAGATCCTGTTGTTCCCAGTCCTCCAATTCTTCCACAGCGGATTTTCCAATTAGTCTTCTTACTCCTTCTTGATTGTAAAGCAGCAAACCTAATATCGGAGTTGGATACACTTTATTCCCCAACCCGCGTGCACTCGATTGCATTTTTTGTACTACTCGTAGGACCTCATCCCGGTTTGGCCCTTTCGTAATTACTCGGCAGAACTCTATCGTATGCGCTTCAAGGTTCATAACATTTCTCCGTTATCGTATTATGATAATAACAACTCATGGAACAGTTAGAAAAAAATGATGCGGCATCATTCATCCACCGCCATTCCAAAGTTATGACGGGATTTTTTACTCTGGATGAGACTTTGCACTGGCGATACAACACCCGCAATCTATCCCCGCGGGAAACTGAGAATGCTGAAGTTAAATTTTTTGTATTAATGCGGTCAATAGCCTCTCCGCAGAAAGAAGATGCTCTTCGTGAAGTCGTTACGCGACTGGAAAAAAATAGCCCTGCTTGGTTGGTCGTAGGTCGGCAATTTTGGGCTTTCGATTTGGACTTAATGAAGCAAGAATTCGAAGACCTTCGCGAACTGGATTGGTTTACCGGGAGAGTTCATTTGGAACCTGAATTTGAAGTTCGGACAGAAGGTTTGGACATTACGAAAGAGAAATACTTTGAAACGTCGATAATCTTCTATATAAATCGGGAGGCTACAGGAATGAGCGGTTTAAGTTATCCACCAGAAATACAACGAAGCATACAGGAATTTCGATTAGACTATCCTGATCCATTAAAGGTGGCATTTATAATGATGAAATTTGGCAATACCGACGCCCATATTAAGGTTGTGAAAGGGATTAAGGATGCTCTATCTCCGCACGGTATCACAGCTGTTAGAGCCGATGAAAAAGAATATAACGCTGACCTCTTCCCGAATATTTTGACATATTTGTTTGGTTGTGGCTTTGGAATCGCGGTTTTTGAGAGAATTGAACGAGACGATTTCAATCCTAATGTTTCTTTAGAAGTGGGTTACATGATGGCTATGGGAAAGCATGTCTGTCTCCTTAAGGATATGACTTTACCCTCATTACATACGGATTTAGTTGGACGATTGTATCGTCCTTTTGATCCACAGAACGCCGAGGCATCGATACCACCGCAATTAACAAGCTGGATGAAAGACAAAAGACTGATCTAAACGTAGAAGGTTAAGAAAGAAGAATAAGGTCGGGGTCAAAATAAGAGCGGGGTCAGGCTTGCGATTATGCGATTTTTTGAATTTAGATGGAGAAGTGTTGAATCGCAAGCCCGGCCCACTAGTTTTCATTTAGCTTCAGAAAGGAGATTGAATAGAATGTTCAAAAAAAGAATGCTACTTTTCGCATTTGCAGCAATATTTACATCATTTGCTGGAGTTCCGTCCCTTGCACAAACCGAAGAAAAAATTGAGAACAAAGCAGTTGTTTACATTTACTCGGGCCCGGTGGCCAAGCCGTCAATAGGAAATCCTCACGCTTCCATCTATCTCGACGGCAAGTTGATCGCCGACATCGGCCCCGAACGGTACTTCGCGGTTCTTCTTTCACCGGGAATGCACACGTTCTCATTCAAAGACAAGAAAGCCGGTGGCATCGAACGCGACTTCGCTGCCGGGAGCACAACCTATCTCTCTACTGGGTGGACCGAGGGCTGGACGCGCAAGCCGTCAGGTCTATTGGTCGTGAATGAAGACAATGGACGTTTTGCGGTCAAACAAAGAAAGCCGCTCGAAAACAAATATGTGCGAGATAAGACGGTTGTAATTCTTGACCTGCCAAAAAACTAACAGGAACTAACAGGGTCAAGCCTGCGATTCTTAAGTCCGCGAAGCGGACGGCATATTTGTAGCCCCATATGAAGCGGTAGCGGAACGCTTTTTTCTTGATGATAGGAGACTTCAGTGAGCGACAATCTTTTTTCCAGACTAATAACGCGTTATCGGAGTGGCTATAACGCTTCGGGATACATAATCGCTTTGGGAGCGATCATTAAGGTTATCGGCCTAATCGTAGGCATTGTGACGGCTTTGTACTCACTTGTTATCGGGATAGCCTTAAGCGATGGGAGTTCGGTAGGACGAACCATTTCTGCAACAATTATCTTCATAGGCGTTCTCGGCGGAATCTTAAACGCTTTGTTGGCATTTGCTATTGGCACTGTTTTTTCCGCGTTTGGCGAAATGCTCAAAGCGGTTATTGACTCAGCCGTGAATACTTCTCCGCACATTAATAACGAGGAGAAGATTGAGGTAATGAGCCTCCTAATGAAAGAACCAGCCACCGAAGAACCCGTTTTCAATTACGAGAAGCTACAGAAAAATAAATAAAAGAAGAAAAGTAAAAAACGGAGTCAATCCCGCGATTTTACTATTCGGTTTAAAAAACCTCTTGACACTCTCTGAAATATCGAGACGGGACGGGGTCAGGCCTGCGATATTACGATTTGCGCAAGGTGTGGAATCGCAGCCCTGCTCCGATTAACCCCGATCAGTTAATAAACTCGTCATTCAAGATCCTATTGTCATCCGCTACGGCAATGAGCGTTTTGTATTCGGTCTCGGTCAATTCGATCCGCCGACCTAAGCAAAAGTGGCAAACGTGTCCGCGAATGACTCCATAACCGTTACACATTTCACACGGCTTTTCTTTAGCTTCTTCCCGTCGCTCGATCTCAGCTAATATTTCCCGCTCCGTAGTGTCCATAAGATAAGAATTTAAGTCGAGCAGAGGAACGGGGTCAAGAACAGAGCTAAAAGCATTTTTCATTCGATCTTTCTCCTGCAAACATCCTTTCACATCTTTGCCGGGATTGAAATGCTATTTTGCGGGGTTTGTATGATCATGCGGAGCTTTCGCGAAATGACATATTTTTCCGATCTTGTCGTATTTTGCGGATACGAAGAGAAACGGGTTAGGCCTGCGATTCTGCGATTCTCGACGGGCCACATCGCAATACGGCGGCGCAGCCGCGAGAATCATTTTTAGATCAACGGCGAAGCCCGAAGCTCAGCCAATGAACTCAAGAAGTTTATCGCGGATCTCGTCGCGGACGCGGCGGAAGACCTGGAGAATCTCATCGTCCGTTCCCTTTGCCTCGGCGGGGTCGTCAAAGCTGTAGTGGATGCGGGTGGCTTTGCCGGGGAAGACGGGACAGGTTTGGTTGGCGTTGTCGCAGACGGTGATGATGTAGTCGAACGAGGTGCCGAGAAATTCGTCGAGGCATTTTGAACGGTGGCCGGAAATATCGATACCGATCTCTTTCATAACCTCGATCGCCTGCGGACGCACAAAGCTCGCCACGGTTCCGGCACTTGTCACGTCAAATTTGTCACCGGCTTGATGACGCAGCAAACCCTCGGCCATCTGGCTCCGAGCGGAGTTTCCGGTGCAGAGGATCAGTACGTTTTTTCGGTCATTCATATATTTTGCTCCTCGTTCTCGATAAACAGCCAATAATTGAGCAGCATCGCCGCGATCGCTCCGGCCATTTGAGCGGTCATAAATGCGGGTACATCAATCAGTCGAATTCCTGCAAAAGTATCGCTTAGGCTTCGGGCAAATGTGACAGCCGGATTCGCAAACGACGTCGAGGCTGTAAACCAATACGCGGCCGAGATATATGCTGCAACCGCCAGAGGGACCGCAAAGCCGGATCTCACCCGCACGGCCGCCGCGATCACGACGATCAATCCAAACGTCGCGACAGATTCGCTGAGCCATTGGGCCGGACCCGTTCGCACCTTTTGCGAAGCGAATACTAGAGGCAGCCCGAACATCGCGTTTGCGAGCACGACACCGCCAACCGCTCCGGCAAATTGCACCAAAATGTATGCGGACGCAGCGCGGATCGCGATTCTTTTGCGCAATAGCTCCGTTACCGTTACCGCAGGATTAAAATGTGCCCCGGATATTTGTGAAAAAGACAGGATCAACGCAAATAGTGCCGCTCCCGTCGCGATGGTGTTGGCCAAAAGGGCGACGGCGGTGTTGCCGCCAGCAAGCCGCTCGGCCATTATGCCCGAGCCGACTACTGTACTCAACAGCATCGCCGTCCCCACAAATTCAGCCGCAAGCCGCCTTGAGAGAATTACCATATATTTCTTGTCAAGCCGGTTTTACGGATTTGCTAAGGTTTGGGAAATTTCTGCGAACTGCCCCCTGGCCGGCTGTAAAATTTGAAAGTGGGGCCTGATTTACAAACATAATCGACAATTTCAGCCCCCTTGGTCTGGTTTAACCAGTCTTTTGGTTGCCACGTATTGCTGATACCCAAATACCGGCGGATATCGACCGCCGAATCGCTTAATACACGTAACCGGACACTAATACCCTTGGAGTCTTTGCATTGGTCCGCGCTTGCTGTAACGCTTACAAGCTCAAGGGCATCGGTGAAAATTTTGACCCGTTTATCGCCGGCCGGTTTGCCTGGCTGGCCGTTGGCTACAATAAACGTCAAAGCTAATAAGCCTGATATGACTATTATTTTAACGAATAACTGATTCTTTTTCATTTGTATGTCCTCCGTTTTTTGATTACTGACTTGGTAATCTGAGGGATCAACAGCATGCCGTCTGCACGGCACTCTCCGCTCTGTCGATGCCGACAAGGGTCGGTACGCAGCAATTTGAATCATCGCTCCGACCTGCTCCCTCGGACAGATTGTCCTCAAGCACCGTGAAAACTTCCCACTCGTTGCCGTCCGGATCGTTTACCCAGGCCTTGTCCTGCAAAGCGTAGCAACAGGTCGTCTGCATCTCGTCGCGCGGTGTAAGGCCACGTTCTTTCCACTGCTCGCGGAGAGCGATGACATCTTCGGTCGCGGCGACCTGAATTCCCATGTGCGACAGAGCTCCTTGACCGTTGATCGCATTTTGGTTGAGCGTAAGATTGAGCGGCGGATTTTGCACGTCAAATTTTGCGTAGCCGGTCCGGACTTTGCTCGGTTCGATGCCGAACATCTTTTTGTAAAATTCTAGGCTGTTCGCGACGTTGTTTACGTTGAGAGCAAGATGTGCTTTTAAGGTATTAATTGCGGTCATATAATTTCTCCACTGATGTATGTCATTTATGCTTATCCATAAATGACATTCCGATCATATTGATATTAAACAATTATGTCAAGCCATAATTATTAATATGATAATATTTTTTTATGAGCGGTTCTCGTGATTTTAAATTAGATGAGTTTTTCGCCGCGTTGGCTGACAGGACCAGATTGCGTCTTATCAACTTAATGCGTGACGGCGAGGTGTGCGTCTGCTTTTTTGCCGAAACGCTCGGCACCAATAATCCAAAGATCTCGAGGCATTTGTCCTATCTTAAGCGGGCCGCCCTTGTCACCGGACGCCGCGAGGGCAAATGGATACATTACAGTCTCAACCCGCCGGTTGACCCGCAGGCGGCCGAGATGTTTGCCTCACTTCTAAGATCATTTGAAACAGACGATCAAATGCAAGCCGACCGTGCTGCGCTCGTTGAAGTCTGCTGCGCGCCCCGTTTTATTAGTATCCTGCCTATGAAATACGCTAAAGGGACGAAATGAAGGATGGACGATCTCTTGTTTCGTGTTTTCAGTGTGTTTCGTGGGCGATTCTGCTATCTTTTTGTTGGAACTTTTGCGTCTGACGGGTCGTAGACTCTCATTGACAGGGCGGGTTTTAGTGCTCTTGTCCGTTAACGAATATTCAAGCCCTTAATCACGTGCGGGCTACTGACGGAGACACTTTTGGAAGCAATTCAGGCTGTGACCGAGATCAACGGAGCGGAACTCGTCAAACGTGCCCGGGCGGGTGACGGGGCGGCGTGGGAAGACATTGTCTCGAATTTTTCGCGGCGGATATTTAATCTCGCATACCGCTTTACATCCAGCCCCGACGCAGCCGAAGACCTGACGCAGGATGTTTTTATCCGGGTCTATCGCTCGCTTGACCAATATGACTCCAAACAGGGAGATCTGGCGAATTGGCTAATGCGGCTGGCCCGCAATTTGATAATCGACGATTACCGGCATCGGCAACGCAATCCGCAAAACACAATGGCGGACGCGGTTGACGACCACTCGTATCATCTACGGGCGGCCGGAACTTCGGCCCATCGCGAGATGGAGCGGAAAGAACTCGCGAACCAGGTGCAGCAAGGCATCGATAAGCTGCCCGACGACCTCAAGACATGCGTGATACTGCGGGACATCGAGGAATTGACGTATCAGGAGATCGTCGAGGTTTTGGACATCCCCGAGGGTACGGTCAAATCGCGTATAAACCGCGGACGGATAGAGTTAGCAAAAATATTGAGAAGGATGAGGGTGGTTACAATTTGATGAATGATGCAACTGAAATAACCGACCAGATCGCCAATCAGGCTCAAAATCAACAGGAATCTATCGGCCAGACGGTAGCAGATGTTGGCGGAACGGTTGCCGGGATCGGCACGGAGCTCGCGGCAGAGGTCGCGGTTGATGGTGCGATCGACACAGCGGCTGAGGTTGCTGGAGGTATTGGGGAAACGGTATTGGGCGGAGTCGGTGATCTGCTTGGAGGATTATTTGACGGGATCTAGAACAAGGGGTGGAATTTATGAATAAGGAGAAGAACATTATCAATTGTTCGCAGTTCGAAGAGCTGCTGACGGATTATCTTGATAAGACGCTCGTGAACGGTGTGCATAGCTTCGTCGCCGAGCACGCTCTCTCCTGTCCGCTGTGCCACGCTTTGCTCAACGACGTTAAGGAATCGCTCGATGCCTGCCGCAGCATGGCGGTGCCGAGCGTGTCGGTCACGAAATTAGAAGCCCGCGTTCTTTCGATGACGATGCCGGAAACGGCTATGGCATGCGAAGATTTTGAGGGCCACCTGACCGATTATCTTGATGGATTTTTACCCGCACAGACGTTTCACCGATGGGAGCGCCACGCTGCTCTGTGTACCGGCTGCGAAGACATGCCCGGCATGGTTGTCCGCTCGATAGCGGCCTGCTACACCTATAAAATGGATGAGTTGTCGGTGCCTGCGGGCCTGCATGAAAGCATTCTCGCATCGACGATCGGAAATGTTGAGATCAAAGAGATCAGGGTCTCGTGGGCAAAACGGCTGGGCGAATGGATCGACGGGATAAAATTTCCGATCTCAGTTCCGCAGCTTGCCCCCTTGGCGATGATGGTTATGTTTGCTTTCCTTGTCTTTAGCCAGACGGTTTCGGCTGACGGTTCGCTCGGGAGTGTCTATCAAAAAAGTTTTGAGCTTGCCGAGGCTACATATCAGCAAAGCGCCGACGCTCTAAATGGAAAGCCGGCCGCGCTAGATCAAGCTCCAAAACAAGACCCGATAGCCGGCACGACGGATGTCTCGAACGAAGGTAATTAGCAATGAATTGTTCCTATCACAGTCAAAACGCCGCGACGGTAAGCTGCAACGGATGCGGCCGACCTCTCTGCCCGGCCTGTGATCACCGTATCAAGGGGTTTCCGTATTGCCAGGACTGCATTGTATTAGGTGTCGATCTGCTTAGAGAGCAGACGCGTACAAACCATGTGCCATTTGTAAAAAAACGCACATCTCCGGCGGTTGCGACCGTGCTGTCAATGATATGTCCGGGCCTCGGTGCCGCCTATAACGGTCAGACGGTCAAGGCTTTGGTTTATTTCGCCGTATTTGTCGGCTTATTTCAAATGGCAGTGCTGACGGGCGGAACGCCGCTGTTTGTACTCGGCTTTATGGGCATGTGGTTTTTTGCGGCCTTGGATGCTTGGCGAACCGCACAGATGATCCGCTCGGGCCTTACGCCGGATGTCGCCGACGATATTTTGGTCAAAAGATTTTCCGGCAATCCAAAGCTCTGGGGCATCGTCCTCACCGTGCTCGGTGCCGGATTTTTGTTTCAACGCATCTTTAATATCGGCCCGCTGATGCGCGGCATCTTGCCCGTGATGCTGATCGGTCTCGGCATTTATGTATTGAAAGGTTATATTTTCAAGCCAAAGGCGACCAGTGAGGAGACGCATTGGTCATCGCGTCAGCCATCGGCAAGCTTTGCATTGACGCAGTCGCAGTATAGTGAGGCGGACTACACGCTTCCCAATGATTTTGCCGACCGTTCGCGGAGCGGAAGCTGGAAAGATATTTAGATTCGCACTTTTCTTAAAGGAGTAAGGCTATGGTGATGTTTGTAAAGGCCGCGTCGGTTATCGGAAGTTTATTGGTCATTATCGCGCTTGTGATAACGCTGCTTAAATTGTTGATCGGATTTGTCGGATTTCTCGGTTTTGCGATCAAGATCATTATCGTGCTGGCGTTCGTCGCTGTATTTGCGGGCGTTGGTTTTATGATTTTCAAAGCATGGCAAGACAAACAAAACGCCCTCTAAAAGAGCGTTTAGAATTAATACAACGTCACCAGCCGTCGTAATAGGCAGGCCCGCAATGCTTGCTTTTTCCGGCGGCATATGTTTTCATAAACTTTCTTATCTTAATTAATATTGAAGTACATATTAATTTTTAGAGAAATACTACAAGGCGGTTCCCACTTACAAAGAGTTTGTTTTTATAGTTGAGTAGACTCTTGTACAAGGTTTCGCGTTAGTCGCTAGCGGCTATTCTTGCGTGATTCCGTGTGCCGAAACTTTTGCTTCGGTACGAAATCATAGAAAGGAGCTTGTAAGGCACAATGCAGAAAAACGACAAGGCGTATACTTTCCTTTTATCGCATTCGTCAAAATCTAGGATCTTTATTAAGAGGTATGCCGTCTCATACCGACTCGTACATTTGGGCTCTGTCGGTATCTTTCTCGCTCTTGGACTAACCACACTCGGTATCGGCGTTTCGGGAATTGCGCGAAACACGGTTTTGGCTAAATCAATTACTAATAACCCCGCTCTCAATCAAATATCAGCGGACCCGGCAAAGATGGATGAATCCGCGCAGAATGCCCCGGACGCATATGCTTTTGACAGCGGCGGCCCTGAGGAGAATGAACAGGCTGACGGCGAAAGCAGCGAGATCGATGCTCAGATCAATCTCATCAAGACAAATGCCGACCCCGCTTATCTGCCATCGATCTGGCCGCACGCCGGTAAGATCAATAATGAATTTGGCTTTCGCCGCAACCCATTTGGCGGCCGCTCATATGAGTTTCATCCCGGGATGGACATCGACGGCGAACGCGGCGAGACCGTCATCGCACCCGCTAACGGTGTCGTCATCAAAGCCAGCTGGACAGGCGGCTACGGCAATATGCTTGAGATCGACCACGGCAACGGCCTGACGACACGTTACGGCCACCTTTCAAAGATCGAAGTTGCCGTCGGCGACCAGATCACCCGCGGTCAGCTTATCGCAGACATCGGCTCGACCGGCCGCTCGACCGGGCCGCACCTCCATTACGAACTCCGCCTAAATGAGAAATCGATCAACCCGCGGCACGTCTTGCCGCCCGAATCGCCCGACCTCAACGTCAAATAACATCTTGTTAATTTCGATATAAAAAAAGCGAGTCACCATGTGGGCTCGCTTTTTTGTAAATACACTTTTAATTGTTAGTATTTAGCTATTCAGCATATTAATTTTAGCAATCGCCGAGGAACTAAATTTATGAAACTAAAGAATAACCGTTTTCTGTCGTTCGCGATGATGGTCGCGATGTGTCTGTCGTCATTTACGTTTGCCTTTGCCGCTTACGACGAAGGGGTGTACACGCCGGAGCAGATCGCCAAGCTGCCGCTGCTAAAACGCGGTCTCAAGATCAAGGCGTCCGACGTCTACAATCCGAAGGGCGGAGGGCTGACCGACGCCATCATCCGTCTAAACGCTAACGGTGGCGGATGCACGGCGGAGTTTGTCGCACCCGACGGATTGATATTGACGAATCATCACTGCGGTTTTTCAGCACTTGTTGACGCGTCGACACCGGACAAAGATCTGGTCGAAACGGGCTTTGATGCCGGCAGCCGGGCAGGCGAGATCTCGGCGAAGGGTTTCTCGATAATGCTGACGCAGCGGATCGAGGACGTGACCGCAAAGATCAAGGCGGGGACCGACACGCTAAACAGCGAAACCCTCGCGGCCGCGATCAAGAAAAACACCGACGACCTGACCGCCGCCGAACAGGCAAAGGCCCCGAAAGGCTCAACGATCCGCATTCAGGCGATCGACAGCGGTTTTTTCTACTACCTCTATCAGACATCCGAGATTAAGGACATTCGCGTCGTCTATGCTCCGCCCCGCAACATCGGGGTCTTTGGCGGTGACCCTGATAATTTTGAATGGACCCGCCACACCGGCGATTTTACATTTCTTCGGGCATACACCGCACCTGACGGTTCGCCCGCTGAGTATTCGCCAAACAACGTCCCGTACAAGGCCAAGAAATATCTGACAATGAATATCGGCGGCCTCAAGGACAATGATTTTGTTTTTGTACTGGGTTTCCCCGGCGGCACGACCCGTTACCGCGAAAGCTGGTCGATCGAATATGCCCGCGACGCTAACTTCCCTTTTCAAGCTGCCTGGTACCGCGAACTGGCCAATGCTCTCAAACGGATCGGCTCGACTGATGAAAACAAACGCATCGAGTTTCAGGACAACGTCGCCATTTTTGATAATGAGAGAAAACTTTTCGAGGGCGGAGCAAGACGGCTGCGTTTAGCAAATGTTGTCCAGCAGCGTCAGGCCGAGGAAGTGAAGCTCTCCGCATGGATCGCCGCCAGCCCGTCCCGTCTGGCAAAATACGGCACCGTCATCCCGGAATTGCGTTCGCTTTCGCTTGAAACCAACGCGGCGTCAAAACGTGACGCTATCACCAGACGCTTTCCCGACCCAAATTCGATGCCCGTGCTCGTCCAGGCAGTGGCGGCCGCAACATCGGTAAAAAATGGCCGTAAGCTGACCAAAGAGCAGAAACAGGCGAAGCTCGCCGAGGTCAAAGGGGCTTTTGCCCAGCGTGAACCTTTACTCGAAAGTGAACTGCTCAAATTCTTTTTCAAATCCTTTGACGGGCTCCCTGCTGATCAGCGGTTTGTCGCAGCGGATCAAAAGTTTTCGGGCAAAACAGGCCAGAATCGGCGAGCCGCCGAGGCCGCGTTTGCGAGCGATATAGCAAACGGAGATCTTTCCAAACCCGACAGCATTTTGGACCTCTATGATGATTCGTGGAGCACTATTCAGAAAAGACATCCGTTTATTGCGGGGCTGGTTGATGAGCGGGCAGCTCTTGCCGCACGGGCGACAAAATTCGGAGCGAATATCGACCGGCTGCGGACACTCTATATGCAGGCATTAACGATGATGCAGGCGAAAACACCCATATACCCTGATGCGAATTTTACAATGCGTTTCTCGTACGGCAACGTCAAGGGCTATCAGTCGCGCGAGGCCGAGTATCGCTCGCCCTTCACAACAATGAAAGGCATGATCGAAAAAGACACGGGCGAAAATCCCTTTGACGCTCCGAAAAAACTGATCGACATGCAAAAGTCGCGTGATTTTGGCCGGTACGGCGAAAAGGACAGCGTTGTGCTCAATTTTCTCTCAACGACGGACATCATTGGCGGTAATTCGGGTAGCCCGATACTAAATGGCAATGGCGAGCAAGTCGGCATTTGCTTTGACGGCAACTACGAAGGCCTCGGAAATGATTTCTACTACGATCCGGCGGTCAACCGCACGATATCGGTGGACATCAGATATGTACTCTTTATCACCGAGAAATTTGGCGGCGCCAAATGGGTCGTCGATGAAATGAAACTAGTCGGCAAGAAGTAAGAGTTAGCCCACAAAAGACACGAAAGGCACGAAATAGAAAGGCTCACTCTTAATTTTCGTGCTTTTTGTGTGTTTCTTGAGCGGTTTCCTATTTGTCTGAATAGTCGAGCTTGATCGCGTTCATTCCGCGGAGGATGACGTGTTGGCGGCGAACGACGCGTTTGCGGTTTTTGGCGGGGTTAAAAATATTCAGCGGGCTTGGGATCATCGCGGAAAGAAACGCCGCTTCCTCTTTGGATAGGTCCGAAGCGGACTTTTTGAAGTATGTACGCGACGCCGCCTCGGCACCATAAATGCCGTCGCCCCATTCGATAATATTCAGGTAGATCTCTAGGATGCGTTTTTTTGTGAGATCGCGTTCGAGAAAGTAGGTGTAGATCGCCTCGTGACCCTTGCGAAAAAAGTTGCGATCCTCGGATAGGAAGAGATTTTTGGCAAGCTGCTGTGACACGGTCGAGGCACCGCGTTTGAAACTCGGCATCGACGGGATCCAGTCGTCGGGATTGGGTGTACAGTCTTTTTTTGGAGTGTTGGCAGCTTTGGCGGCATCTTCGCACTCCTGCTTGTCCTCTTTCTTGCCCTCTTCGACGGCCTCGTCCCAGGCCTTTTGGATCGCGTCCCAATCAAATCCATTGTGTTGGAAAAAGTGCGAATCCTCACCGGCGAGCACGGCCCGCTGTAAATTTGGGCTGATCTGCTCGATCGGCGTCCAGATCATAATTTTTTTGGGTTCCGTGCCATTCGCCTTTGCCTCAGAAATTCGGAATTCGATCATCGAGGATGTCGTCGGATTCTCTTCGCGTAGGCGCGAAATATTTGGGAAGGTAGCGACCTCAAACGCCAGCCACACGAGAACCGCACCGACGAATATAAGGAAGAGAATTTTTGTCCAGTACCACATAACCCAATGGAAAATTGAGAATTGAGAATTGAAAATGAAAGATTTCCATTTACGTCCTCCATTCTCTATTTTCCATTTTCCATTGTCCACTTTCCATTTTACAATGATAAGGTATGGGCCAACACGATAATGTGGTTGCGGTGATACTGGGCGGCGGTGCGGGCTCACGCCTTTTTCCGCTGACGCAGGAGAGGTCAAAGCCGGCGGTTCCGCTCGGCGGGACATATCGGCTGATCGATATTCCGGTCTCAAACTGCATCAATTCCGAGATCACGCAGATCTTCGTCCTTACACAATATAATTCGGCATCGCTAAATCGTCATATCACCAAGACCTATCGTTTCTCGAGCTTCTCGACTGGTTTCGTCGAGGTTCTCGCCGCCGAGCAAACCAAGGATAATCCGGAGTGGTTTCAGGGAACGGCCGACGCGGTACGCCAGATGCTCCCGCACCTTCGTGATTGGCGTGTCGACACGCTCTTGATACTCTCCGGCGACCATCTCTACCGGATGGATTATCGTAAATTCCTCCAGCGCCATTTTGAAACCGGCGCTGACTTGACCGTTTCGGTCGTTCCCTGCCGTCAGCAGGAGGCTGAGGAATTTGGCCTGCTGAAAACGAATACGGCCGGCGAGATCGTCGAATTTAAGGAAAAACCGAAGGGCGCCGAACTCGAAGCGATGCGGGTGGATACGAGCCGTTTCGGCCTGAGCGAAGCCGAGGCTCAGAGCCGCCCTTTCCTCGCCTCGATGGGCATCTATGTTTTTAATTACAACAAGCTCGTTGACCTTTTGAAGACTGATCATTCGTGGGTCGATTTTGGCCGCGAAATCATCCCCGCAGCGATCGAGAAATTTACTGTTCAGGCACATCTTTTCAAGGATTATTGGGAGGATATCGGGACGATAGGGGCCTTTTACGAGGCCAATCTCGATCTCGCCTCGCCGCTGCCAAAATTTAATTTCTTTGACACCACAGCCCCGATCTACACGCGCAGCCGCTATCTGCCGCCGTCAAAAATGCATGGCTGCGACATCGATAATTCCATGGTTTCGGAGGGCTGTATTCTTAACGGCGTCCGCGTCCGCAACTCGATCGTCGGCCTGCGGAGCCGAATCGACAACGGCGTCGATATTCAGGCCTCAATAATTATGGGATCGGATATGTTTGAATCGATCGAAGAGATAGGCGGTGATATCTCAAGCGGCAAACCCCACGTCGGTATCGGACAAAACACTATCATTCGTAAGGCGATAATCGATAAAAATGTGCGGATAGGAAAAAACGTGAAGTTGATAAACCGTGATAATATCGAGACTTTTGACGCCCCCGACCACTCGTATTACATCCGCGAAGGAATAATCATTATCCCCAAAAACGGAATAATCCGTGACGGCACCGAGATCTGACATTTTATCGCCCGTTGATCTTTGTCTTTTTGGGGACGAGGTAGCCCTCACGGGTCCGGACGACTGCATTTGGCTGATCGACGCGCACCTTAATGCTGGTATTTTTTCCCGCCACGCGATCTTCGCGAGGGTAATAACCGAGGCTGTAAAACTCACGCAATTCGCTGGCGATCTTAGAATATGCATCCGCGAGATTTGTAAGCGTAGTCGCCTCATACATGCGACCGCCGGTTCGCACCGCCAATTGATCTAGATACTCCTCTGCTTTCCGATATTCTTCGGTCGTGGTTCCCTTGGTGCTCGGCGTGCCGACACCGGAGAAAATCTCAGGCAACGACATTCCGCCGCTCTGGCCGGGTATCTTGATCGGCGGCTGCGGCTTAATAATACTGCCGTTTTTCATATTCTGAACATCGGCAAATGTATCGTACCGTATCGGATAAACTAGGGCGTCAAGCTCCGACGCGTCGCTCAGATTATCATAATCATTCACACGGCGGCTGGTCGTATCGACACCGTCGGTAAAGAGAATCACGGCCTTTCGTCCCTGAATCCGGCGAAAACGGTCATTCATCACTTGTCCGACGGCCTCGTAAAGGCTCGTTCCGGTCGCTATCTTGGTCGTCTTGATCGCCCGATAGATTTCTTGGCGGTCATTTGTTGCCGCACACAGCATGTGGACCTCTTCGTCAAAGGAGATCACCATCACTTTGTCATTGGGGCGAAGCTGATCGATAAACGCGATGGCGGCGTTTTGAATTTCGGCGATCTTAAACGTCGTCGAGTAGCTCATGTCGAGCACGAGCGCGACGGTAAACGGCTCATGTTCGTTTGAGAATAGGGCGACCTCCTGCTCAACGCTGTCTTCGAGAACTTTGAAATTCTCTTTTGCAAGCCCGCCGATAAACCGGCCCTTTTTATCCATCACCCGGACAGGTATCGACACAAGCTGCGTATTTACCTTAATGATCTCGCCGTCATCCGCAGTCGTTTTGTCATCTGAGGGTATCGCGTCGCCCGCAACAGGCGTCGGCGAGGCCGCAGGTTCGACAGGCCTCTGATTGGCCTTGCCGTCAGTCGTGGGCTTTGTGCGGCCCGCTTGAGCGCGGGTTTCAACCACGCAAAACGCGACGATCACAACGAAAATGGAGAGAATGACTTTCATTACAGACAAAAAAGGCTAACAACAATTCTACGATGCGTGATCCGCCTAAAAAAGATGCTAAAGCGGAAAAAAGGTCAGCAGGTTAAAAACCTTCCAACCTTTCCCATTTTTTTCCTCTTTGGCTATTTGCCCGCTACGTTGCGATTAGTCTGCCCGACAATATAGCTGTTCTTTGCCCGCACCACGACGTTTTGCCTCATTACGCGGATCTTGATTTGTTTGCGATCGCCGACATTGCCTACGGTCTCTGGATAATAACCGAGCGAATACTGCCGGCGGAGCTCCTCCGCGATGCCTGAGAATGCCGAATCGACATTGTAGATCGACTTCGCCTCAAACTTACGCCCGCCGCTATTTTGAGCCAAGGCTTCGAGGTATGTCCGGCCCGTCTCGTATTGCCGCGAACTTGCGCCGCCACCTCCGCCGCCGATATTAATATTTCCACCCGAGAGTATTGCTCCAAGGATATCTGCCATCGACACGCGTCCGCTCCGTCCAGGCTGCGGATATCCGCCGTTACTCCTCCCGCCTCCGTTCATATCGCCCGATGTGTCGTAGCGGATCGTGTAAAAAAGAGCATCGATCTCCTCAGTCTTACGAACGGTGCTCTGGTAATTAGCCCTCCGCGAGGTCGTATCAACCCCATCCGTGAATAAAACTACGGCTTTACGCCCCTGTATCTGGCGCAGCTGATTTTCGATGACGAAATCGACGGCCTCATAAAGGCTCGTGCCATCGCCAAACTCCGCCTGACGGATCGCGTTTTTTAATTGGTACCGGTTGTTTGTCACCGGTGTCAAAACGTGCACACTCTCATCAAATGAGATGACCATGACGCGATCGGCGGGCCGCAATTGATCGACGAACGTAATCGCGGCGTTTTGGATTTCTTCGATCCTGAAGGCTGTCGACGGGCTAACGTCGATCAGAATAATAACCGTAAATGGCTGTTCAACGGATTGAAAATAATCTACTTTTTGCTCGACGCCGTTTTCAAAAATACTAAAATCCTTTTGCTGCAGACCGGAAATAAATCTACCGTCGCGGTCAAGCACCGAGACAGGCATCGTCACAAGATTGGTCTCGACCTTAATGATATCATCGTCTCCGGCCTGTGGAGTCGGCGTCGGGATGGGTCTAATGCTGCCGCCGGCAAGTACGGGCGGGCCTGACGGGGCGGGTTTAGGATATGTATCGTTGGCGATCCGGGGCGGAGTCGCGGTCGGCGAGACCCGAGGCCGGGTTGCAGTACTACCCTGGCCAAACGCCTTAAAAGCGAGCGTCGCGGCAATTAGGACAAGAGCGGCAAAATTTTTCATCAAGCGTTTTCTCCGGTTCGACATTTACTTTGGGGAAAGTGCATTTTTGATTAGAATTTACCCTTTATCGTTGCTAAGAATTTTTATCCAAAAGTGCGATTGCCAGATCGTGAAACCGGCGGCGGACAGAATTGATATTTTCAAACGGCAGCGGACGGTTGTGCGTGCGATTAGTGAGCAGGATAAACACACGGTCTTTAACCGGATCGATCCACAGGCTCGTTCCCGTAAACCCAAGATGGCCAAAGCTTTCGGGCGACATCATGGTCCCGGCGGTCGAGTCCGGCGTCGATGCGAGCTGGAAGGCGAAAGAGCGATGCTCGTTCATTCCCGGAGTAAAATTGGTCCGGAAAAGCTTGCAGGTTTCCGGCTTTAATAACGTCGTGTAATTTGGCAAAAATTGCTGTGCGATCTTAAAGACCTCTTCGGCGGTCGAAAATAGTCCTGCATGCCCCGCAACCCCGCCCATGAAATAAGCATTGCCATCGTGGACCTCGCCCCAGATCTGATAATCGCGGAATGCGGATTGCGGATCGCGGAGTTGGTCAGAACCGGGAGCGATAGCGACTGGGTTCTTTTCATCAAGATAACCAAGTTCGGTACAGGTCTGCTTTTCAAACTGATTTCCTTTTTCACTCGCGGCTATTCGGTTTTGCAACTTTGGATTCGGATTAAATCCGGTTTCAGCCAAACCAAGCGGACCACATATCTCCAATCTTAAAATATGATCCAATGGCCAACCCAATCGACTTGTTATTAAAGATTCCAAAAGCAAAGAATTCAAGTCACTATAAAGAACCTTGGGCTCAGAACTTATCTCGTTCGATAGGATATTGCTCACCACCTCGGAATGCTCATCGACAAGTAAATAGAACGGCTTCCAAGCAGGTAATCCCGACGTATGTGTGAGCAAACTTTCGAGCGTAACTCCGTTCAGGTTGCTATTGCTTTCAACGGAAGCCGGATCGTCGAGCCTCGCTTCTTTCATTTCAACGAGCTTTGCGACAAGCAATCCGGTCACCAATACCTTGGTCAAGCTCGCCAGATCGTAGATCGTATCGGGCTTCGCCTCGATCCGTTCGGGTTCAACAACGGCATAGCCGAGAGCTTCGTGAAAAACGATCTCGCCTTTTTCGGCGACCAAGTAGACAGCTGACGGGAAATCGCCGGCGTCTATACGTTCTTGCAGAAATTTTGAGATCTGTTTCTCCACTCTACTTATATTCTCCACCATTCATTACATTTCACTTAACTTGTTTTGAGAATTATTGACATCAATACCGGCCGTGCATAGACTAAAAACTCCAATTCTATACGAGAGGTAATAAACATGAGCAAAGTGGAATCTGCGGATCTTATTTTAAAACTATACGATCTCCGTCGTGAGACCAAGATGAGAGAGGCCAGAAACTGGCTTTTCGGTTTCAACCCGACCAGTGCTGAGGAATATTGGCAGACGATGATGGACCCAGAGGTTGGAGGCTATCTGCGGATGGTTACGTCCTATTGGGACATGGCGGGAGCACTCGTAAATCATGGGGCAATCGATGCCGACATGTTTAACGAAACGGTCGGTGAACACATCATGACATTCGCAAAGGTCGAGCCGTTTTTGGCTGAGCTGCGTGAGAAGTTTCAAAATCCTGACGCATTCAAGAATCTCGAAAAGGTCATTATGGACGCTCCGAACGGTGCCGAAAAACTTGCAAAAACGCAGGAATGGCTGAGATCATTTGCCGGAACCGGTGAGCAGGCCGATGAGGCAACAGCTTAGTTCTCAAGTCAAATTAAATTTTCGATGGAGGCTTCGGCCTCTTTTTTTGGGCAATCACGTCTTGGCGAGCACGGATCCTTGCGATCCAGTCAAACGATCGTTATGTGCTTCAATCTTTGCGAGCACTCCCACCGCCAGTTCTAAGGCCCGACGGCCGTCTTCGCCGGTAATCGGAGGAGCCGTGTCAGTTTCTATCGAGGCAAGAAAAGCCGTGATCTCCGCGCGCAGAGGTTCCACATCGTTGATCTCAAGGCGGTTTATCGAGATGCCGGCAAGCGGATGAGCAGCTTGCGGATTGAGCGAAGTGACGGATGCAAATTTTGTCGCATAGTCCAGAACAACGTAGGAATTCGTTTGATAAAATCGCGTTTTTCGTATTTTCTCCGTACCAATCCGCGAAGCGGTGATATTTGCGACCGCGCCATTCTCAAACTCAATTCGGGCATTGGCCGCATCGACTTTATCTGAGATCACGGGTATCCCTACCGCCCGTATCTCCGAGACGCGGACGTCCTCACCAACAAGCCACTGGATCGCATCGAGATCATGGATCATCACATCAAGCACAACATCGACATCGAGCGACCGATTTGGAAACGGCGAGACTCGGTGAATCTCGAAATATAGCGGGCGCGTCACGTGCGGGCGGAGAGCAACCATCGCCGGATTGAAGCGTTCGAGTTGGCCGACCATAAGTTTTGCCCCTGAGGCTTTTGCCGCATCGATCATTTTGTCGGCTTCAGCCAGGGTCAGAGCGATCGGCTTTTCGACGAGGACGTGGACGCCGTTTGCCAGAAAAGCACATGCGATCTCACAATGCGTTTCGGTCGGCGTAGCTATCGATACCGCGTCTACCTTACCGAGCAGGTCGCGCCAATTTGTAAAGTGGTTGGTGCCATGCTCCGAGCCTATCGCCGCTGCCGTTTCGGGTGCCGCATCGCACACGCCGGCCATCTCGACTCTGCCCTGAGCGGCAAGCTCGGAGTAATTTCGTGCGTGATGCCGCCCAAGGCTCCCGACGCCTATTGCGGCGACCCTGCAAAGGACGGTTGAAGACTGTGGATCGCGGATTTCTTGCATTGGCTGTATTGAATCAAAAAAAAAATTCAGTAATACTTAGCATTTTCGGCCAAGTCTCTGAAAATGACAAAGTTCGATTCCGCAATCCGTATTCCGAGCTCAGGGCTCTTCTGGGTTCTATTAGCGATGTTGGCTCTGGCAGCCTATTTCGCGGGCCTGACTCTGCCATTTGTCGGGCCTGATGAACCGCGATACGCACAGGTCGCCCGTGAGATGTTTGAACGGGGAGATTGGGTCACGCCGACACTCGGCGGTTTCAATTGGTTTGAAAAACCGGCGCTCCTCTATTGGTTTGAGATCGCGTCGTATCACCTTTTTGGCGTCAATGAATTTGCTGCACGCCTCGGCCCCGCGTTGTGCGGACTGGGAACGGTCGCGAGTCTCTGGTTATTGGGAAGGGGTGTAGCCAAAGAGAACGCTGAGACATACGAAATGGCCGATGGTAACGAACCAGTCTCAAAGATCCCGGTGCGCCCTGTGGCTGGTAACTTCCCCTATTGGCTCGCTCTGATCGCGGCGTCCACGCTCGGCATTCTCGTCTTTTCACATGGTGCGAGTTTTGACATTATTATTACGTTTCCCGTTACGGTTTCCCTTGTCGGCTTTTTTATTTTCGATCAGGCAAAAAGGCGCTCGTTTACCACATTTCACCTACCGCTTATTTCGTTTTATTTTTTTATCGGTATCGCGTTACTAGCCAAGGGCCTAGTCGGAATAATCTTCCCGTTTGCGATAGTCGGGTTTTATCATGTGTTGGCATGGAAATTTCCGACCCGGAGCTTCGTCATAAGTCTGCTTTGGGGGACGACCCTCGCTCTCGCAGTTGCGGCAATTTGGTATGTGCCGATGTACCTCCGTCACGGTTGGCCATTTATTGACGAATTCATCATCCAGCACCATTTTCAGCGTTTTACCTCAAACAAATATCAGCATCCGCAGCCGTTCTACTTCTTTTTATGGATTCTGCCGCTAATGATCCTGCCGTGGGCGCCATTCTTTTTTGCCGGAGTCTGGACGTACGGAAAAGGACTGATTCACAAAAGGGGTGTAAAAACCGAGACCGCAGTTGAAATGGCATCACCTCTCGATTTCTCCACTTCACCCCTGCTCCTTTTTTCAGCGGCGTGGCTCGCGGTTCCGCTCGTTTTCTTTTCCCTGTCGGGCTCTAAACTACCCGGCTACATTCTGCCTGCGGTCCCCGCAGCCGTAATCTTTGCGGGGGTATATGTTTTCAAACTTGTTGAGAAAAACCACAAATGGCGGACGGCCGTAATGTCTGCCGCCGGCTTGGTATTCCTATCGGTGATTTTGCTCGCGATATTCATGGTTCCCCGTTTCGCGGATGGCGATTCAGTCAGTGGTCTGATCACCGCGAGTGAGCGACGGGGATACACTTCGGAACCCGTTTTTTGTCTACATACGATCTCACACAGCGCAGAATTTTACGCCGCCGGACGATTACTTCGTGATCCAGACGGTAAACAGAAAAAGCTATACAGCCCCGCGGAGATCGTCTCCGAGATGCAGCGGGCAAATGCAAAAACTGCCCTTGTTTTGGTGCCGCTCGAATATCAAAAACAATTGACCGAAAGCAGTCTGCTGACGGCCGAGATGATAAGAGATAACGGCGAGCTTGCAATTTACGCCATTAGACCAAAATAGCTTTCATTTCTCTGCCGCCCGCCGGAGCCTGTCCATCAGGGCCGCCCCGATACCTGTTTCCTCAATCATCTCGCAATAGACTGCCGTGATACCGCGGCGGTCGCATTCGCGGAAAAACTCGAAAACGGAATGCGCGTAATCGTCAACCGAATCGCAGATTCTAATTAATGCAAAATGACCGTCCGGCTCGGAAAAGCCAATAAACGCGGATTGGGGCCCGGCGTTTATGATCTCGTCGCGATTTAACAAGATCACGGCGGCGCGGGGTGAGTAATGTTTATGTCTGAGACCCGGGCTTTTTGGCGGCTCATTCCTAAGCGGGTTGTAAAGAAGCGTTTCCGGTACTATTTCTTGTAATTGAGCAAGCGAAACCGAACCCGCACGAAGCAGTATTGGAACTGCGCCCGAGCAGTCCACAACCGTCGATTCCAGGCCGATCTCCGTCGCTTCAGCCATTAGAATACAATCGATACGTCCGTCAAGATCCTCGGCAACGGCCTGCCACGTCGTCGGACTTGGTCGCCCCGACAGATTTGCCGATGGAGCGACGACCGGCGTACCACATGCCTCAATAAACTGCCGAGCAATATCAAAACGCGGCATTCTAATTCCAATTGTGTCCAGCCCGGCGGTCGCAATCTTCGGCACCGCATCCGATTTTGGCAAAACTATCGTCAATGGTCCCGGAAAAAAAACATCAATAAATTTTTCGGCGTTTTCTGTGACCTTGGAGGTAATACTTTTTATCTGCGCCAAGTCTGCGATATGTGCGATAAGAGGGTTGTCCGCCGGACGGCGCTTGGCCTCGAATATCGCGGCAATCGCCGATTCGTCAAAAACGCTGGCACCGAGACCATAAACCGTCTCCGTCGGAAATGCGGCAATACCGCCGCGTTTAACAAATTCGGCGGCTTCAGTCGGCGATTTGGTCAGTTTAGTTTTCACAAAGGAAGTTTTACGCAAAGCCGCCCAGAACGCAAAGTAAGAAGTTTTGCCACAGAGACCTAAGAGGATTGAATTTGATTTATTCAATTTTAATAAAAACGGTATAGCGTCCAGTCTATTAAGCCTTACTTTGCTTCTCTGTGTCGTCTGTGGCTAAAATCGAGGATGTGACCATCGCCGAGAAACTTAAAGATCTGCCGACCGCCTCCGGGATATATATCCACAAAAACGAGGCGGGAAAGATCATCTACGTTGGCAAAGCAAAGAACCTGCGCAGCCGTGTGCGGCAGTATTTTCAGTCGAGCCGCAACATGGACCCAAAGACGCAGCAGCTTGTGCGGCTCATCGCGGATTTTGAGTTTATTGTTGTAGATAATGAGGTTGAGGCTTTAGTCCTTGAATCGAACCTGATAAAAAAACACAAACCGCGATTTAACGTCCTCCTCAAGGACGACAAGTCGTACCCGCATCTTAAGCTGACAAACGAACCGTTTCCAAAGGTGGTCGTCACTCGGCGCCTCGTTCGCGACGGCTCGCATTACTTCGGCCCATTCCTTCCCACGTCGCTCGCGCGTAAAACGCTCAACCTGGTAAATCGTGCCTTTCAGCTGCGAACCTGTGAGATCGAGATCACAGGCAAATTGCCGCGTCCGTGTCTCGAATATCACCTCAAACGGTGTCTCGGCCCATGCGTCAAAGGCCTCTGTACACAGGAGGAATACCGTGAAGCCGCCGCCGATGTCAAGATATTGCTTGAGGGGAAAAATAAAGAGCTTGCAAAAACGCTGGAACAGCGAATGTGGCAATACTCCGAGGAAAATAAGTACGAATTGGCCGCAAAATACCGCGATCTGCACCGAACTGTTCTCTCTCTAAGCGAGACGCAGAAAATGGCGACGACACCCGACCGCGACATCGACATCATCGGCTTTTACCGCGAAAAGCAGCGGCTGGCATTACAGCTTTTTACTATGCGCGAAGGCCGGATCGTGGGCCGCCGCGAGTTTTTTTGGGAGGATATGCCTGAGGACGAAACGTTTGACCCCTCGGAATTTTTGGGCGACGTGATGATCCAGTATTACTCGACCGACTACGTCCCACTCGAGATCCACGTGCCGCAGGATTTTGAGGACCGCGCGATCTTAGAACAACTCTTGACCGAGCGGCGAGGCCGCAAGGTGCGTATACTCGACCCAAAACGCGGTAAAAACCGGCATCTTGTGACCTTGGTCGAGACCAATGCAAAGATCGCGTTCGAACAGCGTTTCCGGGTGCTAAAGGCTGATAGTGCAAAGGTGCTTGAGGAACTACAGGAGATGCTCGAACTTTCGTATTTCCCTCATCGGATCGAGTCGTTTGATATCTCAAATATCTCGGGTGCCGAGAATGTCGCAGGCATCGTAGTTTTTGAAAACGGTAAGCCCGCCCGGGCGCATTACCGAAGGTTCATCATCAAGACCGTTGACGGGGCCAATGATTTTGCATCAATGCATGAGGCGGTGTTTCGCCGTTACAGACGCTTGACCGATGAGCAAAAACCATTGCCCCAGCTCATTTTTATCGACGGCGGCAAAGGTCAGCTTTCGGCCGCAGCGGCAGCGATGCAAGCCCTTGACCTCGAGCAAATCATGCTTGTCGGCCTGGTAAAACCACCAAAACAGCATAATCAGATCTCACATCTCCTGATTTATGGCCGCGAAGACCGTCCGATCCCGTTCGACCGCAATTCGCTTGCGTTTCGGCTTGTTTTACAAGTCCGCGAAGAGACACATAAAACCGCGATCGAGTTTCACCGCAAACGCCGCGAAAAACGCGACTTCTCATCCGAATTGTCCGAGATACCGGGCGTCGGCGACAAGCGAAAGATGAAATTGCTACGCGAATTTGGCTCGATCGAGCGTATTGCCAAGGCGACGGGTGCAGAGCTAAAGCCGTTTGTCGGGTTTAAGACCGCGACCGAGATCGTGCGCCATTTCGAAACTCAGCGAAACCTCGCTCCGCCACGCATTGACAATCCCGCCAAACTCGGCTAATTTTCCACTGTTCAACCCACAATTCATTTCAAGGGCTTTAGGGTAAGTTTTTTGCTAACAGGAGTTTATCTATGCTTGCAAGAGTTTTAGCGGCGACAGTAGCCGGCGGTATCGCGTTTTTTGTTCTTGGTTTTGTTATTTACGGGCTTCTTCTCGATCCGATGGTGATGAAACCGAATATGATAGTCTACCCGGGATTGATGAAGGAAACACCGGTATGGATCCCCCTCGTCCTGGCCAATTTCGTTTCCGCGTTTTTGCTGGCCTACATCTTTGATAAATGGGCAAGCATCAGCACCTTTATCGGCGGCGTCAAGGGCGGAGCGGTCGTCTGGTTTTTGATTGCTCTCAGCTACCAGCTGATGTTCATGGCCTTTATGAATATGTCAAAAAACTACACACCGGTTATCGCGGATATCTTAGGGGCGCTTCTTATGGGTGCCCTCGGCGGCGGGGTCATCGGTGCAGTGCTCGGTTTGATGAATAAGGATTCCGCGTCAAACTAGCAAAAGAGCGTGAATGGAATTTTGGCCTTCGATTTCCGCATGCGGTACAGCGACGATGCCGCGCGCGGAGATCGAAGGCCCTTTCGACCATAGATCGCGAAGATCAACGGTCAAACTGAGCTACGGTTTCTTGACATAGCTGCGGTGCACTATCGTCTTAGTTTTTTCATCGACGGCATCGATCATTATATTGTCCTTGTCCTCGCGTTTGACAAGTCGTGCCCCGGCGCTCGCCGAGCGCTCGGTCGATGCGGCTTTTTCGGCGTCTTTTAGAAACCCGTTGACTGAGTCCGATTTGACCGGATCCGCGAGCCTTACTCCCCGCGAAGCTGAAACTGCCTCGGTCGCCGACGCCTTGAGCATCTTCATCCAAAGCTTTTTGAATAATGCGTTCGACACATAGATATCCGCGCTGTTGATCTGGCCGTTGATCGCAAAAGCATAGCCGATCACGTCGGATTTGCCATCAATGATGTTGCTAAGTTTTTTAACGTATTCATCGACGTTGGCGACAACCTTTTTGTCTTCAAGGCTCAATTGCAGGCTCGAAGCCGAATCGCCCGCGACCGACCCGCCCACGTTTTTTGCCAGACTCGCCTGAGCTTCGCTTACCTTGCCCCAAACCTCTTGCTGCGAGCGTGTCGCATTCGCTGCGATCTTAAGCTCCTTGGTGACAATGCGGTCGTTCGAACTCGTAAATTCCTTCGATTCTTCATTTCCGCGTTTTTGCCATCGACCCGATTCGACACAAAAAGCTTCGATCTTTACACGGCCCGAACGCGCCGGAATGATGATGCTAACGGCGAGAATTCGGTCCTGTTTGCCGCCCTTGACGATGTCGCCCGACTGGATAAAAACATCGAGATCTTTGGACAGATTCTCGACCTCGAGCTCGTTCACGTTCGACGTTTCATAAACGCGAAAGAGCTTTCGCTCCATGGCCTCCTGCAGCGTCATGACGTTGCCCTTATTTGATTCGTCCATGCCGTGGATCAAGAAAATGGAGAGATTCTTAAATGTATAAGGTGCCGAAACAGTGTAATTTCCGCTCTGTGCGGACACGCTAGCCGCGACGCCGACGATCACCCCAAACACCGACAAAATACCTGCAATAAGTTTCGTATTCATAAACAAACTCCTTTTAGAAAACTAATTTAATTTTGCTCGGGAGAGCGTCGCTTTTATATAGACGGAACGCACCGAAAATACTTTCTTGCAGATTTAGAAAAAACCTACTCTTATAAAAGTGGTTCCAACAGGGGATTTGGGTTAGAATGTCAACAATCCATAAGGAATTTCAACGAAAGCAACTCAGGAGAAAATTGTATATGTCAGATAATATATCGTTAAAAGAGGTGATCGTCGGTGTCATTGTGCTCGCGGTCGTGGGTGCGGCGATGCTTTACACGCTCAGCGTTTTTAACGCCGAGAGCGGGCAAAAGGTGATAGATATATCGCAGCAAGGCGACAAAGAGGCCAGCCATATCGAGACGCATGTAAAGCTGATGTCGATCGACCCGATCAAGGGCGATGCGTCGGCAAGGTTTGAGTTTGAACCGAGCGAAAATCTTTTAGGTGAGGACGGTACACTCAAGCAGGAGCTAAAACTGTATGTAAACAGCGCGAACGGCAAGCAGGAGATCGATTTTGCCAAGGGCAAGCTGATGACGCCCGTCGAGGCCGTTTTTAACATGCACGAGGGCCAGGCGACGCAATATCCCTTTGACAAATACATTACCGACATCGACATCTATATCACCAAAGGAAAGGTTGACGATAAGAAGAAGGCCGACGCCCCGGCAACCGCTCCCAAGGAAACCGCTGGCGGCGAACACGCGACCGAGCCCGCCAAGGCCGAAGATGACGACGCAGATCTCGCGATCTCAGTCGATTTCCTCGGCTCGATCCCCGGTTATAAGATCGACGCGGCCAAAGCAAAATATACCGAAGTGGACTATGTCGGTATCGAAACGCATGTTGAGCGTTCGGGAACGGTGGTGTTTGTGTCGATGTTTGTGTCCATCCTGACCTGGGTGCTGACGATCGGGATTCTGTTCCTCGTCATCAGCCTGTTTATGCGCGGGCGAAAGGTCGAGATCGCTATGTTCTCATTTATGGGAGCGATGCTTTTCGGCTTCTATGCGATCCGCAATTCGCAGCCAAACGTTCCGCCGATCGGCGTCTATAGCGATTTTATGTCGTACATCTGGTGCGAGATCATAATCGGCGTATGTTTGGTCGCGTGTCTCGTTGCGTGGGTACTGCGCCCGTCTAAGTAACCGCAAGCGTGTGCTCGTACGAAAGAGGGAGGCTTTTGTGCCTCTCTTTTTTATGCCTAAAAGGAAAGGTTGACCTGTTGTTCGCATTGCATATTTTATCGATTGCGGTAACAATAGGGCAGTTTTAAAATTGCACACCGGAGGCTCTATTTAATGAAAACGTTTCTTACGCTAGGACTGATCTTTTTTGCGTTGTCTTTTTGCGGGCTGGGGGATAGATTAAAAGGCCTCACAGGATCGGGCGGAAGCAATTCGAACGGCACAACTACCGGTTCGAATTCGTCATCATCGCCGACCGCGGCCGAAAAGCCGAAGATCAGCGGATCACAGCAGGCAATAATTGACGGCAGCACCGAGACAAAATGGGACGATCAGGGCCTGTCGTGGAAGCTGCCTGCCGGTTGGAAAAAGATGAACGTCGGAAAGGAGCAATTCTTTTATTCTTCGCCTGACAATGCATCGCTGATCGTATCGATCTCGGCCATGCCCGACAGTTTCCCGATGGATGTCAGCCAAAAGGCTTATTTTGATCAGGCTCTGCAGCAGCTAAAGAACGGCAAATACGAATCTGTGAAAATGACGGAGATCGACGGTATTACGGGTGTCGAATTTACGGAGGCCCCGCCGCAAAATAAGGACGACCCGCGACGACACCAGTGGATCGCCTATCGCAGCTATCTAGGTCAAAAGCAACAGGTAAATGTAATGACTGCAACAAAAGGATCGAACTTCGGAAAACACGAGGACGACTTCGCAGCGGTACTCTATTCGATGAAAGCGGTTAAGTAGTCTTGAGAGTCAATGGAGTGTAGGGAGTCAATATCTTCCTCGACTTCCTAGACTCGCTCGGTTCCCGAGACTTTACCGACTTACTCCGGTGTTGGTGTGTCGGCATGCGGGACGAAACATTTACGGCATCGGGCTTCGTACTTGTCGCTCGCCCCGACCTCGACGCGGGCGTCTGATTCGACGGTCCGTTGCGAGTAGTTGGCGGTCGCTCCGCATTTGACGCAGATGGCATGGGTCTTGGTGATAAATTCCGCGATCGAAAGCAGTTGCGGCATCGGCTCGAACGGTTTGCCGGTATAATCCTGATCGAGCCCCGCGATAATGACGCGCTTGCCGTTTTCGGCTAGATGGTTAACGGCGTCAATTATTGCCATGTCAAAAAACTGGGCCTCATCGATTCCGACGACCTGCGTGTCGGCCAGAACCTGTTTCATCATCTCTGCCGTCGATGCCACCGCTATCGAAAGATGTTTTTGGCCCGAATGCGAGGCTATCTCCTCGTCAGAATAGCGGACATCTATTCCCGGCTTAAAAACCTGCACCTTTTGCCGTGCGATCCGCGCCCGCTTGAGACGGCGGATGAGCTCCTCCGATTTGCCTGAAAACATCGACCCGGCGATCACCTCGATCCATCCGGTGCCGTTTTGACGCACTTTGCGACGTTCTGCCGAGTTGTCAAAAACAAACTCCTCAATCATAAAATAACTACTCTGCAATAAGATGATGACTGTCTAAAAGAAAAAAAGATTAACATTTCTGTACGGCTCATGTCACTTACCCACGGCGTGGATCTTCGATCTAAGCGATGCAACCGCCCGATACACTTCGTCAACCGCGATCCCCGCTATTGGGCCATGCTGAACTATCTCAAGCCGGTCCGTCATGGGCAGATAGGTCGTCGGGGCCTTTTCATCAAGGAGAAGCAGGACGGGTGAACCGGCGCATGCGGCAAGATGCATCGGACCGGTGTCATTTGTCACAAACATCTCGAGTCGGCCCGCGGCGGCGATGAACTGCGCAATTGAGAGGCCATCTATGATAACAGTATTTTCCGGGAACGATCGGCTCACTTTTTCCCGCATTCCCGCTTCTTCGGGTCCTAGAAAAACAGCGGGCCGCTGCCCCTCAGCTGCGAGTCGTACGGCCAGAGCGGCAAAATTTTCCAAGGCCCAACAACGGCTGGGATGCCCGGCCCCGGGAAATAGTCCGACCGTCGGCATCGTCCCCGAGAAAAAGGCCTTGTCTACATATTCAGAATCACCCGAGGATGCAACGAGAAAAATTTGATCAGACGTCCACTCTACCCCAAGCGGCGTTAGTACATCCAAATAGCGCTCACGAAGGTGTTTTGATTTATCTTCTCTTGGCGGTTTTGGGCGAAAGTTTGAAAGAATATCGAGCGAGCGGCTTTCGCGATTTGCGAGAAGCCGATATTTTGCCCGTGACAGAAAAGCAAGGATATTTGTTTCCGCGAGGCTGTGAAGGTCTATCACCAACTCGGCGGGTAATCGCCGGACCATCCATACAAGCTTTATTATCTTACCAACAGATCGCAATTTTGGACCATCGCGGAGCTCGACCCGGTCGACCGCTATGACCTCGTCAGCTAGTCCCGATAGCCGTATTACCTGATCCGGCACTTTTCCCGCCAAAACCGTTATATGGGCCTGGGGGAATCTTTCGCGGATCGCACGGAGCGCGGGCAAACCCAGTACGACATCGCCAAGCTGGCCGAAATGAATCACGAGGATATTTTTGAAATCGAAAGGTTGCTGATCCAAGCGGCTATTTTACAACATTCTGAGATCTGAGCCCGTCATCTCCGGCGGTTTTTCGATACCGAGGGTGCCAAGGATCGTGGGTGCGATGTCCGCGAGAACACCGTCGTCACGCAGACGCAGCCCCGTAGATTGGCTGTCGAGATAGTGAAACGGCACAGGATTTGAGGTCGGGGAAAAACTCGTATTACCCGTCTCATAATGCAGCATTTCCTCGCAATTCCCGTGGGTCGAAGTAAGAATGACAACGCCACCTGCCTGCTGGACCGTTTCGCAGATGCCGCCAATACAGGTATCAATAAACTGGATCGCGGCGACTGTCCTCTCTACATCGCCCGACTCGGCCATCATATCCGCCGCCGGCATATTGGCAACGAATACACCGTTCGGCGCCGTCTTTAGGCTGTAAAGTAGCTTGTCAGCGATCTTAAAACTCTGTGATTCCGGTTGAAGATCGGCGGCCCCTAATCTGGCGGGTACTAGGATGTGTTGCTCGCAATCGGCCCGCGAATCTGCCCCGCCATC
This sequence comes from Pyrinomonadaceae bacterium, assembly GCA_046155085.1. Lineage (GTDB taxonomy): Bacteria > Acidobacteriota > Blastocatellia > Pyrinomonadales > Pyrinomonadaceae > OLB17. The sequence goes on along the minus strand of JBJXEG010000006.1, from coordinate 337,008 downwards.
AAAAAATTTGGTTAAATGTTGAAAACGCGACGTTTCGGTGATTTTGAAATTTGGTATCTCAAGCGCGGACAAGACTTCCGAAAGCGTTCCTTTTTCTGGTATCTGACGGAAGGCAGCGGGCAAATTGAACGCCGCGTCATATTCCGTGAGGCAGACAGTATCGACACTCGGTTTGACGGATGCTGACCCGTCCGGTACGCACAGCGAACGTACTAGCTGCAGCATTCCATCCGCACGATGATTAAAAAAGACGGCCAGATCGCCATTTTTGACAGTTGCCACAGGCTCGTCCTGTAATTTTTCGATAATAACTGGAGAGATAAATTCGTCAGAGATACCGCGAAGAAACGAGTTACGTATGGCCGACACGGCGTCACGAGTGCGTTCGCCCTCGGCATGAACGAGCATCGTAAATGCGCGGGCCGTCCGCTCCCACCGCTCGCCGCTGTCCATCGCAAAAAAGCGGCCGCAAAGCGTGGCAATCTCGCCGACGCCGATATCCGCAAGCTTTATCTCAAGCGCCTCGACATATATGTCGGCCGTTCGCGGCGGCACGTCGAGCCCGTCGAGAATGCAGTGAACATAGACCTTTTCGAGGCCGTGAGATTTGGCCATTCGCAGGAGGACAAACAAATTTTCGGTCGATGAATGAACACCGCCATCACTCAAAAGGCCGATAAGATGAACCGCCGAATCCGATGCCTTCGCCTTAGAAAATGCACGGTTTATGACATCGTTTTCCATAAAATCGCCCGACGCCAAGGCGTTTTTTATCCGGGCGATCTCGGTTTGCGCGGGCCGTCCGGTACCGATATTGAGATGGCCGACCTCGGCATTGCCGGGTTGCTCATCCGGCTGGCCGACACTGAAACCGGAGGCTGCGAGGGTCGTCATCGGAAATTGACTGCAGATCTGATCATAATACGGCGTGTGAGCGATCGCGATCGCATTTCCCTCAGTTCGCGGCGCGTAGCCCCAACCGTCAAGGATGACGAGGGCAACGGGGCGTCTGGTTCCTGAATTGATTGGGTTCATAAACAGCGGGCCGCCAGAACACGAGTCAATTATTGATTATAAACGAATCCGCTTTGTGGCGTACAAGGAATTTGCGAGTACCTTCCATAGAACAATGGTCCCTTTCATGCCACACCAAGTACGCGGCGGATTCGGCTGCGGAATCCGGCCGTGGCGAATTGCGGATATTTTGTCGCAACAAGCCGCAGCTCATCTAATAGCTCAGGCGAATCTTTTGCCAATTTTGCCGCGACTGACAACGAAAAACACCGGACCGCAACGGTCTCCGACGGATCGTCTAAAAGACAGTAACAGACTTCAAACACACGTCCCGCATATCGTTTTGGAATCTCGACAAACTGAAGCAGGCGGACAACATTGCGGCGGACAGCAATGTGTACATCATCACGACCAAGCTGCTTTAGCAGTTTCGGAAAATAGGGGTTGATCAGTTCGGGATGTTTCTCGATGCAGTTGCTCAACGGCCAGCCGGCCCGCTGCGTAATTCGATAGACATCGCCGAGGAAAAGGTCCATCAGATCTGCAAACCTTTCCGCGTCGTCACCGACCCAATCGGTGATCTTCTTTGTCTGCCGTTTCGAATGCTCGGCAAGTATTTCATCGCGGAGGTTCATAGCTTTTTCCTCTTTGCATCTCTGCGGCTTTGCGGGAAAACGAGTCCCCCGCAGAGACGGAACGACGCAAAGAAAAACAGGCGACCTTATTTACCTATCTGATAGAAGGCTTTTCTGCCAGGATAGACAGCAGAATCGCCAAGGTCCTCTTCAATACGCAGGAGCTGATTATACTTGGAAATCCTGTCACTGCGGCACAGACTCCCGGTTTTGATCTGTCCGGCGTTTGTGGCGACGGCGAGGTCGGCAATGAAGCTGTCGTCGGTTTCGCCGGAGCGGTGCGAGATGACGGCTGTCATGTTGTTTGTGCGAGCAAGCTCAATCGCATCAAGCGTTTCAGTCAGCGTACCGATCTGATTGACCTTTATGAGGATCGAGTTAGCCGCACCAAGATCGATTCCCTTTTGCAGAAATTTGACGTTTGTGACAAACAGATCGTCACCGACAAGCTGCACCGTTTCGCCGACCTTTCCGGTCAGGTTTTTCCAGCCGTCCCAATCGTTTTCGGCCATGCCGTCCTCGATCGAGATGATCGGGTATTTTCCGCACCAGTCAGCCCAGTAGGCGGCCATCTCCTCAGACGAGAGTTCCCGGTTGTCAGACTTTTTAAAGATGTATTTCCCGTCTTTATAGAATTCGCTGGAAGCTGGATCGAGGGCGATCATTACATTTTCGCCTGCCTTGTAACCGGCGATATCGATGGCTTCGAGAATGGTTTCGACCGCCTCGTCATTTGATTTGAGATTCGGAGCAAAACCGCCTTCGTCACCAACGCTGGTCGAAAGCCCTCGTGATTTAAGCACAGTTTTCAGGTTGTGAAATATCTCCGCACCGCATCTGAGAGCCTCGGTAAAGCTTTCGGCTCCGACCGGCATGACCATGAATTCCTGAAAATCGACGTTGTTGTCTGCGTGAGCACCGCCATTGAGTATGTTCATCATCGGCACTGGCAACGTTTTGGCGTTTGTGCCGCCGATGTAGCGGTAAAGCGGCATTTCCTGGAAAGCCGCGGCGGCGCGAGCATTTGCAAGCGACACGGCAAGCAGAGCGTTAGCACCCAACTTTGATTTATTCTCAGTACCGTCGAGGTCGATCATCGTCTGATCGATAAGGGTCTGGTCGAGGCAATCGAGGCCCTCAAGTTCGCGGCTGATCGTCTCGTTTACGTTCTCGACGGCGGTCAGAACGCCTTTGCCCATATAACGGCTTTTATCGCCGTCCCGAAGCTCAACCGCCTCGTTCTCGCCCGTCGATGCCCCGCTCGGAACGGCAGCGCGGCCCTGTGTTCCGTCTTCCAAGATTACCTCGGCCTCGATCGTCGGATTTCCGCGCGAGTCCATTATCTCGCGTGCCCAAACCTGCTCAATAAAGCTCATTTATTAAAAACCTCGATTATGATTTTTAACGCAAAGTTGCGAAGTTGCAAAGACGCAAAGCAAGACACTAATTCTTTTCCTCACGTTTCGGCAACTTTGCGTTAAATTCTTATGTCTCACCTCTATTCATCCGAACCTGTTTAATACGGCGCTTATCGACTTTTTCGACTTTGAAAATATGGCCGTTGAAGGGGACCGTGTGGCCTTCCTCTAGTATCTGTCCCGAGACTGACATTAGAAAACCGGCGATCGTGGTGTAGCCCTCGGATATAGGCAGATGCATCTCAAGCCGCCGGTTAATATCCCGAACAGCAAGACTACCGTCAAGTAAATAGCTGCCATCGGGCTGCGGATCGATCTGTTCATTGACCTCGACGTCATGCTCATCGGAGATGTCGCCGACGATCTCCTCGAGCAGGTCTTCAAGCGTGATTATGCCCTCGACGCCGCCATGCTCATCGACGACAAAGCCGAAATGGAATTTTTCATTTTGCATTTGTCGCAGGACATCCTCGAGCCGGGCGGTGTCGACGACATAGTTTGGTTTGTGGATGACCTCCGCGAGCTTAAAACTTTTAGGACGAAGTGTATAAGCGACCAAATCCTTGCTGTGGACAAAGCCCGCGATGTCGTCCAGCGAATCGCGATAGACCGGCAGACGCGAATAACCGTGTTTCTGGAAGGAGGTAGCGATCTCGTTGAAACTGCAATTTTCAGGGATCGCGATGATCTCGGTTCGCGGTATCATCGCCTCTTTTACGGTCGTTTCCGAAAACTCGAAAACCTTATTGATGAGAGTACGCTCCTCTTCGTTGATCTGGCCGCCCTCCTGCGAGAGAGTTATCAGTTGGCGAATTTCGTCCTCAGTATAGATCGAGGTGTGGTCGAGCGTGGACGAAAGTCCCAATAGCTTTCCGCAAAGGCGGCCCGCGTAATTGAGGATCCAGAGTATCGGGGAAAAAACCTTTGCAAAGAATTCGAGCGGGCGAGCGGCAAGGACGGCAAAAGTCTCGGAACGCTCGAGCGCAAACATTTTTGGGACGAGTTCGCCCAAAACAACATGCAGAAATGTAATGATCGAAAAAGCTACGACAATCGCAACACCGTGAGCGAAATATGTGGCCGAACCCTCGCCAACAGCGGCGTCGGCCACCGGTATCAAAAGCTGGGCAATCGTCGGCTCGCCGACAACACCGAGGCCAAGCGACGCAAGCGTAACGCCGAGCTGGACCGCCGAAATAAATTGCGTTGGGTTGGCGAGCAGCCGGAGAGCAGCGAGTGCACCGCTGCTGCCCTCGTCAGCCTGTTTCTGAACGCGTGTCTTTCTGACGGACACCAAGGCAAATTCGGACGCGACAAAAAAGGCATTGAGGCCAACAAGCACGAAAATCGCGACAATATCGATAATGGCCTCGCCCAGCGTGATGGAGGCAACAGATTCCGTATTTAGAAATAAAAACAGGATACTACTGGCAGGATCGTCCATCTTCAGAAAATTATTGTGTCCAAAAAGTCATCACCCGTGGGGGTGGAATTTCGATGAGTATATCATAAAATACTGCGGCAGCCGATGGTCAAGCTGCGTCGTTTTGCGTATCGATCATCTCCTGGATCAACATCCGGCATGAGCCGCACCCGCCGCCGGCATTGCAGACCTGCGTCACCTCGCTCACCGTTTTTACCGATCTTTCTCTTATATGTATTTCGACCGTTTCCTCTAAAACCCCAAAACAAGTACAAATCAGGGCCTTTTCTCCGCCAAATTCCTCTACTTGCCGTTCACGGAGATCAGCAAAAGCCGAGCGAAGAGCTTGGATGCAAACTTCAACACATTGAAAGCGATTGGCCGGAAAATCCCCGAGTTCGACAGCGACCCTTTCCAGCAACTCGTCCCTATCGAGTCCATGAAGCTCATGCGGCTTTTTACCGCATAGGGTTTCTGCCAGCACATCGCCCGCAGCGATCATGTATCCGCAGCCGTTACTTAAAAACTTGGCCGACACAACCACTTTTGATACCGGATCGACCTTTAGAGCAAAACTGACAAACGAGCCGCATTCAAAACTCGCCGATCTTCCCGAGGCGTCCGCTGAATCGCAAGCTCCATTATTTTGCGGCAGGCTAAACCTGGCTTGTACATTTGGGGGATAAAATGTCATCAAGGTAAAAATAGAAAGTGAGAGGGTAAAAGTAAAGGCGGAAGATGTCTTGGCAAAAGTAAAAAGTAAGAGGGCAAAGGCAGATTTGAATCTAAGTTGTGTAAAATAGGTTTGTGAAGCTGTTCTGTTATTGCCTTTTTACTTTTGCCTTTTTACTTTCAACTGCTTGCCGGCCGGCGGCGGCCCCTGTCTCGGTTTCCGAGAAGCCGGTTTCGATCAACGACCGGCGGACTACAAATGTGCCGCTGCCACCCTCAAAGCCGCTAGGCGAAATGAGCTGGACAGATGCCGCGGGCAGAGTGCGAAAGTTATCCGGTCTTAAGGGAAAGGCGGTGATCCTTGATTTCTGGGCGACGTATTGCCCGCCTTGCCGGCAGGAGATACCGCATTTGAACTCGCTGATCGCAAAATACGGCGCCGATAATCTCGAGGTCGTCGGCCTCAATGTTGGCGGTGAAGAGGACCGGCCAAAGATACCAAATTTTATCGCAACCACAAAGATGGATTACCCGATAGCCTTTCCCGAAGATGAGCTGAGTCGACTTGTTTTCTCCGATCGCGATGACATTCCGCAAACGCTCGTCATTGACCGCGGCGGCCGTATCGTAAAAAAGATCGTTGGTTTTAGCCCGTCGATCCAAATCGAACTGGATGCCGCTGTCGAACAGGCACTAAAAACTAACTAACGCCGCCGCTGTATGAGAGACATCCCAGTCGGAAACGGCAACCTGCTTGTAAACTTCGACGATAAATACCAGATCCGCGATATCTATTTTCCGCACGTCGGTCAGGAAAATCATACTGAGGGATTTCCGTCGCGGTTCGGCGTGTGGGCGGATGGTGAATTTTCGTGGATCGCCTCTGATGATTGGACGCGGTCGCTCGAATATCTGCCCGAAACTCTCGTCACCAGCGTGCTGTTGACCAACACAAAACTGGGCATATCCATAGTCAGCAACGACACGGTCGCAAGCCATGACAACATTTATTTGCGGCGGATAAGGGTTCGGAATCTTCGCGACAGCTTGCGTGAGCTACGCGTATTTTTACATCAGGATTTTCGGATCTACGAAAATACCGTCGGAGACACCGCTTTTTACGATCCCGAAACGCGGGCCCTCATACATTACAAAAAGCACCGGTATTTCTTGATAAACACGGAGCCGCACTTTGATGTATTTGCGACCGGACGCAAGGCGTTTCGGCAAAATGAGGGTACATGGCGTGACGCCGAGGACGGCGTGCTTCACGGAGCTGCGACTACCGAAGGATCGGTTGATTCGACCATCGGCGTTCATTTTAGACTCGAGAGCGATGGTGAACATGAATTTTATTATTGGATCGCGGCGGGGACTTCGCATGAGGAGGTTGCCCGTCTCGATCGCCACATTATCGAACGGGGACCCCCGGGTTACCTCGAATACACCTCAAACTACTGGAAGGCCTGGGTCAATAAGAACCCTTTCGAATCGGACGGTCTGCCCGACCATATAGTCGATTTTTACAAGCGCTCACTGCTTATTATCAACACTCAGGTTGATGACGGCGGGGCGATCCTCGCCGCTAACGACCACGATGTGACCGAGCGGGCGACCGACCATTACAGTTATCTTTGGACGCGAGACGGGGCTTTGGTTGCGCACGCGCTTGACCTGGCCGGTTACAGCGAAATGACACGCGGATTTTATGAATTCTGCTGCCGGATCGTACACGACAACGGGTATTTTTTGCAGAAATACAATCCCGATGGTACTGTCGCCTCAGGGTGGCACCCGTCCTGGGACGCAAACCGCAAGATTCCGCTCGTACCTATTCAAGAAGACGAGACTTCGCTGGTGCTGTGGGCCCTATGGCAGCACTACGATAAATATCGCGATATAGATTTTGCTCAGCATGCTTACCGCCAACTCGTCGTAAAGTCCGCCGATTTCCTCGTCGCATTTCGTGACGGAACGGGATTGCCAAAACCGAGCTGGAACCTGTGGGAAGACCGCCGCGGTGTGCATACCTTTACTTGTGCGACGGTCGTCGCGGGACTAAGGGCGGCGGCGAATTTCGCCCGACTTTTTGACGATACGGTCAAGGCCGATAGTTACACGATGGCTGCGGGCGAGATCGTTGAGGGGATGCGGAGCCATCTTTACAGCAACGAATTGGGTCGATTTTTGCGTTCGCTAATGGCAAACGGTGACGACGATCTCACGCCTGACGAAACCATCGACGCATCGCTGTTTGCAGTTTTTTATTTCGGCTGCTTTGATGTAAATGACCCCATGGTCATTGGCACCATGCGGGCGATCGAGGAGAGGCTGACAAATGAAACTGATATCGGCGGTGTCGCACGTTTTGAAAATGACGGATATATGCGAACCTCAGAAATGGTGACAGGCAATTCGTGGTTTATTTGCACGCTCTGGCTGGCCGAGTACTATATTGCCCGGGCCGAGACGGTGGATGATTTGAAACCGGCCATGGAAATACTGGATTGGGTCACAAAACGGGCGCTGCCCTCCGGTGTGCTAGCTGAGCAGATCGACCCGCTGACGGGCAAACCAACATCCGTGTCACCGCTTACCTGGTCGCACTCAACCTTTGTCGCGACGGTTCACAGCTATTTGCAGAAAATGCTTGCTCTGTCGGGCGGCGATTAGATGTTGTTGGAAAGGTTTACTAAGATCTAATATCCGAGATCTAAGATCTAATACATGAGAAAAGCAAAGATACTCGCCACGCTTGGCCCATCGTCAAATACGCTCGAAATTATCGAATCGATGCTTGTCTCCGGCCTCAACGCCGTGCGCATCAATATGTCGCACGGCACACAGGAGGAGCACACCGAGACGATCAGGATTGCTCGCGTTGCGGCGGCTGAAATGGATCAACCGATTGCGATACTCGTCGATCTGTCAGGCCCGAAGATACGTACCCGCAATTTACAAGACGGCCGCCCTGTCATACTCGTCGGCGGACAGCAATTTACTATCACAACGCAGGATGTGGCCGGAAATGCCGAGAGAGTCTCGACGAATTTCACCGATCTGCCTGATGTCGTCGAACCCGGCGCTCGGATACTGGTCGATGACGGTGCGATTGAGCTTATTGTCGAAGCGAAAACCGAAACGGACGTGATCTGCCGCGTGATCATTGGCGGAGTTCTAGCCGAGCGCAAGGGTATCAATCTGCCGAATACCGCATTGCCGATCCCGTCGCTGACTGAAAAGGACCATGCCGATCTGATCTGGGCGATGGAGCAAAATGTTGACTACATCGCGCTTTCATTTGTCCGCACCGGAGCGGACTGCAAAGAGGTCAAAGACATTATCAAGCGGCTGAACAAACGCGAAATAGGTCGTGCTCTGCTCGTCGCCAAAATCGAAAAGGCCGAAGCGATACAAAATCTTGTTGAGATCATTGCGGAAACAGATGGCGTGATGGTCGCAAGGGGAGACCTCGGCGTCGAAACAAGTGTCGAACTCGTTCCCGTTTACCAAAAACGAATAATCGAACTCGCCATAGCAAAGGATAAATTTGTTATCACGGCTACCCAGATGCTGCAATCCATGATCGAGCATCCTTTCCCCACGCGGGCCGAGGCCTCCGATATCGCCAATGCGGTATGGGACGGCAGCGACGCCGTGATGCTCTCGGCGGAGACTGCCGCTGGAAAGTATCCGGTCGAATCCATTAAAACAATGGTCAGGATCATTGACGCCGCCGAAACGATCAAGGCGGATCAATTAAGAAAGCCGATCAAATTCTCACAGCCTCCGTCGCGGCGGACTAGCCAGGCTCTTTGTAAAGCTGCTGCCTACGCCGCCAAGGAGATGCAAACAGAAAAGGTCGCCGTTTTTACGGAATCAGGTCTAATGGCTAGGCGTTTGTCTTCAGTAAGATCGGGACTGCAGACCTTTGCCCTCACAACCTCGGCCGACGCTTGCAATCAACTATCACTGATCTGGGGCGTTGTGCCATTCTACGACAAACGGCTCAACGTGTCCGAGGGGACATTTGGGCTTACCGAGACCACAATGGTTGACCTGATGAACGGCGGATCGGACGCAACCGAGGAGCTGCTCAAGATCGGTGAGAATAAGCTGCTCGCGGCGAGGGTCGTCGACCCTGGTGAGACGATCATAATGATGGCCGGGAGGCTGTCAGGACTAGGATTATCGAGCTCAGTTATCGTCTGGTCGATAGGCGAAAGCGTCCCGAAAAGATAGATATCCTGCTAAATCACCGCTCCGAAAAGTCTGCCGACAAGAGCGGTTGCAGCCATTGCGATCGCTCCCCAAAACAACACGCGAATAGCACCTTTCAACAGCCCAGCACCGCCTGCACGGGCGGCCACGGCCCCCAGCAGGGCCAAAAAAAACAGCGAACTAATCGCCACGAGCGGGATCAGTCTCGTAACCGGAGCCGCCCACGTTACGACAAGCGGCAAGGCCGCCCCAAGAGCAAAGCTGACTGCAGAGAAAACCGCAGCCTGAAACGGTCGGGCGGCCATAGTTTCGGAAATGCCAAGCTCGTCCCGCGTGTGAGCACCGAGGGCATCGTGGGCCATCAACCGTTCGGCCACCGTCAGGGCGAGATCAGGATCGAGGCCGCGGCCTTCGTAGATCGAGGCAAGTTCGTGGAGTTCGAATTCAGGTTCTTCGGCCAGATGACGGCGTTCGAGTTCGATGTCGGCTTTCTCAGTGTCCGCCTGCGAGTGGACCGAAACATATTCGCCGGCCGCCATCGACAGCGATCCGGCAAACAACCCCGCGATCCCCGCCAGCATCACCGCCTGATGATCCGACGCAGCAGCAGCGACGCCAATGACCAGGCTCGATGTCGAGACGATGCCGTCATTCGCCCCCAAAACGGCGGCTCGCAGCCACCCGATGCGGTGCGAGCGATGCATTTCGTTATGTATCATATCGGCTACTCCAAAAAATAGAATAACCTATTGGTGATGTTTTGAGGAGAGGTTGTCACGGCCCCAGCGAAGTGTCGTTGCCATCCAGACGAGTTCGTCGAGAAAACCCGTGATTCGTTTGTTGTATGCGTCGTCAAGCAGATTGCCGTCAGCGTCGAATTTAGAGCCGACAAGAGGAAAATTGAGATCGCTGAATGTCACGGCGAGGCCAAGCTCGCGGACCATCGGCACGCAGGACTCGATAACTCGCGTTCCGCCCCATGGGCCAGCGGAGACACCGACGAAGGCGACGGCCTTGTGGATATATTCTTTTAGCAGCAGATCCAGGACGCCCTTAAGGCTGCCCGGATAGCCATGATTGTATTCCGGGGTAACGATTACCAACCCATCGGCCCTGATGATCGCATCGCGCCATTCTGGAAAATCGCCGCCGATCTCGGTGCCGTAATGATCGTATGGCAAGTGAAAATCGCAGACATCAAAAAGCTGCGTTTCGATATCGCCGCGTTCGCGCATTTTGCCGCAGACCCAATTAGCGACATTGCCGCTCTCGCGATTCCTGCGCGGCGTTCCGAGCAGAGTCGGGATAAAGAGTTTTTTATCGCTCATGTTCTGTTCTAATATCGCGTGATCCAGGAATTCTATTCCAAATCTTCAAGCCTGCTCAAATGCAACTCAATCGTGCTCATTCCGCATTTACGATGGCCGAGACCGTTTCCTTTTTCAATCCCTTGCCGTTCTTTTTAATGTAATCCGTGAGCGAGATCTGCGGATCGCGCCAGGCGTCGAGATGACCGACTTGGTGTACGCATTGGATCGTGCAGGTCGGGGCGCACCATTTTGAGGTGTGATATTCGCGGTCCATATCCGCGTGAGTGTATTCGAGCAAAGGTATGCCCGGAGTACCGCGTTGCTGCGAACACCAACTGACGATACCCGCCTCGTCGATGTATAAATAACGGGAACCCGCGCGACATCGCCATTCAAATTCACCGCCGTCAACCAATGCATCCTGAAACCAATTAAAGCGGGCATACGACCGAGCTCCCTTTTTCTTGATTTCTTTATAAACTTCTTTCTCGCGAGGCGTCAGACCTTTTAACAATCCATCGCCGTCATGAATGATACCGACCGACGACGAAAAACCCAGTTCGCGTGCCCGGTTGGCGATCGTCAGGGCTTCGTCGGGATTCGCAACACCTCCGCCAACTACTGAGTTAATATTGACCTTAAATTTGGCGTGATCGCGAAGGTTAACAAGCTTGGCATCGAGCACCTTGAGACTCTTTTTCGACACGTCATCGGGCGTGACGTTATCGATCGAGATCTGAAGATAGTCGAGGCCGGCCTCGTTGAGTTTTTTGACCTTTTCGGGCTGAAAATAGTACCCGTTTGAAATTAGTCCGGCGATCATCCCGTGATGGCGGATGCGTTCGATGATCTCAAATATCTCAGGGTGCATCATCGGTTCGCCGCCCGATATCGTTATAACGGATGAGCCAAATTCGGCGAGCTTATCGATCCGCTCGAGCATCACATCGATCGGCACCGGATCGCTCGTTTTGTCAAATTCGTTGCAGTAGGTGCAGGCAAGATTACACCGCCGCATCGGCACAATATGTACCAATACCGGATGCTTCGTCGAAGCAAACGCCTTGATGGTGTGCTTGACGCCCCGCGTAAACCTGCTCCAATTGCTTGCCTGTGGCATAAAAAAGTATCCCTACTGTCGATCAAACTCTAGATTATAGAATTTGAGCCGTAGCAATTCAAATTAACAAAAAGGCCCCGGCCGCAGTTTCACGGCCAAGGCCTATATTTATTCGCATATGATCCCGAACTATGCCCGGATAAACTTGACCTTTTTCTTGTCGTAATTCAGCTTGAAAATTTCACCTTTTAAGGTGACGTTTTTCTGAATATTAGAGAGGAAAACGGTGGTCGAATCGTTATTCTGCTCAACTATCTTTGCCTGACGGGGCATGCCGTCGCCATCGACCCAGAGCTCGGCCATCTTGTAGCTGGTCGCCGTTTTTGGGTTCAGCTGCAGATGCCAGGTCAGTGTCCCGCCCTTGATCTGCTCCTCGCCAATATAAATAACGGTGTAATTCGTTTTGAGCTGCTCTTTAGACATACTCATAAATCCGAGAGCACCGCCGACGGAAGCATTATTTTTAGCGTTATTCGTCTTTCCCTGAATTACCTGGGCCAAACGCGGTCGATAGAGCTCATAATTATCACCGATCACCGATATCATCTCTTCTAACGGTTTTGTCCAATCTATGCGGACATACATTACACGATTTGGGGTTTTGGGCAGATAACTCGTGCTACCGACCGAAGTATCTGAAACATTCAATACCGAATCGGTTTTTACCATTGTCACGTCTGCTCGGAGTGATTGCAGCGACTTATTATTGACATCCATCCGGCGAAGGATCTCACCGAGCGGGTTCTGCGCTTTCGCGTTCGTTACAGCCAATCCAAATCCGCATACCAGCAAACTTAAAACAAAAAATTTACGCATAAAAACTAAACTCCAAACTACACTGGAAGCAACTCCTATTGATGAACGTCGCACCCGCAATCGTCAGATTGGACGACCACAGCCGCCGTTTGGGTTGCAAGCGGAGTTGCCTTATTAAACCATTCCTTTGGCGTTGCAAAAATAAAAACTAATATCAGCACGCACAATACGTCCCATTGCCAGGACGCTCGTTCATAACTCCAATTGATCACGCTTTTCATGCTCATTTGTTCAATTAATTATGTGCCCGTCACGCATCTGTATCGTCCGCGAGCAGGCGGCGGCCGCCTCAGGGTTGTGCGTGATCATAATGATCGTCTGGCCAAATTTCTCATTCAAATCGCGAAACATCTCAAGCACGATCTTTGAATTCTCAGTATCGAGATTCCCGGTCGGCTCATCGGCCAGGATGATCGCCGGGCCATTTACGATCGCACGTGCGAGCGCGACCCTCTGCTGCTCGCCGCCAGAAAGCTCAAGCGGCTTATGATGCATTTTATCTTCGAGTTTCAAAAGCCGCAAGACCTCGCGGCGGCGGTCCGAATTTTTGCCGCCACTGCCCGTGTGGATCTTTTCGGCGAGTTTTAGGTTTCCCTCGGCGCTGAGGGTTGGAAACAGATTGAAACGCTGAAAGACGAACCCGATCTTGCGTCGGCGAATATCCGTCCGACGTGCGTCCGAGACCTTTGCGAGATCTTCGTCGTCGATGAAAATATTGCCGCTAGTCGGGCTCAGTAGGCCGCCAAGCAGATGCAGCAGCGTCGATTTGCCGCAGCCCGAAGGCCCCATGATCGCAACAAATTCGCCCTCGCCGACCTCAAACGAGAGACCGCGCAGGGCCTCGACATCGAGCTTTCCCACACGATATGATTTTTTTAGATCAACGGTACGTACGATGGGTTTCATTGGTCTAGTGCGGCCGGGTCACGACATTCTTATCGCTGACGACCGGCGGTTCGCCGGCCACTTCACGAAGTTTTTTATCAAGGTCGACCTCTTCCAGATTCCACGAGTTTTGCAATACAAAAGCACTATCAGGAAACGTCGTGCCGATCGTTACGGTCTCCGGGGTCTGGTAGGTCAGCTTCATCGAGTATTTTTCTTTGGGCCGTGTTACCTGAATTTCCAGCGGCAAATTCGTATAGTTGCCCGTCCCCGTCAAATTCCCTTCTTTACCGTAAACGATGTCCGACTCGATCTCACCCGCAGCGTCAAAAATTTGCTGCCGTGCAAGGCGGATGCCGCCGACACGGTCAAACCAAAAGCGTCGACCGATCTTGAGGCTGCCATCGACTTGCTTGTAAAATTCGTCAAGCAGGTAATAACCGCGAGTGACCATCCGGACAGGCGATTTCCTATCTACGCTCGAGTCTCCCTCGATCTGAAATATCGTACTCTGCGTATAGATTTGAACGTCATCGGTCGGACGGACAAGCATCGCGTCAGTAAAATGCTGGGGCCGCAGGTTGGCAAAAGAATTGACGTTCTCTTTCGCCGTTCTTGCATTTCCAAGCTCCTCGGTGCTAAGCGTCTTTTGCAGTTTTGAGTAATCGGCCTTATTTGTACCCTTTACAAATTTTTTGTACTTGCCGCTCCCGCCGTCCTGCAGTATCGCCACCCGAAACGTTTCGCCGTCAGACGTCATTTGGGCGACATCCGTTCTAATGATCGGCACTAAAACCTTTAAAAGGATCTTGCCCGGCCGCTGCACCACAACCTCGCCATCGGCCTGACGATAGACTTCCTTACTTCCGAATTCAGCAAATGAATTGTCCTCGAATTTGAGGTCCATTTTCGCCCGCATCGAATTTACGCGGGCAAAACGGTTGATCTCTTTCATCAGATCGGCTTGTGTCGCCGTTTCGGTTTTGAGGAGCCGTGCTGTCGCGCTGTCTTGTTTGACCCTAATACAACCGGAGGAAATGGCTACGATCACCAGAAGAAAACTGATGCCGGACCGTAGTGATGGAGTACTAAAACGTATCATTAGTTTCGGATGTGTCGAACGGCGGCAACCGTTGTAAAAAATAAGCCGCCCGACATCAAACCCCGATGCCAAATCGAGAATAATAGCACGTCAAAAGTGCATATCATAACCAATAAAAGACGCGGATGCGGGATAAAACTCGTGTTCCCGATCCGCGTCTATCCAATGCCAGATCACAGCTAACTTGAAAAAACTCCCGAGCTGCGGGTCAAATAATCCTGCATCGTGTATGCAAACATGATCGCTAGCCAAAAGAAGCTTGCGATGGCCGCAAGCCATATCAGGCGTTTGCTCCAATAGACATGCATAAAAAATAGCATGACAAAAGCCATCTTAGTAAATGCGATCAGTAGAGCGACCAGCGTATTCGCACCGGGAAAGATATAATCCAGATCGACGAGCGCGGCGAAATAGGTGGCGATCGTACCAACGACAAGTATTAAGAATATTCCTACGTACTTAGGAATATTCATGTGCTCATGTTGTTCGTGATTCTCCGACATCTATTTTCTCCTAGTGTAAAAAATGCCTGCCAAGCAGATAAAGCAGCGGAAACAGGAATATCCATACAATATCGACAAAGTGCCAATAGAGCCCCGACATTTCAACCGGCATATAGTATTCCGCACTATAATTCCTCTTCCATGCCGTCCACAGCAGCCAGGTCATCAGCCCGAGGCCAACTATCATATGCAGGGCATGCAGCCCGGTCATCACAAAATAAAGGAAAAAGAATATCCGCACCTTGTCGCGAAATTTGTCCGCGTCGATCTCGCCATTCGAAAAATATCCGACCTTTTCGGCATCTGTCAGATACGTGCCTTTCGGATCCTTTTCCTGCTTTTCGAGTGCATGCTTGACGAGCGAGCAATCAGCCCACTGAAATTCGCCGTGCGGATTTACATATTCGTGCTCTTCGCCATGCACGACTTCATAACAAGGTTTTTCGGGCTTATCGTCGTGCCGGGCGGCCGGATCTGCCTTTGCTCTGAGATTTAGGCCCGCAAAAGGAACCAGCCCAAGATGGTATTTGTCAGAATACTCGATCGCCTTGACGCCCAAAAAGACGGTGCCAAAAAACATCGTCAGCAGGATCAGGATGACCTGCATATTCCGGTTGCCTTTCTGCGCGTAATAGACCGTCAGGGCCATCGTCAGGCTGCTGACGATGAGAACAAGCGTATTTAGACCGCCAAGAAACGCATCGAGGTGATTACTACCGGCGGCAAACGCCATCGGAAATTTCGAGCGGAACACGAGATATGCCGTAAACAGGCCGCCGAAAAACATGATCTCCTGCACGAGAAACATCCACATCCCGATCGAGACGCTCTCTTCCTGCTGCCCCATGTCATCAAATTGATGCTGGAGGCCTGGCTCGTGATAGACAAATTTATCTGATTCTGCGTGTGTCGACATCTTATTTGAATTGCGAATTACGAATTACGAATTATCAATTATGAATTTAAGAATCTCGGAATACGCAATTCTAAATTCGTAATTTTTAATTCTGAATTAAACTCCCACAGCGTCTCTTTCCCTTGCTCCTTCGAGATCCATTCCGCTCTCTTCGCCAAACTCATAAGCTTCCCATGTGACAACGGGCATCACGTCAAAGTTTTCGGTCGGCGGCGGCGAACTCGTCCGCCATTCCAGCCCAGGATGCATCCACGGATTATCGCCAGCCTTTTTACCAAAGATCAAAGAATGGCCGAGGTATATTGCCGGCATTATCAAGCCGATGCCGAGCACGGACGCACCGGCGGTCGAAAAAATATTCAATACCTGAAATTCTTCCGGATAGGCGGCATAACGTCGCGGCATTCCCTGATACCCTAAAATAAACTGCGGGAAAAACGTCAGGTTAAAGCCAACGAAAACGAGCATCGCCGAGATCTTGCCCCAAAATTCGGAATACATTTTACCGGTCATTTTCGGCCACCAGTAATGAATACCGCCAAGGTATGCGATCACCTGACCGCCGACCATTACATAGTGAAAATGGGCGACGACAAAATATGTGTCAGTCAAATGGACGGTAAGCCCGATCGCACCGAGGAACAGCCCCGTCAAACCGCCGATAAGGAACAATCCCATAAACCCGATCGCATAGAGCATCGGCGTATCGTAAGAGATCGACCCTTTATACATCGTCGCCGTCCAGTTAAACATCTTGATCGCCGACGGCACGGCCACAACCATCGTCAGGAACGAAAAGACAAGGCCGGCGTAAACCGACTGTCCGCTGACGAACATGTGGTGTCCCCAAACGAGAAACCCAAAGACGGCGATCGCAATACTTGAGAATGCGATGAATTCGTATCCGAATATCTTTTTGCGGGAGAAATTGGAGATCAGTTCGGAAATAACGCCCATACCGGGCAGGATCATGATGTACACCGCCGGATGCGAATAAAACCAAAATAAATGCTGGAACAAGATCGGATCGCCGCCGATCGCCGGATCGAAGATGCCGACATGGCCGAGGCGTTCGATCGCAAGCAGCAGGATCGTGATGGCGACCACAGGCGTTCCGAGGATCATCACCAGGCTGACGGCATAATGAGCCCACACAAAGAGCGGCAGCCGAAACCATGTCATTCCGGGCGCCCGCATCGTGTGGATCGTGACAATAAAATTTAGCCCCGTGAGGATGGACGAAAATCCGTTAATAAAAATGCCGAGCCCGACGAGCATGACATACGAATTTGAAAACGTCGTGCTGTACGGAGTGTAAAATGTCCAGCCCGTATCGACACCGCCCTGCATAAGTGCGAAAAGGGTCAAACCGCCGCCGAGCCAGTAGATATAGAGGCTGATGAGATTAATACGCGGCAGGGCCAGATCCTTAGCTCCGATCATCAACGGGATCAGGAAATTACCTAAAATCGCCGGGATCGAGGGTATCAGAAAGAAGAAGATCATCAGGATACCATGCTGCGTAAAAACCTTGTTGTAGGTACCGGTCTCGATCAGATCACTCGCCGGTGTCAAAAGCTCAAGCCGGATGGTAGCCGCATAAAGTCCGCCCATCATGAAAAACATCGACACCGTAATCAGATACATGATCGCGATGCGTTTATGATCTTTGGTCAACAGCCACGATGCTATCGTCGAGCCATTGGTCAAATAGTTGTCCGATGGTCTTACGACGTGATCCGATGTGATTGCATTTTGCGCGTTCATAATCTTCTAAAAACCTACTTATTACTTTTTGCGGCCGGTTTCGCGGCGGGCCTGTTCGCCGTAGCCGTGTTTGTCGTATTCGCCGCCGGCTGGTTGGCCGCTCCCGGAATAGCTGTATTCGCCGCCGGTGCCGCAGCCGCAGCGTTTGGACTTAACGATTTGATATAGGCGACAAGCGAATTGAGCTGTTCCTCGGTAACCTGCCCCTTGAAGGTCGGCATGATCGGCTGAAAACCTTCGACTACCTGCGAGGACGGATTCAAGATGGAATTGCGAATATATTGCTCGTCCGCTTTTACGGTCGCACCGCCGACAAGATGCACATCGGTATTGAACACTCCTTCGAGCTTAGCTCCCCGCTGGGCCGGGCCGCCAGCGTGGCACGATGCACAGCCGAGCTTGTTGGTAAATAGGTCCCTGCCCTGCTCAACCGGCGTTTGGCCGGAAACGTTTCCGCTCAGCCAGTTATCAAAATCACGCTGCTCCATGACATAGATCCATCCGCCCATGCCTGAATGGTTCAGGCCGCAGTATTCGGCACAAAAGAGATGATATTTACCCGGCGTCGTCGGCTCAAACCATAGATACGTATATCGACCCGGAACAACGTCCGCCTTTGTTCTAAAAGCCGGAATATAAAAATCGTGGAGAACGTCCTCGGTCGTCATCGTCAGCTTGATCTTGCGGCCGACGGGGATGTGGAGCTCGTTTATCTCTCGCTGCCCAGTCTCGTGCTGAGCCTTCCACATCCATTGTTTACCGACGACGTATATCTCCATCGCGTCGTCAGGCGGGGTATATTGGTTAAAAAATACGATCGCCCCGCCTAGGAAAATGGTCATCGAGATAACAAACGGGATGATCGACCACACGGTCTCCAGCACCATCGAACCATGCATCTCCTCGGGCGTTGCATACTTTTCGGTTTCGCGGTATTTAATCGCGAATACGAATATGGCCGCGACGATCGGAATCGTAAAAGCGATGCTCACGGCAATGAGGTAAAAGTAGAGAGCATCCACCTGCCACGCGAAAGTCGAAGCCTGTTCTGGAAATAATGGTACCCACGTTGTAGTCTGCATAACTCGGTTGTCGGTAGTCAGTAGTCAGTAGTCAGTATCTTTCCTCTCTTTTCACTATTCACTACTCAATGCCTTTCTCTTATTTCGCCGCCAAAATAAAAATCCCATCACACCCATGCCGACAAGCGTCAAAACTCCGCCCAACCGCATCACCCGCAGTATTGCAAGACCGTACTTTCCGGTTGCGGGATCGTAATGATAGCAATAAAGCAAGAGCTGCTCGGCCGCGTTGCCGACCTTGTTCTCGCTCGATTCCATAATGCCGAACTTGATATCCTTTGGCGAATAATCGATCCCGTAAAAGTAACGGGAAAGGCGGCCGTCAGAATTAGCGATCATCACTCCTGCGGCATGGGCAAATTGATTACTCTTCTCATCCCATTTGTAGCTAAAACCTGCTGCCGATGTCACCATATCGATAGAGGCTTGGGTTCCTGTAAGGAAATGCCAGCCCTTTTCCGTTCCCGGGCGGCTATAGCGTTCCATGTAGCTCGCCTTTTTGTTTTTCGCGAGATCCTGTTTGTCATTCTCACGGGCGTCAAAGCTGATGGCGACCACGTCAAAATCCTTGCCTGCGTCGAAATTGATGCCTTTGAGCGAACCAGTCAGGCCATTCAAGACCTGATTGCAAAGCATGGGGCATTCGTAATAAACAAAAGCCAAAATCACCGGCCGGCCCGTATTGAAATAACTGCCCAACTTTACTGACCGCCCGGCCTCATCCTTTAGCTCAACATCCAAGGGCATCTGTCCGCCGAGCTTTTGTTCGATTCCGATAGTTTTCAGTGCGTCCGGCAGTCCGGTCGAAACATCAACCGTCGGATCATAAGTTTTAGGCGAGTAAAGCGGCGAATTATAATGCTCCGCTTTCTGAGCGAAAACGCTAACAGTGAATAGTAAATAGTGAATAGTGAATAGTGAAAGAAAAAGGAATACCGCCCCTATGCGGCGAACCCCATATGTCCTAACACGTTTCGTTTTTAGTTTTTCACTTTTCACTTTTACTTTTTCGCTAGTCACTCTTTACCTTCTCTTTTCGGATGCAAGCCGCCCGGCACTCGAATCTGAGATATACGAGCGTGAATTCTTAAAGAATTCTTCTGCGTCCGGCCCGGTCTTAGCCTTTACATTCTGTGCGAGAAATTTTTCTTTCGCCTCATCGACCGGCATCATCGTAACCATACCGGTCTTTTCGTCTTTAACGCCAAATTCCAGAAGGTGATCCCACTGTTTTCTCATCTCTTGATACTCGGCCCCCGGAGGCATAAGTTCGAGATTGACGCGGCCTTTCACGGATTCGACGCCAAAGCCAGGTGCCAGCTGCAGACGCGGTTCAGGTGGCAGCCTTTCTTTATCAGACATCGCCATCGGATTTTTGTCGCCCCCGTTTTCCTTCTGATAATCTTTTAGAACATTAAGAAATGCCCACATCAAACCAAAAGTAATGACGATCAGCAAAACCAATCCGACCGCAAAGCCGAGTATGCCCTTGAGACCTATCTCGTTTTCCTCGTAAGTCTTATCGAGATCCACCGCAGCGTTTTCGTGTTTATTTGACGACATATCTTAAAACTAATGCCCCCTGCCATGCTCGATCGCATTTTCGAAAAAGGGATCTTTTGCCGGAACGAGAGGCCGTCTCATTAACTCGCCAAAAAACCACCACATCCATATTCCGCCGATCGCTATCGGAGCCACAATGTCCATCCAACTGACATAAAACGCACCTTGCTCTAGGCCTCCGGCGACAATGCGGTTGCTCGGGCCTATCAGATAAAACATATCGACAAGACGCATGACCAGGATAAAGATCGCGAGCGTTGCCAGCCATCTAGCGCGCCGTTTGAAATCCTGTTGAAGCAGGACCAGGAACGGAAATGCAAAATGGAAGGCGATCAAAACGATCCCGACATATCCCCATCCGCCTTTCATCCGTGTGAGCATCCATCCGGTCTCTTCGGGCAGGTTACCAGACCAGATGATCAAGAACTGTGAAAAGTTAAAATATGCCCAAACCATCGTCAGAGCAAGCATCAATTTTCCAAGATCGTGAAAATGCCTTTTGCCGAGCACGCCGACCATTGGTTCTTTATCCGAGAGAAACGCGAGAATAGCGACAACAAAACAAAAGCAGCTTAAAGCCCAACCCGCAACGAATAAGAGGCCCCACATAGTCGAAAACCAATGGGCATCGAGCATCAGCATCCAGTCGACGGCGGCAAACGTCACCGCGAGCGCATAGAAAACTAGCGTCGGACCGGAGAATCGCGATGCTTTTTCGAGCACAAGACGCGATTCCTCGACGGTATTGGTCTTATCCTGTTTGACTGACCAGTTATTGAGCAGTTGGGTCATAACCCAAAACAGGAAAAAGTAGATCACCGCTCTGAGGATCCAAAACCAGGGCGTCATATAGATGCCGCGATGCTCCATTATGTGATCGGTCGCCGGTAGATTGGTCCACTCGTAAACGCTCCGTGTCCAAACGCCGATAGCGAGCGGGACGAAGGTTAAAATCACCAGCGGCAAGGTCCGCGTCGCAGCCTCCAGAGTTCGGCGTATGACGACGCCCCATGCTCCGCCCGTAAGATATTGGAGCATCAGCACACCTAGTGATCCAAGGGTAATACCGCCCCAAAAAATGAATCCAAGCAGCCACGACCGGAGGCCCTGTTCCGTATTGAAATACGCCCCGACTGCCCAAATTATCAGAGCAATGCCGCCAATGCCGAGGGCTAGCGGTCGCAATCGGCCGATCTCCTCCGGTGCTTGATATTTATCAAGATTCGCCATTTAGCGTTTCCCTCCGTTTGTTTTGGCGGCAGGTGTTACGGCCTGTTTGGGCGACGCCGTGTTCGACTCTGGACGTGCGCTCATTTTCAAACTCTCTTCAGGGTTTTGACTTACCTGCAACGCCCTGATGTAGGCGATGATCGCCCAACGGTCAGCCGGCGGCACTTGATAAGCATAACTGTTCATCTTGCCCCAGCCGTTCGTGATCACGTCAAAGAAATGACCGACGGGAGCATTTCGCAAGCGGTCGTCGTGGTATGTCGGCGGTTGAGGAAAACCACGCCTAACGATCATACCGTCGCCCT
Organism: Pyrinomonadaceae bacterium; assembly: GCA_046155085.1. GTDB lineage: Bacteria > Acidobacteriota > Blastocatellia > Pyrinomonadales > Pyrinomonadaceae > OLB17. The sequence continues at coordinate 315,026 of JBJXEG010000006.1, read as the reverse complement.
TGCCGACCGGGCCGTGGCAGACGATGCAGTAGATGTTAAAGCGGTCCTGGCCGCGGTCGACAAGTTCCTTAGTGACCGGCACCGGAAACTCGTCTATATCATTAGGAAAAGTTGCTACAAGCGTATTTCCGGAGGCATCGGTCGTGGTTGCGACCGGAGCGTTCAGATTCGGATTGTCGATCTTGCCCGTATAAAAAGCTTTATTTTCATGGAGCTGCCCGCGGGCCACAGTTCCCTCGAGCGGATCGCGCGACCCTTTATGATCGCTAAAAAAGTCGCTTTTCTTATAAGCCTTATATCGCGGCTGGTCCTGCATGTCGAATCTGACGCCACAGGCTGTCAGGAAGGCAAAAGGCAAAAGTAAAAAGTAAAAAGTAAGGCGGGCACGCCCTCCGTTTTTCCCTTTTGACTTTTGACTCTCTACTTTCCGCATCGGGTTATTCTTCAACATCAAATACCTCCTGCGGATCAAGGTTTTCCATAAAACTTCGTGTCGCGGCGTAGTCATATTTTGGATCGGCGGATTCGATGATCAGAAAAAACTTCTCCCGTGTAGCAAGGGCAAAACGCGGGACATTAAAAACCGGATGATACGGTGACGGCAATCCGTTCAAAAACAGCATCCCAAAAACTGCAGTAAAGGCCGAAAACAGGATCGTCAGTTCGTAAGCGGGCGGAATAAACGCCGGAAGGCTAAAATGCGGTCGCCCGCCGACAATGATCGGCCAATCGATCACATGGATATAATACTCAAGCCCCAATCCTGCACACAGCCCTGTGATCCCGCCCGCAAAGACCAGATATGGAAGTATGCTGCGCTTGATGCCGAGAGCTTCGTCGATCTCATGCAGCGGAAACGGCGAAAAAGCGTCGGTTTTTGTAAAGCCCGCATCGCGCACTTTCCTGGCCGCATCGACCAGTTCAGTCGCCGAATCAAATTCGGCCATTATCCCGTGGAGTTTGCTTTCCATAGCTCTCTTGTCAGTAGTCAGTGGTCAATAGCCCGATGTGACTCGCAATTCGCGATTTTCATTCCTCACTAATCACTATTAACTATTCACTAGTTCGGCGGATCCGTGCGGTCGTATGTATATTCGACCTCGTTTACGTTCTCCTCAAAATCCTGCTGATGTCCGTGGACATTCGCCTCGGGTAAAAGCGTTCTGACCTCAAATATCGAAATGATTGGCACAAACCTAACAAACAGGTAGATCAGCGTAAAGAAAAATCCGATCGTGCCGGTAAACATCGATAAATCAAATATCGTCGGCGAATACATCGCCCATGATGACGGCAAAAAATCTCGGTGCAGACTCGTCACGATGATCACAAACCTCTCGAGCCACATACCGACGCTGACGACCAGCGAGATAACAAAAAGCCAAAACTCGCTCTCTCTAAACCGTTTGAACCAAAGAAACTGAATCGATATGCCGTTGCAGAAGATCAGCATCCAATATGACCACGCATAGGGCCCGCCCCATATGCGGTTGTAGATCATAAACTCTTCGTACTGCGATCCGCTGTACCATCCGAAAAAGGCTTCCATCGCGTAGCCGTAAACGACGATCAGGCCGGTCGCCAGCATGACCTTTGCCATATAGACGAGATGCGTATGCGTGATAAAATCCTGCATCCTGTACATTCGCCGCAGCGGGATGCAGAGAATCAGCACCATCGCAAACCCCGCGAAAACGGCACCGGCAACAAAATATGGTGGAAATATCGTCGCGTGCCACCCCGGGACCTGCGACACCGAGAAGTCGAGTGACACGATCGAGTGAACCGAGAGCACAAGCGGCGTCGAAAGCCCCGCGAGCATCAAATACGCGAGCTCATAACGGTGCCAATGCCGGGCGCTCCCGCGCCAGCCCCAAGAAAGCGTCGCATAGATAAATTTGAAAAACTTGTTCTTTGCCCGGTCGCGCAAGGTCGCTAAATCGGGGATCAAGCCGACATACCAAAAGAGCAGCGACACGGTCGCATAGGTCGCAACCGCAAACACATCCCAAATGAGCGGGCTGCGAAAATTTGGCCAAATGCCCATTGTATTTGGATACGGGAGCAGCCAATAAATCGCAAGCCACGGACGCCCAGTATGCAGCAGCGGGAACATCGCCGCGCAGGCTACCGCAAACAGGGTCATCGCCTCGGCGAACCGGTTGATCGACGTACGCCATTTTTGATTTAGCAGCAGCAGAATCGCGGAAATCAGCGTCCCCGCGTGGCCGATGCCGATCCACCAAACGAAATTGATAATATCAAAGGCCCAGCCGACCGGCACATTATTTCCCCAAATACCGATCCCGTTGGCGAGCAGCCACATCGTGGTAAACAGAAGCAACTGAGCGATCATAAATGCGACCGCAAACCCGATAAACCAGTGAAAAGGTGTCCGCTTCTTTAGGGTAACGTCACTGATCTTATCGGTCACACTCGCATAGGTGTGATCGCCCTCGAGCATCGACGGGTGGAGTTTCTGTTGAAGTTCTTTTGCTTCGTCCTTCATAAAAGTCAGCTTTTGTCAGGTTGCGATCCGCGTCTCAAATTCAAATTTGCATTGAACCTGAAACCTTGAACCCTGAACTTCCTTAATGCCCTTCGCCTCCCGCAGTTTTTGTCTCCGATTTCGCCTCTGTATGCTTCTTTTTGGCCGGCGCTTTGTAGTCCGGCATTTCTTTATTCTGATTTCTTAAACCCGCGAGGTAGGTCGTCCTCGGTTGCGTGTTGAGCTCGTTGAGCAGGTTGTAATTGCGTTCGTCCTTTTTGGACTTCGCCACCTTGCTCTGGGCATCGTGCATATCGCCAAACGTGATCGCCTCTGTCGGGCAAGCGGCCTGACACGCCGTCACGACCTCCCCATCGCGTATCGCCCGGCCATCTTTTTCCGCCTCAATTCTCGCGGCGGCGATCCGCTGTGTGCAATATGTGCATTTTTCCATTACGCCGCGGCTGCGGATCGTAACCTCGGGATTACGCATAAGCTTGTATTGCGGCGTGTACCAATCCTGATAAAGCAGGAAATTAAAGCGGCGGACCTTATACGGGCAGTTATTCGAGCAGTAGCGCGTGCCGACGCAACGGTTATAGACCATGTCGTTTAGCCCTTCAGCACTGTGGACCGTGGCATGAACGGGACACACCGTTTCGCACGGAGCCTGTTCGCACTGCTGGCATAAAACGGGCTGGAAATGAGGCCCCTCGGCGTTATTGATGTCGCCGCCATAATACGCGTCGATCCGCATCCAATGCATCTCACGGCTGCGGCTGATCTGCTCTTTGCCGACGACCGGAATATTATTTTCCGACTGGCACGCCAATACGCAAGCGTTGCAGCCGACGCAGGAATTAATATCGATCGTCATCCCCCATTTGTGATTTTGGTCATACACAGCCTGATGCTGCTGATACGGGTACATCGATTTATCGTAATAGTTTTCCTGCTCGCCGATCTTAGGATCTTTTACAAACTCATCTATGTCCCAGACGCGAAGCAGATCGCGCCCCTCCATATTAAAATGGATCTGGGTCGATGCTATCTCCGTAGTTGCACCTTTTTTGGGGATATCGCCAAAACCGAAGTTCATCGCGTCAGAACGCCGGACGTCATAGGCGTTATATCCAAGGCCGGTCCCGACCTTTCCGGCTCGCGTTCGCCCGTAACCCATAAAGATCGTGATCACATCGTCGGGCTGGCCCGGAGCGATCCACATTGGCACCGGCTTTTCGATCTCGCCGCCCTGATACTTGAGCGTCACAAGGTCAGAGAATTGATTGCCGCCTTTCGTGCTGATAAAGCTGGTACCTTGTGATCCGCCGACAAATTCGCTCGAGTCGTTTCCCCGATTGATTCCAAGCCGTTCGGCCGTTTTTGGGCTTATAAGACCAACATTCTCCCAGGTGATTTTATTGAGCGGATTTGGCAATTCCTGAAGCCAGCCGTTGTTAGAAAAACGACCGTCATAGATACAAGGATCAGGCAGGATCGAGATCTCAAGGCTGCCGTTTGCCGCCGGTTTGGTTTCAGGCTGTCCCAAAAACGCGGTGGTCGCGGTAACGGCCTTAACAGCGGCGGCCGTATTTGGGACAACGCCGTCATGAACCGACTTGCGCCAATTGTCTTCAAAATTCCTTGGAGCGCCGGCGGCCGGGGTATTTGCAGCCGTGGCCGCATTAGGCGACGCCGCAGTTTTAGGAGTCACTTTTGCAGCCGTATTTGCCACCGGAGTCGTCACTTTGGCATCCGTCTTTGCCGCCGGAGCGATCTCTTTAACCGCGGGAGCTGGAGGCCCGCCGTCTTTGGCTGCCGGAATCGCCGTAGCTGGCGTGATGGTGGTTTTCTGCCAATATTCGCGAATAATATCGTAATCCCTTTTGTCGAAATTCTCTTTAAGGAAAAGCTGAACGACCTCGTGGACATTTTTTCCGTCATAAAGCGGGGTGATCAGCGGCTGAACGATCGACACTGTGCCGTCAAAAGCCCGCGAGTCGCTCCAGCCCTCGAGATAATGTTTGTCGTGAACGTGCCAATGACAATGTTGTGATGTTTCATCGGCATAAAGCCCGTGATGGACACGTAACGCGATCCTATTCAAACGCTCTTCGTTCAATCGCAGGTCAGCGGGCGATGTGTAAACCGGATTCCCGCCCAAAACAACAAGCATTTTGACGCGTCCGCCATCAATATCCGCCATCAGATCACGCCATTGGTCGATCTGCAGCTTGTCCGTATTCGGCGACATCGGATCGCAATAAACGACCGTTTGGCCCGCGTTGCCGAGAGCGGCGTTCATCGCGTGAGCAAGAGCGTGGATAATCGGCGGCTGATTGTCGCCAGCCACGACGATCGATTTGCCCTTGTGTTCGGCAAGGTCTTTGGCCATCGCATCGATCCACGCGGCATTTTCGGTGTAGGTTGAGGTAGCTCCGGCCACGCCGACCGCCTTTGCGATCGCCTTTGTTATCTCGGTCATCTGGCTTGGCTTTACACCAATACGGTGATCGGCTTTCGCACCCGTTAAACTGACCGTCGTCTCAACCGAATAAAGCCGGCTTATCTCTTTCTTTTCCTCCGAAAAGGCACGGCCCTTACCAAAATCTTTGATATACGCGACGTTAAAACCGGAGAAAATATCGGCGTCGAGCGACAGTATCCGCTCCGCTTTATCGAATTTATATATTGTCTGAACCGGAGCACCGAAAGCGAGCTTTGCCCCTGCAAGGACATTATCCTGATTGATCGGCTCGTACTGGATCCATTTTGAATTTGGCAACTCAGCTTTAACTTTATTGAATTGATCGATAAGCGTTGGCGAGGTAACCGTCTCGGTCAAAAATCTAATACCGGCTCCGCCGTCCTTGCGATTCTCTTCGACGGCGGCCCGCAGTTCGACCATAAAAGCCTCCCAAGTTTTCGGGTTGCCGCGATAGGTCACCTCCTGCGAACGGTCGGGATCATACATCCCAAGGATCGAGGCCTGGGCGAGAACGTCGGTCGCTCCGCGGCTACCCGGGTGGTCCGGATTGCCCTCGACCTTTATCGGCCGCCCCTCAAAAGACTTTGCCAAGAGTCCGGTCGCCACGCCGCCAAGCGACATCGCGGTCGCAAAGAAATTGGGTTTTCCGGGAAGCATTCCCTCAGGCGATTTGACGTACGGGACGATCTTTTCCGGTGGCTGGATGACGCATCCGCTCAAACCTGCGAGAGCGAGCGATGCTCCCATTACCTTTACAAAATTACGGCGGCTGAGGCTGCTGTCCCACTGCTCGATCTCGTGCGGATACTCCTCGGCAATAAACTCTCTGAATTCGGGCGTGTCCGCGTGCTCCTCGATGCTTCGCCAATATTCTTTCCCGTTCTGCGACAATATCTTATCGCGGATCGAGGCGAATTTACCCACAGAGGACACAGAGTTTTCTGAGAATGTTTCCCCGGTCAAATTATCGTTTTCCGTGGTCTGCGGTCGTTTCATAACTCTCTGTATTCTCTGAGGCTGAACTCCTATCGATGACAGGCCGAACAGCTGGTAATCATTTCCTTGCTGCGGATCTTTAGATCAACCTTTAATTTTTTTCGTTCCTTTTCATCAAGATCACCGTCCTGCCACTTCATATTAAATATTTCTTCCTTTGGACGGATAAAATTTTCCGGGGCACGGTGACAAGCGATACACCATTCCATTTGGAGCGTGTTTTCCTGATAGACGGCAGGCATATTGTCGATCGGGCCGTGGCACGTCGAACAGCCAACACCCTTGGCTACATGGATACTATGATTAAAGTAGGTATACTCCGGTAAGTCGTGAACGCGTTCCCATTCGATTGGCTTGTTATCGCGAAAACTTGCCCGTACAGGTTCGAGATAAGGGCTGTCGGCCCACAGCTGGCTGTGGCAGTTCATACAGGTTTGCGTCGAAGGCATTCCCGCCGATGCCGTCGTCTCGACCGTCTGGTGGCAATAGCGGCAATCGATGCCGTCGTCACCGACATGGTGCTTATGGCTAAACTGCACTGGCTGCTGCTTTTCGAGATACCGGCCCGTCAAGTAGGACGATCTGGCGATCTGCGTGTAGGCCAAAAATGCGACCCCACCCAAAACTACCACCATGATCATGCTGATCCTGGCTATGTTGTTTGCACTTTTATTAAAGAATTGGGCCATTTTTTAGTCTTCTCGCGGGAGACGATCTGCAAAAATCAGACTTCGAAGGTTCCAAACTTTTTTGCATTTGAAAGCAAAAAAGAGACGACCAGCCACCATTATCTTAGATTGCGAACCGTAAAGCTGGTTCGATTTTACTAAAACTGAAAAATTCCGCAAATTGCACAATAGAAAAATACCTAATCCCCATTCGTGTGTGCAATTCCACTTAAATAAGTTCGGTTAATAAGGCGAATTACTATTTTAGCTAATCGCTAATTACCAGCCTGATCCGACAAGAGCGCTGCCCCGGCGGCGGCGGCGTATTCGCCAAGCTCTCCCTCGACGATACTTGCCGAGTCGAACGACGGCGCAAATGACAGTTCCTTTGCCCGCTCAATGATCGCATCCAAAACCAAATGCCTTGCGGCCATGATCTCGCCGCCGACAACTATCTTTTCCAGATTCAGCAAATTTATGACGCTTGCAATCGCGGTGCCGACGTAAATGCCGGTGCGCTGGAGCATCATTTGAGCAAAATCGTCATTTTCTTCGGCGGCGGCAATAATGTCGTTGAGGGTTATCGCCTCCTCGTCTAATTTATTGAGCGAGGATGTGCTGTCGGTGTGAAAGCGGCTCCGTGTGCGCCGTAGGATATTCTCCGTCGAAGCGACCTCCTCCAATCTCATCCCTTCGGAATTGATGGGCACAAACCCAAATTCACCTGCAAAACCTGATGCCCCACGCCAAATCTCACCGCCCAGAATAAACGCACCGCCGACGCCCTCACCAAGTGTTGCATAGAAAAAATTGTCGCAGCCGCGAGCGGCTCCAAGGCGGAATTCGCCATACGCTGCGGCGTTCGCATCATTTTCGATAAAAGCCGGCAGTCCCGACGCTCTGCTGATCTCTTTTATAAGATCTACATTGGAATGCTCTGGAATGTGGGCGGAGAATGCAACCCGGCTGGTGCCGCGGTCGACAAGCCCCGGCACCGCAACCCCGATCCGGTCAAAGTCACCGATCTCAGCCTTTAGGCTGGCGGTGAGGCGGGCAAGTTGCGAGGCTGTCGGCTCCGAGCCGTCGAAGACAACCGTTTGCCGGGCGGTAATATTTCCGTCTTGGTCAACGGAAACGGCTCTTAAAGCCGTTGGGCATATCTCGACCCCAACTAATGTTTTTGCACTACCGCTCATATTAAAAGGGCTATCGTTTTCAGGAACTAACGCAAATTTTAGACACTGGCCATTAAACTGTCAAACATCTGATTGCTGTCGGTTAAAGCCGCGTCGCCTTTGCGACACGTCGCCGCAGCCCGCCACTCAGATTGAGAATCGAGATCGTCGCATCCGCCAGCAACGGTATGAAAGCCGCATGCCGGAGCATCGAACAAACGCGCAGCCGTGAATCAAAAACGGCGGCATAATTGCGTCGATAATCGGAGGCTAAAGTCTCAAAATCCGATTGTCGCTTGAAACAGTTGGTGATGGCGCCCGCGGCGATCTTTGCACTTTCTAACGCCAGCAATATCCCGCTGCCGGTGAACGGATCGATAAAGGCGGCTGCGTCCCCAACCGTCAGCAGCCCCGGGGCCGGGACTAGGCGGCCACGGCCAAACCGCTCGATCGGCACGGCGAGCCATTCGCTCGCTATCGACGCGTGCTTGAGCGTTTCGCCGGCACGTTTGTTTGTAAAAACAACCTCCCTCATTACCCGCTCGGCGTCGCTCTCGAAAATCCGCGTATCTTTCGCTGATGCAATAAAACAAAGATTAAACAGGCCGTTTTCAATACTATTGCATCCACCGTAACCGCCGCGATACGCATATATCTCGCAGGTGGAAGGCGAGATGCTTGCTCCCTTTACATGGGCCTTGAAAGCCACATGAACTGCCCGTTTTCTCTGTGCTGTCGGCTTTTCGACACGCCGTGCAAGCGCCTGTGTTCGTCCGGTCGCGTCGATCGTTATTCCGGCGGTAACGGTTGTGTCGAGACCTGCCTTTTCCTTCAACCGGATGCCAGTCACCTTAGCATCGTCAAAGACCAACCCTGCGGCCGCTGTTTCCTCGCGAACGTCAACACCTAGTTCTCGTGCCCGGCGCAAAAGCAGTTCGTCCATTTCAGATCGGCTAAGTCCTAAAGCGCACGAATCGGCCTGGCCAAACCACTCGCTCTTGACCGAGATACCCTTGCCGTTACTGGCAAAAAATACTGTCTCCTGAATGTCGACACCGCCCGCAAGCTTGATCCCCTCGATAACTCCGAGATCGCCAAAATGCCCCAAACATTCGGGTGAGATAAATTCGCCGCACAGTTTTTGCCGGGGAAATTTTTTTTGCTCGACAAGCAAAACGCTCAAACCTGCCTTCGCCAGCCTTATCGCCGTTGCCGAACCGGCCGGCCCCGCACCGACTATTGCTACATCAAAGGAGTCTTTAAGACGAGGAGTCTTTTCCATTTCGTGCTCCGTGCGTTTGCGACCGGCCCGATAATATCAATCGATTTGCTTTGGAATGATTCAATTTTACATCGCAGAGCCCTGCTGCCTTGGCAAGGTCAAGCAATTCCGGTGGGCTGAAGCTCCGGAGTATCGAAAGCGCTCCATCTTCCAACGTAAAGCGCTGTAGAAAAATGCTGCCGACGATCATGTAAAAATAGTATGCGGTCCGATTCCGGTTTAGGTCGATAGCATAAATACGTTTTTTCGCTACGCGGCCCATTTCCTTGAGTAAGTCAACCGCGGCATCATCGCCAAGGTGATGCAGAAAAAGCGAGCAAAACACAAAATCAAAACTGCCGTCGGCAAACGGCAAAAGCAAGGCATCGCACTGGACCGCGGAGATCGATTTACTCTGGATCGTGAGCGTAGCTTCGCGGTTAAGCTCGGCTCCGACAAAAAATGTCCGGCGTCCCGCTGTCCACTTGCTCAGTTCCCTCAACAATTCACCAGAACCCGCACCGACATCGAGGACAGAAACCGGTCCATCGCTACCCGCCTGGATATCTCGGAAAAGCGTCCTCTTTAACGCCCGCATTTCACCAAAAATGCGGTGAATAAACCGCATTTCCCGCTGCCAACGCCTATACTCGCCGGGTGTGTAATCGCCGGTGTCGAGGCGTTCGAGTTCGTAACTGCGTTGTTTGAAGGGTTCGAACATAAGAGATACTTAACGCAAAGACACCAAAACGCAAAAGGTCAAAATCCTTAAAAAAAAGAAGTGTGTGCCCTCCCATTTCTTAACTGTGCGGCTTTGCACCTTTGCGTCTTTGCGTTGAAAAAATCTCTTCATTAATGCACAAACCTCTCTATGACCAACGCGCTGTTTTTCGAGCCGAATCCGATGCAGTTGCACAACGCGACATTGACTTCCGCCTTTCTCGATAAATTGGGGACGTAATCTAGATCGCAGTCCGGGTCCGCTTCGTCGAGGTTGATCGTCGGCGGTATCACGCCGGTCGTCATCGCACACAACGCAGCTCCCAGCCCGGCTGCTCCGCTGGCACCTTGCGGATGGCCGATCTGCGATTTGGTAGCGGACATCGGAATCTTGTATGCGTGGTCGCCGAGGGCGATCTTGACCGCCACAGTCTCGATCTTGTCATTTAAGACCGTTGATGTGCCATGCAGGTTGACATAATCGACCTGTTCGGCCGCGACATCGGCATCATCGAGTGCCATTGTCATCGCCCGCGCCGGCTCGACACCCGAATCGTCAAGCCGGACGCGGTGATACGCATCGCAGGTCGAACCGTAACCGGTGATTTCAGCATATATCCGGGCTCCGCGTTTCTGAGCCGTTTCAAGATCCTCGAGCACATAAATGTAAGAGCCCTCCGCAACGACGATACCCGAACGCCCCGTCGCGAACGGCCGTGAGGCACGATGCGGCTCGTCATTCCAGTCATTTGTCAAAACCGTCATCAGGTTGAATCCGGCCAAAATACCCGGTGCGAGCGGTGCGTCAACACCGCCCGCGATCATTGTGTTTTGACGTCCGAGAGCAATGTGCTGGGCGGCATAAAAGATGGCATCGGTCGAGCTCGTGCAGCCGGTCGAGACCACATGCGATAGCCCGCGAAGTCCAAAGGCCATCGAAATTTCGGACGAGAGTCCGCCATGTGTCGAGGCGGGGATGATATAGACGCTGGCGTGTGTCTTTGGCCCAAGGTACCAATATTCGTAATGTTTTTCGGCAAATGCCAAGCCGCCGCCGCCGGTTCCGATCTCGACGCCGATCGTCCGGCGTTCATCGATAGACATATCGGTGGTATCGATCCCCGCGTCGGCAATCGCCTGACGGGCCGCTGCAAGAGCGAGCGGCACGGTCCGCGGTACATGTTTACGATCTTTGATGCTAAGCTCCGCCTGCCAATCAAAGTCGCGGACTTCGCCGGCGATCTTAACCGCTGAGTTCGAAACATCAAACGACTCGATCCGCCTAACACCGCTCGCCCCCGAGACGAGCGCCGCCCAAAACGCCTCGCGTCCGATGCCTATCGGTGTCGCACACCCAAACCCCGTAATAACGACACGCCGCGGACGGACAAAATTTCTCAGCATTACAACAAACTTCCTTTTCGCTTGAGCATAACATCATTGGAACAGGTTGTTTTAGCCCAAATGTTCGATAGCGCACATCCGCTGCATTATTGACTGAATTAGCTATGAAAGTTACTCTTTTCAGGGCAACAGGCGATTATGTCCCGGCCTCTCGTAATATGGAACTCGACTTTTACCAGATAATTCAACAATACGGAATCTATGCGGTTTTTGCTCTCTGTACGTTTGAGGGTGACATCACCCTGCTCATCTCCGGCGTTCTGGCAAACAGCGGTTTTTTCGGCTCTTACAGCTTTCTTAAGGTTATTTTTTTTGGCACACTGGGCGGGATCACGGGAGATTCGTTTGGTTATCTGGTCGGACGGATCCTTCATAAAAATGCTGCGAAATATCGTTTTTATCAACTGGCCCAGCCGCGTGTCGAAAAACTGATCGACAAGTTTGGCGGCTCAGCCCTCATAATCTCCAAATATATCTATGGTATCCGAGCCGCGGTAGTCGTCTTTTACGGCGTCAGTAAGATGCCGTATTTACGATTTTTATGGCTCAGCACGATAAGCTGCTTTCTCTGGGTCACCGTGCTGTCGAGCGTCGGTTACTTTTTTAGTGGGGCGATCACGTCAATTATTGGTGACTATCAGCGGATCGGGATCGCGTTGTTTGTCATAGTCGTTGTGGGCGTGATCGCATTTTACGTGATCGAGCGTTTTTGGCTTTCGGAGCGTGTCGAAGAAGCCAAACCTGAAACGATTCATAAGATCGAGGAGCGTCTGCTGGCAGTCGAGGATATGGGCAAGATCACGCTCCGCGATATCGGCGAGCGTCTGCACTTAACGCGCGAACCACCAAACCGAATGGATGATGCGGGAAAAGGAAGAAAGGGTGAAAATGAGAAGGTCATGCGAGGAGACCCTTCTGGAGAAAACCCGGAGCAATAGCATCCGGGTCCTAACGGACATTGACCACTCATCACGCGCCACTAACTACTGAATACCGACTACTGACTACTGACTACTGACTACTGACTACTGACTACTGACTACTGACTACTGACTACTGACTACTGACTACTGACTATGATAATTGAGTCATCCGCCCCGACCCGCGTCGATCTGGCCGGCGGTACAATTGATATTCCGCCTCTTTTCCTCTTTCACGAGGGAGCGGCGACGGTGAATTTCGGCATCAGCCTTATGGCCAAATGCCGCATTGAAACGCGCGACGACGACAAAATAAAACTTGAGTCCATCGACCAAAAAGAAAAACTTGAGACCACTGTTGCCGGAATCGCAAGCTTGAAGGACGAACCGCGTCTCGAACTGCTGTCAAAGCTCGTATATTTCTTCAACCCCGAGCAGGGTTTTAACATGACGACGGAATCCGAAGCTCCTGCCGGCGCCGGGCTTGCGGGTTCATCAACATTGAATATCGCGTGCATCGGAGCATTGAATAATCTGGTCGGCGACCGCTATACGCCCGACCGTTTTATCCCTATCGCTGCTGCTGTCGAGTGTCAGGTGATCAAAGTCCCGACCGGTTATCAGGATTACTACTCTGCTCAGTACGGCGGTGTCGCTTGTATCCATTTCAGCCCTGCGGGAATTGAACGCGAAGCCCTTGCTATCGATACTGATACTCTCGAAAAACGTATTGCCGTCTGCTATACCGGTGAGCCCCGAAACTCCGGCACAAACAACTGGGAGCTGACAAAGCGTCACATAGACGGCGATGAGGAGCTTTTTGATCTGTTTGACGGCATTCGCGACACATCGCTGGCAATGCGCACCGCGTTGCTTACGGGTGACTGGACTGCAGTCGGCGAGATACTCGCAAAAGCGCAGCCGCAGCGAAAACGTCTCTCGCCAAACATTACGACTCCGCAGATGGATCACTTGATCTCAACTGCCAATGCCAACGGAGCCATCGCCGCCAAGGTCTGCGGTGCCGGTGGCGGCGGATGCATCGCGTTTTTCTGTGAAGACGGACGGCGTGCCGAAGTGGAAACCGCGATTTCCGAACAGGAAGGTGCCGAGATACTCGACTGGCATTTGAATACGGACGGGCTGACCGTCACCGTTACGGCATGAACATCTAATAAATTGTTGTCACGAAAACTGCCCTCGCGGTGTTTTGGTAATAGAAAGACAATTTCTTAATCAAAAGACTTCGGAGGTTTTCGTCACAATGAAATCTATTTCACATAACTTATCGTTTCTCGCGGTTGCTCCCCTTGCTTTCATCATCGGAGCCACGGCCGCAAACTCTTTTGGCCAGGACGGCACCAAAATTAAAAACAAAGATAAGTCCAACCGAGAATTCTGCTCGCAGAACAACTGGTCGGACGATAGTCGGGTTTCGTTCAACGAGCTGCGCGAAACGACAGCTCCGGCTTCGAGCGATGTTAATATCGATGGACGCCAGAATGGCGGCATCAAGGTCATTGGTGAAGACCGCTCCGACGTTCTCGTGCGTGCCTGCGTGCAGGCCTGGGGTAAATCGGACGAGGAAGCCAAAAACCTGGCTGCAGGCGTAAAGATCAGCACCGGCGGCACGATCAAAGCGGAGTATTCGGCCGGCGACAATAACTGGTCGGTTTCATACGAGGTTCACGTTCCGCGCGTCACCAACCTCAATCTTACGGCTCACAACGGCGGCATCATCGTCACAAGCGTTGACGGTACCGTGAATTTCCAGACTCAGAACGGCGGCATCATTCTTAGCGATCCTGCGGGTGACTACAAAGGCAAAACGCAGAACGGCGGCGTTTTCGTTACGCTTTCCGGCAACACGTGGAAAGGGACGGGACTCGACGTCACGACCACGAATGGCGGCGTTGTTATCAATATGCCAGAAACGTACGCGGCACACGTCGAAACCGGCACGGTCAACGGCGGATATATAAGCAATATCCCTGCACTCCGGATCGATACTGAAAATATCGTCGGTGCTGAAGGCCGTTCGCGTTCAAAACGCATCGTCACCAACATCAACGGCGGCGGAGCTCCGATCAAAGTCATCACCACAAACGGCGGCGTCCGCATCGGAACCGACAACGACAAAGACTAGCTGCACCTTAGGACTAGAAAACAAAAGGGTTTTAACCGAAAATTCGGCTAAAGCCCCTTTTATTTTTTCCAATTTGACTCCAGCCAAAAGTGGAGGCAATTTATCTCATTAATTTTACGCAGCCATTTTCAGGTCGATGGCACTTGTCAATGATCGAAAAATGTCGCGTCCGTCGTTCGAACCAAGCATCTCTTCGCAGGCACGTTCCGGGTGCGGCATCATTCCGAGAACGTTGCGATCCTGATTACAGATACCTGCAATATTCGAAAGTGAGCCATTCGGGTTTGATTCGTCAGTTACCTTGCCATTTTCATCGCAGTAACGAAAAACGATCTGGCCGTTTTCCTCGAGCATGTTGTAGGTCTGGTCATCGCAGGTGTAATTGCCTTCGGCGTGAGCGATCGGGATCGAGAGAACCTTGTCCGCCAAAACCTCCGTGGTAAATGGGGTATTTTGATTCTCAATCCGCAGATTTACGTGTTTGCAGACAAAATGGAGCCCGGCATTGCGCCGCAAAACTCCCGGCAGCAAACCGCTTTCGCACAAGATCTGAAATCCGTTGCAGATACCAAAGACAAATTTGCCTTCGGCTGCAAAATCCTTCACCGCGTTCATTACCGGGGAGAATCTCGCCAAAGCTCCCGCCCGCAGATAGTCGCCATACGAGAATCCGCCGGGCACGATAATGGCGTCGTATCCGCTAAGATCGGTCTCTTTATGCCAGATAAAATCGACCGGCTGACCGACGTGTTTTGACACGACGTGATACGCATCATGATCGCAATTAGAACCGGGAAAAACCACTACCCCAAACTTCATTGCGTTATCTCCACCCTAAAGTCCTCGATCACAGGATTCGCCAGCACGTCCTTGCCGATCTGCTCGGCGGCGGATTGGGCGTCTGCCTCGGAAATGTCGTCTGAAAAAGCGATCTCAAAATATTTTCCTTGTCTGATATCGTTGATATTTGCATGGCCGAGATGCTCAACGGAATGATGGATCGCCTTGCCCTGCGGATCAAGGACGCTCGGCTTTAACGTGACGTAAACCTTTGCTTTCATGTATTGCACCTGCTAAACCTACCGAAATAAATTTTAGATTCTGACGTAGTTTCTTGTATTTATCAAAGTCTTGTGGTAAATTTCACTCTAAATTTCGGCTAGTTATTTCGTTCTAATTCAAAACCTTACAGGAGAATTTTAAAAAGATTATGGAAAACTCTGGAAAATCAGCCCTCGGGCTTGATGCAAATGTAGTCGCGGGACTTTGTTATGTGGCAAACCTCGTCTGCTACCTCGGCGTGGTGTTGGCGATTATCGTGATAGTCACTGATAAAACAAATAAGCTGGCACGCTTTCACGCATTTCAGTCCTTGCTTCTGATCGCTACTAATTTGATCATTCTTCTACCCGTATACTTCATTGCCGGGATCTTAATGGCGATGAACTCGTCTATTACGACGCTTTTGGGCGGGTTGATCATGTTGGTGGTGGCTCTTATTGGCCTTGTGTTATTTGTCTTCTTGGTAATTAGTGCGATCAAGGCCTTCCAGGGACAGGTCTATAAAATCCCTGTGATCGGCAACTTTGCTGACAACTGGTCAAACTGAGAATGGAGTTGTTGCATGCTCAAACCCCGATAACAGGAAAGCAAAACTATGAATAAATTCACATCCGCAATTGCGTTTTGCGTAATGATGTTGGTCGTACCAGGGATTACGTTGGCTCAACGACGCAATGATGGCGATCCCGCCGCAGGCTGCGCTGCCTGCGGCTTCGGGTTTGTGGTCATAATTGTCGCCATCATCGCAGTCATTGCCCTCAATATTGCGCTACTGGTGTGGGTGGCCCGTGACGCGAAAGCTCGCGGCCTAGATAGTTCCATACTTTGGATGGTGCTTGTACTCTTTACTGGCCTCCTAGGTCTGATCATCTATATATTTTCTCGGCCGCAAGGCGATTTAGGGGTGTGCCCGCACTGTGGCAATAAACGGCTCCAATCGAGTGCGAAATGTCCTACGTGTGGCAATCACTGAAAAGGCCTGAAGTATATCTTGCTGGACTCTTTTTGCTTATCGCTCTTTTCGTGGCAGACACCTTTAGAGCTCCTGATCGGCAGATTTCGGGGTGGCTATATATAGGAGTAGTGCGGGTATATCAGGTCGTGGGGAGACCTATAGCAAATAATTGGATCGAATGTCGGTACGAGCCTACGTGTTCTGAATATTCGATTCAGGCTGTTCGACTGTACGGTCTTCGCCAAGGCTGGATTCTGACCTATGATCGCGTAACTGCCTGCAGAACAGATGTTCCCAAGGGGACTCTGGACCCCGTTCCGAGTCGTAACCCTTAATTTGTGTTTTACTCCAATCAACAATTCGGGCCCTACCGTTTGATCGACAAGATCGGGCGTGGTGGCTTTGGCGAAGTTTGGCTTGCCGAAAGACAATCCGAATTCCTTACGAAAAAAGTAGCAGTAAAACTTCCTCTCGAGGAACAGGTCGATTTTGAAGCCATTCGTCGAGAGGCAAATCTGTGGGAACAGGCTAGCGGCCACCCGAACGTTTTACCAATCATTGATGCAGATATATACGATGGTCAGGTTGTCATCGTTAGCGAGTACGCGGATGGGGGTTCCCTGTCCGATCTAATCAAGAGTCGGGGATCGGTTCAGCTTACAGAGGCCCTAGATCTTACGATAGGAATCTTGAATGGCCTCGGATTTCTGCATGGTCGGCAAATCATTCATCGCGACATAAAACCGCAAAATATTTTACTGCAAGGGGACACGCCGCGACTCGCTGATTTCGGAATATCCCGGGTTATGTCATCTACCACTCTGAGTTCAGTAGTTGTCGGCACGGATTCTTACATGGCTCCTGAAGCATTCGACGGAAAGAGAAACGTTCAAACCGACGTATGGTCTGTAGGTGTCGTATTTTATCAATTATTGAAAGGAAGACTCCCTTTTCCCCAGGACCACCCATCCGAAAGAATGTATGCGGTTTTGGCGAAGGAATTTGAGCCATTGCCGCACACAATCCCATCATCGTATAGATCCATCGTCAAAAAGGCTTTGGAAAAGCTACCCGAAAATAGATATTTATCTGCCGACGAAATGAAACGGGACTTGTTAGCGGTTCGTAATGGGGTAGCGCTGGCGGTTGAGCCCGTGGGAGAAGAATATACGCGAGTGCGGTTACCGAATAATTCTCTTCCGCCCACCATGGTCGTGTCGCCGTCCTCCGAACAATGGCCGCAACCTTACATCCAGCAAACTCCGCCACAACTTTACAATTATCAAAGGCTGCATCAAGGCCAAATGCCGATAGCTAGAACGTTCGGAGAAGGAAAAGTGATTTCCGGATTTTGCTATCTAGGAAATATTGTTTGCTTCATTGGATTAATCCTTAGCATAATAACTGTGTGCGTTGAGAGGCAACACAAGTTGCCTCGATTTCATGCTATTCAGTCGATGTTGCTTAGCGGTGTCTACATCTTCGTCATATTCGCGAACACCGTCCTCATTAATATGGTTGCGTCCGCGAGACTTGAAAGTCTGGCAGGATTTCTCGGTATTATTTATGGCCTTTCTTTACTAGTCCTTTTTATCTGTTTGATCGTTGGAATAATTCAGGGGTTTCGAGGACAAATGACGAAATTGCCTCTTATCGGCGGGCTCGCCGAGAGATGGGCGTAGATACGGGACGAATCATAATTTCCTCCCCTATTTAAAAACCTGATCGAAAACTTTCCCGACATTGCGCAGGTAATGTTTCAAATCAAAAACGCGGGCAATTTCTTCAGCCGAAAGGTGCGAGGAAATGTCCGCGTCTTTCTTTAGAAGTCCATGGTAATCGCCGCCTTCATCCCAAACCTTCATGGCGTTTCGCTGCGTCCAAAGGTATGCGTTCTCACGGGAAACACCTTTTTGTGTCAGAGCGAGTAGAAGTTGGCCGCTGAATACGAGGCCTCTCGTCAAATCGAGGTTTTTGAGCATGTTTTCGGGATAGACAATAAGCGTGTCGAGCAGGCTAGTTGTTTTTGCGAGAATGTAATCGAGCGTCGCGCTTGAGTCGGGCAGTACGATGCGTTCGGCGGACGAATGCGAAATGTCTCGTTCGTGCCATAGCGCCACGTTTTCAAGGCCGACGATCGAATTGGCCCGGACAGTACGGGCCATGCCGCAAATGCGTTCAGAGAGGATCGGATTGCGTTTGTGCGGCATCGCCGACGAACCCTTCTGACCCGTCTTGAAAAATTCCTGTGCTTCGCGAACTTCTGTCCGTTGCCAATGCCTTACTTGCAAAGCGATCTTTTCCAATGTTGAAGCAATTATCGCGAGCGTACACAGATATTCGGCATACCGGTCGCGTTGGATGACCTGCGTCGAGACATCGGCGGCTTTCAGACCGAGTTTGGCGCAGACACGCTCCTCGACCTCAGGTGACAGATGCGCGAAAGCACCGACGGCCCCGCTGATCTTGCCGACCGCGATCTGTTCCCGAGCCTTTGCGAGCCGCTCGCGGTTTCGCTTTGTTTCCGAATACCACAACGCCCAAACCAAGCCAAAAGATGTAGGTTCGGCGTGTATCCCATGGGTGCGCCCGATCTGCGGAGTATCTTTGAATTCAAATGCCCGGCGTTTCAATACTTCGAGTAAAGCGTCTGTCTTAGCGATCAAAATATCGCACGATTCTTTTAACAGCAGAGCGTTCGCCGTATCGACAACATCGCTCGATGTCAGGCCGTAGTGTACAAACCTAGCCGATTCGCCAATGTTTTCAGCAAGATTCGTCGTAAAGGCTATTACATCGTGGTCGGTCGTTTTCTCGATCTCGCTGATCCGCTCGACAGTAAAAGCAGCCTTCGCCTTGATCTCGGCGAGAGCGTTGGCCGGGATCGTTCCCATTTCAGCATGGACCTCGCAAACAGCTATCTCAACATCGAGCCATTTCTGAAACTTATTTTGCTGCGACCAGACCGCTCCCATCTCGGGCAATGTGTATCGTTCGATCATGAAAGACGATTTTAACGCAAAGCCTCAGGGACGCTAAGACGCTAAGGCAGAAACCGAAATCTTATTTTCTTTCCTTTGCGTCTCTTCCTCTTTGCGACTTTGCGTTAAATAACTCCTCTGCTTATCAGTAATTCCGCATTCAACACCGCCGAGCCGGCCGCTCCGCGCACAGTATTGTGGCTAAGCGACACGAATCTGTAATCAAAAATATTGTCAGGAAAAACGCGTCCGACCGTGATCGTCATGCCGTTGCCATTATCTCGATCAAGCCTCGGCTGCGGCCGCGAGGGCTCGTCGGTTACATCGATAAACCGTTCCGGTGATGAATAGAGATCAAGAGACGGGAAAGTTCGCATCGCAGCGACGACCTCTTCGAGCGTCGCGGTTTTCTTCAGATTCACGCGGACCGATGCCGTGTGGCCGTCGATCACATTTACGCGAAAGCATTGAGCCGACACGGTGAAATCGGCTTTTTGAATACCGCTCTCGGTAAATGCGCCCAATATTTTTTGCGCCTCCGTCTCGACCTTTGGCTCTTCGCCGGCGATATACGGGAAAACATTATCGGTAATGTCGAGCGATGCAACGCCCGGATAACCGGCGCCCGAAACGGCCTGCATCGTGGTAACAATGACCGATTCGACGCCAAATTTGCGGTGCAGAGCGGCTAACGGCGGAGCGAAACTGGCGACGGCACAATTGGGATTGGTGACGATAAAGCCTTTTGCAAAACCGCGATTCTCGCGCTGTTTGGCAATCAACCCAAGATGTTCGGCATTGACCTCCGCGATCAGGAGCGGCACATCTTCGTCCATTCGGTAGCTCGACGAATTGCTGATAACCGGATAACCGGCACGAGCAAAAGCCTCTTCGGTCTCGCGTGCGACCGATGACGGCAAACTCGAAAAAACCATGTCACAATCAAGCGGCGGCTCGATCGGCTGGACGACGATATCGCGGACATTCGCCGGTATCTTGCCCGGCAATTTCCACGCGCAAGCCTCTGAATAAGGCTTCCCAACCGACCGGTCCGAGGCCGCCATCGCCGTGATCTCAAACTGCGGATGATCCTCAAGCAACTGTGCAAAACGCTGCCCGACTGTGCCGGTGGCACCCAAAATTCCGACTCTGTATTTCTTCACTTTTGCCTTTTGCCTTTTTACTTGTAAAGAGCTTCTTTCATACGGTGAACGCCCTCAACCATCTTCTCCTCTGTATTACAAAACGAAATACGCAAAAATCCTTTCGCCTCGTCTCCGAACGCAACGCCCGGAACGGTTACCACACGATTTTGCAGACATTTCTCCGCCACCTCGATGTCATCGCCGATCGAGCGGACATCGAGCATCGTGTAAAAAGCCCCTTCGGGCGAGGTCGCGTGAAGTCCCATTTCCTTTTCGAAAAGATCAACGAGAAACGCCCCGCGCTTTGCATATTCCTCGCGGGCGTGCTTCTTAGCCGCCTCGGCCTCGTCATTCCATGCAAGCAAACTCGCTTTTTGAACGATCGCCGCAGCACAGACTGTCGTGAAACCGTGCAGCACCTGGATCGCTTCCATGATCGCTGCGTCTTTGCTCGCCGCCCACCCAAGCCGCCAACCGGTCATCGATAGGGATTTTGACAGACCGCTGACGATGATCGTCTTATCATAATACTCCGACGCCGAATGAGGCCGTTCGCCAAAATAGAGGTCGCTGTAGATCTCGTCTGAGATAAGCCAAATGCCTGTCCCCGATAATGCGTAAGCGATATCGCGCAAATTCTGTTCGGTCAGTATTTTGCCGGTCGGATTGGACGGTGAAATAACAACCGCTGCTTTGGTCTTTTCAGTAATTTGAGATTTGAAATTTGAAATATCAAATTCAAAGTCGCGATCCGCCGGCATTTTGTAATAGACCGGCGTCCCTTGCGCGATCCTCGTACATGCGTCGTACGCCGGAAAGCTAGGGTTTGGCAAGAGCACTTCGTCGCCTTCATCAACTACGCACATAAACGCATCGGTCATCGCCTCTTGCGAACCGCATGTCACGACAACCCCTGTTCGCGGCAGATCAAGATGCGGATACTGCTCGGCGATCTTATCTCGCAAGGCAGGAATGCCGGGATGCGACGTGTAACCATTCTGCTCGTCGCGAGACACGCGGGCAGCTTCGTCTCGCATAAACTGCGGCGTCGGTAGGTCCGGCTCACCAAGTCCAAAGTTGATACTATCCGGCAAAGCCCGCTCAAAAAACTGTCGGATGAGCGTCGGCTGCAAACCCTGCATTCGCCGGGGTAAAACAAAGTCTTTCATTCCTTTCGCAGGCATCATCCCTTACTTTTCTTCACGTTTGGCCTCTTCTAATTCCTCTCGGATCTCGCCGACCTCGATGTTAAATTCGCCCTCGGCCTGCGCGAGCGGATCGGCGTTTATTACACCCGCGAGAGTTTCGATCTCGCCGATGATCTTTTGCCCAAACCCTGTAATGCTATCTTTAAGCCCATGTTTCTCGCCGTTTTCCGGTTCGTTTTGTCCCATATATTCCTCTACAACTATCTTAGCAATTTGCGTTGAACTTAGCATTTGTTGAGCTCGCAGGCAGTCAGTAACGGTCGCGCCTTCTAAACGCATCCGCTCCGAAAGTCGGCCGAGCTGCCGAAGCAAGTTGGCTCACACGCCTCGGCGAATCCGCTCCCGGATCATTTTTAACCGGATTTTGACGCTGGTCCATGCGGATCAGATCGCGGATATACTCGGCGACTGATCCGTAACCGCCAACCCGTGTACGGCCCTCAGCGTGACGGCGAAGCGTGTCCGGCATCGACATGTTGAACACTGAACTTGACATAATTTTCTTCTCTAATTTGAAACAAAACACCGTCCTTATATCGATCCTAGATAGATCATGTATCGATCAGCTACGAATTCAATATCGTTTCCAGTCTCGTTTCAGTACTAATTCGCAGTATGACCGTCATGCAACTCATTCTAAACACGATATTTACGGGAACGTTCATACGGCGTTTCGCGAAAAAACAAAAAAAATAATATGCTGCATCATTTACAGTACATGCAATACTGTATCATAGTTGCAACATTTCCGCAAGCTTTTTTTAGATTAACGATTGACGGCAAAGTCGATAAAGCCATTGTTTGCGTTGGCAGATAGTAGACGGACGCCGATCTTGTCGCCGACGCGAACGTCACGCTCACCCTGCACGATCCGTCCATCGACGGGGGGACGCAGTATTCGTGCAAACACGCCTGCCGACGTATCACCCGTTACGATCGCGTCAAAATTCTCGCCGATGTGCCGCTGCATCACGCTCGCGGCAACGATCTTTCGCATCTTTCGCTCGACCTTGCGTGAGGCCCGTTCCTGGTCGTTGCAGTGTGCGGCGATCGAATCGAGTTCGTCCGCCGTGTACGGCGACGGCGTTTTGTCGATCACAGCTTTTACGAGCCGCTGGACGACGATGTCGGTAAATCGCCGGTTCGGTGCCGTCGAATGGGCATAGTCACGGACCGCCAAACCAAAATGCCCGCCCGCGTCTTCGCCCTGACGCTGTACGACATACTCGCCGCTGCCGATAAGTTTGATGATCGATAGCGACAGATCGGGGAAATGGTCGGGATCTGCGGCACGGCGTTTTGCCAGAAACGCCGCAAGGGCAGGCTGGTCAGGGTCGGCGGGCAGGATTTCGCGATATTCGGCGGCGATCCTGACGATTCCATCCCAATCTTTTGGTGTATTCACGACGCGACGAAGCGACAGAGCACCATTATTTTCGAGAACTTCGGCCATCTCGACATTTGCCGCCACCATGAAATTTTCGATCAGCTTACGAGCCGAATTTGGCTGAATGGAGACGAGACCCTTGACCTCACCGTTCTCGACAACCGCAGTCGATTCGATCGATTCAAATTGCAAGGCACCTTTGACGGTTCGGTACGCCTGCAAACGGTCGGCGGCTTTATCCTGCAACTCGATCTGCTCACGCAGGCCGGGAATTTCAGCGACCTTTTCCGGAACATCAGCGTTACCATCGAGCCACGGCCCAATCGCTTCGTACGACAGCTTTGCCCGGTTATTGACGAGCGCCCGGTAAAACGTCGATTCCGGCACGTCGCCGTTTTCTTTGACGGTCATATCGGCGACAACCGCGAGACGGTCAACACCTTCATTCAGCGAAGACATATCTGTCGAAAGCTCCTCCGGCAGCATCGGGAATATCTCGCTCTGGGTATAAACGGTGACGGTATTTTGCGCGGCATGCATATCGATCGGCGAATACAACGGAACGAGCGAATCAACATCGGCAATGCCGACAAGCACGCGAATATCGCCGTTCTCAAGCTGTTCGGCCCACTCTATCTGATCGAGATCACGCGAGGAATCATTATCGATCGACGACCAAAGCAGATCGCGCATATCGCGAACGCCGACATCCAACGGTGCACTACTCGCCTGGATCTGCTTTACCTGTTCCCAAACCCCGTTCGAAAACTCAGGCTCAAACCCATTGTCGATCATCGCTTGATGAGCTTTGCCGTCAAGCCAATTTCCCGAACCTTGGTCGTTCATTTTATTATTTGCTTTCTCTGCGTCTCCGCGTCTCTGCGGTGAAATTTACCGTAAATAATCTTCCAACTTCGTCGAAGCGTCTGTCTTATCATCGCGGTATTTGACGATTATCGGGCAATAGATCGAGAGCCCATTTTCCTTGCCAAAACCGCTCGACACGGCACGCGAACCCTGTACAACGACGGCTCCGGCCGGTATCTCAAGCGGCTTCTCGCCGTCAGATTTGATAACGCGGCCATTGGGCAGATCAAAAACCGGCGTCGAACGCGTCAGTATCACGCCGCTTGCGAGCACCGCTCCCTCGCGGACGATCGTTCCTTCATAAACGCCGGTGTTGCCGCCAACCAGCACGTCGTCCTCGATTATCACGGGAACCGCGCCGACCGGTTCGAGCACGCCGCCGATCTGGGCGGCCGCCGACAGGTGAACACGCTTGCCGATCTGCGCGCAACTTCCCACAAGAGCGTGCGAATCGACCATCGTGCCCTCGTCAACGTACGCTCCGACATTGATATACGCCGGAGGAACCACCACAACACTGGGTGCGACATAGCTGCCGTCACGTATTGCCGAACCGCCCATCACGATCCGCACACCATCGTCGAGAGTCATTGGCCTAAGGGGAAATGTATCTTTGTCAAAAAACTGAAGCGTCTCGGTCGGTTTCGACATCTCGACCATTTTTCCCATGCGGAATCCAAGCAAAATGCCCTGCTTGACCCAAGCGTTGGCGTGCCAATTGCCGTCCTCCGCTTTCTCCGCCGAGCGGATCTCACCGCGGCGTAGTGCGGATTTGAATTCCTCATAAGCTGAACGATCGTCCAACGAGAACTCGGTCTTCGCAAACATCTGCTCTATCTTTTCTCTTAGTTCCATTACAGTTTCAACGACTTGATAATACCGAGCAGATTTTTTCGTGTCGACTCTGTCACCGGCACGAGCGGCAGACGCAGATTTTCTTCGAGCAGACCCATTTCCTTCATCACGAATTTGCACGGAGCGGGCGAAGATTCGATAAAGTTTGCCTCCATCAGCGGCAGTATTTTGTAATGGATCTTGCGTGCAAAATGGAACGAGCCGTTCAGAGCGTGCTCGACCATTTTCGACGTTTCTTTTGGGATCTCGTTTGAGCAGACCGAGACAAGGCCGTCCGCACCGAGCACGACCAGCGGCAGCGTTGAGGCATCGTCACCAGAAAAGACCTTGAAATTCTTAGGCCGTCCCGCGATTATTTGCATCACCTGCGAATAGTCGCCAGACGCTTCTTTGGTGGCGACGATGTTTTCGTGTTTTGCGGCGAGCCGCAGCGTCGTCTCGGCAGAGATGTTCGACGCGGTTCGCGACGGGACGTTGTAGAGCATGATCGGAAAGCCTTTCACCGATTTCGCGATCTCGGCGAAGTGGGCAAACATTCCATCTTGCGTCGGCTTGTTGTAATACGGAGCAACGACAAGTGCTGCGTCCGCGCCTGCCTCACGTGCTTTTCGCGTAAAATCGATCGTCGCAGAGGTATTATTGCTGCCGGTCCCCGCAATGACGTGGGCTCCCAGCTTTTTCGCAACCTCGACGGCCATTTTAATAACATGCAGCCGCTCGGACTCGTCCATCGTGACATTTTCGCCGGTCGTCCCGCACGGCACGAGTATCTTCACCCCGCCCTTTATCTGCCGCTCAGCAAGCTTCCGAAAACACGCGTCATCGACCGACCCGTCCTTTCTAAAAGGCGTCACAAGAGCCGTCGCACACCCGCGCATCCAATCTAGTTTCATCGTCATAATGCACAGATTAACACATAAACAAAGGCGGAAACACGACCGGTAGGGAGTGTGTCTCCCTGACACTCGACAAACGTCCGACATCGGCGAACCAAGTCGCTACCCCGCACGGTTCTGACAGATCTCGTCCATCACCTCCGTGAATTCGTAAAACCCGGTCTTCCCGACGATCCACTCGGCCGCAAGGATCGATCCTGAGGCAAAACCTTCACGCGAACGAGCCGTGTGTTCGAGCAATATTTGATCGGCCGGGCCGTCAAAACCGACGCGGTGGGTGCCGGGGATATTCCCCGCCCGCGTTGCCGCGATATCGCCAACCTCAACATGTTTTGAAACTATCTCCTTGATCTTCAAAGCAGTGCCGCTCGGGCTGTCGAGTTTGCGGGAATGATGCTGTTCCTCGATAAAGGCGTCGTATTCAGGAAATTTAGCAAAAAGCTCTGCCGCGAAATCTGCTATGCGATAGAAAAGATTTACTCCGATCGAGAAATTGGCACCGAAGACAAACGAGCCGTTACCCGCAGATACGATCCGCTCGATCTCGGCCCTGTCTGCGTTCCAACCGGTCGTGCCCTCGACCAGCGGAATACCCGCCGCAACACATGCCTCAACATTCCGCCGCACGGCATCAGCGGTCGTAAAATCTATCGCGGCATCCACACCGCGCAGCTTTTCAGCCAACTCAGACGCAGTCAAACCAGCGTCCGCGTCGTCGATTATGACTGCGATCTCATGTCCTTTTTCCTCGGCGAGACGGTGGATAATTTTCCCCATCGCTCCGTATCCGATCAGCGCAATTTTCATGTATTTTCACCACATAGAAACATAGAACACATAGTAAGAAAAAATTAGTCATCCGGCAGGTTTCGATAGATTTCGTTAACTAGAGTCTTTTGCCCATCTCGGAAAAGATTGACGGAGTTAAAATTTAAGAGTAATCCTTTGGGTGCTTGCAATAATCTCATATAAGTAAAAAGTTGAGCTTGATGGATCGGCGCGAGGGTCGAAACGGCTTTCAATTCGACAACCAATAGACCTCCCACAAACAGGTCACACCTAAGGTCGGCCTCTAATTTTATTCCTTTGAAATCAATCGGAACGACGAATTCCGTAAGAAAACTGATATTCCGTAGGGATATTCATGTTTAAGGCAGTCGTGATAAACAGATTCTATCAAACCGGGACCAATCGCCTTATGAACCTCAATCGCTGCACCTAAGACATCGTAACTCAATTTATCTACGATTCCCTTATTCATACCTATGTCTCTATGTTCCTATGTGGTTAATAGTTTTTTCACGAGATTGTAGTATAGTTCCACCGCCATTTCGAGATCTTTCTTCAACACAAACTCATCCTTGGTATGAGCCACGAGTATCGATCCCGGGCCGAGGAGCAGCGGCTGGCCCCAGTTGCCGAGGTGAGGGATGTCCGTGGTGAAGCGGACGACCTTTTGCTTGAAGCCATCGACCGCCAGCATCTTTACCGGCAGGCTGTACGACAAGATCTCTAGCTCGCCGCGTCCGCGTATCAGGCTCTCAAGAGCGTCGCGGATCGGCTCCATCAGCGTTGTCAGGCGGATAAGCAATCCGGCTTCGGCGTAGGGCGGAATGACATTTAGAGCAATGCCGCCGTCGAGCGTTGCGATATTGCAGGTCGTCTCGCCGAAAAAATCGTCGTTTGGAAATTTGGTGTGCCGAACGTCTTCGAGAATATCGAGCAGTTTCTCGATCGCCGAATCGCCTTGCTCAGGATACGCCGAATGGGCGGCCTTGCCGGTCGTTTTGATCTTTGCCCGAAACGCCCCTTTCGAACCGATCGCGAGATCATTGTCAGTCGGCTCGCCATTGATCAGATATTCGCACTTTGCCGCTATCGGATGATCATTCGCGATCTTGGCTCCAGTCGAAGCTCTTTCTTCTTCGACCGTGTAAAGCAACCCGATGTCGTCAATTCCCTCTTTACGCAACAACTCCGCCGCCACGATCTGCGCCGCAATTATCCCCTTGGCGTCGCACGAACCGCGCCCATATATCTTCTCGTCATCCTCCGTCGGGGCAATAAACGGCGGCACCGTGTCCATGTGCGTCGAAAGCCAAACCCGAGGGCTTTCGTTCAAAGTCGCGATCACATTGCCCTGTTTCTCGCTGACTTTTTGAAGCTCGACATTCCACCCCAGCGAAACAAGATATTCCCCCAGCCAAGATCCAACTGCTTCCTCTTCGCCGGAGGTTGAAGGGAGGGACATTAATCGTTTTGTAAGTTCGAACAGATCCATTTTTATTTACCTTTAGTATCATTGGACCGATACGTAGAATCGATCCAATAATTTGCAACCCGGAGGTTTTGTCGCGAACACACCTGTAATATAATCGTTCGATACGGATCGAGCAAAGAGGCGATCACCCCCATGACTCCCATTTATGACTGCCAATAACCCGTTTCTCGCCATTCAGCAGTTGATGACGTCCGTTCCCGATCCGATCATATTCGATGTGGGGGCATATGACGGTCAGATCTCTCTGATCTTTCGCGAGCTATTCCCGACGGCAGAGATCTATGCTTTCGAGCCATTTCCTGATTCCTTTAAACAGCTCTGGTTGAATACTGTTCAGGATAAGAATATCCACGCCCTCAATTTTGGATTGTCGGACCGATCAGGTACATTTCAATTCAATGCGAATCAGATGTCCGTCACAAACTCGCTGCTTAAAACGGATCCTGAGGGAGCCGAAACCTGGGTCGCCGATATACTCGATACCGTCAACGTCGTCGAGGCCAGGTTTGAAACGATCGATTCGTTCATGGTTCAGCATGACATTCCAAGGATTGACTTCCTCAAGCTCGACGTTCAAGGGGCCGAGTATCTTGTAATGGACGGAGCGTCCAAAGCCTGTGCCCGGGGCGATATCGGTCTCGTTTACTCCGAGATCATCTGCCAGCCAACATATGTAAAACAAAAGAGACTGGACGAAGCTCTCAGCGTATTCTACAGGCGGGGATTTGATCTTTATCAGATCTACAATCCAAGCGTGACCAAGCATGGCAGGCTCCGCCAGATCGATGCCATTTTTACGCTTGTTGACCCAAAAATGAGACCGTCCGAATTACCTGCCGATAACGTCTAAGCCTGAAACAACTCGTCGTGTAGTCGTTTTATTACGTCCGCTACGTACTCTTCTTTCACCACAAACGTCAGATTTACGCTCGAGGCTCCGTGTGAGATGAGTGCAATATTCACATCTTGTATCGTCGAGAACACCGTCGAAGCAAGGCCCGTGCTCGCTCGCAGTCCTTCGCCGACGACGCATATGACGGCGTAGCCGAGATCGGCCTCGACATCGCCGAGTCGTTCGAGTTCGGCGACGATCTTGTCGATCTCGGCGGTGTTATCGAGCGTCAGGGCAACCGAAACCTCTGATGTCGAAATCACATCGATCACCGTCCGGTAGCGTTCAAAAACCTGAAACAGCGCGCTCATAAACCCGTAGCTGCCGAGCATCCGTGCCGATGTTATTCGCAGGATCGTGATGTTCTTTTTATGGGCGATCGATTTGATCTTGTTTGGCGTTTCAGCGGAATCCGCGAGCACCATAGTTCCAACCGCACCGGGGTCAAACGTGTTGCAAACGCGGACAGGGATCGCGTGATCGACCGCCGGTTTGATCGTTTTTGGGTGCAGGACCTTTGCCCCAAAATACGCTAATTCGGCCGCCTCTTCGTAGGACAAAACCGGAATGGTGCGGGCATCGCTGCAAATACGCGGGTCGCACGTCATCACGCCGGTGACGTCGGTCCAGATCTGAAGTTCGCTTGCATTCAATGCCGCTGCAACAAGAGCTGCCGAATAATCCGAGCCGCCGCGTCCCAATGTGGTCGTCTCGCCGCCGCGATTTGCGGCAATAAAGCCACCCATGACCGGCACTTCACCCGCTGCGACCAATGGCTCTAGTTCTAACCTGACAAGAGTTTTGGTCTCATCCCATATAGGCTGCGCGGCCCCGTATTCGTCATCAGTCACGATCAACCGCCGCGAATCTACCTGCCGCGAGTTCACCCCTTTTGCTTTCAAAACCTCGGTAAGCAAACGCGACGAGAGCTGTTCGCCGTAACTCACAACAGCGTCCTTGAGCATTTGCAGCGGGAGCGATCTCCGTGTAACACGCATCAAGAGATCGGCAAGTTCGCCGCGGGCAAAATCCAGTTCGGCATTGAATGCATTCGGTTTGTCACTAGGCAGAAAATACCGCGAAACTTCGAGGTGACGCTCAAAATGCGGTTCGAGTGTGGCAATGGCCTCGGCAAAATCACCTTTTTTCGCAGTTTCGACTGCGGCAAGCAGTGCATCCGTGACCTTTGTCATCGCTGACACGACTACGACCGGATTCTTGTTTAATTGCGTGGAGACGATATGATAAACGCGCTCAAATGCCGCGACATCACCGACCGACGTGCCGCCGAATTTCATTACTGTTGGGCCTTGGCTGCTCAATGCGTTCAAATCGACAGAATCTGATCTAGAAAAGAGATATTCTACGATAGATTCGGCCGATTCGCTCTTGCAACCTCATAAAGAATTGAGAAATCAAAATGCCGCGAGCTCGGCTTGACCGACGCGACCGATGGTTTGATATCCAAACAACTCAATGTCCGGCGTCAGGTAGCCCTGTTTTACAGGTTCCTCGCGGACAAGATCGGTGCTCAGATATTTTTTGTTGTCGTCACAAAACACAGTTGCGACGATCGCATCGGAACCGAGCTTTTCTAGTGCGATCAGTGCACCGAGGAAATTTGCTCCGGATGAAATACCGACCGCCAACCCCAGTTCGGACGCCAGCTTTTGTGCCATCAATATCGAATCGCCGTCTGAGACGGTGATGATCTCGTCAAGTTTTGGCAGATCACAGATCGCGGGAATAAACTCGTCTGAAATCCCCTGAATACGATGGCTACCGACGTTGTGACCGACGGTCAGCGTCGGCGATTCGGCAGGTTCGAGCGGGTGCATTTTGATATCGGGGTTCATTTCGCGAAAGTATGCAGCCGTTCCCATTATCGTGCCGCCAGTTCCGACACCGGCGACAAACGCATCCGGTTCGAAACCGACCTTTTTTAGCTGCGACCAGATCTCGGGCCCGGTCGTTAAGTAATGAGCCTCGGCGTTGGCGAGATTTGAGAACTGATGCGGCAGAAATACACGTCGATGCTCGAATTTGAAAGAATCCGCAAGCTCAATACTGCCGACAAATCCGCCTTGCTCGTGGCTCACGAGCGTCACATCGGCTCCGTAGCTCTTGATCAACGAAATGCGCTCTTTGCTCATCCAATCCGGCATAAAAACATGCACGGGATTGCCGAACGCGTGGCCAATCGCCGCAAACGAGATGCCCGTGTTGCCGCTCGTAGCTTCGGCGATGATATCTCCTTTGCGGATCTGTTCGTCGCGGTACGCCGAGCAGATGATGTGCAGAGCCATGCGGTCCTTGATGCTGCCCGTCAAGTTCAGGTGCTCGGCCTTGGCAAATATCGTGCGACGTTCGCCCTTGTAATGAAAGTGGACAGCGAGCAGCGGCGTATTGCCGATCAGATTTTCGACATAGCTCGAACTCGTTGGCACGGCACTAAAATGATTTTGATATTCGGCAAGGCTTGAAGTTTTCATGTCGCTTGTTCGCGCAAAGTCGCTCGTAATATCTGCATATCACGATGTGAAAACCTAAGCTGTGCTATTTGTCACAATTTGGGAATTATCGGTGCATTTTACCCGCAAAGTACCGCGCCGCCGTTAATATTGAGGATCTCGCCGGTGATATGCCGCGACCAATCGGAAAGTAGAAAGCAGATAGACAAAGCAATGTCGTCGGTCGTCGCGATGCGTTTGAGAGGGATAGAATCGATGACACTCTGCTGGTATTCTTTATCTTCAAACACGGGGCGCACCATCGCCGTCTCGATCCAGCCGGGAGCGACGGCGTTAACGCGGATCTTTGGGCACAGCTCGCTCGCAAGAGCTTTTGTAAATGATATCTGCCCGCCTTTTGAAGCGGCATAATTAGAATAATTTGCCTCGCCGCGTTGTCCGGCGGTTGACGAGACCATCACGATCGCGGCCGACGCCTGTTTTTTCATCGCGGGCACACAAGCCTTGGTCATCGCCCAGGCAGATTTGAGATTAGTGTTGATGACCTTGTTCCAAAGCTCCTCAGACATGTCCTCGATCGGAGCGCCGTCCCAGACACCCGCATTGCAAACCAGAAGGTCGATCCGGCCAAAACGTTCGAGAGTCTCCTTGGCGATCCTTTGTGCACCGGTAAATTCGGACACGTCCGCCTGCACCGAGATCGCACCGACGCCTTTGCTCTTGCACATCTCTACGGTTTCAAGTGCCTCGATCTCGTTGCTCAGATAATTGACAACGACATCCGCCCCGCCCTCAGCCAGCCGCAAAGCCGTCGCACGCCCAACGCCACGCGAAGCACCGGTGACGATCGCGGTCTTACCGGCAAAAAGGTTGCTAGGCAATCCAATACTCGTACTTGTTTCCTGCTCAGTCATTTAATAAATTTTCACCGCAGAGACGCTGGGACGCAAAGTCAGGAATAGCATTTTTTTCTGTTTGTGCTTTCTTATCTCTGCGTCTCAGCGTCTCTGCGGTAAAATACCAGCAATGAACGACCAAAACCTCCTCGAAGATCAGCCAATCGCCTGGACGCCGACGCCCGAAGTCATCGAACGCGCGCAGCTTACAAAATTTATGCGGCAGGTCGGCGTTTCGACGTGGGATGAGCTTTACGCGTATTCGATCAACGATGTAGAGAAGTTTACCGAAGAGGTCATCAAGTTCCTTGACATAAAATTTGATCCGCCTTATGAGAAGCTGCTCGACACCTCAAATGGTGTTGAATTCCCGACTTGGTTCAGACGGAGAGCGGACACTCCTGTCCGCATGGACGCCGCTTCGGCGTTCAAAAAAAAGGTTACGTCGAAATTTCTTAACACGGACGAAGATGTTACGCCGTCTCTCGGCGGAGGAACCGCCGATGCGGACAAGAGTGTCCGCGCTCCGACCGCCGGCCTCAACATCACCGAAATGTGCCTCGACCGCTGGCAGACCGAGGAGATGAAAGATCGGCCAGCGGTGATCTTCGAAGACGAATATGGTAACGGCTCGTCAGTTCCTTATGCAGGATTGTTACGTGAAGTCGGTATATGTGCAGGCGTTTTTCGTCATCAGGGACTAAAGAAGGGGGATGCGGTCGGCATCCATTTGCCGATGACGCTCCTGACCGTAACCGTTCTTCTCGCCATTAACAAGATAGGAGCAATTGCTGTCCCGGTTTTTTCGGGTTACGGCATAGATGCAATAGCCTCTCGGTTAAATGCGGTTGGAGCCAAGGCTTTAGTGACGACAAAAGGATTCTCCCGGCGTGGGAAAGATGTCGAGGCTCAAAAAATTGCCATTGAAGCGGTGACGTTGTCGCCAACAGTTGAAAAGGTATTCGTTGTTAATTCACTGCATGGTGAAAATTTCGACGAAGACGCACTCAGTTCGGAGACCGTCAAATACATTGATCTAATTGATCTACTTTATGACTTCGGGTTCTACATTGACGATCACGGCGACCCAAAAGAATATTGCAGGACCGAACCAACCTCCGCCGAAGACCCGCTCATTATCCTCTACACCTCCGGCACGACCGGCAAGCCGAAGGGCATTGCTCACACACACGCGAGTTTTCCGATCAAAGCGGCGCAGGACATGGCGTTTGGGACGGATGTTGGTAAGGGGACGCGGATCTCGTGGTACACCGACATCGGCTGGATGATGGGGCCGTGGCTGATCTACGGGGCGTTGATAAACGGTGCGACGATCTGCATCTACGATGGTGCCCCCGACTACCCGACGCCCGACCGGATGTGGGAGTTTTGCGCGAAACACAAGGTCGAGGTTCTTGGAATCTCACCGACACTAGTTCGAAGCCTTGCGGCGAAAGAAGGGAGCGCGGACACTCCTGTCCGCATCGCCGGTTCCTCCGGCGAGAACTCCTCTCGACATCGAAGCGATTCCGATGCGGGGAAAAGTCTCCACTCCCCAGCCGAAACCATCGTGCGACGTGGATGGTACCGCCACAAGCTTCCACATTATGACGGCAATGTCACACAATTCATCACCTTCCGATTGGCTGATTCGCTTCCACAAAACGTGCTTGAAAAAATAGAGCTTCGTTTGGAGCAAGACAAGATTACGGAGTTTTCAGAAGAGTTCCGGGCGCGTGTCGAAGAGTATCTTGATTCCGGTGCAGGCGAGTGCATTCTTCGTATTCCCGAAATAGCCCAATTGGTTGAACAAACAATTCTTAATGAACACGGGAAATCCTGTGATGTAAAAGCGTGGGTCGTAATGCCCAACCATGCTCACGTTATGCTTCGCCCCTACGAAGGACACTCGCTCGCGGGGATTATGAAGCGGATCAAAGGTGTCTCGGCCAGAAAGATCAACCATCTGTATGAAAGAGAAGGGTCTGTCTGGCAGGCGGATTACTTTGACCGCTATATTCGAGACGAGGATGATTTTTTACGGAAACTGGATTATATCGAAAACAATCCGGTCGCAGCGGGGCTTGTTAAAAACGCGGAGTCTTGGAAATTTAGCAGTGCATGGACCGCTGACACTCCTGTCAGCATAGACATTACTTCTGCGTCGAGCGATCTTTTCGCCGGAGGAACCGGCGATGCGGACAAGAGTGTCCGCGCTCCGTTCGAACGCCACGACCTTTCTTCACTACGCATCTTCGCCTCGACCGGCGAGCCTTGGAATCCGGCTCCGTGGTGGTGGCTTTTCGAAAAGGTCGGTGATTCAAAGCTACCAATCATCAACTACAGCGGCGGCACCGAGATATCGGGCGGCATTCTGATGGGTAATCCGCTGCTGCCGATAAAACCATGTTCGTTCCCCGCTCCGTGTCCGGGAATGGACGTCGATATTCTGGATGAGGAAGGCAATTCGGTCGAACCCGGAAAGGTCGGCGAACTTGTCATCAAGCAGCCGTGGATCGGCATGGCACGCGGATTTTGGCAGGAAAAGGAACGCTATCTCGACACCTATTGGCGGCGATTCAAAGACATTTGGGTGCATGGGGACTTTGCGATGCGTGACAAAGACGGCCATTGGTTCATCCTCGGCCGCAGCGACGACACGCTAAAAGTCGCCGGCAAACGCGTCGGCCCCGCCGAGGTCGAAAGCCTGCTCGTCGCCCATCCTCTCGTTACCGAAGCCGCCGTCATTGGCGTCCCCGACGAGAGGAAAGGCACGGCGATGGTGGCCTTTGTAGTTCTGTCAGGGACAAGTGACGAGGGGCGAGTGACAAGTGAAGACGGTTCTTCTGGCTCATCACTCGTCACTCATCACTCATCACTGCAACAAGAGTTGAAAACTCTTGTTGCGAAAGACATGGGCAAACCACTTGCTCCATCGCGTATCCATTTCGTCTCGGCATTGCCAAAAACCCGCAACGCCAAGGTAATGCGCCGCGTCATCCGCTCCGCCTATCTGGGCGAAGACCCCGGAGACCTATCAGCGTTAGAGAACCCTAAGACAGTTGATGAAATTGCAAAATCAAAAAAATGAGGGTCGTGATCGATACAAATGTCTTGGTCGCAGCAACGAGATCACAACTCGGTGCTTCTCACAAATTAGTAAGAATGTTACCCGACCGCCGTTTTCAACCTGCGGTTTCTGTAACACTTTATCTTGAATACCTCGATGTTTTATTACGGCCCCAAAATATACTTCCCGGCAAAACAGCTCAAAATGCTCTTAGTTTTATTCGTAGATTTCTGGCATTTTCACATCGACAAGATATACACTTTACTTGGCGACCGACGTTAAAAGACCCCAACGATGATTTTGTGCTTGAGTTGGCAATAGCCTCACAAAGTTTGTATATTGTGACTTTTAATAAAAAAGATTTTGGTAATATTGAATTGTTTGGAATAGAGGCGGTTACGCCAGATGAATTTTTGAAACTGATGGAGTCAATATGAGTGCGATAACTTTCGAACTTCCGAATTCGATACATAAAAAGCTCGAAGAGCTTGCAGGCAACGGAGGCTTTTCCATCGAACAATTTCTGACAAGTGCTGCGTCCGAAAAACTCTCGGCCATGCTTCAACTCGATTTCCTTGAGAACGAAGCCCGATTAGGCTCACAAAAGGAGTTCGATGACTATCTTGCATCAGCACCCGATGTCAAACCAATCCATCCTGATGATGTGATTAAATAGTCTTGTTTTGATTGCTTCATTAACCATCCACACCATCGGCCACGGAAGGCATCCATTTGCGTATTTTCTTGAGCTCCTGCAGAAATTCGAGATTGAATTTGTGTGCGATGTACGGGCCTTCGCTCGGTCGAGGTGGCCGCAATTTAACGGGCTCGTGTTGGCTGAATTGTTAAGAGAAAACGGGCTCGGCTATGAACATTTGCCGGAAACGGGCAGCAAAAATGATCCGTCGCCCGAGGATCTCGAATGGGGCCTAAACCGGATCATCGAGATTGCTTCGGACTCACGCACCGTGATGATGTGCTCCGAATCAAAGCCGCTTTCCGATCACAAACTTCCCCGAGCACTTTGTCATCGCATCGGCATGCTCTCACCGATGCTCCGGGCAAAGGGCGTAAAGCGAATAATTCACATCCTGCCCAACGGAGCATCGACCGAGTTTGACGAGGCGGCGGTGCCGTCGATCTGGAGATAATTCCGGAACGCTCACGAAGTAACTTGCCAAACGGGAGTGTCACGCCGGGCGACCCACTTGCCTACTGCATTCTCTTAATAACTTTCTCCACCCGCTTTCGCTTGCTATCCGTTTCTGTCTCGGCGAGCCTCGAGGATAGAATTTCGATAAACTCGTCCCTTGTTGTTTCATCGATCAGCGGCATTGCACTTTCGGCGTATGCCGGAAGCTGGTTTGTCGGGCATTTTCGCAATTGTTCCAATAGGAGAGTAACGACCTTTTTTCTTTTTTTGTCGAGGAGCAATAGCTTTATGAGGATCTTTACATAGCGGTCGCGGGTTATCACCGATCCGCTTTCCGCGGCCTTGGTCAGCTTATCAAGAAAGATGTAGATCTCGTTTGGCTTTTCGGCAGCAATATGGTCGAGGGCAGTCATCGCTCCCCACTGCATCCGATTATCGGAATTGCCGAGCAAAGCAATAAAAAGCCGGTATGAATCGGCGATCAGTTTTGGCTTGAGCTTGCCGATCTCATAGATCACCTTGATCGCGTCGTGGCGAATGGCCTTTTTTGGATGACCGAGATATATAAGCAGCTCGCTTACCGAAATTTTGGAGCTTTTTTCCGCAATATTTTGGGCAAGTTCGACGTTAGGAATTTCGTCGCGACGATTGAGAGATGAGGCAAGTTTCGGGATAATACTCATTGTTTTCTAAATCCCACAGAGTCAAAGAATCTTAGACAAAGTATTTCCCGGGTGTAAAGCCTGTACGGGTTAAACGTAAAACGCCTGTAACATATATAATGAATCGCCGGGGACACCGTTTTTACAACATTGCCGTCAGTTGCCACATCTCAACTTAATAATAGCCGAATAGTAGCGGCCTGCAAGGAGCTTTCGGCCTCGGACCCGCATCTCAAGGCCGTTTATTCGGCTTATGGAGTGCCACCGCTGTGGGACCGCCCGACAGGTTTTGGAACATTGCTCAATATCATTCTTGAACAACAGGTCTCGCTTGCATCGGCAAAGGCTTGTTTCGACAAACTCGCGGCCCATCTTGGCGACGTGACTCCGTCAAACTTGCTGTCCGTAAACGATGCCGATCTGAGGACAATCGGTTTCAGTCGTCAGAAAACGACGTATGCCCGCCATTTATCAGAGGCGATCATTGATAAACATATTGATCTCGACAGCCTGCACAAGCTGCCCGACGCCGAGGTCAAGACCGAACTTGTAAAACTCAAAGGCGTCGGCGAATGGACGGCGGATGTCTATTTGCTGATGGCGATGCTCCGGCCCGATGTGATGCCGCGAGGGGATATCGCTCTCCACGCGGCGTATCAGAAATTGACCGGAGCTGAGAAGAGGCCGGGCTCGGACGAATTCATTGCGATGGCTGAAAAGTGGAAGCCGTATCGGTCAGTCGCAGCAAGATTGCTGTGGCATTATTACTTGAGCGAAAAGCGGAAGCCTGCGTTGCAGAAGCCCGCGCGTTAGCAAGGGCTTAATACGAACGTCGAATGTTAAGCCCTTGCTACCGCGCGTGCCTCTGCATTATCTTGAAACGATGAAGATCCTAGATGTCGGCTGCGGGGCCAATAAAACGGAAGGTGCGATCGGGCTTGATAACAACCCGCGGACAGCCGCCGATGTCATTCATGATCTTGGCGATCTTCCATATCCGTTTCCGGATAATGAGTTTGATCTGGTGGTTTCAAATCACGTCGTCGAACACGTACCGGACGTGATGGCATTTATCGGCGAATTGCATCGCGTAACAAAAAGCGGCGGGCGTATCAAACTCCTCACGCCGCACTACACAAATCCCGATTGGGCAAACGATCCGACGCATCGCAATCACATCAACTCATACACGTTCAACACCTTCCTCGCCGGCCGTCAGGTATTTGATTTCTACACGGATGTGCAACTAAAGCCTATAAACTGTTACGTCTCGCTGCTAAGTTTATGGAAAGCTCTGGGAATCGAATTTCTTGTAAATCTCGACCAAAAGAATTACAGGCTACGTTTCCTTCGCAAATTTTGGGAGCAGTACTTGAGCTATATTATCCGTGGTAAAGAATTAACGTTCGAATTCGAAGTTGTTAAGGATATTCACCACAGAGACGCATAGTACACAGAGTCGGCACCGCAATAATCCGATTGGGAGATACCTATGTTTTTAGTGAGAGTGCCAATTCATTCAAAAAACCTTGAGTAAATCTTTGTGTTC
Source organism: Pyrinomonadaceae bacterium (assembly GCA_046155085.1). Taxonomy (GTDB): domain Bacteria; phylum Acidobacteriota; class Blastocatellia; order Pyrinomonadales; family Pyrinomonadaceae; genus OLB17. Next base: position 276,430 of record JBJXEG010000006.1, on the reverse strand, counting down.
TCTAAGGTGAAAAATCTTTTCAGCCAACTATTTTCGAACCTTTAGGCATCTGTTATCGTTAGAAAGTCAACTTGTTTTTTTGTTGAGGTAAAGATCATGAAAACCAGATTAATGTCCATGGCCGCGATCGCGGTTTTGTTGTTGAATATCGCGGGCCTTGCTGCCATTGACAACCGTCGTCATAAGGCGAAAAAGCATCAGGTCAACCGCCTTGTCAGTCTTTTACCTGCATCGGACGGTGTCGCCGTTTTTGACGCCAAACGCTTTTTGGACGATGCGTTGCCGCGGATCCTCACGGCCAATCAGCCGATGCTTGGGCAAATAATGGCGAAGATCAACGAGATTGAGAATCAGACCGGGATTGACCTCCGTAAATTTGAGCAGATCGCCGTCGGCGTCTCTTATAAACAAATCTCTGCCAAAGAAACTGATTTTGAACCGATCGTGATCGCGAGCGGCGACATCAACTCGGGAGCGCTGGTTGCGATCGCACGGCTTGCATCGAAAGGAACCTACCGCGAAGAAAAGATCGGGGAGCGAACCGTTTATATTTTCGCCGCCAAAGATGTCGTGCAGAAAGTACCGGTAACGACCCCAAATTCCTCGCTCGGCAATATGATCGACAAGGCCCTAAAAGGTCTCACGGATGAGATCGCCGTGACCGCAATCGACAAAAACACGCTCGCGATCGGCTGCCTCTCACGCGTCCGCGAGACTCTGGCGGGAGTAACGCATGTGGGGCCGGAGCTCACGAGCCTTTTGTCACAAAAGGAATCGGCGGTTATGAGCTTTGCCCTGCGGCCTCCGGGAGGAATGGCACAGCTGCTCCCGCTTGACGATGACGAACTAGGCAAGAATCTTGATTCGATCCAGTTTCTCTCCGGTTCGCTCGATGTCGGTGCAGCCGGAACGAATTTACAGGTGCTGGCACGAACAAAGAAAGCCGAGCAGGCGACGGGTCTCAAAGAAATGCTCGACGGGCTCCAGATGCTTGGCAAAACTTTCCTCGGCGGCTCAAAACGACCCGATCAACAGGTCTATGCCCGTATGCTCAAAAACGCTAAAATTGAGAGCCGCGCCAATGACGTAACGCTCGACCTGCTCGTTCCGCAGGCCGACATCGATATCCTGATCGCAGGTATAAAATAGGAAATTTCACCGCAGAGACGCGGGGGAACGCAAAAGAAAAAAGGGTTGGAAATGAGCGAATGCTTTGCTTTCCAGCCCTTTCTATTGCTTTCTCGGCGGCTTTGTGTCTCTGCGGTTGAATAGTTCCTATCTTCTCCTACGGCGAAAGCCATTGTCCGGCCGTTGCCGCGTAAATTGATCTAGATCGCGGTTATATTTGCCATCCTCGCCAAAGAGCGGAAACAACTGGAGGTCACGGGAAATATACGCTGCTCGCAGCTCGACCGGACGCGGCCCGGCCTTAATTACCCTTACCTTGGTCCCGCGAACGTCACCGATCCAGGCCGCAAATTCGTCCGCCCGGCCGACGGTCGCCGACAGCAAAAGCAGCCTGATGCGCGGCGGCGACAAAATGATCGCCTCTTCCCACACATGGCCGCGTTCCTCATCCGCAAGGTAATGGGCCTCGTCGAGAATTACAAAATCCGTCTCTACCTGTCCACCGCTCCGCAAGGCATCAAAAAGCTGATTACGGTAAATTTCAGTGGTCCCGACGATTAGCGGTGCAGCCGTGTTTTCTTTTCGGTCGCCGGTTAGAATGCCGACATTACTGCTGCCGAATTCAAGCGAAAACTCGGTATATTTTGAGTTTGTCAGGGCTTTTAGCGGCGTCGTGTACCAAGCTCGTTTTCCGGCGGCGAGCATCCGGCGGATCTCTTCGCGGGCGATCCACGTTTTACCGCTGCCGGTCGGTGCGGTGACGAGAACGTCCTCGGTCTCGATAGCCGACAAAGCTTCGAGCTGAAAATTATCAGGTTTGAACGGTTTACGCTCAGGCACGCCGATGCCCGATAGCAGACGCTCGACCGCCCGCAACTGCCTCGGCGTCTGCGGGTCGACCGGGCGAATGGCGGAACTTTCGCGTGCAAAATGGCGTTTATCTTTTCGTTCACCTTTTGGCCCCGAACGCTTTTGCGACGAGCGGTTTCGGCGGCGTTCGCGGTTGTCTGAGCGTGGCATAAGGGTGATATTAGTGGTTTGATGAGGATAAGTCTAATCCTTTCAATCGGCGAAAGATGGTGGTAAAATACAAAATTGCTTCGCAACGTATTTCGAAGCAGTTGCGTCTAAATTCGAAGCAAGCGGTATTATCCGAATTACAACGCGCGATATCTTAGAGTTATATGTTTGAGCATTCTGTATACAATATTGAACCTGCCACAGTGCCAATGGAAGAGGGCGGCCTGTTTCACGACTATGAGATAAAGACGTGGGAGTTTTCGCCGCGAATATATAAGATCTTAGGAATTGCCGCCGCCGCCAACCTTTTTGCTTTGTTTATATTTGCTCAGACGTCGCTCTTGACGATGAAAGGCTGTGACAGCCCGCTCGTCAGCAGTGTCTGTCAGGCTTTGGATGTCGTTTACGTCGGCGCAATGCTCTATGGCACGGATCGCGAATATGTCGATGCTAAATATGACAAGACCGACCTGGGTGAGGCCGAAATAACCTATGTCGATGTCAGCGGTGTGACACCGCCATTGTCATATCCTGAGGGATATTTTCAGATCGCGAATCCTGAGGAATATGCCATGCTCCAGCAGCAGGCTAGCGACCCGATGTTTAATCCCGGCCTGCCGCCTGGATTTCCGACGACACCGCCCTCGACAAGCGGCCATAGCCTGATCGATACCGCACCGAAGGTCCCAAAGAGAAACAACGACCTTATTGACGGTGATCTGCCGACCTTTAATGGTTCGACGACCTCGTCGAACCCACCGATAAAAGGCCGCAAACCGAGCACCAGCAAGACGCCGGGCGACGGCACAAATGCATCAACCGACGGACAGACCAACAATAACACCGACCCGAACAAAACGGTTGACCCGACCGATTCGGCGACCAGCTACGATATCAATAAGCGTCCGTTCGTAGATTTGGCTAATAACGTTAACGATCTGTTGGACAAAAAGCAGGTAAAACTCGAATCGCCGTTTGTGGTCAGTGCCCACGGCAAGCTTACAAAAGAAGGCAAGCTCGACCCAAAGTCATTTCGTTGGGGGCCGGTTTCAAGCACGGATCAAAAAATGATCGATGTTGTAAAAGGTGCCGTCGAGGCGATAAACGACAGCGGCTATCTGCAATATCTCAAGGATCTAAGCGGCAAGGATTTTAATTTGACGCTGCAGCAAGATGAAACAAGCATTTCGGCCTTAGTGCAGTCCGACATGGAAAGCGAAATGCGAGCCCGCTCGATAAGCAGTGCACTTAGTTTTGCAATATCGGTCGCTAGGAAAACAAAGAGCGGCGAGAATGCCGACCAGAACGACAAAGATGACCTGATCTTGCTGGAAAATGCAAAGGTCGAGGCGATCGGTAAGAAGGTCGTGATAAAATTCTTGGTGCCAAAAGAGATCGCCCTGCCGATGATCCAGCGTAAGCTCGCGGAGCAAAAAGCAGCACCCAAACAGCAAAACGGAAACGCCGTCGGCGGCCTGGCAAATAAAACCGCGGTTAAATAGTTTTGAGTAACCCCAAGAACCAAAATTCGATCATTTTTATCGCGACGCTCGGGGTTTACCTTGGTCTTGTGCTTGCCGGCGCAACTCCGCAGGTGCTTGCGAATGCTGCGATGACGCGACAGTTTGACGTCAAGGATGAGATCGAGGTCAAAGACGATCTTGATAACAAGCCGGATGACGAACGGTCGCCGGTGAGCGAGTCGGTCAAGATCTATCTCGAGGACGTCGAATATTTCCTCTCAAGTCTCGGTCGCCTCAAAAATAGAGGCAAATTTGACATCACCAAAGATACTTTCAGCGTCGCAAAGACAGCGATGCTGCCCTGTGTTTCCAGCAATCTTGCCGGACGCTATACGCCGGTAAAATTTGAGAGCACTAACGATAACTCGCGTGTCGCGCTGGATCAATTCAGCCGTGGCATGGAGTATGGCTATTCGCTCGGCGATTGTCTCGCAAATAACGAGTTTAATGGCCCTGAGGCCACCGATTCGCGGTTCTATTTTGAGCTTGACGTCAAAACTTTCACGGTTAACGTCACTGTCAAAAAACAAACGCCGCAGCGTGCTCTTGACCTAATTCGAGAACTTGATAGCGTCCTCGCACTCTACGCGGCGAAGGATAACGACAAGCTCCGCAAACAGATCATCGCAAACACGGCTTTTCGTGCAGAGAATCGACAGGTCGTCGTCAGCACGCAACTTCCCCGCGGTTCGCTGGACTCGTTGCTTGCACCAGACGCAAAGTAGCGGCGAGCGGATCGATATTTCAACCTTTCCATTTTCACTCGCCATTTTCATAATTAATAGAGTCCGTGTCAGTAGCCCGCACGTAAGTAAGGGCTCAACTCAGCATAGAGTCATCGTCAGGAAATGAAACGAGACTACATAGATTTTCAGGACCGCTCAGTCGCGGTCGGCTATCTCATCACTTTTCGATGTTATGGCACATGGCTTCACGGTGACGAACGCGGTTCAGTTGATCGTAGATTTTACAATCGATTTGGATCGGCGAAGATAGCTCCCAACTCCGAAATGGTCGCGCGAAAAGCGACGCAGTTGAAGCAGGAACCATTTGTTCTCGGCAGCCGGGAAAGAACTGTAGTCAAAAGAGCGGTAGAGGATGTTTGTCGAGTTCGTGGATATGGCCTGTTCGCGATAAACGTCCGGACAAATCATGCTCACGTCGTCGCAAGTAACTCAGCAAAGCCTGAGCGAATGATGGATGGTTTAAAGGCTTATGCAACGAAAGCGTTGAGGGCTGAGGGGCTGATCGCTAACGATTTCAAACCTTGGAGCCGGCATGGCAGCACGAGGTATCTTTGGACGGATGAGCATATTGCTCAGGCGGTCGAGTATGTTGTAAACGGACAGGGTGATGAGTTGCCGATGTTTGATTGAGTTGAATATGCGCTGTGTTGAGCCCTTACTTACGTGCGGGCTACGGACACGCGAGCTACGGACACGGCGGGCTACGGACACGGCGAGCTAACTGACATAGAATATAAAAAGAGGGAATCATGGCTGTTAATAGTTTTGCAGACAAATTAGTAAAAAAAGTATTCGGGTCGAGCAGCGACATTTTTTTGAAGAATGTTAAACCGACCATTGCGCAGATCAACGCCTGGGAACCGGCGATCGAAAAGATGTCGGATGCCGAATTACAGGCTCAGACACCAAAATTCAAAGAGATCATCTCAAACGCTCTCGAAGGTATCGAGGACAAAGAAACGCGTCGCAAGGCCGAGCAGGCGATCTTGCACGAGATATTGCCTGAGGCTTTTGCGACCGTTCGCGAGGGCTCGCGTCGGGTCACGGGCATGCGGCATTTCGACGTGCAGATGATCGGCGGTGTCGCTCTGCACCAGGGCCGCATCGCCGAGATGCGGACCGGCGAGGGTAAAACGCTCGTCGCCACCCTGCCATCGTATCTCAACGGCCTGACAGGTCGCGGCGTCAACGTCATTACTGTCAATGATTATCTAGCCTCGCGCGACGCCGAGTGGATGGGCAAAATTCACAAATTCCTCGGGCTTTCGGTCGGCGTTATCCAAAACGACCAAGACGATGTCGAACGCAAAGAGGCGTACGCGTGCGACATCACTTACGGCACAAATAACGAATTCGGCTTTGATTATCTACGCGATAATATGAAGTTTGATGTCGAGTCTCTGGTCCAGCGTGACCACTATTTCGCCATCATCGACGAAGTCGATTCGATCCTGATAGACGAGGCGAGAACGCCGCTAATTATCTCCGGCGCCTCAGATGAGGCGACCGACAAATATTACACCGCCAATCAGGTCATACCGCAGCTCGAACTCGGCCATAAGGACGAGGAGACCAAGGTCACAACCGGTGACTATCTGCTTGACGAAAAAAATCACTCCGCCGTGCTGACCGAACATGGCGTCACAAAGGCCGAAAAACTGCTCGGCGTTTCAAATCTCTACGACCCGGCAAACATGGATCTGCTGCATTGCGTCGAGCAGTCGTTAAAGGCGCACATGCTTTACAAGGTTGATCATCACTATGTCGTTCAGGATGGCGAGGTCATTATCGTTGACGATTTCACCGGACGATTGATGGCAGGACGGCGTTGGTCGGACGGATTGCATCAGGCGGTCGAGGCAAAAGAGGGTGTCAAGATCGAACGCGAAAATCAGACGCTCGCGACCATCACGCTGCAAAATTACTTCAGAATGTACGAAAAGCTCGGCGGCATGACCGGCACAGCCGAGACCGAGGCCGAAGAATTCGGCACCGTTTACACGCTCGATGTCGTCCAGATACCGACAAATATGCCAATGGTCCGAAAGGATTCACCGGATATGATCTATCGCACCCTGCCCGAAAAATGGGATGCGGTCGTCGAGGAGATACAGGAACTGCACGGACGCGGACAGCCAGTACTCGTCGGCACGGTTTCGGTCGAAAACTCCGAGCTTGTCGCCGAAAAATTAAAGGCTATCGGCGTGCCCCACAAGGTCTTAAACGCAAAATATCACGAACAGGAAGCCGAGATCATTGCTCAGGCTGGCCGCAAAGGCGCCGTGACGATCGCGACAAATATGGCCGGACGCGGCACTGACATTCTGCTCGGCGGCAATCCCGATTCGCTCGCCCGCGATTATCTAAAACGGCAGGAGATCAACCCGGACGAGGCGACCGAAGCGCAATTTGAGGAGCAGCTCAGAAAAGCGAAAGCGGTCGTCGCCGACGAACATAAAGAGGTCGTCGCTGCGGGCGGATTGCACATTCTCGGAACGGAACGCCACGAATCACGCCGCATCGATAACCAGCTACGCGGACGCGCCGGGCGCCAGGGCGATCCGGGTTCGTCAAGGTTTGTTTTGTCGTTGGAAGACGATCTGATGCGTATCTTTGCCGGCGACAAGGTCCGCTCGATGATGGAATGGCTCGGCATGGAAAAGGGCGTCGCCATCGAGTCAAAGACCGTTTCGCGACAGATCGAACGGGCCCAAAAGGCCGTCGAGGCACGCAATTTCGAGACGCGCAAACACGTCCTGAAATACGACGATGTCATGAACCGCCAGCGCGAAACCATCTACGGTCTGCGTCGGCAGTTGATGTTTGAGCCGGAGCATCGCGAATATCTTCTTGGCGAAACCGGCGTCGCCAAAGATTTGCTTCACGATCTGACACACAGTTTCCTGTCGATGGAGGTTACGCCGGACAAATGGGAGATCGACACCTACGCCGCCGAGATCGAGAATATTTATGCGATCGATCCGGCCAAGGACGCGGATGTCGATTTCAAACGGATGACTACCGACGAGATCGAAGAAGCGATTTGGGCAAAAGCCAGGGCCGACTACGAAGCGAAAGAAAAACTCGCGGGCGGCGAGAGCCTGCGGGCCTATGAGCGTTATATCATGCTCAACATTATCGATTCGCAGTGGAAAGACCACCTGCTATCGATCGATCAGGTCAAACAGGGGATCGGACTAGTCGGCTACGGGCAAAAAGACCCGCTCGTCGAATACAAAAAACAGTCGTTCGATATGTTTCAGGACATGCTCGACCGCATCGACACCAATACGACCAAGGCACTATTTCATCTTGAGATCGTCAACCGCGACGAACAGGATGAGATCGAACGTCTCGAACGCCTCGAAATGCAGCGCTCACGAAGACAGGCCGCCGGCATGGCTTTCACCGGAGCAATGGCGACAGCCGACGCCGCCGGAGCCGAGGCCGCTCGTCACACACCATTTGTCCGCGACCAGCCAAAGGTCAAACCAAACGAGCCCTGCTACTGCGGCAGCGGCAAGAAGTTTAAGAAGTGCCACGGAGCGGGAGGTTAGAAAAGGGTGTTTGATTCAATTTGAAAGTGGTAATATTACCTTGTGCGATTTGAGTGGGATTCTGAGAAAGCAGATCTAAATTTTCGAAAACATAAGGTCTCGTTTGACGAAGCTAAGACCGTTTTCGATGATCCACTGTTTGTGATCTTCGCAGACCCTGACCATTCGATCGCAGAAAAACGCTTTATTATTATGGGCGAATCCGTTGAGAAACGATTGCTTGTTGTTTCCTATACCGAACGTCGTTCGACAAGGTTGATTAGTGCCCGAAAGGCAACTCGTAAAGAGCGGAAGAAATATGAAGAAGATATCTGAAATGGAAGACTATCTACGTCCCGAGTACGACTTTAGCAAACTAAAAGTAGTCGCTCGCGGGCCGGCACGCGGCAAGGCAGCTAATACGACTGTTACGTTAGCAAATGATGTTGCGGAGCTATTCCCGACTTCCGAAGCCGTAAACGAGGCACTACGCCTTTTGGCAAGAGCCGCTAAAAAGTCTGCCCGCCCCGATCCGGTGGTGGGCCAAAGATAATACCTACGCCACCTGTTAGTGCAGAAGCCCGCACGTAAGTAAGGGCGTAACATCCAACACACTCAAGAAAAGGCGGCTCCGGCCGCCTTTTTGTTTTGCTTGACGCGATCGTGAATGAGGCGTAACTCCCCTTGTTTTAGAAAAATTCTATCGACGACTATTTAATACGTTTGAGACTTCCCTGTCCGCTGATCTGGCGGTTCCCCGCAACGCGTTCCATCTGCGTCATTGCACGTAAGAGGTTTTCGCCAAGTACCTTCTTAATATCAGTTTCGCTGTATCCGCGTCGGAGCATTTCGTAGGTCACGAGCGGCAGATCTTCGGCGCCGTTCATTCCGGCGGGAAGAAACGGGACGCCGTCGAAATCGGAACCGAGACCGACGTGGTCGATGCCCGCCACATCTCGTATGTGGTCAATGTGATCGACAATCGTCGTGTAAGATGTGACATATATCGGATTTGCATCGAGAAGCAGCTTCTGTGCGACGTTGAAACCTTTAACATCGTCCTTATATTGTAACTTCAGGGCGTCGATCTGCGGCTTTAGCCGTGCGGAGCGCTCGTTTTCCTCTTTGTTTGTGCGTGCATCGAGGAACGACGGGTAAAAGTTGATCATGATCACCCCGCCATTTTTCGCGACACGCTTGAGTACCGCGTCGGAGACATTGCGGGTGTGGTCGTTTAATGCTCTTGCACACGAGTGCGAGGCGATGATCGGCGCGGTCGAGACATCGAGAGCGTCGTTCATCACCTTTTCGGAGACATGCGAAATATCGATAAACATCCCCAACCGGTTCATCTCGCGCACCACTTCCTTGCCAAAATCCGAAAGGCCGTTGTTCTTTGGCGTGTCGCGATGGGCATCCGCCCAGTCGTGAGTGACATTGTGCGTCAGCGTCATATACCGGACACCGAGACGGTAAAACTCACGCAGAGCGCGGAGCGAATTCTCGATAGCGTAGCCGCCCTCGATCCCCATCAGCACGCACATTTTGCCGCTTTTTTTTGCCTTACGGATGTCGACCGCGGTCGTACACAAAGTCAATTGTTGCGGATGCCTTTCTACTTGGGCGTAGGTCGCGTCGATCATATCGATTGCCCTCGGCATCGCACGACCGGCTTTCCATGTTTCGCCCCCGACATAAATCGAAAAAAACTCGCCGGTGATACCGCCGGCCTTAAATCTCGCAAGATCGGTGTGAAACGGAGTTCCGTCCGTCGGATGCATCTTACCCAAACCGGACGTACCGAGATCATAATCATCATCGGTCATCGGCGACGGGATGTCGTTATGACCGTCAACGATAATCGCTTGGCGATGGATTTTTAGTGCGCGTTCCCACAATTTAGAGTCGGCGTCCTTTGGCATTGTCTGGGCGAGAGCCGCAGAAATACTCAGCAGGATGAGAACGACAAGGATAGGTACAAATAGGACTTTCTCGTTTCGCATAATGTTTTTAATGAATTATGAGAAGTTTACCTTCTTTTTAAGGAAACGGAAATAAAAAAAGGCGAGAAAGAAATCCCGCCTTTAGCCAACTGGTTAGCAACGCTCCCTTATTAGGGGTGTCGTTCCTGTCCGTCATGTTTCTGATTGTAGATCCGACGGCTTGATTCATTCAGCTCGTGCTCAAGAATCGCCCGCTCGCGTGGACTCAAGCCATCACCAGACTGACGGAATCGCGCCTCCTGCCGACCGATTTCCTTTTCTTCTCGAATGAGCCTTGCGGCCTCGCGTTTGTTCAGCTCTCCCGACTTTATCCCCTGCTGGATCCTATCACGCTGATTTTCTTGCCGGTTATTGATGCCGCGGGGCTTTGAACCACCTTGAGCAAACGAGTTTGCAGACAGAGCCAGTGAAAGGGCAAATACCCCAAATGCGATACCTAATATCTTTTTCATGTTTTACTCCTATATCTATTAAATTGCCCGGGCAGTAGTAAGACGCACGACCACAGCGTACGGTCTAAAAAAAGATGGTCAGTGCGTGCTGAGAAATGCTATTATTACATTTGGTATATGCCGTTTCCCCGGCGATCTGCCATTCTAGCAACAATCATCCTCGATCCCGAGCTTCACTAACTCCTTGTAAACACTACCCGTTTAGTGATTTTCGATTCAGCTATGGCGGATTTGACCGCCAGCATCCTCAAACTCTCAAAAACGCCGTATATGGCAAAAAAATCGCCAAATAATTTGAAAGCCCCATCCGTAGAAATACTTCGGACGGATGAGCAAAATGACAATGCGGTAAACGTTTTGAGGGGCAAAACATCTAACGAGGACGGCAATTTTCAAAGCTTTATCGAAAATCTGCCCGTGATGTTCTATGCGGTTGAGCCGAGACAACCGCACAAGCCGATCTACATAAGCCCGACGTTCGAAGAATTTGGCTACCCGCTCGCCGTTTGGATGACGGATCCCGATATTTGGGACCGCGTCATCCACCCCGACGACCGTGAAAATATTCTCGGAGCGACGCGCGAGGCAATGAAAAAAGGCGAAAGCATTGATTTCGAATACCGCGTGATATGCAAAAATGGCAATGTCGTATGGATCCGTGATCGCAGTTGTTTTGTTAAGGGAGCCGACGGTGAGCTTCTGTGTTGGCAAGGCATCATCCTCGACGTTACCGAACGCAGGCTCGCCGAACAGGAGCTCGAAAAACGTGAGGAACTCTACCGGACTCTCGCACGCACGATACCCAAGACCGCCGTTTTGATCTTTGATCACGAATATCGATACTCCCTTGCTGATGGCGAACAGTTAAAGAATCACGATTGGTCGCCGGAAATGTTTGAAAACAAGACCTTGCGTGAGGTCTTTCCTCCAGAGGTGGCGGATGAATGGGAGCTTTACTACCAACGGGCCTTGAACGGTGAAAACGTTGTCCTCGACATGGAGAGTGAGGAAGGTGCGTTTCAGGTCAGCGTCCTTCCCGTCAGGGATGAGAGCGGCCAGATATTTGCCGGGATGGTGATGTGGCAGGACACTACCCAGCAAAAACAGGCAAATGACGCGCTCAAGGAAAATGAGGCCCGCTATCGTCAGCTTTTCGAAAACGCCAGCGATATCATCTATGTTCATGATCTAAACGGCGATTATATATCGATCAACGAGGTGGCGGAACGGGTCTTAGGCTACACCCGCGACGAAGCTCTCTCGATGAACATGATCGACATAACAGCTCCGGAGCACGTAAAGCTCGTCAAACACAATCTTGCCAAAAAGCTTGCGGGCAGTACAAAACAAACCGTTTACGAGGTCGACTGTATCAAAAAAGACGGGACGCGTGCGACGCTTGAGGTAAACAGCAGCGTAATCACCAAAGACGGTGAACCCGTCGCCATTCAGGGCATCGCGCGGGATGTGACCGAACGAAAACGGGCCGAGGAAAAGAGCCGAAAGAACGAGGATCGTTACAAGGACCTTTTTGAAAACGCTAACGACCTGATATACACCCACGACCTTAGAGGCAATTTCACATCCCTAAACCGGGCCGGCGAAGTGATTACCGGATACTCGCGCGAAGAAGCGCTGAAGATGAACATCTCGCAGGTCGTCGCCCCCGAATTTCTCGAGGGTGCTCGCACGATGACGGCACGCAAGATCGAGGACGAGCGACCCACAACATATGAGCTTGAGATCATCTCAAAGACGGGCCGCCGCGTCCCTCTCGACCTTAGTACCCGTTTGATCGTTAGTGATGGCATGCCGATCGGCGTCCAGGGCATCGCCCGCGACATAAGCGAACGCCGTCTTGCCGAAAGCTCGCTTCATAAAACGCTTTCGCTATTCGAAACGACATTTGAATCAACTGCGGACGGGATAGTTGTCATGAGCCTCGACCGCCAGATCGTGACCTGCAATAAAAAGTTCGTCGAAATGTGGAATGTGGACGAAGAAACGGTCAGGAATAAGGACGGAGCCGCCCTTGTAAAACTCGTCGCGGGTCAACTCAAAAACCCCGATGATTTTTTGAGGAGATTGTCCGATACGTACAATAATCAGGACACTACGATAACCGAAATATTGGAGCTGGCGGACGGCCGCATGTTTGAGCGCTACTCTCAGCCTCAGTATTTAGAGGGCGTTCCGATCGGACGCGTCGCAAGTTTTCGCGACATCACCGAGCGAAACCTCGCCGAAGAAAAACTCCGCTACTACGCGCTGCATGACACGCTCACCGATCTGCCTAACCGCGTGTCGTTTATGAGCCATCTAAAACAGGCGGTTGAGCGGGCCGAGGGCAACGCGTACGCCAAGTTTGCGGTGTTGTTTCTCGATCTTGACCGGTTTAAGGTCATTAACGATAGTCTCGGCCACGCTGTCGGCGACAAGTTGCTGGTCGCAATCGCTGAGCGGCTCACTGCCTGTGTCCGTCCGGGCGACGTCGTGGCCCGCTTAGGAGGCGATGAATTTACGATCCTGCTCAACCGTAGCGGCGACACGAGCGAGGTAATGCACGTCGCCGATCGTCTGCAGGCAAAGATCTCTGAGCCCTTTAAGATCGATAATTACGAGGTTTTCACCACCGCAAGTATCGGCATTGTGGTATCGAGCAGCGTTCCCCGGCAGGCTGAGGACTTTCTTCGTGATGCCGATGCGGCAATGTACCGCGCAAAAGAATCAGGTAAGGATCGATTTGAGATATTTGACCGTGAGATGCACGTTCGCAATATGAATCTCCTCCAGGTCGAGACCGATCTTCGCCGCGCGGTCGAGAGGAAAGAATTTGAGGTCCACTATCAGCCGATAGTCGATCTGACGACGGGACGCGTCCATGAATTTGAGGCCCTGATCCGATGGCGTCATCCGAAACACGGCCTGATCGCACCAAACGAATTTGTCGCGGTCGCCGAAGAAACCGGCCTGATAATCCCGATCGGCAAATGGATACTTGAGGAATCTTGCCGCCAAACCGTCGAATGGCAGCAGCGATATTCATTCCCGCTTTCGATCAGCGTAAATCTTTCGGCCAAACAACTGATGCACCCGACGCTCACCGCGCAGGTCAAGGAAGTGTTGTTTGCGACCGGCCTAGAGGCCCGCCAGTTAAAGCTCGAGGTAACTGAAAGCACGGTAATGGAACACAGCGAACGCTCGCTCAAAGTTCTGTCCGAGCTTGACGAACTAGGCATCGATCTCTCTACCGATGATTTTGGAACGGGTTATTCGAGCCTCAGCTATCTCCAGCGGTTTCCTTTTGAGCGGCTAAAGATCGACCGCTCATTTATAAACATCCTGGGTACGGATGAAAAAAGCGGCCTCATTGTAAAAACAATATTAATGCTTGGTGAAAATCTCGGCATCGAGGTGGTCGCCGAGGGCATCGAGACGATGCAGCAGCTTGAGATGCTCCGTTCGATGGGCTGCGTCGCCGGACAGGGATATTTGTTCTCCCGCCCGGTCGAAGCCGCCGCTGCCGAACAGTTTCTCCGCCAGGGTGCCGATCTGTCAGGCTTTGATGCTCAAATCGAATTTGGCGACGCCGGCCCGATCATCGAGGTTTCAGATATTCAGTAAAACCGCTGCTCCATTTCGGCTCGGCAGATTCTATCCTCTATTCTTCTACCACCTCTTCCTCAGGGGCGAGCAGTGAGGCACTTGTCACAAGGTCATCTTCGCCGCATTTGATGAGCGTGACGCCCTGGGCCGAACGCCCGGTTTCGCGGATCTTGTCCACACCGAGGCGGATGAGCTTGGCCTGCTGGGTAATGATCATGATCTCGCTGTCGTCCTCGATCGGGAAAGATGCGACGACCTTGCCGGTCTTTTCGGTCGTTTTCATATTGATAACGCCGACGCCGCCCCGCCGTGTGAGCCGGTAGCTGTTAACCGTCGTCTGCTTGCCAAAGCCTTTTTCGGAAACGGAGAGTATTTTTTCGGTTCCCTCCTGCGAAACGGCACAGACCGAGACAACGAAGTCACCCTTTCGAAGGTTGACACCGCGAACGCCGCGTGCCGCACGGCCCATCGGACGCACATCCGACTCGTTAAACTTGACGGCCATGCCGTCATGCGTGGCGATAAATATTTGACATTTACCATCGGTGCGGATGACCTCGAGCAGTTCGTCGCCCGCGTCGATGTTGATGGCGTTGATGCCGCTGACACGGATATTTTGGTAATCGTGGAGCGCCGTCTTTTTGATCACGCCGTGCTTAGTGACCATCGTCAAATATATCTCCTCGGTAAAATCCCTGACCGGCATTACCGCGACGAGCTTTCGCTCGCTCGAAAGCTGGACGAGATTGACGACCGCTTTACCACGGGCGGATGTATCGCCCTCTGGTATCTCGTGCACCTTGATCTTAAAGACCTGGCCGTCGTCGGTAAATATCATCAAATAAGCGTGGGTCGAGGCAAGGAACAGATGCTCGACAAAATCCTCGTTCTTAGCTTTAGCACCGAGACGTCCTTTACCGCCGCGTCCTTGTTTTGTGTAGGCAGCGACCGGAGTGCGTTTGATGTAGCCGGCGTTGGTCACGGTGATGGCGACCTCTTCGTCCGGGATCAGATCCTCGATGTTAAATTCGGCATCAGCGTCGATGATGATCGTGCGGCGGGCATCGCCGTAGAGGCGTTTGACTTCGGTCAATTCGTCTCCTATTACCTGACGCAGAACGCTTTCGTTGGCAAGAATATTTTCTAATTCGGCTATGTACTTGATGATCTCGGCGTATTCGTCCAAGATCTTTTGGCGCTCAAGGGCCGACAGGCGACGTAGCTGCAGATCAAGGATCGCCTGTGCCTGAATGTCGCTGAATTCAAGGGCGGTGATGACCTTGTCAAGCTCTTTTAGAAACAGGTCCCGCGGCTTGTCCCCTGTGACGCCCCGCCAGGATGTGATCTCGCCCGCGGTCGCGAGGTTTCCGGTCAACCAGGCTTTCGCTTCGTCAACCGCCCGCGAATTACGGATCAGCGGGATGATGTAGTCGAGAGCGTCGATCGCCTTATTTAAGCCTTCTAAAATATGTGCTCGTGCCTGTGCCTTGCGAAGGTCAAACTCCGTGCGGCGGCGGACCACCTCGCGGCGAAATTCGATAAACGCCTCGAGCATCTGCTTGAGGCTGAGCACTTTTGGCTGGCCGTCAACGATGGCGATACTGATGATGCCAAATGACGACTGCATCGGGGTCAGCTTGTAGAGCTTATTGAGGACCACCTGCGGGATGGCATCGCGTTTTAATTCGATAACGACGCGGATTCCCTCCCGGTTCGATTCGTCACGGATCTCGGAGATGCCGTCGAGTTTTTTCTCGTGGACGAGCTCGGCGATCTTTTCGATCAGTCTCGCCTTGTTGACCTGATATGGCAGCTCGGTAATGACAACCGCATCTTTCAGCCTGTCACCGCGTCCGATCTGATCGATGCCGGCACGGGCCCGCATTTGTAAGATCCCGCGGCCTTCGCGGTAGGCACGGTGGATCTCTTCGCGGCCATAGATAAATCCGGCGGTCGGAAAGTCTGGGCCTGGAACGATCTTGATCAGATCATCGACCGTTGTATGCGGATCAGCAAGCAATGCAAGGGTCGCATCGAGTATCTCGGTCAGATTATGCGGCGGGATCTTGGTCGCCATTCCAACGGCGATACCCTCGGAGCCGTTTACAAGCAGCAGCGGGACGCGCGTCGGCAGCACCTTTGGCTCGGACAAAGATTCGTCATAATTCGTCTGAAAATCGACAGTCTCTTTTTCAATGTCAGCCAGCACGTCGTTTGCGATCTTTGCCAGGCGGACCTCGGTGTAACGCATCGCGGCCGGATTATCGCCGTCGATCGAGCCAAAATTTCCCTGACCGTCAACCAGCATGTACCGCATCGAAAATTCCTGGGCCATGCGGACGACGGTATCGTAAACCGCCGTGTCGCCGTGCGGATGATATTTACCAATGGTGTCGCCGACCACGCGGGCCGATTTTTTGTACGGCTTGTTAAATGTATTGCCAAGCTCATGCATCGCCCACAGCACGCGGCGGTGAACGGGCTTGAGACCATCGCGGACATCCGGGAGCGCTCGGCCGATGATGACGGACATTGCGTAGTCGAGATACGACCGCCGCATCTCGTCTTCGATATTGATCTGGTTGCGATCTAAGAGTGAATCCATTGTGTCAAATTATCTGATAAAAGCGTTATTTTCCGGGTCTGAAATAGAGTGTGAGATCCGATTAATTCTGGAATAACCAGCGTCTTAACTATTTCTTAATTATACAGGCCTAATGCCTGATTCGCAACTGGCGCAAACTCCCCTCGCCGCCCGATTTACCGGCACTTCGATCAGAAAAATGCTAACCTCCGAGTCAGAACAAATACGTGCGATCGACCGTGTAAAGCCCGAGCCAGTCGTTATCAAAGACAACCGGCGGATTCAGCGAATCGCGCTGCCGCTGCCCGTGCGCGTCGAGGTTAAATTTGACCTCAATCTAAACTGGACCGAGATCACGCGGCTCAACGATGTTTCGGCTTTCGGGGCCGGATTCGTCCTTAAGCGTCCGGTCAAACGCGGCCGCCTTGTGCTGTTGACCGTGCCGATGCCGCGCCAACTTAGATCGTTCGATTACGGCGAGCCGCAGTATAAAGTTTGGGGTCTGGTGCGGCGCTGCATTCCGGTTGGACGATCGCACGACGATACGGAATATTCGGTCGGCATCGCCTTTACCGGCCGCAAGCCTCCGGACGGCTATCTCGACCATCCGTCACGCCTGTACGACTTAACTCACCGGGATGAAGAGAGCGGCGGATTCTGGCATCTTACTGACGCCGATCTGCGGGCGGACGACAGTCATCTGCCAAAAGATCTACGCAAACAGACGAGATATTTTATCCCCGAGGCCCTCAAAGTCGAACAGGTCGACGAAGCAGGCAATATCGTTTTTTCGGAGTTGACTGTGACCGAGAACTTGAGCCTAGGCGGGGCAGCAGTTTTTACAACTTTAAAGGCTTCGGCCGGAACCTTTTTACGGGTCAGCAGCGAGCGGTTCAACGTCACGATCCTCTCGGTCGTTCGCGGCGAACGCGTCGGCTCCGATGGCATCACGCGGCTGCATCTCGAATTTATCGACCGCTTTTTTCCACTCGAAGGAATCGAATAGGATTGAATTTCACCACCATTCGCCTTATCCTATCGAAGCGGAGCAATTGCTCCGTTTTTTAGCGTGAAAAACAAGGAAACAGACCAATATCCGCCTCAGCTCGTAGCCGATGGTTTCCGCCTGATCGGCTATGTCATCAGCAAAACATTTTGGTTTATACGGTTTCGCGGGCGCGAAAATATCCCTGAGGCGTCCTCTGGCAGTTTTCTCATA
Source organism: Pyrinomonadaceae bacterium (assembly GCA_046155085.1). Classification (GTDB taxonomy): domain Bacteria; phylum Acidobacteriota; class Blastocatellia; order Pyrinomonadales; family Pyrinomonadaceae; genus OLB17. Next base: position 258,613 of record JBJXEG010000006.1, on the reverse strand, counting down.
GCGGCCAATCATCAAACCTATATGGACCCGGTCTGGATCGTCCTTCCGATGCGGCGGCGGCTCAGATTTATGGCGTTTGATCAAGCGTTTGGCTGGCCTGTGATCGGGCCGCTGATCAAGTATCTGGGTGCGTTTCCGGTTTCGATGGAGGTCGGCGGGACGCTCAGGGCGATGAAGGCTGCTCTGCGGGCTCTGCGTAATGGTGCGGCGCTGACGATATTTCCCGAAGGTGCACGTGAATTTGCCGATGGCGAAATGTTCGAATTTAAGACCGGAGCAGTCCGGATCGCCCTCCAGGCGGGAGTCCCGATTCTACCCGTGACGATCAATGGCGGCAATCGAATCTGGCCGCAAAAGCAAAAATACCCGTACCTCTTCAGACGTGCGGAGATCATCTACCATCCGCTCTTGCATTTGGCCGAGCACAATAAACTCGAACCGCACGAAAACCTAGAATTCTGGACGCAAAGACTCAAAGAGATCATCGTTTCCGGGCTGGAAGGTAAGAGCAAATAATTAGGCCCGTTATTGGGGCGGCCTATTGGCCGGCATTGGCGGACGGCCGTTTCGCTGAATATACATCTTCATCCGGCGTCGCTGCTCGGGAGTCATATTTTTTGGATCAAACCCCGGCGGCAGGGGCCAATTCGGATTAGCCGGCCGTCGGACATTTGGCGGCATCTGGCCGTTTTTGATGACGCTAGTCGATGTGGAGCCGTCCGGATTGCGTTTGGTAACGATAATATCACCGGATTTGCCGTCCGCCGGAAATTCGACAGTCGATCCATCGTCATCAACGACCTTGGGGGTCTCCGGACTAGCTGGTTTGTTATCCTTAGCAGTTTCCGTTGGCTTGCCCGATGGCTCTGGCTGCCGAGTCGTTTCAGTTTTTGGCGAGGCCGCGTTTGTACCCGGCTCGGTCATCGGCGAGCCGATTCCTGGCGAATTTACATTCGCATTTGCACCCGTATTCGTATTTGCAAGCAAGGGTAAAGCCGTTCCGGTTTCGGCGTTTTTGTTGGTTTCGGCAGTCGCGATCCCGTAAACCGAGGGCTTAAATACATACAATCCGCCGGCGATCAAACTACCGGCAAGCAACATTCCGAGCGCTCCCGCAGCCGCACCAAACCCGCGTTTTTGGTTCGCCGGTTTTGCGGGCGTATGGACGGCGGTCAATTCCGATGCGTACGCCGGCAAAACTTCGGTCTTTATGTCAGTTTGTTTTACCGTCGCAGCTCGCGTTTCGTCAGGCATAAGTTTTGTCTGCTGAGCGAAAACAGATGTCTTTGGCGTGACCGCAGCGAACGTCACTGCGTCAGCCAAAAAGCCGTAGTTCTCACTTTCGCGTAGCATCTGACGCATATCCACAGCGGAGTGCGGCCTTTCGTCAGCGTTTAACGCAAGAGCTTTTTGCAGGACTCCTGCAACGCCTCTCGGCACGTCCGGGTTGACGACATTGGCCGGAATGAGTGGATCGGGTTTTTGACTCAAAACGGCCATCGCCCGCGTCAGTGCGTCCTCAGGGACGGTATTCGTGAGTAGATGATAAAGCGTCGCTGCTAACGAATACAGATCACTGCGTGGATCGGTGCCCGTACCCTGGATCTGCTCCAGCGAGGCGTAACTCCGCGAATACCCGAATATACTCTTTGCCGCGGTGTTGTGACCGGCATCGGTCGGATTACCCTTTGCAAGGCCAAAATCGAGCAGAATGACATCGCCCCGCGGAGTCACTTTCAGGTTTTGGGGCTTAATATCCCGATGAATTACTGGCATCTCCTGATTGTGGAGATAGTCGAGCGCGTCTAGAAGCTGATCGGCCCATTTCATCACCCGTTCGACCGGGAACGCCTGTTTTTCCGGGTCGAGCATACTGCCCATATCGTCGCCCGGAATATACTCCATGACGAGGAATTGGCCGTTATCCTCTTCGAAATGGTCGCTGACACGCGGGAGTGCGGAGTGCTTGAGGCTGTTGAGCAAACGGGCCTCGCGTTCGATCGCCTTGCGGAAATTGTCGTCCATGCAAAGCGTTTCTTTGATCGCAACCGTCGAGCCAAAACGCTCGTCGGTCGCAACATAGACCGCCCCCATTCCGCCCTGGCCGATCTGTTTGTCTATCCGATAACGCTGTTGTAAAAATCTTCCGGCTTCGATCATTTTTGCACTGCTCCGCCTGCATATATTACTACACAAATATCTCAAGCGCTCAACAAAAACAAAGGCAGACCTTATAAAGTCTGCCGTTGAAATAAACCCAGCCAAGGATGCGATAAAAAACTCGAGAAAACTTGTTGGAGCTTTAGATGACTGCTTTTACGGCCGCCGGCCGCCTGGGCCTGAGGGCTGACCGCCGTTACGAACGCTAGGATTCATTCTTGGCCCCTGCTGCTGTGGTAAACTTTTTGGCGCACCGGCAGTTGAATTTTGGCCTTTTGCATTGGGCTGCCCTTGTTGATTGGGCTGCCCCTGTTGATTGACCTGCGGCCTGTCGTTGATTGGCCTCTTTTCCATCGAGGAGGGCTGGCTGGTATCGGGCACAAAATCATTACCAAAGGTATTTGGCTCGAAACCCCGGCGGTCGGCCCTCTCGGTAATAATCCGCTCAACCGGACGGTTTTCGACCGGGGTTTCTCGCTGGCCGCTACTAATATTTGTCGTCTCGCCGGATGGATGGTTTTCATCGATCGTCGAAGTGGCGGCTGGCCGCGTCGTCGTCGAAGATGTCCGGTCGGTGCCTGTTTGTATAGGCTCCGAGCTTGTATAAGGGGTGGGCTTGGCGAAGGCATCAGCCGTTGCGACTCCATTTTGCGCGGAATTAAGGTTCTCAGTGTGTTCGGTATTGGTGTTTCCCGCATCACTTGAAACCGGCTGGCTTCGTGCGGCATCTATTGTACTGACAGGATCAGCGTCACCAAATCCATAAATCGACGGCCTCAGGAGATATAGGCCTCCGGATATCAGACCACCGATAAGCAGCAGCGAAAGCACACCGGCGGCGGCCAATCCACTGCGGCCCGGGCCCCATACCGTGGTTCGCTGTGGAGCGGCAACAAAAGTGCGTGGCGCCTGAACGGCGGTTGGTCCGGGCGAAAATAAAGGTAGAACATCAGTCTTTGCAACCGTCCCGTCGACGTACAATTCGCGTCTATTCTGCGTCACGGTGTTTAGTCCCAACGCCGCAATTCGCGGCACCGAGTTTGCGACTGTAACAGGGTCGGCGAGGTATGCATAATTTTCACTATCGCCAAGCATTTTAAGCATCTCGACGGCGGAACCCGGACGTTCGTCCGCATTTAGGGCAAGCGTTTTTTGCAAAACACCGGCCACACCGCGCGGCACATCCGGATTGACAATATTGGCCGGCACGAGCGGGTCGTCTTTTTGGCTGAGCACGGCCATCGCACGTGTCAGGGCGTCCTCGGGCATAACATTTGTCAATAGGTGGTAGAGCGTCGCCGCTAATGAATAAAGATCGCTCCGCGGGTCGGTTCCGGTTCCCTGTATCTGCTCAAGCGAAGAGTAATTTCGCGAATAGCCAAATATACTCTTTGCCCCCAGGCTGTGGCCAAGGTCGGTCGCACTTCCCTTGGCTAGTCCGAAATCCAACAGTACGGCATCGCCCTCGGGTGTAATTTTCAAATTTTGCGGCTTAATATCACGGTGGATGACAGGCATCGCCTGATTGTGGAGATAGTCGAGAGCGTCAAGCAGTTGCCCGGCCCACTTGATGACCTTTTCAACCGGGAACGCCTGCTTTTCGGGGTCGAGCATACTGCCGACATCGGCACCGGGGATGTACTCCATTATGATGAACAGGCCGTTGTCCTCTTCGAAATGATCGCTGACATGCGGGAGAGCAGCGTGATCCAGCCGGCTGAGAAGGCGTGCCTCACGCTCGATCGCCCTGCGAAAATTGTCGTCCATGCAAAGCGTTTCTTTGATCGCGACCGTGCCGCCCGAATGCTCATCCGTACCGATATATACCGCACCCATTCCGCCTTGGCCGATCTGTTTGCCGATCCGGTAACGCTCTCTTAAAATTCTTCCCGCTGTGATCATATAATTTACCCCCAAACCAACCGTCAACTTAGAAGAAAATATACTGCTTAACCCACCTCGCCGTTTACTAGACGCTTGATAGCTGCTCAAGGTTTTATTTAAATGATCCATTTTTCGGTCATATCGCACCAGATGGCGAGGCCGCTCCAAGGGGCAAATTTTTTGTAGTGACGCTCGATCTTGCTGTCTTTGCAGACCTTTTCGCCGTTATGCTTCTTGTAAAACTGCGACCGGAGAAATGAATCGAGGGCGAGACCGTCATAACGCCCGACAAGCTTTAAGAGGTTTTCGGCCGCATAATCGCCGACGCCCTTCACCTTTTTCATCTCTTTTTTTAAATCGGAAGTTGAAAGACCGGATGTGAGCCACGCCTGCGGATCAAGGTTTCCCGAACCAACCGCGTCCGCAAGTTCGACAAAATACGGCGAGCGATATCCGGCACGGATCTCATTGCGATAAAAATCCTCAGTGACGCCCGCCATCGCCACAGCGGTCGGAAAAGCATTCTTTCCGTTTCCCGCCGGATTACCCAGCTTTTCGACCAGGTTTGCGACCATTATTTTTGTCAGGGCCCAAGAGCAATTGGTCGTGCAGATGGTTTTTACAAGGTCCTCGAAAACCGTCGCCGACCGCAGCAATCGACCGGCCCGTTTTTCCGTGACCCATTCGAGGCCGCCATGTCGGTCGAGCTTTTGATAAAAAGCATTCAGATCTTCGTCGAGCCGGAGGATGTGACGCACATCTTTTTTGACCCGTTCCGGATCGACATTTGAATTATCGAGATCTACACGGACTCGCTCCGCCTCCTGGCTTATAACTGCCGAAACTGAAATGCCCGAGCCGGGATCGGAGAAAACGTAATTTAACCTCCAGTTAACCTCGTCCAATTCGAACGGCAGCAGCTCGCACCAGCCATGGCTGTAAATAGTGGCCTGAAAACTAAAATTCGGCGGGACTTCGATAAATAGTGTGTTTGCCATGAGTTATGAAAAACCGTCGAATAAATATTTACGTTTCCTTACATTTTGTCGGCTATGCAAGTGTATGGCACGTCTAAAAAAAGTAGGAAACATTCCTTGGAATCTTAGTCAAAAAAAATGTTGTTTTATGCGATGAATTTCTGTATAGTTGGAATGTTTAACAAAATTAAACGGACTATCTCTTCACTCCGTTAGTTAGTATAAATCGATATTTTTTTCAGGTCACTTGCCTTACAGGAGGAAACGGTATGCAACGCAGAGTCTCGCGGTCGTTAATGCGAATTTTGGCTATGTTCTCGCTGGTATTATTTTTCGGGCTTTGGGCCATCGCTCAAAGGAATTCCGACCCAAACCCTGACTCTCCGACGCCGGTCTTGCTTACCGAATCAGGAACGACACGGGCACTTGCGCAGACACGGGGATCGGCCCGAAAGGTCGCCCCAACTAAAATTGTCGCCCGAGCCTTTAATCTAAATCAAAAGGTCGTTTTGTACGTCAGCGACATCCAGCTTATGAAGGACGAGGGTGCAAATGCTTTTCGCATTTACGCTCAGGACAATCGCGGGTATAGCTATCGTTTTCCTGTTTTGGACATTCAGCCAGTCGCGGATGCTAAGAATATGTATGCCGTCACCACGCTGCTGACAGATGAGGTCGGCTATTTTGACCCGCCCTCGGCTGACGGCGATGTATATGTTTACCTGACGTGGCGCGGGCTCGCAAGCAATAAGGTTAAATTAGGCCTCGGCCGTATGGGCGGCGAACTTAAAGATTCGGAAATGAGCAAAACGTCGCCGCCGGCGCCGCTGGCACCTGCCGCGATCGGCGGATCTCGTAGTGCGGACCGACAAAGATTTCTCGAACAGGCAACCTTTGGCCCGACCCGGGCAATGGACTCGCTGCCGACCCAAATGCCGCTTTCGAGGTGGATCAATCAGCAATTTAACTTACCCTATCCTACGTTTGCGTATCCGGCCCAGGTGTTAAAACCGTCAACACCTCCGGCTAATTGTGACGGCCCAAACGGAAACACAGCGGTCGTGGACATTCCCCTCGATTGCTACCGCGATACTTATACTATGTATCCCGTGCAGGCCTGGAACTCGCAGGAGATGCTCTATGGAACCGCCCAGTTGCGGCATCGCGTGAGTTGGGCTCTAAGCCAAATATGGGTCACCTCGGGCGTGGACGTTCAGCAATCACGGCACATCGTCGAGTATCACAAGATTATCTCGGCAAATGCTTTTGGAAACTATCGGACGCTGATGAAACAGATGACGCTGAGCCCAACAATGGGCGATTACCTCAGTATGTCGCAGAGCACAAAGACTAATCCGAATGAAAATTATGCCCGCGAAATAATGCAGCTTTTTACGGTCGGGCTCTTTATGCTAAATCAGGACGGAACCGTGCAGTGTGTCGAACACAATCCGTGTCAGGCAGGAGATACTCAGGTCCCGACATACGATCAAAATACGGTAAACAATTTGACCAAGGTCTTTACCGGCTGGACCTTTTGCCCAAACGGCAATGCCGCCTGTCCTAATGGAGTGTCCGGCACGGTCAATTTTATCGATCCGATGTTATTGACCAACACAGGAAATCATGACCTGACTGCCAAAACTCTGTTGGATTACCCCGGCGCCAACCCGGCTGACCGCGATATCCTCGCTTGCTCAAATTGTACGGGCGTCAACAGCGCCGCTAATATCACGGCCTATGCCAATGCATCGCTGGATCATGCCATCGACAATATTTTTAATCATCCGAATATTGGGCCCTATATCTCCAAGATACTGATCCAGCAGCTTGTCACCAGCGATCCGACCCCGGCGTATGTAAGCCGCGTCGCCGCAAAGTTTAACAATAACGGACTAGGCGTTCGCGGGGATATGAAAGCCGTGATCACCGCGATCCTGCTCGATGTCGAGGCCCGCGGCAATGTTAAAACCGATCCGAACTATGGCAAACTTCGGGAGCCCGTTCTTTATGCGGCAAATATTCTTCGGGCGTTTAATGTGCGTGATGCCGCCGGGACGGGGCAAAGTGACGGCGTGATCTTTCAACGAAACGAATATATGGGTATGGGCCAGATCCCGTTTAGGTCGCCGACGGTGTTTAACTATTATCCGCCAAATTTTATCGTACCCGGCACGGCTCTCCTTGGCCCTGAATTTGGTCTAATGACCACGGGCACTACTATTCAAAGGACAAACCTTGTAAACAGGTACGCCTTTACGGCGCCGGCCATCTCGGGCGGTACAACCGATGTACCTAACGGCACATCGCTTGATTTTGCTGATCTGCAGGCCCTCATCACGGCTGACCAAACCGGAGGCCTCGCGGTGGATGAACTAAACCGGCGGTTGATGCATACCACTATGTCCCCCGGGATGAGAACAACGCTCCTGAACTCCATAACCGGGATTTCAAATACCGACACCCTCGGTAAGGTCAGACAGTTGGTATATGAGATTTTGACTTCGTCACAGTATCAGGTTCAGAAATAATAGGTGCAGAGGTAAATACAATGAATGAAACAAGACGTGATTTTTTGAAGAAAACCGGTGGCTGCGCTCTCGGCATGGTCTCGCTTGCAACCCAGATGCATCACCTCGGCGCTATGACTGCGATGGCCCAAAAGGTGATCGACAGCCAACCGCTCGCACCTGAGGTCAATGATTATAAGGCTCTGGTACTGGTCTATTGGCAGGGCGGTCAGGATGGCAATAATATCGTCATCCCCTTTCACGATGACGCCAGCGACCCCAATGTAAGCCCATGGGCGACCTATAACAGCCTGCGCACGGCCCAAGCCTCAGGCGGGCTTGCGTTCACGCAGGCACAGCTTGCCGCTACCCAGATCACCGTACCTAACATTGGGAGTCGCCAGTACGCTCTTCATCCCAATTTTGATACGCCGGGACAGATCAATCGAGGGATTCACGAGCTTTATGGACAAAATAAACTCGCCATTGTTGCGAATGTCGGAAACCTTGTACGTCCGTTGACAAAGGCCCAGTATCAGAGTGCGTCATATAAAAAACCATATCAGCTATTCTCACACTCCGATCAGGTCACCCAAAGCCAGACCAGCCGTGCCGACACGCAGGCATTTACGGGCTGGGGCGGGCGGCTGGCCGATCAGGTTGACGTACAGAACACCAATGGAAGATTAATACCGATGGTGACATCCATCGCGGGTGCCCAGCTTTTTACGAACGGACAGATAACCCTTCCGCTGGCGATCAGTCAGGCCAATAATACAGGCACCAATAATCTGACGGGCGTCCTAACTCCCGCCGGGCTTAGCGGTACAAACGCCACGGTCCTCGCCCGCCTTAGCGCATTTAACGCGCTTAGAGGGCAAGATCTAGGTTCAAATTATGTCGCGGCGGCCAGCCACGTCACGGATCTCGCAATGCAGGCAAACACTGCGCTTCAGAGCAGTCAGGACGTTGTCACGACCTTTCCAAACACCGGACTCGGTTTGCAGTTAAAGCAGGTCGCCAGGCTTATCCGCGGTCGAACTAACCTCCAGATCAACCGACAGGTCTTCTATGTTCAGATCGGCAGCCATGACACGCATACAGGTCAAATAAGCGCTCAGGGCAATCTAGTCACTCAATTCAGCCAGGCCATGCGGTCATTTTGGGACGAGCTGGGGACGATGCCCGGTATGCAGGACAGCGTAACGACATTTACGCTCTCGGATTTTGGCCGTACACTGAATCCTGCCGGCGTGGGCAATAGCAGTACTGTGGGGTCGGATCACGCTTGGGGCAATCATATGTTTGTCATGGGCGGGGCCGTCGCGGGCGGCAACATTTACGGCAGCCGACGGCCTGATGCATCGGGCACTGGTGGTATCTATCCGACGCTTGCTCTAGGCGGCCTTGATGACGTTGACAACCCGGGTGTCAACGCCCGCGGACGCTGGATACCGACGACATCGGTCGATCAATACGCGGCCGTACTGGCAAAATGGTTTGGCCTCCCGCAAGATGCAGCAACCTTGGCCCAGGTATTTCCAAATCTTGCCAATTTCAACGTCGGGACGTTTCCGTCGCTCAACTTTCTACCCTAACTTTCTTCTTATTTTATTGGAAAAAGACGGATATACTCCGTCTTTTCATTTTTAAAAAGGTATGATTCTTGTACTTTTGGCGGCTAACCAATACACTTAAACCACAAAAGTGAATCTTCCTAATTACATCACTCTCGGTCGGATCGTTGCCGTTCCGCTGCTCGTAGTAGTTCTACTGACAACGGTGGCGGAACGATGGTTCGGCGTGAGCGGATATGTGCTCGGCATCGTCTTGTTTTTGATCGCCGCGCTTACCGACATCGTCGATGGCCATCTCGCACGCAAACGCAACCAGGTCTCGACACTCGGCAAATTCCTCGATCCGATCGCCGATAAGCTGCTCATCTCCGCCGCACTCATCGTTCTGGTCGAAAAGCATCTTGCTCCCTCGTGGGTCGTCGTTATCATCCTCGGCCGCGAATTTATCATCACCGGCTTGCGGTCGATCGCCGCCAGCGAAGGCATCATCATTCAGGCCCAGACTATCGGAAAGGTAAAAATGTGGGCCCAATGCGTTGCGGTCGTGGCGCTGCTCGTAGCGGCGGCTAACGGTCCGCCGCCGGTGTCAAATTTTGGCATGCTCTACCCGGCACTGTTCTGGCAGGTGGCTGAGGTCCAAACGGCCTTTAGCAACCTCTCCCATTTTTCACTCACGTCAAATGATTGGATGGTTTTCGGCTATCTCGTCGGACGCGGTGCCCTCTGGCTTGCGGTCATCACCTCTCTCTGGTCGATGTACGGCTATTTCACATACTTCTTTATTGAGAACAAACGAAAACGCAAGCTGGCCGCAGCCGACGCACTCGAAAGCTCCGCGACGAATGAATAAAAAAGACGAAAGCAAATTCCTTTGCCTCCGTCTCTTATTTTTCACTATTAGCTTTAGTTATAAACTTCCTATTGTATCTCGACCCAGTCGCCGGTGTGTATCTCCTGCGAGTTGCGTGTGATCAGAACGGTCGCGGTTTTTTCCTTTACATTAAGGACAATGGCCTCGCCGACAACCTTTCGCAGACCGATCGGGCGGCCCGCTTTTGCCATTTCAGTGGTGACCACGGAGCCGTTGGCGTTGTCGCCTGATTTACGTCCGGCCTGATTTGAAAATTTACCGCCCTTGTAGGTGTGGCTTTGAAATCCGTAATCGCTCGATCCGACCTCTTCGCGTCTCGGATACTGAAAAAGATTCCCGTTCCCAAGCGGACGAAAGATCGTCAGATGGTCGCCGATCTTGACGTTGTCGTCCGCTCCGAGATCGACATATATCACAAAATCGCGGGCGAGCATTTCGGCCCCGTCGCGGGACATCAAGATCCGGCCTGACGGCTTGCCTGACGGCTCGGCAAATAGATCGAGCGGTGGACGCTGCTCAAATAGAGGGCTTGTCCTTTTTTCGACCAGTTGAACTAGATCGCCAAGCAAAAAATTGTCGCATGACGATTTGATGCGGGCGACAGCAACATTTTCTTTGACCCGTATGACCTCAACCGCTCCGACCTCCTGCACGTAAAACCCAACATCGCCCTTCTTCGACCATTTGCTTCGGACGTGGCCGCGCGGACGGACGACGGCGTAGATATCACCGACGTTCACACCTTTGTCCCTGCCCATGTTGATATAGAGAAAATCATTTTGAGCAAAATTATATTGTTCCGCTTCGCCGTTGCCGCCGACGATCCTGTTTCCGGTGCTGATGGCACTGGACTGTATATAGCCCGCGCAGTACAGGTTGTTTCCGGCTGCGACCGGCATACTTTTTGCCTGCTCGACTATCCAAGGCTTGCCCTGATCGGTCTGAGCGGCGGCCATCATCGAAAAAACAGTTACAAGCATGCTGACAAAGACGGTGTGTTTTACGAACGAAAATTGAAGGTTCACGATTTTCTCCTTGTTGCGGATGGGCGGTTGATTTACTTTTTTGACAAAAGACCTGTTACGGAGACTCGCTGGATAACCGGCGGGTATCATAATTATAGCCTCATTGAACAGGCGGCGTCAACATCTTTGTTATATGTTAAACAGATACTTTGATGCAACGATTTGGACAGGACAGGCTTGTTTTGCTAGTATTTTCGTTTGCGGAACGCCCATAACCAGGCAAACCCATTAGCCGGTGTAGCTCAGTTGGTAGAGCAGTTGATTTGTAATCATCAGGTCGTAAGTTCGAGTCTTATCACCGGCTCCATTTGTTTTTACATATTTAGGAAACCGGGGCGTTACCATTTTCGCTCGTTTCAAGAAGGTTTCTTGCCCGCCGCCAAAACCGCAAGCTGCTTGCTTTCAACGTTCTACGCGGTAAATAATCATTTACAACTTTAAGGAAATTGTGTATCATGATTGTTAAATTTGCGACACGCGCAAATTTTGCAACGCGGAATCATAAAACAACATCTTTCTATTCGATCATCGGATCGCCCGATTTTTCGAATTTTGTCAGACATCTATGAATAACGCCCGTCGCCAGTTTGGAGGAGATTATGTCGGTTATATCCAAATCTTTACGCTTCATCGGTTCGCTAGTTTTGACGGTCTCGCTTGGCGTGGCCGTATTCGCCGATACTGTCCGGCTTAAGGACGGCAGCATTATCAAAGGGCGGATCGTGAGCTTTGACAACGGTAAGTTTGTCGTTGCGATCGGCGAGGGTTCGCGTCGGCGGGAACTCACCTTTCTTTCGAGCGAGATCGAATCCATCCAGTTCGATTCGCCGACCGGTGCTCCCGCCTCTGTGCCGTCCAACCGCAATGCGTCGTATAAAGACCCTGTTTCAAATCCGCCCGGCCCCGTCAGGGTGATCGTGTCGGGCGATCCGGGCGTAACGACGATCCCGCAGCCGCGGCCAAACAGCTCAGGCGGAAAACTAAAGCCCATCGAATGGACGGTCAAAGTACTTGCCGACAATACGGCCAACGGATGGACCAATTCGGGTTGGGTCGTTAAGAAAGGCCAACGTGTAAGGATAACGGGCGACGGCAAGGTATTACTCGGCAAGGGACAAAGCTCCTCGCCATCCGGCATTGCTTCGCTTGATGACCAGCAAAAATTGTTAAAAAATGTCCCAACAGGCGCCTTGATCGCGGTGATTGGGGACGACAATAATGACTTTATTTATGTCGGCTCCGAGCGGGAGTTTGTCGCGACCCGCGATGGTGCTCTGTTTCTAGGGATCAACGAGGGAAACCTTGACGACAATTCAGGCGCTTTTAGCGTCAAGATCGAAATAATTCCCGGCGACGAAAAATAATCGTCAATTAATACTGTAAAAAGGAATTTTCGAATGGTCCCGGTTCGTGCGTCGAGCCGGGATTTTGTTTTTCTTGATTTTGACCAACTAAAGGCGGACAATCGGTATCTAAAGCTAAAGGCCCGGAAAAAAAGGATCAATAAATATGCTGTTCTTCCCCATTAAGCGCTTATATCTTACATCTGCCATTGTGCTTGCCACGCTGGCCGTATTTACGCTTCCGGCCATGTCGCAGTCAAAACCTCAAAAGCCGACGACCGCCCCCGGCGATCAAAAAAAGAATCCCCGAACGGCCCCGCAGACTGAAGCCGAACGCTTAAAGGCCGAAGAGGAAAAAAAGCGGGCCGAGGAAGAAAAAAACGCGATCATCGATACCACGATCGAAAAGATCGAAACCAAGATCGTCAACGTCGATGCCGTCGTCTTTAACAAAAAGACGGGCCAGATCATCACCGGGCTTAAGAAAGAAAACTTTGCGATCTTCGAGAACGGCATAAAGCAAAATATCTCTAATTTTGCGACACCCGAATCGCCGATCACGGTTACGCTGGTGGTCGAATTTAGCAAATGGACCGAAATGTTCGGCTCGGCAGCGGGCGGGCAATTTGAGCCGGGCACTTACGAGGTAATCCGGCCCGTTGCCCAATTTCTGTCTAAATTTATCAAGCCGCCCAACGATTATGCCTCGGTCATCGCTTTTGACGTACGGCCGACACCGATCACGGATTTCACGAACGACCCGGCACGATTGAGCGCCTCGGTCAACCTTTTGCTGCGAAACCAGCCCGCCTTTCGCGAAAATAATCTTTTTGACGCATTAAAGTTTGCTCTTATCGGCGGACGCGGTGATTCGGTTGTTTTGGAGAATTCCAAAAGCGATACCGCAATTTACGGCGGAATGGTTGATGTCAAATCAAAGCGGCGGGCGATCATCCTCGTTGCCTCCGGCATCGATACGTTTAGCCGGATCAATTACGACACGACTCGGCGGATAATTCAGGAGGCTGGCGTCCCGATTTATATCATCAGCACGGGCAACCTATTTTTCAAAAAGTACGAGCAATATCTCGGAGCGACGGATGACATTACCGGCGGCCCCGGCCGTTTGACCTTTTTGCAGGCCCAGAACACCATGAACACCTTCGCTCTCGAATCCGGCGGCAAGCATTTTCCGATGACCTTCGAGGGCGAGGTTCCCAGTTATCTCAACGATATCAATGCAATGCTACGCAATCAGTATTCCCTTTCCTATGACCTGACTGACAATCACGAACCGGGAAAGAAGTATAAGATCGAGGTTAAGGTCGATGTTGACGGCGACGGCGAATACGATACGAAACTTTTCACGGTCCAGCATAAGCCGTTTTACTCGACTCCGAAGATCGATACAAAGAAAAAATAGGCGTACTCCGACTTGGCTGTGTCCCAGCGTTGTGGTGCCATGACGATCTGGTTTGTGGTTCTTTGAGCACTTTGCGACTCTGCCTGAGAAAAGGCAAAACACCTAAAGATAAGGACAGCCCCACTGCTTCTTCCCGATTTTTTTTAATTGTCGTGCTCCGCCTTTATCTGCTAATCTAAAAGTTTGAAGTTTCAATGAGTAAATTCGTCGTCAACAGCTATAAGAGGAAACTGCTCTCGGAGGAGGGTTTTGTCGTGCAGCGCGTTGCCGATCTAAGAATCGCCTTGTGCTATCCAAATACGCATGCCGTCGGGATGGCAAATCTCGGGCTGCATACGATGTATGAGCTTTTTAACTCGATTCCCGGAGTTGTGTGCGAGCGCGTTTTTCTGCCGGACACCGACGAGCTAAAAGATTACGAACGCACCGGAACTCCGCTGCTGTCGCTTGAGACGCAGTCGCGTGTAAAGGATTTTGATGTCGTCGCTTTCTCGATCTCGTTTGAGACTGATTATCTAAACATGGCCCGGATGCTACAGCTTTCCGGCATCCCGGTTTGGTCAAAAGACCGGACTCACTTTGACCCGCTCGTCATTATGGGCGGGGCCGCCTCGTTTTTGAATCCTGAACCGATCGCGGATTTTACCGACGTCATCGCGGTCGGCGAAGGCGAGGTGTTGGCGTTTCAATTGATCGACGCGATCTTTGAAAACGAAACAAAAGACGAGATCCTCTTAGCACTCGCACAGATCGGCCGCGGGTTTTACGTCCCTTCGTTCTATGACGTTATATACAACGACGACGGTACGGTTTTCGATTATGTTCCAAGCCGGAAAGGCATCCCGAAACGTGTCGGACGTGCACTCGCATCGGTCAATCCTAAAGAAGGTACACTCCGGCGGGCAATGAAACGCGGCGAGACCGAGCTCGCCGAATTCCTTTTAAATCAAGAAACGTTTTGCCCGTCGACCGCCATTTGGTCGCCAGAGGCCGAGATGGGCGATCGTCTGCTGGTGGAGATCTCACGCGGATGTTCGCAGGGCTGCCGGTTCTGCTGGGCCGGTTACAACTATTATCCGCCGCGTGTCGTCCCGGCCAAAGATATTCTGGAAAAGGCCCGCGAGTGGCGTCACAAGACAAACAAGATCGGTCTCGTTTCGACCGCTGTCTGCGATCATCCCGAGATTTCGACCATTTTGCGTGAGCTGCGGGCGATGGATTACCGTATTTCTGTCTCGTCTCTTAGGCTCGACCAGATCTCGGACGAGCTGCTCGATGCCCTTGTCGAGTCACGCGACCAACAGATCGCAGTCGCCCCGGAAACCGGCTCCGACCGGCTTCGCCGTGTGATCAACAAAAACCTCACCAACGACGAGATCGTCGATATTTGCGGCGCCGTATTTGACCGGGGAATGCTGACGGTTAAGCTCTACATGATGGTCGGCCTGCCGACCGAGACGCAGGAGGACCTCGATGAGATGTTTGTCCTTGTCGAGCGTATAAAAGATCGGATGCTTATAGCCGGAAAGAAATTTGGCCGTGCGGGCAAGATCATCCCGTCGCTTAACGGCCTCGTTCCAAAACCCAACACACCGCTGCAATGGGACGCGATCTGCGACGAAAAAGAATTAAAGAAACGGATCAAGTATGTCTGCAAGGGCCTGAGCAAGATACCGAATGTCGAGGTGCGGTTTATGTCGTCCCGCATCGCTCACGAGCAGGCCTTGTACTCATCCGGTGACCGCACGATCGCTGCGGCGATAGATGCGGCGGCACGAAACGGCGGCGATCTTAATCGTGCGCTCCGGGAAACAGGCATTGACGCCGCGTTTCACACATCTCGTGATCGTAGCTATGACGAATTTTTGCCGTGGTCGATAGTCGATTCCGGCTTGTCTTTTGAATTTTTGAAGACCGAGCATCAGAAAGCTCGGGAATCGCTGTCGAGTCTTCCGTGCCCTGCGGTTGAAAAATGTACCACCTGTGGTGTTTGCCCAACGACGTGGCTCGCCGATGCACCCGACGCTCTCATCCAGATACAACCGGCAAAGATCCGCCAGGCTCTCGCCGCCGCGATCTAACCTCTATTGTTTTAGCAAAAATCCTGTCGGTGTCGCAGTGTAGTCAAAGCGGTATGAATATTTGTATATCCCGAACGGCAGGATACTGACATCCTGCGTATAAACGACACGGGCGTTTATCGCGTTGCCGGCCTGCTTGACATCAATGACAGCAGTCGGCGGAATGTCATTTGTGATGATAGCTTTTTGGATTCGGGCTTTGACGTTGTCAACCGGATTGAGCTTGCCCGGCATGGCAATTCCCTGCAGCACGGCCGTTCCCATTTCGGTTTTTAAACTTTCGGCGTTATACGCTACGGGAACGTAATTAAAGCCCGCGAACCCCACAAGGAATAGAATCACGACAACAATAAATAATTTGGTCCCGGCGCTTCCGCGTTCGGATTCGCGTTTCCTGGCAGCACTGTTCATTTTATTTAACTCCTGAAATCGAAAGGGCCGGGGCTTTATTATGCCCAAGAGCGAAGGACTTGCTTGAGGACCGTCTGTACGGTCGAGAGCGGAAGATCAGCCTCGGAGAGTATCACCGGCTTGCCTATGCCTTTTAACAGCACCATTTGCAGCGACCCGGCCAACTGTTTTTTATCAAATTTAAAGGCCTCAAAAATCTCTTGGCTATCGATATTGGCAAGCGGCGGGAGCGTGCCCGCGCGATGCACAACATCGTATAACAATTTTACGACATTTTTATCAATCAATGCAAGAGATTTTGAAAGCTCGGCGGCAAATAGAATGCCGTAGCCGACGGCTTCGCCATGTTTGAGGTATTTGTAATCAGTTACTTTTTCGAGTGCATGGGCAAGTGTATGGCCGAAATTGAGTATCTTGCGTGATCGCGGATCGCTCCGAGTGGAAGACTCGCGTTCATCGCCTGCAACGATGTTCGCTTTGAATTCGACTTGGGCGGCGATCAGAGCGGCCATCCGCATCGTAAATTTCTTTTCCCCATTGGAGTGGTCGAATTCGTCAGGCGGATAGGCGGCGAGAAAATCGCCCGTCTGCTTCAAAAGTTTTTTGCCGCCGATAGCACTCTGTTTGATGGTTTCGCAGAATCCGGCGGTTATCTCACGAGCCGGCAATGTCCTCAGAGTTGCCGTGTCGATCAGAACGCCTGAAGGCTGATGAAACGCACCGATCATATTCTTGCCAAACGCCGAATTTACTCCAGTCTTACCGCCAACGGATGAATCGATCATGGCGAGCAGCGTTGTGGGTACTTGCAAAAACGGAATGCCCCGCAGATAGACGGCAGATGCAAAACCGGCGAGATCGCCGACCACACCGCCGCCAAGAGCAACGACCGCATCGGTGCGGGATAAGCCTGATTCCGAAAAAAACCGTAGTGCGGCTTCGGTCGAGCGAATATTTTTATGGGCTTCGCCATCTTTCATCAAAAAATGCGAAACGCCAAATCCTGATGATTTCAGGCTTTCTACCGCCTGCTCTCCATAAAGCTTAAAAACTGTTGGATTTGATACGACAACGATTTTTTCAGTACCTTTCTTAAGGCATTTCCGGGCCCATTTGCCGCAGTTTATCAGCAGATCGTGGCCTATCTCGATCTTGTAACCCGAGGATCTTTCGGCGAAAGCGATTTTTATTGAGGTGGATCTCATGTTTCGCCCCTACTTTATCCGATCGCCTTTTCGATCACTGCGCCGAGCCGCGTCGCCAATGCCTCGATTACCGCTTGATCCTTGCCCTCTATCATCACTCGCGCCAGATTTTCGGTGCCGGAATAGCGGAGCAGCAGACGCCCGGCACCGTCGAGCTCATTTTCGATCTGTTTGGCGGCGGATGCGATCTCCGGGACGTCGCCGAAGGGACGTTTCTCGATTACCCTGACATTCTTTAGAATCTGCGGATACCTGACAAAGCCATCCATCGCCTCCGAAAGCCGTATACCTCGTTGTATGATCGCCCGCAAAAGCAGCATACCCGTCATCATTCCGTCACCTACAAGGCTGATCTCAGGAAAAATTATGTGGCCCGACTGCTCGCCGCCGATCTCAGACTCTGTTTTCAACAATTCATCGAGGACGTATTTATCGCCGACGTTTGCTCGAACAAACTCAATTCCTTTTGCATTAAGGGCGAGTTCGAGGCCGATATTGCTCATCACGGTCGCGACTACCGTGGAATTTGCAAGTTTACCGTGCGATTGCAGATACTGCGCCAAAATCCAAAGCGTTGCGTCGCCATCGATAACAGCTCCCGTTTCATCAACAAAAAGTGCCCGGTCGGCGTCACCATCAAAGGCAATTCCGATGTCGGCCTTTACCTCCAAAACCTTTGCCTGTAGATGCTCGAGATGCAGCGAACCGCAGTTTTCATTTATGTTCCGGCCATCCGGAGTGTTGTTGATCGCGATGACCTCTGCTCCTATATCTGCGAAAAGTCGCGGAGCAAACTCCGAGGACGCACCATTAGCGCAATCAATAACTATTCGACAGCCAACCGCCGAAAAGCCTTGTGCTATCGTTTTTAAATGTTCGAGGTAAGCCTTATGAAATTCGCTCGCCCTATCGGCGTTAACCGTAGCCGCCTTCTCCGGTTGAGTATCTTTCAATCCCGATAAAATATCATCCTCGATCCGGTTTTCGATCTCTTCATCCGTTTTTTTTCCGCTCGGCAAAAATATTTTTATCCCATTGTCTTGGTACGGATTATGCGAGGCGCTGATGACGATCCCTGCGTCGAAATCAAACGCCTTTGTCAAAAAAGCCACACCCGGCGTGGTTATCACCGCGGCCGATTCACATAACGCTCCTTGCGATGTCGCTCCGGCGTGAAAACCCGCTTCGATCCATTCGCCCGATTCGCGAGTATCGCGTCCGGTGACAAATCGAGGGGTTCGTCCAAGCGCGGCCCCAAACAAACGGGCGAGCGATCCACCAATGATCCGAACCGTCTTTTCATCGAGAGGAAATTCGCCCGCCGCGGCCCGTATGCCGTCTGTTCCAAAGAGTTTACCCATATAATCACTGCAATAAATTAACGAAAATGTAATTTATACATTATGGACAGCGCCAATACAATTTCAAAGTATCCATAAGAGTTTGTTGTGGATACAATAAATATTCCTAAAATGGTTGACAACGGCATCTCGTTTAAGAGAATCTTATAAGTCCAGACCGTCGACGATGGCCTGACAATCCTGAATAGATCTCTGCGAAACATCACTATGAAAACAAGCGTTTTACTTGGCCTGGTCGTCGTTGGGGCGTCGGTATTTACAACATTTGCGCAGTCGACTCAGTCGCAACCGTCACCTACTCCGGCGAGAGTGATTCTGACAAATACACTGCCGCCGGTGCAGCCGGCCAGAACGCCGACGCCGCTCCCGCGCCCTGTCCAAACGCCCATTGTTGTAGGTGGCTCACCATATGTTCCACCCGCCGCTTCTGGCAACCCTACGGTTTCCCAGGCAAGCAACCTGACCTATAAGGGACTCACATTCGCACAGATCAAAGCCAAGATCGCCGAAGCAAAACGCCATCTTACAGCTCGGCCGCTGACGATCGCATCTGTCGAACCCGTTGTCTTTACCAGTTTGATTCGCGTCGCTTATTACGATCAAAATACGCGGCAGATCGATTCCTATGTACTAACAAAAGATCAATTCCTTGATCCGGGCGTGGATACCGTTGCGATTTCAGCGGCAGGCAAGCAGATCATCTCGCGTACGATCAGAGGAAACGGAGTGAATACACCCGTCATCGTCACCGATATGAACGGCAAGCAGCATCTGCCGTTGGTCGTCCAGTATCCGCGTGAGAATCGGGGAACCTTGCAGGAAATGGCTTACTACGTTTCGACGCATCCGGGCCTGGTCACGCCTGAGGTTGTCGGCGTGGGCCGCTTTTACGTTCACAACGTGATCGATATATCCCGCGATCAGTTAAAGAGTAAAGGTTATTTTATCCAGCCGAAGGTTGCGGACATAGCGGAGCGTCTGGCAACGGTTGAGCACGTCGATCACCTGCGGTTTCGAACCGAATTCCAACCGAATATCTTCAATGACATTTTTACCCTCTATGCTTTGAACGAGGGTCAGACCTACCGCTATTCGGTTAGCTCGGCCGGTGCGGGCGGCATGGTGCAGATGATACCGCCGACGTATCGGATGATCCGTGAACGCTACCCGAATGCCGGGCTGATGCCGGATTTTGTCGAGGGAATGAGAAATCACGTCAACGCAACCCAGGCGATGCTGCTCTATATGCAGATGACGTGGAATGATCTGATCGCCAACGAGACCGTGTATAACGCAGTGCAAACGGGCATTGCGACGCAGGAACAACTCATGGCCGCAGGCTACAATTCTAATCCTGCCAAACTGCCCGGTTACATTAATCGCGGCGGCTCCGACTGGTCAATGCTGATACCGCGCGAGACCAAGATCTATTTGCAGATATACTCGTCACTCGAAAAATCAGTTTCCATGGCCTCGCGTAAGCAATAAGAGAAAGCATCGGCGAAGCCCGCGTATATGCACGGGCTTAACATCCATCTTGGGCTTATGCTCCGGTCGCCGCGATCTCGGCCTGTATATCGCTAAACTTTCTTTCTACCAGATTCTCACCCGCAAAGAAGGGCTGAGCCGTGATTTCAAGCACCGCAAATTTCGGCGGCATAAAGCTCTCCAACTGTTCGGCCGTGTCGAAATCGATCCTTGTCGTGCTCAGGCCCCACAGATCGCCGAGATAGACATCGAATGCAAACGACGCGCCGTCGTATTCGTGAAAGTAGCGATTCTTTCGTATTTCCCGGCCTTCAAATCTTTCGAACGCGGCATATTCGGCGTCATTCAGATATATTTCCGCAAGATTTGTGACGGCGATTTCGCTTTCCGAGCCCGCAAATCTCTGCTGCAATATCCGCGTCCATGATTTCGCGTAAGGATCGCGGATAGACCGCAAACGAATTCGCGTATTCTTAATGTAATTATCAAATAGCTGGATGTGGCTGCTCGCGGGTGTCAGCGGCTCCGGCAGGGAGTCGATCAAAAATAGACGGTGCAATTCGGTTTGGGCGGTTTTGTTCATTTTATACAAATTTATTATACTCGTGAATTCGATTTATTTAGGAGACCTAAGATATGCGACGTGAAATATTTGTACTATTTTTGACCCTATTATCATCTGTTTTTATCGCGGCCTGCGGCGGCACTGCAACTGTCAATTCTAATAACGGCAATACAAATACCGCTGTTGTGAATTCCAATAATCCGCTTGCCGTCAAAACGCCGACGCCCGAAACGACGACAAATAACGCTCCGACATTAACGCCTGTTTTTAAGGCGTATTGCGCCGCGATGATCAAAAAGGACGAAGCGGCTCTCCGAAAAATATACTCGTCTGACACGATCAAGGATTTCGAACAGCAGATGAAAGAGGACAAGATCAAGAGCCTGACAAAATTCCTCGAGGACGATGCGGTATCGGACAAATTATGCGAGGTCCGTAATGAGGTTGTCACCGGTGACAGTGCGGTTGCCGAGATTCGGGCTGACAGCTACCCCAACGGAATCAAGATCGTATTTGTAAAAGAAAATGGCGAGTGGAAAATGACGAATCGAAGCCCGGCTTTAGACTTAAAGCAAACCGCAGCCAATTCGAACAAAGCGAAATAGTCCGCGTTATTTCGAGAATCTAAAACAGCCTGTTTGATCAGGCTGTTTTTTATTTTTGGGCTTGCATTCGAAAAAAAACCTGATAGTATTTGCAGTTTGTTAGCGGAGAAAAGAAAGAGTCGCTGCTAGCAAAATCAGAAAAACAATCTTTGAGGACAGGAAAAATAAAATGAGAAATATTATTTTAGTATTGGGCATTTCACTGCTCACGTTCGGATTTATCGGCTGCACCGCGTCGATTTCGACCGGTACCAACAATGCTAACAAGCCGGCAAACACCAATACGGCTGCTAACACAACCACAAATTCCGCCGCTAATACCAGCTCGGCGTCAAATTCGGCCAGCAACACTGCTGCTGCCCCGGCAACGTCGGGAGCGGATCAGGATTTCACGCTTGTCAACAAAACCGGCGTTATTATCGACAAGCTCTTTGTCTCACCGAGCGACAAGGACGACTGGCAGGAAGACATCCTCGGTCAGGATCAGCTTGCTGACGGAGCAACCCTCAATATCAAGTTTCATCCCAAAGAAAAGGCCGAAATGTGGGACCTCAAGATCGAAGACACGAAAGGTAACTCGATCGAGTGGACCGATCTGAAACTTACCGAGATCGAAAAGATCACACTACATTATAAAGACGGCAAAGGCACCGCAGAAACGGAATAGTTCAGTTATGAGCTAAAAATAAAGGCCGCTTCGAGTGATCGGAGCGGCTTTCTTATACTAGCGGGCAGCTAACCTAAATCAGCCCAACGTGCGGCGTTACGCAGATGCCTTATACGGCGGCAATATCACCCTGGCAGCCTTTTCCTTTTTCATTCCCAAAGCCCAATCGGCCTGCATCAATGTGTGAATATCGCGGGTTCCCTCGTAGATGACAGCGGCCTTGCAATTACGAAGGTATCGCTCGACTGGATAGTCATTCGTATAGCCGTTAGCACCGTGGATCTCGATCGCCATCGAAGCCGCCGTCTCGCTGCGGACGGTCGCCTGCCACTTTGCGAGACTTGCGGCCCGGGCCGACGGCAAGCCTTCGTTTTTCAGATACCCGCATCTAAGCCAGAGCAGATGCGACATCTGATAGTCGGCCTCCATATTGGCGATCTTTTGCTTGACAAGCTGAAAATTGGCGATCGTTTGGCCCTGCACTTCGCGTGTGTTGGCGTACGCGACCGATGCGTCTCGCGAAGCCCGGATCACACCCGTTGCCCCCGAAGCAACCGTATAGCGTCCGTTTTCGAGGGAAAACATCGCGATCTTAAACCCCTCGCCTTCATTTCCGAGCATATTCGCCTGCGGAACCCGCACGTCCTGGAGCGAAAAATAGCCGGTATTACCGGCCTTGATGCCGAGCTTACCATGCAGCGTCCCGCTCGAAAATCCCGGCATCGTCCGCTCGACGATAAAACAACTCAAGCCGCTGTGGTCGCGCACCTTTTGTTTCTCGGTATCGGTCCAGCAGAAAAAGAGAAAATGATCGGCGACATCGCCGAGCGATATCCACATCTTTTCGCCATTCAATATCCAGTCGTCACCGTCGCGTTTCGCGTACGATTTCATCCCGATGACATCGGAACCTGCATTCGGCTCCGTCAAACCGAATGTCGCAAGCTTTTCGCCCTTTGCCTGAGGGACGAGGTATTTTTGCTTCTGCTCCTCAGTTCCCCAGCTATAGACACTCAAGCTGTTAAGCCCGACATGCACGCTCATCGCAACACGCAGAAACGTATCACACGCCTCAAGCTCTTCACACACGATCCCGAGCGAGATGTAGTCAAATCCCGCACCGCCGTACTGCTCTGGGATGCAGACTCCCATCAGGCCAAGAGCGGCCATTTTGTCAAAAACGCTGCGCTCGAAATGCGACTTTTCATCCCATTCTTTTATATACGGCGCGACCTCGCCCGCGACAAATTCGCGGACAGTATTCTGCAAAGCCTTGTGTTCGTCGGTCAATTCTAGTTCGATCACAGTAAAATTATTGTCCCTTTTTCGAGAATTTCTAGTATTATTTCGGATATTGCTGCTTATAATCTTAGCATTTTAAACATAAGGTCACGAAATATTAAAAACTAGATATAATCAATCAGAAAAGGAGATGCGGAAATGCTTGTAACTGTAGAAACAATAAAAAAAGAAGTCGAAAAAGTGCCGAGCGACCGTTTGGACGAACTTTACGAAGTCGTCAAAGATTTTTCGCATCCGAAGAAAAGGCTTTCGAAAGAGGAGTTTTTGGCGAACATGCAGAAAATACGAATTGACGCACCGCCCGATTTTGCTACCAACATCGACGATTATCTTTACGGAGGTAAGGACTTTGAAGAAAATCTTCGTTGACACCGCATTTGTTTTGTCAGTTGTTAACGAGAGGGATCAACTCCACGAGAAAGCAAACGAACTGGTAAAAAAATTTGGAAACATACCGTGGGTTACGACTGACTTAATTTTGTACGAGGTCGGCAACGCTCTGGCCAGAAACTCCAAAACGCAAACACAAAAAATTATAAGCGACTTTATCGAGGCCGATGGTGTCGAGATTGTTTATGCCTCGCCGGAGTTATTTCGTAGGGCATTCGCGTATTTTTGTGACTATGGAGATAAATCATGGGGTCTTCTGGACTGCTCAACTTTTATAGTTATGAAAGATCTTGATATTACGGACGCTCTGACAAATGACAAGCATTTTGAACAAGCCGGTTTAAGGCGCTACTTCGTAGTGAGTAATTCCTGATGATCGACATCTCCAAAGCCCTCAAAATCATTGATCGGGAAACCGGCCCGCTTGGTTCGGAAAGGGTTGAGATCTCTCGCTCCGCAGGCCGTATCTTGCGTGAAAATATCATTGCGGATACCGATCTGCCGCCATTTGACCGTTCGCAGATGGATGGGTTTGCGGTCGTAGCGGCCGATACAGAAAAGGCACCCGTAAGGCTCACCATCGTTGGCGAATCTGCGGCGGGTCAGGGCTGGCATAAAACGATGAAGAGTGGCGAAGCGGTCCGGATAATGACGGGAGCACCGGTTCCAGACGGGGCGGATTCTGTGCAAAAGGTTGAGCTTACCGGTGAAACATCGGCTCCACTTCGGAGCGGAGGTGGAGTGGACCAATTTGTCGAAATATTGGAGCCGGCCGAAATAGGTAAATTTATTGTCCGCAAGGGCAGCGAGATAAAAAAGGGTGCGACGATATTTTCTGTCGGCGATTTCATTACCGAAAATATGATCGCCGCGATTGCCGCTTTTGGATATGCAGCGGTAAAAGTCGGCAAACAACCGCGTGTCGCGATCTTGGCCACCGGCAGCGAGATCGTCGATATTGACAAAAAGCCGGGGCGCGATCAAATTCGCAATTCAAATTCCGTAATGCTCGACGTGCTCTGCCGAAAATTCGGAGCGGGAACTACTGTATTACCAATCGTTGAAGATGAAATTTCAAATTTGAAAATGCAAATTTCAGAAGCGATCGGTCTCAACAAATCCGCGATCCGAAGTCCGCAATTCCAAATTCTTATCCTGACCGGCGGAGTCTCGGTCGGAAAATACGATCACACAAAAGCGGCTCTCGCCGAGCTTGGTGCCGAAATATTCTTTGATAAAGTACGTCTTAAGCCCGGCAAACCCGCCGTATTTGCCCGCCTGAAAGAGACGCTCATTTTCGGCTTGCCCGGCAATCCGGTCTCGGCGGCGGTTACCTTTCACCTATTTGTTCGCAAGGCAATTCTTGCGATGCAGGGTGCAGCAACGCGAGATCTAAAGGATGGGTTTGCACTCCTCGGTGCGGATGCAAAAGCTGCCCGAGAGCGGGATACATACTTGCCTTCGCGGCTGGAGCCGAACAAATCGGGGCAATTGATCGCATATCCGCTAAAATGGCAGGGTTCGTCGGATTTTGTCGGGTTCGCTCGGGCGGATTCGATGATATTTGTCGCTCGGGGGGAAACGCTGGCAAAGGGATCGGCCGCCTCGATCATGTATTTATAAAAATTATGTCTGACCCACAACCGATCGCTCACGAGGCGATACATGAGACAGTCGAAAAAATCTTTGGCGATCAGCCGCGAGGACGCCTTTTGGATGTACCGGCTGGCGAAGGTGCACTTGCTCAGCGGCTCAAGAAACTTGGTTACGACGTGGCGTGCTGTGATCTTTATCCGGAGATATTCAGGCTTGACGGCGTGGAGATCAGGTCCGGAAATTTAGACGCCCGGCTGCCCTATGACGACGAAACGTTCGATTGCGTGGTATGCGTTGAGGGTCTCGAACATATCGAAAATCCGTCAAACGCGATCAGCGAGTTTTCGCGGCTTATGAGAGCAGACGGCCGGCTTGTCGTCTCGGTACCAAACATTTTGAATATAGAGGAACGGCTTAAATGGCTGCTTATGGGCTACACGTCGCATTTCAAACCGCTGTCAAGAGAGGCGATCGCAGAGGTTCGCCAAAAATATCCGGGAATGGAGGAGATCGCTTTACACGTCAACCCGATCGGCTATTCCGAGGTACGCTTTCTACTAGAAAAATACGGTTTTGAACTCGAGGGCATTTACCGTGACAAACCAAAGGCAAATTCGTGGGCTTTTCTCCCGATCGTCGGTCTTATAAGGCTGATAAATCTATTTTCCTCAGCCGCAAAACGCCGCGCCCGGTGGTCGAATGAGCTAAACTCGGACGAGGTCTTACTTGGAGGTAATACATTGATCCTAAAGGCGAGGAAAATATGAGTGATCTTTCGCATTACGATAAATCGGGCAATGTAAATATGGTGGACATCTCCGATAAGGCCGCCACCATGCGCCGGGCCGTCGCGTCCGGCATGGTTCTACTTTCCTCCGAGACTTTGAAAACTCTGCAAACTCAGCCGACGCCGAAAGGTGATCCGCTCGAGATCGCCCGCATTGCCGGTATCATGGCCGCGAAACGAACCTCTGAGCTGATTCCGCTTTGCCACCAGATAAATCTGTCCAAAGTAAACGTCACTGCTGTGCTCACCGATAAGGGTGTCAATATTACCGCTCAAGCAGTCACGAACGCCCAAACCGGTGTCGAGATGGAGGCCCTGACCGCCGTTTCGGTCGCCGCTCTCACGATCTACGACATGTGTAAGGCCGTGCAAAAAGACATCGTGATCACGGATATAAGACTCGAATCTAAAACGGGTGGAAAAACTGATTTTGTCCTTGGTCGTTAGTCATTTGTCATTTGCAAAATGCTAGGGACCAATGACAAATGACTAAGGACAAAAGCCGAACTTTCGGTTAGAATAGACGTATTCGCTTGTAGGAAGATAAGGAGTTTTTTGTTATGAGATACAAGCTCGCCGACGACGCCAAACCACAGGCTATGCTGCTGCTGGTCGCCACGCTTTTGACCATCGCGCTTTGGTTTATTCCCTACGCCGAATATCTCGTTTATCCGATCCGCCTGTTCGTAACATTTATCCATGAGGGCAGCCACGCTCTTATGGCTGTAGTCACGGGTGGTTCGGTTCAGAGCCTGACGATAGCGTCCGATGGCAGCGGAGTCGTTTTTTCGGCTCCCTCGGGGTTTATCGGCCAGATGCTAACGTCAAGCGCGGGTTATCTCGGCACGACCGTTTTTGGCGTCCTGATGCTGATTCTCATTCGGCGCTCGGTTTCACCGCACCGTGTTCTTTTTGCATCCGGGGTGTTTGTCGGCTTGATGACCGTGGTATTTGGTATTTTGAGTCCGCTGCTGCATATTTTTTCGCTCAATGTCGCGTTCTCGAGCGTCGCATTTACCATCGCGGCGGGCGTGTTGCTGACAGGTGTCTTGATCGTGCTTGCGAGATTTGCGAGCCTTCGGATTGCTAAATTCTCGGTGGCATTTCTTGCCGTCCAGTGTCTTCTGAACGCTCTTGCTGATCTCAAGACCGTGCTCCTTGTCAACGCCCCGCTTATCGGCTCCGACATCCAAACAGACGCCGGAAATATGGCTGCCGCAACCGGCATACCCGGCTTTCTTTGGGTTGTCATGTGGATCGCCATTTCGCTTGTGGTGATTGTGATCGGGCTTAGAATGTATGCCTCGGTCAAAAGCGTTACTACCGACGATTCACTTTTCGAGGACTAATGATTAATATCGCAACCGCCATATTTACCCTGTTTTTATTAACCGTCAGCATTATGGCGCAAATTAAGATACCTGAACCTCCTGAGGTTCAGGTACCTTTTGCTCAATCTTTACAGGTCGTCGTTGTCACCACAAGCGATTGGGACGCAGTCACAGGCACGGCCCGCCTCTACGGGCGAAAAAATGAGAAGTCTGCATGGAAGATGGTAGGTGAGAGTTTTCCGGTTGTCATTGGGCGCAGCGGCCTCGCGTGGGGCAATGAACTCACACGACAAACCTCGGCCACCAAAATTAAGCAGGAGGGTGACGGCAATTCACCAGCCGGACTATTTCCTCTCACGGCCTCATTCGGCACCAGCTCTAAGCCAACTGCCATCGAATTGCCCTACACAAAACTCGACGAATTCACTGAGTGCGTTGATGACCCGAAATCGTTCCACTACAACAAGATAGTAAACCGGATGGGCGTCGGGAATTTTGACTGGAAATCGTCCGAAAAAATGCTTGCGATTCGACCCGAATATGATCTTGGCGTCTTTGTCGCTTACAACACGTACCCGGTCGTCAAAGAAAAAGGTTCCTGCATTTTTCTCCATATCTGGAAAGATGCATCGACCGGCACGTCAGGCTGCACTGCGATGGAACGCCGCAGTCTAGAGCGGATCGTCGGCTGGCTCACCACCGCAAAACACCCATATCTTGTGCAGTTGACCGATACGGATTACGGGAAGTATAAGAGCTTGTGGAACCTGCCAAAACTGAAATAACCCTGCGGCAGCTGCCCACCGGCACCCGGCTCGTCGTACGCTCAAAACTTGATTGGCGCTTCGCGGCAATCTCAAAATCGGTCGATGACAAGATCGTCCTTACCGTCTGCTCGCCCACCGGCCGCACCTATCGGCTCCGCCGCAGCCTCGATGCACCTATTACATACGAGGGGGCAATCCCCGTTCTCACGAGTGACTTTCCGGAGCATTGGCGTGAAAATTTCAGCTCCTATGATCTTCGCTGGTGATTTACTGGGCTATCTGATTTACGGCGAGTATTCTCATCGACGAATTTTCCTGAACAAATATCACATATCGCGTATTTTCCGCTTTCCAATCGGCATTTACAGGGAGCAAAACTTCAAAGTTTGTTTCCACGGCCTTGCCGTCGGCTTTCCCAATCTGTCTGAGGTCCCGAACCACTGCCG
Organism: Pyrinomonadaceae bacterium; assembly: GCA_046155085.1. GTDB lineage: Bacteria > Acidobacteriota > Blastocatellia > Pyrinomonadales > Pyrinomonadaceae > OLB17. The sequence continues at coordinate 229,841 of JBJXEG010000006.1, read as the reverse complement.
TATGCGTGAGTTTTTCACCTACATTCTCACCGCCGCCGACCTGTGTGACCAAAGAGCTTTCGGCTACGGCAAGATATACAACGGCGTCGGTGTGACTGCCAAGACCGGCAACCCTAACGGAGAGCTTTCCATTGTTGATCTTTAATTCGACCGTGCCCTTTTGAATATCGGCATTCTTTGCTATCGCGTCAAGGGCTTTCCCACGACTCGAACCGACAAATTCTGTCGAGCCATCGACCACGGCTTGTGGCGTGTAAGTGGAGCCTATATTAAATTTTGAGCTGTAAGCCTCTTGGCGTTTAGTGTACGACCGCGACGAAAATCTGTCCCGCCAGCCGATGCCGTCCCAATAATCAACGTGAAAGCCAAGCGCGATTATTTCGGCGTTGGCCACCGGCTGCGAAGTGTTTAGCTCGGAAAGAAGGCGGTCGGCCGGCGGACAGCTTGAGCAGCCTTCGGATGTAAACAGCTCGATTAGGACGGGCCGCTTATCCCCTTTTACTTCGGTAGTTGTTGGCACACTGGAAATTTGCCTCGCCTCGCCCGGCTGCGACGGACAACCGGAAAACGTAGAGGAAATAAATGCAATAGTCACCAAAATAATAATTCTCATACAACCATCTATTTCCCGGATTGCAGTCTTTATTCCCGTTTTGTCTCCTCGAAACCATTTGTTAAAATACTCTATTGCACTAACGGTCGATATCTCATCTATGCAGGCTGCCAAGACAAAAGAGGAGCAGATCGAGGTTCGCGGGGCCCGTACGCACAACCTCAAAAACATCTCGGTTTCGCTGCCGGTAAATAAGCTGACCGTGATCACGGGCGTCTCGGGTTCGGGCAAATCGTCGCTCGCTTTCGACACGCTTTACGCAGAGGGACAGCGGCGTTATGTCGAATCTTTGTCCGCCTATGCCCGCCAGTTTCTCGAACGCATGGACAAGCCGGATGTCGATGAGATCGTCGGCATCGCACCCGCGATCGCCATCAGGCAAAAGAATTCGACCAAAAACCCGCGTTCGACCGTTGCGACTCAGACGGAGATATACGATTATCTGCGACTGATGTTTGCACGTGCCGGAACTACTATCTGCCACGTTTGCGGCCGCGAAGTAAAAAAGGACTCTCCCGAATCTGCGGCGGACGAAATTCTCGCCGAACTAGCCGAAGGCACAAGATTCTACGTTCTCTTCCCGATCCAGGAGGAAGTTTCACGCGAGATAGTCAAGAGCGCGAAAAAGAGTGCGGTCAAGAAAGATGCCGCGCTCAGCACACAGGCATTTCTCATTTCCCTTCTCCAGCAGGGCTTTTCGCGGCTCTATCGCGACGGCGAAATGATAGAGCTGCAAAAACCAGAGGATTACCTGCACGATGATTTCGACAACACATTCGTCCTAATCGACCGGCTCGCAGCCGCAATAGACATTCGCCAACGCCTTGTTGATTCGCTGGAAATCTGCTTTCGCGAGGGCCATGCCGCTGTCATCGAAGTCGCGGCCGCTTCGGGTGCAGATGCCCGAATAATAGCTAGAGCGAAAGAGACGCCACAACACACAAAAACAGTCTTAAAATTCTCCGATCGCTTTGTCTGCAAATACGACGGCACACGTTACGAGGAGCCTGAGCCTCATCTTTTCAGCTTTAATTCGCCCTTTGGCGCGTGCCCGACCTGTCAGGGTTTTGGCAATACGATCGGCATCGATTACGGGCTTGTGATCCCAAATCCACTGCTCTCTCTAAAAGACGGAGCGATCGAGCCCTTTTCCCGCCCTACCAGCTCCTGGGCGCAAAAAGAACTGGTCAAATACGCCGCATCGGCAAACATCAACATGACGGTCCCGTTTGCCGACCTGCCCGATTTTCAGCAAAACTGTATTATCTATGGCGACGAAGGCTGGCGCGGTTTGAAGGGATTTTTCCAGTTTCTTGAAACAAAGAAATACAAGCTCCACGTCCGTGTTTTTCTCGCAAAATATCGCGGCTATACAAAATGCCCGGATTGCGACGGCCAGCGTCTGCGGCAGGCGGCTCGAGACGTCAAGATCGGGATGCGTTCGCTGCCCGAGATCGTCGAGATGTCTATTGCCGACGCCTACACATTTTTTGAGACGCTCGAGATGGACACTGAGCGGGCACAGATCGCTGACAAACTGCTGCTCGAAATACGGCGGCGTTTAAAGTTCCTCGTCGAGGTCGGCCTCGACTATCTAACTTTGAGCCGTCTGGCGGCGACGCTATCAGGCGGCGAAGCTCAACGGATACAACTCGCGACCAATCTCGGTTCCCTGCTCGTCGGCACCCTTTACGTCCTCGACGAGCCGAGCATCGGCCTGCACCCGCGCGACAATTCCCGGCTTATTAAGATACTCGAAAATCTACGCGACATCGGCAACACCGTACTTGTCGTCGAGCATGATGAGGAGACAATGCGGGCCGCCGATCATATCGTTGATATCGGCGTCCACGCGGGTGAATTTGGCGGTGAACTCGTTTTTGAGGGTAATTTTGCGAGCCTGATGAAGAGCGAAACCTCGCTCACGGCGAAATATCTGCGCGGCGACGCTGCGATCAAGATCCCTAACAAACGCCGGCCCGTCACCAAACAAAAGATCGAGATCATCGGTGCCCGCGAACATAATCTAAAGGACGTGACCGTCGAGATACCGCTCGAAATGCTCGTCTGCGTGACCGGCGTTTCCGGCTCCGGCAAATCTACGCTGGTTCACGACGTACTTTTCGCCGGGCTTAAAAAGAAACGGGGCGAATGGAATGCGGCCGTCGGCTTTTTTAAGGAGATCAAAGGCGGCGAACATGTCGATGACATCATCCTCGTCGATCAATCGCCTATCGGACGGACGCCGCGGTCTAATCCGGTGACGTATATCAAGGCCTACGACGCGATCCGCGAGGTATTCGCCGGAACGAATGGCGCGAAATCCAAAGGCTTTAACGCGTCGCATTTTTCGTTCAACGTTCCCGGCGGACGCTGCGAGATCTGTCAAGGCAGTGGAACCGTAACGATCGAAATGCAGTTCCTCGCCGACGTCGAGCTGACCTGCGAAGACTGCCGCGGTATGAGGTTTAAGCAGGAGATCCTCGATATTAAATATAAGGGCAAAAATATCCACGAATCGCTGCAGATGACCGTCCGCGAAGCGATGCTTTTCTTTAAGGACGTTACAAAACTCACATCGCGGCTAAAGGTCCTTGATGCCGTCGGGCTTGGCTATTTGCGATTGGGCCAGTCGGCAACGACTCTCTCGGGCGGCGAGGCCCAACGCGTCAAGCTGGCTTCGCACCTTGTACAAAAAACGGTGTCCAAAACGCTGTTTATCTTTGACGAACCAACGACGGGCCTGCATTTCGACGACATCAACAAGCTACTCTCCGCATTTCGTGCCCTCATCGACAACGGCGGCAGCCTGCTCGTCATCGAACACAACATGGACGTGATAAAAACGGCCGATTGGGTCATTGATCTCGGCCCCGAAGGCGGCATCGGCGGCGGCGAAATAGTCGCAACCGGAACGCCCGAAGAGGTCGCAAAGATCAAAGCTTCATTTACGGGGAAATATCTTGCGACACAACTCCGGCAAAAATGACCCATTGCGAATTTGACCGGATCGGGCTTATCAATTTATTCCGAGTTCTACAATTTCGGTTGTGCAGAAAAACGCCTTTCGGTTAATATAAGGTATAGCAATCGGATACTATTTTAAGAGAAAAACTATGAGTACAGGAACAGAAACAACATCTGCCGCCGCCGAGGGGCTTCGCGGAGTAGTCGCCGCCCAGAGTGCGATCGGCGACGTCAATGGCGAACAGGGAATTTTGATTTATCAGGGCTACGATATACACGATCTGGCCGAGCATTCGACGTTCGAAGAGGTCGTTTTCCTGCTTTGGAATGGACGTTTGCCAAATATGGAAGAGTTGGCCACGCTGACCGCCGACATTCGGTCGAATTACAATGTGCCGTCGGAGGTTATCTCGGCGATGAAGTATTTTCCAACGGATGCTAACCCAATGGATGTGCTGCGTACCGCCGTTTCCGGACTTGGCTTTTTTGACAAAGAGGGCCATAAGACGGACCGCGACAATGCGATGCGGGCCGCGATCAAATTGACCGGCCAGATCGGCACAATCGCCGCCGCATGGGATCGGATCCGCACCGGCAAGGAGGCCGTCCCGCCGGACAGCAATTTGAGCATCGCAGAGAATTTTCTGTATATGTTACGGGGCGAAAAGGCCGATGCTGATGAGGCAAGAATGTTTGACGTATGCCTCATCCTCCACGCCGATCATGAGCTAAATGCCTCGACATTTACGACCCGCGTCGTCGCCGGCACGTTGGCAGATATGTATGGCGCCGTCACGGCCGGTATCGCCGCCCTCGCGGGACCGCTCCACGGCGGTGCTAACACCAACGTAATGAAGATGCTCATCGAGATCGATGATCCGGCAAAGGTTGACGCCTGGATCGAGAAAGCCCTCGAAGAAAAACGCAAGATCATGGGCATTGGCCACGCCGTCTATAAAACCGAAGACCCGCGTGCCACCTGGCTGCGAAAATACTCGAAACACATGGCCGAGAAAAAAGGTGTCTCGAAATGGTACGAGATGTCGCAGCGGATCGAGCAACTGATGCACGAGAAAAAAGGGATGTTTCCAAATGTCGATTTTTACTCGGCCTCGACCTATTACTTGATGGACATTGCGCTTGATATGTACACGCCGATATTTGCGGTTTCGAGGATCTCCGGCTGGACCGGCCACATCCTCGAACAATACGGCCACAACAAACTCATCCGCCCCCGTGCCGAATATATCGGTGCCCGCGACCTGAAATACGTCGCTATCCACGAACGTGGGAACGGATAGGCTTAACCATAAGCACAAAAAAGAGGCCCCGAAGGGCCTCTTTTTCCTCTTCCACGATCAAGATTAGACCGCAGGAACGTCTTTCTTCTCTTTATCTTGTTTGCAGCACGAGCAATCGCAACCGGCCTTGTGATCGGTTGCGGCCGTTGTGAGGACGGCGGTATTTTCCTTATTCCCACCTTTGTTCATCATCGGGCATGACTCGGGCATACCGGCCATTTTCTCACCGTCGTGTTTCATCGGGCAAGAGTCGCCTTTGCAGCAGTCACAATTGTCGCAGCACGACGCGGTTTCACCCGTCGAAGCACCCTTGTTCTTCACTGGGCACGAATCGCCGCTGCAACAGCAACAAGACATTGCTTTTGCCGATGAAATTGTCGTTCGTGAATATGCAAAGACGGCTATCGACAGTCCGAAGAGTGCGATAAGGGCGATCGACATTATTAATTTTCGTTTCATGATCTATCTACCTCATTATTTTGATATATATTATCATAACTCATCGGCGGTCAAATTAGGCATTTTTTATTTTTGGTAAAGACATGGCTCGAGGATGCTGGTTTTCGGGCGGTGTCTGATACAATCTCCGCTGTTATTCAAATAAAACGAAAAATTCAATCGAACGACGGAGGATCTCAATGAATCGTCTCTATTTAGCGACCATGCTGTTCGTATTGTGCGGAGCCGCGTCCGCGCAGGCCAACAAAGGCAAGCCGGCTCCGGCTCCAACGCCGCAAGCCGTAGACAAGGAATATACCGACTCGATCTTAAAGAACACGACCGAAAAGTTTTTCCTAACAGAGATGGTCGATCATTTGCCGGCATCGGCAACAGTGCCCTCGCCGATGAAGATTTTGGGCTACCCGATCGGTACGCCAAATAAGTTGACGTATACAAAGGATCAGTTCCGCTATTATCGCGAGCTCGAAAAAGCGACGCCGCGTGTCAAAACCTTTGTCGCGCCGGAGAAAAGTGAGCAGGGCCGTGAGCAGCTATTGGTTGTCGTCTCCGGCGAGGAGAACATTGCCAAACTTGCCCGGTACCGCGAGATCACCGCCAAACTTGCCGATCCGCGAAAAATAGATGATGCCGCAGCACAGATGCTCGTCGCGGAAGGTAAAGCGATCTATTGGCTTTCGGGCTCGATCCACTCGACCGAAACGGGCTCACCCGAAATGCTTATGGAGCTCGCTTATCGCCTCGCCGTCGAAGATTCGCCGATGATCCAGGCGATCAGAAAAAACGTCATTGTGATGATCACGCCGACGCTTGAGGTCGATGGCCGCGACACGATGGTGGATCTTTACAATTACCGCAAAGCGAACGAGGGTAAACGCGCTCCCGGCCTGATCTACTGGGGCAAGTACGTTGCTCATGACAACAACCGCGATTCGATGGGAATGGCGTTGGCACTCTCCCGGAATCAGATGACGACCTTTCTCGACTATCACCCGACCGTACTCCACGATCTGCACGAATCCGTACCGTTTCTTTACACCTCGACCGGCACCGGCCCGTACAACGCATGGCTAGACCCGATAGTGATCGACGAATGGCAGATACTCGCCTATCACGAGATCGAAGGCATGACTAAGCGCGGTGTACCCGGCGTATGGACGCACGGGTTTTATGACGGTTGGGCCGCAAACTATATGTTTTACGTCGCCAACGGACACAATTCGATCGGACGCTTTTATGAGACGTTTGGCAACGGCGGAGCCGACACGCAGGATCGTACCGTCACCGCCGAAGCAGACCGCGATTGGTTTCGGCCAAACCCGCCGCTCGCCCGCGTCAAATGGTCGCTGCGTAATAATGTAAATTTGCAGCAGAGCGCTCTGATACTGGCGATGAGTTATGTGGCGGATAATAAAGACAAATTTCTTAACAATTTCTACTTAAAGAGCAAGCGTTCGGTCGCTAAGGCCCGGACCGAGGGCCCTGCCGCCTGGGTGTTTCCGGGTGATGATCCGCGCCCCGCCTCTGCAGCCGAGCTGGTCAATCTGTTAAAAATGCAGGGCTGCGAGGTCCAAAAATTGAAAAAAGACGTTGAAACCAAGGAAGGTAAATTCGCTGCCGGCAGCTATGTCGTGCGAATGGACCAGCCATATTCACGAATGGCCGATATGCTGCTCGATACGCAGTATTATAACGTCAATGACCCGCGGCCATACGACGATACCGGCTGGACATTCGGCCCGCTGCGAAATGTAAAAACCGTCCGCGTTAAGGACGCTAAGATACTCGACGCCGAGATGACGATGATCGACGGGCCCGCCGTCGTCGCCGGCAAAATCGATGGCACGGCCAAAGCGGGTTTTGTTGTCAACAATACCGCCGAGGCCCAAGTCGCACAGCTTCGCTACCGGCTAAAAGATGTGAAAATGTCGGCCGCTGAGGATACGTTTAAGATCGGCGACAAGAGTTTTAGATCCGGGTCGTTCATTGTCAAAGCTGACGGAAATCCCGACGATCTTGAGGCCCGACTTAAGAAAGAGGTCGGCGAGCTTGGCCTGACCGCCGCTGCGGTCGACAAGCTGCCCGATGTCGCGCAGCATGCCGTCAGCGTCCCGCGCATCGCACTCGTCCATACCTGGACCAACACGCAAAACGAGGGCTGGTATCGGATCGAGTTTGACAGGCTGGGCATTCCCTATGACTATATCTCGGATCAGACGCTTGGCCGCACGCCAAATTACCGCGACAAGTGGGACGTCATCATTTGGGGGCCTGTCGGCGGCAGTTCGCAATCGATCGTTCGTGGTATCTATAAGCGGAGCGAGTCCGAAGGCCCGATCCCGTGGAAAAAGTCTGACTTGACACCGAACATGGGACTCTCACCCGATCAGACCGATGATATTCGCGGAGGTATGGGTATAGAGGGCGTCGCCAAACTGCAGAAATTTATCGATGGCGGAGGGTTATTTATTACGGTTGGCGGTAATGCCTCGATCGCGATCGATTTCGGAATTACAGAGGGAGTGTCGATACAAGATCCGTCGGCGGCATTTCAGGCTCGCGGATCAGTTTATAACGCGACATTCGCGGACCGCAAGAGCCCGATCGCTTACGGTTACGATGAAAAGTTGGCGATTTATTTTAATCAGTCACCCCTATTCAATGTCGGCGGAGGAGGCTTTCCGGGCAGCGGAGCCGGTTTTGGCGGAGGCCCGCCAAATGCGGCCAATCGCCCATCGGGCCGCGGCAGTCTCGATGATCCGGATGTGATCCAGGGCCGCGTTCCTTTGGCTCCCGCCGGGACTCCAAATCCGGAGGTGGCAGCGGCCGCCGCATTGCAGCAGCCGTTACCCGAAACCCGGCCCCGGGTCGTGCTGAGATTTGCTGCTGAAAAAGAACTGCTCATTAGCGGCGAGATCGCCGGCGGAGCAGAGCTTGCCGGCAAGCCTGCGGTGATTGACGTTCCGGTCGGTAAAGGCCACGTCGTGATGTTCGCCAACAACCCGATGTGGCGGCATGAAACCAACGGAAGTTTCTCATTGATCTTCAACGCCGTGCTCAATTATGACTATTTGGGCGTCGGACGTGTCTCGGCAAGGCCGGCTCCCGGCCCGGGAACGGACGACGAGCAGCAAGACCATTAATACCGATTGGTCTCAGTCATTTAACGGGCTCCGGCTCTACGGAGCCCTTTTTACTTGTCCCGAATGAAACAACCCGTTAACATGATAAGTATTAGACAAGAATAAAACCGAGAATAGGAGCTGACGTTATGAAATTATTGTTTTGCATCGCTTTTTTATTCATCGTGATCGTGATCGGCAATACCGTGATCGTCGCTCAAGACACTATGAAACCACCAGTAGCAAAAAAGGTACCCAAGGTTTTGAAGATCCACGGCTACGAGATAACCGATAACTACGCCTGGATGCGCGACCGCAACGATAAGAAAGATCCGGCGATCATAGATTATCTGACGGCCGAGAATGCCTACACCGAATCCTACACAGGCGAGCACAAAGGCCTCGTCGACACTCTTTATAAAGAGATGTTGGGCCGCATAAAGCAGACCGATCTGAGTGTTCCGTACAAATTCGGCGACTACTGGTACTTTAGCCGGACTGAGGAGGGCAAGCAGTATCCGACCTATCTCCGGAGCAAGTCGCAGGACGGTTCGGATGCAGCGGTGCTGCTTGATCAAAACGAGATGGCCGCCGGCTTTAAGTACTTTGCGATCTCGGATTTTTCACCAAGTGATGACGGCAACCTCCTTGCTTTTTCCACCGATACGACCGGTTACAGACAATACACGCTGCAAATCAAGGATCTCCGAACAGGTAAAATGTTGCCTGATAAGATCGAGCGGACAACATCAAGCGAATGGTCGAATGACGGCAAATATTTATTTGTTGGTCAGGAAGATGCGATTTCAAAACGATCGGACAAGATCTGGCGGCATACCGTCGGAACTGACCAGAATGATCTCATCTATGAAGAAAAGGATGTGCTTTTTAACGCGGGTGTCGGACGATCTCGTGACGGCAAGATGCTGTTTATCAACTCATCCGCAAAAACCATGCGCGAATCTCGATACCTGGCCGCCGATAACCCCACCGGCGAATGGAAGATCGTGAGCCCGAGACGTGAAGGGCACGAATATTCGGCGGATTTCGATAGCGGTGAGTTTTACATATTGACAAATAAAGATGCCGAGAATTTTAAGGTTGTCCGCGCACCCGTAACCGATCCCGGAGAGAAAAACTGGAAAGATTTCATTGCATATAACCCGGCGGTCAAGGTCGAAGATATTAATTTTTTTAAGGATTACGCGATCGTTTCTGAATTGGAGAACGGCCTGGAATATCTTAGGGTGATGGATATGAAAACCCGGCGCGCCCCGCAGCGAATCGCGACGCCCGAAAGCGTTTACACAATGGGGCTTTCGAATAATCCCGAGTACGACACATCGATCATCCGTTATAGCTATTCATCGATGATCACGCCAAATTCGACATTCGAGTTGGACCTCAAAACGCGTCAGAGCAAGCTGATAAAACAGCAAGAGATACCGAGCGGGTATGATAAATCGCAGTACGAAACAACCCGCGTCTGGGCCGTAGTACGCGACGGCGTAAAGGTGCCGGTTTCGCTGGTTATGAAAAAGGGAACAAAGCTTGACGGCAAATCGCCCATGCTGCTGTACGCGTACGGTTCGTACGGAGCATCAACGCCGCCCAATTTTTCGACCGCAAGGCTGAGCCTCGTCGATCGAGGAATGATCTACGCAATCGCACATATTCGCGGGGGCAGCGAGCTGGGCGAAAAATGGCGCCAGGACGGCCGGATGTTCAAGAAAATGAACACCTTTAACGACTTTGTCGATTCCGCAAAATGGCTTATCGCTAATAAATACACCTCGCCGGACAGCCTCGTGATACAGGGCGGCTCGGCCGGCGGGCTCCTAATGGGTGCAGTGGTCAATCAATCGCCGCAAACATTTAAGGCCGTAATTGCTCAGGTTCCGTTTGTCGATGTGATGAATACAATGCTCGATGCCGATCTGCCGCTCACCACTGAGGAATGGATCGAGTGGGGCAATCCGAATGAGAAAAAGGCTTGGGATTACATGATCCAGTATTCGCCCTACGACAATGTCAAAAAACAGGCGTATCCCAACATGCTCATTGAGATCTCGCTCAACGACAGCCAGGTGCCGTATTGGGAAGGTGCCAAGTTTGCCGCCAAGATCCGCGAGATGAAAACCGATAAAAATGTACTCTTACTAAAGACAAACATGGGCGCCGGCCACGGCGGCTCATCCGGCCGCTACGACCGTCTAAAAGAAGTCGCGTTCGACTATGCCTACGCATTGACGCAGGTTGGGATCACAAAGTAGTTGTCAGTACCGGGAGCGCTAGCGACTGGGGAAATAAAAAGGGCTTCGCGATATGCGAAGCCTTTTCTACTAATAATTCACCGCTGCCGGAATCGCAGTGCCTGACCCTATTGCTTTCTATTGCTTTTCTCGTATTTAATGTCAGATATCCTCCATTTCTCACCTGTGCACTTTTAAGGGTAGCTTACGTGACCATGTCACCGTAATTTGATAGCCTACCTCTTACAAACTTTGGATGACGCGGGTTTGGTCACACGATATGAAAAAAATTCTTCTGGCATTAATTGTCACCCTCAGCTTTTTTGCCGCTATTGCGCAAACTGATTCTTTACAGGAATATACAGGAAAATATAAGTTTCCCGATGGAAGCCCCGTAACGGAAATTGGCGTAGTACTGGAAAATGGAGTATTGACAGCCACTTCCGCAATGGGTAATTCCGAACTGAAGAAAACGGATACTAAAGATGTGTTTGACTTAGTGGCTTATGGTGGCACTGCCAGATTTAATAGAAATGCGGAAGGGAAAATTACCACCTTGCTGATTCAGGTGCAGGATATAACCATGGAAGGAACAAAGACAGAACCGTAACAATCCGCAGGCAATCGGGGTCATCTATGAAGTTACCCCACAAAGCCGTAGTTCGCGATCGGAATTGGCTTCCAAATGAAAGGCTTCGCGATTGCGAAGCCTTTTTTTATTGCCATTGAGCGATGATCTACTGCCCGATGAAATCAATGCCGGTCAGGTTGTCGGTGACGCTGATGACCTGCGGAGCAAATGAAAATCGACGTGAGCGAACGCTTATGACATAGGTCTTGCCCGATTCGACCTCGTCAAATCTATAAAAACCTCCGGCGGTCGTCATCGCGTTCCAAATTACCCCCGCAGAGTCTGTGAGCGAAACTAAGGCGTTACGCACACCGCGACCCTCGATCGAAGCCAGAACCCGGCCACTGATCGTGACACCGGCGGCGGTCGACGATGCATTTGATTCCCAAAAGCCGTTTCGCACAGAATAGGTGCCGCCGCCCGGATTAGATCCTGCGGCGCCTTGGCCAATGGTTCCATTGACCGAGTACGGAGTTGCCGCAGTTTCGCCGCCCCCGTTTGAAATCACCGATTTGGCAAGAATGTACGAGCCGCCGGTCGCAACTTGGGAGCTGGCGGCGGCGACACTTGATCCAAGAATCGCTAGTGCTAAGAAAATTCTATTTGCTTTCATTGGGTCCTCCTAGAACTAAACCGCGTTATTGAAACACGAGTGGTGTCGAAACCCTCATCGGGTTACTGCCTGCAACTATAGTAATGCCAAGCGTTGCGGGTGTTATCGCCGTCAACGCGTAGCCGCCGGTATTGCCACTCGCGTCACATGTTGTACTGCTCCCATTTTGTGCGGTGCTGCTTGTATTTCGAAGAGACTGAACTGTTTGTAAGGCCGAGGTGCTCTCGCCGTTAGCGTCGGGAGAGGACAACGTATAAAGCGTATTGGTATCGAATGAGAAAGCAATCTGTTTGAAATAACGCCATCTTCCGCCGGTGGTGCTGCCGTCGTTTAGATACGGGGTTCCGCTACAACCCGCTCCGGACCAATAGATCTGATTTGGGATCAATTGCCCTGTCATAAAGATAGTAAAGACATATCCCGCCGAGTTCATGATCGTCACTGTCCGGGTGCTAACTGAGAGCACAAAGCCGAGCAAATTGTTGTTTGCATCGAAAACTCTCAGTCCCGAGCCACCGGCCGTTCCCCAAGTATTATCACCACGAAGGAACGTCGTATTGTTTGCGGTGCCGGTAGGCGACTGCGTTGCCAATGTTCCGAGGCCGAGGTTCGTTCGGGCGTTTGCCGCACTGGTCGCTCCGGTTCCGCCGTTTGCGATGGCGACCGTTCCGGTAACATTTCCGGCGGTTGTTGCGGTTCCCGCAGTTGTCGCAGTGGTTGCGTTTGTTGCATTGGTCGCGTTCGTTGCGTTTGCGACCGTTCCTGTTACTTTGCTGCCCGCGATGCCAGCGATCTGAGCATCTGTAACGCATGTGACGCATGCGGCGGACAAACCGTCAGCCGAGCCGGCGTTGATCGTTCTAATCGTGTATGGATTTGAGGTGATCTGCTGTCGCGGAGTCAACGTCGTAAAGGCACCGTCCGCCGGTTTCTTGACGGCGATCTCAAGCCATCTATTCGCTCCCGCCGCAAACGGCGAGGTCGTAAAATCGAGCTGCACGGTAAATATGCCGTTCGTCAGATTTACCGTGGTGTTTATAACGGTCGGGCCCTGCTGTGCCCCCGCCGCAACGGCGTCAAACACCTTGAACGTCATGTTATACGTGCCATTCGCGGGCAGCCCGTTATCGAGCAGCGAGCCCTGATAGGTGAATGCCGATGTCTGAGACATCGCGGCGATCGCTCCTGCGACGACCAGCAAGTTAATTACAAATATCCGTCTCAACATACTTTTTGCGCTACTTAACGACATAATTTTTTTTTACCTCAGGCCTGTTATTAATGAATTGGGTTGTTTGATCTTGGCTATTAGTATAATACCTAATTTCGTCATTTCGTCAAACAAAAACATAGGCGCCTACGGGGTCTATATCGATCAAAACCGGCGACGACGACCTGGTAACATCAGCTTCACTGCTCGCGGCTGTTGAGGAAGAGGACGAATAGATGGGTCTTGTCAGTAACGGCTGCCATAGCGACCGGGGAAATAAAAAAGGCTTCGCACGATGCGGGGCCTTTTTCTTTGCTAAGAACTGCGGTTAGTGCTACAGTTCCGTCCGTAATCCAAAAAAAAACGGCCGGAGGTAACGATAATGCGTCTTTTGACAGTAGCAGCCAGTATCGAGATCATTGCGACGGGACTGATCGCAGGTATTTTTATAGCGATCGCGACCACTGAGCCGGCTCGGTTATCGCTTGAGCCGTCTGCTTTTGTTCAGCTTCAGCAGGGAATTCACGTTGTTTATGGTCGTTTGATGCCGCCACTCGTAATAACGGCAATAATTGCAGGCCTCGTATGGCTGATCTTATTGAGAAAGCAGCTAATGTCAGCGGGCTTTTTGCTGGCGGCAATAGCAACCGTTTGTTCGATCGGAGCAATGATCCTGACGGTCAAGGTAAATTTCCCGCTAAACGACCTGTTAATGACGTGGAGTGCTGCTTCGCCGCCCGCAAACGTTAAGGAACTGTGGCTGCCGTGGGAAAACGCCCACATGATCCGCACCGTGATCTATGTCGTTGCTTTTGTTTCTGCTATAACTGGTAATAATCTTTCTCGGAATAAATGAACACTCTTTACTACGGCGATAATTGGGTACGGGACGACCATCGCGGCTTTGCCGTAAAGGCAATGCGGCAAGCGGTAATTGGTGCGGCCTTTTTCCACAACGGTTGTAACCGTCACGGCTAAAGCCGTAACTCTGAACAAAGAGAGGCCGCGAACATTACGCTCGCGGCCTTTTCTGCATTGCGGACTAGCTGCCGAGACAGAACTTTCTAAGGCTTAGGATTTGGGGGAGGGACGCGTTTGGCGCTCCATGTGTTGTCGTAGTCGTCGTCCAGTGGGGAGCCGCGGGTCCAGGCGACTTTCACCGTGCCGCTCATCGAATCGCCGTTGACCTTGCCCGTGAAGGTGAAGATAACAAGATTTCTTATGAATACATCGCAAGCGCAACTAAAGCTGATATCGTTGCCCTTGATAGTTCCGTCTCGCCCAACGCAATCATGGCCTGAGTCTACACCTAACCTTTCGCCGTCCACGCTGAAAGTCAGCTTCGAAAAATCTGTGGCAACAGGACTCCCTGATGGGTGGAGCTCGCCGTCATAATCCAAACTCCATTCTCCGGCGACCGAAGATGACTGAGCAGCCATACTGCCCACACCAACCAAGATCAACCCCATTGTAAAAACTGTCGTTATAATTATTTTTTTCATATTAACCCACGTCTTTCCCGCCTCGTTTAGTCCAGTAGCTTTCATTGATGGTTCGGTGCCTCGAAACGACCTATTTCACGACTACTCCGCCTCTGCGCTCCCATAAGCCGAAATCAACGCCTTTGGTCGTTGACAGGGAGACAGTCGCTGTGGACCAATACGCAGTATCGAAATTATTCGCCCCGCTAAAATTCGCCCCGATTAAATTCGCCCCGCCAAAATGGGTCCTGTACAATTCCGCCCCGCGAAAATCCGCCCCGCTCAAATCCGCCCCGTTGAAATCCGCGTGGGTCAAATCCGCCCCCGCCTTCGAGGTAAACCCATTCATATCTACGGCAGGCGAGAGGCCCAAATTCGCCCCGCTCAAATTCGCCTTTTTCAAAGTCGCCCTGGTCAAAATACACTTGGCCAAAACAGCCCTGCTCAAATTCGCCCCGTTCAAATTCGCGTCTCTCAGATCCACAGAAGTTAAATCCGCCTCGCTCAAATACGCGCCAGCTAAATTCAATTCACCGCTCTTTGCTTTTTTGACCCAACAGTTTCTTTGCGCATTAGATTCGGCAGCCAGACTTTTGCAATCTTCTTGTGCCTTCACCTGACCCGCTCCGAACAGGAACGATCCTGTCATCAGAATTGCCATCATCATTGATCTCTGTATCATTTTATTGTTTTTTACTTGCGACATAATCTTCATCTCTCCATTAGTTTATGACCCGCTACCATATTGATGTACGCAAAAGCCTTGTTAACTTTTGCGCCTCGTTTAAGTTGAAAGTATTTCACGCCCAACAGAGGAACCTTGGTTGGATCGCTGCCGAGGCAAAGAAGATAGTTCTGGAAAGGTGAATTGTCCGGAGTATGGACCTAATCCGGGCGATTAGCAATGTGGCACGGGTTCGTTGCTTGTCCATTATAAGAATCGGAGTCAAGTCTGCGGCGTCGCTGTAAGGTAGGGCCAAACCCCAGAACACCTAACGCCGCCCTTTCACGAGACATATTCAAAAAGGCCGCGGGCGTTATGCTCACGGCCTTTTTCGTTCAATCTGACTTGTGTTTGTCGGTCAGAGTGACCGAATGTTGACCGAACGCAATTTGCTTGATCCCCGCCCTATTCTGCCATAACCCAATAAACATCAGCGTTACACGGCTTTTTGGGGTCGTGGCACGGGCATTGCCAATAGTGACGCGGGCAGAGCCCACTCGAATCAAGGACGCTCACAAGAGCACACCAATTATTGTGAGAAACAAGATCCCCTTCAACGTAACGGCATATGTGCTGATATTCACGATACTCTTCTCGACGCTGGCGATCGGCCAGAATGCGGTTAAGATCGATCAGGTTACGGCCAGCCCCGCCGCGACCGAATCGTTTGCCGCGTATCTGACAGAAGTTCCGGCTGCGGCCGATGCGAGCCAGTCCTACAATCGCGAAACCGCCTCGCTTACACATATCCTGTCGTCGGGTGACAGCAAGAACGCTGTGCTTATCGACAATCACGGATACGCCCGCGACATGGTCGTGACGGCCGTCGCCAACCGGCTTGCAAGCCGTGGCGATAAGCGTTTGTACCGCGTTAATTGGAACGCTCTGTTTGCGATATCAAAAGATCAGCCCGCTTTCGACAGCACCCTCGCGGGCATCCTTAAATACGCGACGGCCGAGAAAGGCAAGATGGCCATCTATATTGACGACATCGCTGCTTTCTCAGGTAATTCGCCGATGCTGGGTCAGCGTGTCGCAGCAGATCTTTATCGGGCACTGTCACAGGGACAGATCCAGATATTGAGTGCCTCGGACGCCGCGACATTTGAAAGCCAGATCGCGGGTGACACAAAACTCCGATCACGATTTGAAAAGGTCTCGTTTGCGAACGAGGCTGACGAAGACTCTTTTGTCGGCGACAAGCTCTCTCCCGACCTGAGGGAATTAGTAGCTGGTGCCGATCAGAACAGTACCGTCAAGGTTATTCTCCAGTCGGATGATATCGACAATCCACAGCTGCTAGATGTCCTTCGCCGCAACAGCGTTGCGATCACCGCTAAGGCTGACGCCCTGAACATGCTCACGATCGAACTTCCGGTCCGGGTCGCTGAGGAAGTGGCTTCGGTCCAGAGTGCAAAACATCTTTCGCTCGATAAGCCGACCGTGTCACTCGGACACATCGAAACGACGACGGGCGTCGCCGCGATGAGGGCGATGAGCGGAAACTCATCGATAAATGGAGCGGGCGTCGGTATCGCGATCGTCGATTCGGCGATATATGACCAGCACGATGAGTTTTACGGAAATAACGGATCCAGGCGGGTCACGAATCACGTCGAGTTTGAGAATGGCGGCGGCCCGAACGACAAATACGGTCACGGGACCCACGTCGCCTCGATCGCGGCGGGCCGCGGTGGCATACCGGGTGACGCGACGTCGATCGGAATTCTAGGCAATTACCAGGGTATCGCACCTGAGGCTAACATAATTGCTGTCAAGGTGCTTGATCCAAATGGCGTCGGAAGTACGGCGAATCTCATTGCCGCCCTGAATTGGATATATACGAACCGTGCAGCAAACAACATCAAGGTGGTCAACCTCAGCCTCGGAACCCCGGCGATCGAATCGTACAGAAATGATCCGCTGTGCCGGGCCGCCCGGAAGCTTGTCGACGCCGGTGTTGTGGTCGTCGCCGCGGCCGGTAACAATGGCAAAAACGCCGCCGGACAAAAGATCTACGGAGCGATCCATAGCCCGGGCAATGAACCGTCGGTGATCACGGTCGGAGCGGTAAACTCCTTCGGTACCGATCAAAGAAGCGACGACACGGTCGCGACCTACAGCTCACGCGGTCCGACTCGCTCATTTTACAAGGATGCGAACGGAGTGAAGGTCTACGACCACATTCTGAAACCCGAGATCGTGGCCCCGGGGAACAAGATCCTCGCCGCAGAAGCAAAAAATAACGCTTTGGCCGGAGCAAATCCATTCCTGGAAGTAACCACAGACGGTAAAGGTTTTAACCAGCAACTGATGTATCTGAGCGGTACATCCATGGCAACGCCCGTGATCTCAGGAGCTGCGGCTCTGATGCTCCAAGCTAATCCAAAGCTGACACCGAATATGGTGAAGATGCTGCTGGAATATACGGCACAGCCCATACGCGGATTTAATCATCTTGAGCAGGGAGCAGGCCAGGTCAACGTCGAGGGTGCTGTTCGTCTGGCGAAACTCGTTCGTCAGGACCTCACGGCCTCGACCCCGCTCGGAGCAAAGATGCTGACGACAACGACATTGCCTGTCCAGCAATCGACGATCGCAGGCGAAACGACTCTCTGGTCACAGGGAATGATGTTTGACCGGGGCTATCTAAAGGGAACAAAGCTGATCACAGACTATCAACGTGCATATGGTCTCGGGATTCTGGTCAGTGACGGTATCCTTGTCAGCGACGGTATTCTCGTCAGCGACGGTATTCTGGTCAGCGACGGTATCCTGGTTAGCGATGGCATACTTGTCAGCGACGGCACTTTGGTCAGCAATGGAAATCCGTTTATCAATTACAGCCAGACTTTCGGCAGCGGCATTCTCGTTAGCGACGGAATACTGGTTAGTGACGGGATCCTGGTAAGCGACGGTATTCTAGTTAGCGATGGCATCCTCGTCAGCGATACCATCTTTGGCACCAGGAGCCCGCTGATAACGGGTGACGCTGGGCCCGGCATGCAATAGCGTAAGTTCTCTTCGGGCCCTGAACCCGAAAGGGAAGGTGGCGAAAGGGCGTGAGAGCAGAAATGCTTTCGCTCTCTTTTGTTTTAAGCTCGGATCGACGCGGCGAAAGCACGCCAAAAAAAAAGAATTGCAGGGTAAAAGATTTCTGTTGAAAAAAAACAACGTTTAACCTACAATAATTTGTGTCGTGTTTTATCCGGCATTTTTCACTTACTATCGTATTCCCGGTATCGCTCCCGCCCCACAAGTTTTTGGCCATAAACGGTCTACCAAAAATGTTCTCACTGTCAAAGGAAAAGTCCATAAATCTATTTGTCCTTATTTTGTCCGCGTTTGCGATCGCGGCGGTGATATGGGCGGTAATGGGCCTAACGACGGAGCGGATCGACGCCGGACTATTGACGCTTGCATTGTTAACCATCTTTTGCAGCTTTTATTTACGGGTCCAGCTTCCGCGCGTCAATATTCACCTTACGATCTCTGATGGTTTGATAATCCTGTCGATGCTGCTCTACGGCGGTGAAGTTGCTTTGCTGTTGGCCGTTGTGGAAACCGCTGCTGCATCGCTAAATATTCGCCGTCAGGGACTGCCTATCAAGCCGAGATCAATTGTGGTCAACGCGGGTTTTGCGGCGGTCACCATATTCGTCATGGCGAAGGTCGTCTCGATAATGTTCGGCCCGACTGACAGGATATTGCAGCGTGGAACTCTTGAGGGCATGGTGTGGCTACTCGTCGTAATGGCCATGTCGATGTTTACTGTCAATTCGATATTAGTAGCATTTTATTCTTCATTAAAAAAAGAGCGGTCCTTTTGGCGGATCTGGACCGAGAACTGTTTGAACGCAGTACTTATGTACCTCACCGGAGCAACCGTTGCGGGATTGACCATAAAGGCTCTTGAACAAGTAAATATCTATTTGTTCGCGGCGGTTATCGTATTTGTTGGCGTAATATATTTGACATTTCAACGGTTTGTCGATGACATTAAGAAATCAATCGAAACGGCGCGGCAAGCCGAGCGCGAGCGTGCGGAACAGGCCGAGGAACACGTTGGTGAGCTCCAGCACTACGTCGCAGAATTGGAACGCAGCGGTGCCGCCTTACAGGAAAGCCACGAGAATTTTCGACACGCAGCGTATCACGATGCCCTGACCGGGCTGCCCAACCGCAACTTTTTTATCGACACGCTCAAAGGACTTCTCCAGGAGAGCCGAGACAACTCCGAAAGCAATTTTGCAGTACTATTCCTGGATCTGAACCGCTTCAAAACTATCAACGACAGCCTCGGCCATTCGATGGGCGACCGTCTTATCAAAAATGTCGCCAAGCGGCTCTCCGCCATGGTTCGCGAAGATGACATGGTCGCGCGTTTTAGCGGTGACAAGTTTGGGGTCGTTCTCTCTGATCTACTGAGCAAAGAGGAAGCGACGAGCTTTGCCGACCGGTTGGCAAAACGTCTGGCCGAGCCCTACACGCTCGATGGCAGGCAGGTCTTTACGAGCGCTAAGATCGGTATCGCTTACGGGAATTCAAAATATCCCGAAGCCGAAGACATTCTGCGGGATGCCGACATCGCGATGTATTATTCCAAGGACAACGAGCAAAACTATGTGATCTTCGATCAAAAGATGCACATTCGTGCCGTCACACGGCTACAGCTTGAAACCGATCTTAGGTTTGCAATCGAAAGGAATGAGTTTGAGCTGTACTACCAGCCGATCGTAGGGCTTGAGAATACATCGCTCGAGGGATTTGAGGCCCTTGTACGTTGGAATCACCCGCAGCGCGGACTCGTGCCGCCCAATGAATTTATTCCGATCAGTGAGAGCACGGGCCTCATCATTCCGATGACGGTTCAGATCCTCCACTCGGCGTGTAAGCAGGTTGTCGAGTGGCAGGAACGTTCGCCGCATGGTAAGCCGCTGAGCGTTGCAGTCAACCTATCGGGAAAGCATTTTGGCCATCCGGCTTTGGTCGAGCAGATCAAAACTGTAATTGCGGAGACGGGAATCGATCCCTCATTTCTCAAACTTGAGCTAACGGAAGGCGCCGTCATGGAAAACGCGGAGACCGCGATCCTGATGCTCAAGCAGATAAAGGAAACGGGTGTCCAAATCAGCATTGACGATTTTGGTACCGGATATTCGAGCCTCAGTTACCTGCACAGATTTCCGATCGATCTGCTCAAGGTGGATCGCTCATTCGTGAGTGCTATGGAAGAAAATACCGAAAACGGTGAGATCGTCCGGACGGTCATTGCTCTCGCTAAAGCATTGAATCTAAAGGTGGTCGCCGAAGGCATCGAGAGTGTCCATCAGTTTCATCAACTTCGGATATTAGGGTGCGAATATGGTCAGGGTTATCTTTTCTCCAAACCGCTGCCGGTCGCTGACATCGAGCGGATGCTAGCCGATAAGACCCGTTGGCAAAATATTCTACCGGCAAATCACATGCCCCTTGTCCCGCAAAACCGGGAAATCTCTCAGTTAAGACTTGCTCAGTAACCGGTTTTTTCAGTCAGCAAATATCGACGGCCTGGCCTCGAGGGGAAAGGCCGTTTCGTATTTGTGAGCAAGATTTAGCAGAATACCTTCGGACCAGAAATTGCATATAAGCTGAACACCGACCGGCAGGCCATCGTCAGATAGTCCGCACGGAACGCTGATTGCGGGGACGCCGGCGAGATTGGCGGAGACCGTGTAAATATCATTCAAATACATCGCCAGCGGGTCATCAGATTTCTCGCCCAGCTTAAAGGCTACCGATGGTGACGTTGGCGTAAGGATCGCATCGCATTTTTCAAATGCGAGTTGATAATCTCGTTTAACAAGCGCCCGCACTTTCTGGGCCTTGGAATAATAAGCGTCATAATAACCGCTCGATAAAACATAGGTGCCGAGCATAATGCGGCGCTTTACCTCTGCGCCAAAGCCTTCGGCCCGCGTCTTAAAATACATCTCTCGCAGCCCGTCAGCCTCTTCGGCACGAAATCCGTAGCGGACGCCGTCAAAACGGGCCAGATTTGACGAGGCTTCGGCGGTCGCGATGATGTAATACACGGCGATACCATATTTTGCATACGGCAGCTCTACATCTATTATTCTTGCACCGAGCTTTGTAAAATTGTCGATAGCATCGAGTACCTTTTCGCGGACCGCGTCTTGCACGCCTTCACCCAGCAGATCGCGCGGCACGCCGATCGTTTTCCCCTCAATGCCATTCGTAAGTCCTAGAGCATAATCGGGGACAGGGACGTCGGCCGATGTCGAATCGAGCGGGTCGCGTCCGGCGATCACACCGAGCACGTCGGCGACGTCACGCACGGTTTGGCCACAAATGCCGATATTATCGAGCGATGACGAAAAGGCCACGAGGCCGTAACGCGAGATGCGTCCGTAGGTCGGTTTGAATCCGACAACGCCGCAGAGCGAGGCCGGCTGACGGACCGAGCCGCCCGTTTCCGAACCCAACGCCGCCCTCACAACTCCCGACGCGACCGCGACGGCCGATCCGCCCGAGCTGCCGCCCGGAACGCGGGTTACATCCCAAGGGTTTTTAACAGGCCCGAATGCGGATAGTTCGTTTGACGACCCCATCGCGAATTCGTCCATATTTGTTTTGCCGACGATGAGCGCGCCAGCTTTATTTAGACGGTCGATCGCAGTCGCATCATAATGCGCCTTATAATTATGGAGGATATGCGAGCCGCATGATGTTCGCATCCCCTTGGTGCAGATATTATCTTTGACGGCGACCGCGAGACCGTTGAGCCGCGTCTCACCCGCGGAATCAAGTTCGGCGGCACGCGAAAGAGCATGTTCACGCTCGATCGAGAGAAATGAATTAAGCTGCGGGTTGAGTTTTTCGGCATTGCCGAGTATCTTTTCGATCTCAGAAACAATCGACATAATATCAATTAGAAACCTTGTTAATAAGCCATGCGTCGCCGCTTTTTACGGCCTCGACATGGACCTCTTTCTGCACCGTTTTTGCGTCGTCACGCCAATATAGCTGCACCTGAATGTTCACCTTGTCTGCCTGCGGAGCATCGCATTTGCCGATTTTGAACGTTTTTGGCGGCTCGCCGGATTTGGTAAAGTAATCCTGCATTGTCTCGACGGACGCAGACAGTGTGTTCATAAGTTCACCCGTCAAAAAGCGTTCACGCATCTTAAGATTCTCTGCGGACGGGTGCATATCATTTCCAAAATGAAACGAATAAAATCGCTTCACACCATCGCGGGCCGCCGAACACTCTGGCGATTCAAGACTTGGAATACTGCACGATGAAAGGCAAAAGTAAAAAGTCAGAAACCAAAAAAGAAGGGACCAATTTTGAATTTTGAATTTTGAATTTTGCATTGTTAAAGCACCTTAGGAACCTGAAAGTGTCCCGCGACGCCTGACGGAGCTTGGGCGAGGGCGGCTTTTTGGCCGAGCGAGCCAGCGGCGATGTCATCGCGGATGGTCAGCGTTGCTTCGCCTTCGGCCGTAAGCCCGCCGAGCATCGGTTCGATATTTTCTGTATCAAGCTCGTTCAATTGCTCAATATACTTCACAATATCCGCCATCTGCGGCGAGTAAAGAGATACCTCCTCATCGGAGATATCGAGATGCGCGAGTTTTGCAATTTGTCGTACGTCCATAGGGTCAATTACGAATTAATAATTACGAATTTCAATTTTTTCTTCGCTGCTTTGCAAGATATTCAGCAGCGGCTCCTAGAAATTGTTTTCTCAGCCCTTCGTCGGCTATGGCCTCGGCCGCAGCTCTCAGCGATGGCCAAACTTCGGCAACGGTCTTTTTCGACGGCGATTTGCTTTCGTTGCGCAACGCCTTAATTGCCTTAGGGCCGATGCGAAACTCTATAAACGTCACCGTTCCCTCGCCAAGACAGGCATTCAACTTATATAACATTTGTGGACTAAGGTCCTCGAGATGACGACGCCAGGTTTCGTCAGCTACCGCGACGACAAGACGATTGTCAAAAAATTCGACCGGCGCGGTTCGCGTCCGGAGCAGATCACCCGCACAGCGTCTCCATGCGGCGAAGACGACGGCTTCCTCTACTCCATCGTTGTTGCCAAGCCCCCTCAAAACATCAGGAATTGCGCCAAAAAGCTGTTCCATTTGTCATTTACCGCCAATCAATTATCATTCTAGACGAGATGATGGAACTTCCAAAATTGATACTGGCCTCAGGCAGCCCGAGACGCTCTGAGATACTAACATCCGTCGGCTGGGAATTTACAAAACATATTCCCGACATTGACGAGAGCGAGCGCGACGGCGAATCACCCGAAGATTATGTCGTCCGTCTGGGGCGCGAAAAGGCCGAGGCCGTCGCCGCACTTTATCCCGGCCGGATCGTTCTAGGTGCGGATACGACGGTCGTGATCGACGGACAGATCCTGGCGAAGCCGGTCGACACCGCGGACGCGATCCGAATGATAAAGCTGCTTGCCGGAAACTGGCACGATGTGCTGACCGGTGTCGCTGTCGTCCAAAGCGGGCAGATCTCCTCGGGGATCGAGCGGACTCGAGTGAAATTTGCCGATATGACGCCCGGCGAGATCGAATTCCTCGCGACCCACGGCGATCCGCTCGACAAGGCTGGGGCGTACGCCGTCCAGGCTCAGGCGGCGTTATTTATAGAGGGCATTGAGGGCGACTATTGGAATGTAGTCGGCCTGCCGGTTCGGCTCGTCTATACGCTCCTCAAATAAAAAAGAGCCGGGCTCCGGCCCGACTCTTTAAACTCAATTAGCTAATTATTACAGTATTCTGTCGATCACCTTTGCCATCGGGATTGTGACGTCATACTTGGCGTCGGTCGTGATACCGCCAAACTGCTCGCCTGCGACGTTACCATTCTTATCAAGGATGATAAAGGTCGGGACCTGGTCGATCTTGAACTTTTTGAAAGTTCCGAGGCCGTCCGGATCGAGGAGGACGGGTACGGTCAGCTTGCTCGCCAAGGCAACCTTACGGATATTTTCCGGGCTCGTGTAGTTTTTCGACTTTACGTTGCCAGAGTCTGTCGCGATAAAATAAACGACCACATTCTTGCCGGCATATTTCTTAGCCAGAATGTTTGTAAACTCAGCCTGCTTGCCCGAGAGCGGCAGCCACGCTGCACCGACTGCCAAAACCACTACCTTGCCTTTCTGACCCTCCACATCCACACTCGATCCGTCGATCGACGTCAGAACGGTCTGAGCGAATGCCGCCGCCGAGAGTATGATCGTAATAGCAAAAATTATAATGAAACCTTTTATCGTTCTCATATATTTATAAAGGGCATCAAGACGCCCTTTGTCTGTTTAGATGCAAGTTTGATACCAAACTACTGCTTTCGATTAAGCGTAACGTTGTCGATCAGCCGGATGCCGCCAATCGCGGCCGCGATGAGTATAAGCGTTTCCCCATCCCCAACCTTTTCAACGGCTTGCAAGGTTTCGCGGTCAACCACTTCAACATAGTCGATCTTCGCAAGCGGCTCGGTTCCGATACGGGTTTTGACGATCTCGGCAAGTTTCGACGCATTTCGTTCACCCTGCTTAAATGCGATTTTCGCCTCGCGCAATGCTTCGATAATGATCGAGGCCCTTTGATGCTCGTCATCGGAGAGCAGCTTGTTTCGTGATGAAAGAGCAAGGCCAGATTCTTCGCGCACAATTGGGATCACAACTATCTCCGTCTCAAAACCAAGATCGCCCGTCAGGCGTTTTATTACCGCGACTTGCTGGGCGTCCTTTTGGCCAAAAAAGGCCATGTCCGGACGGATCGTATTAAATAGGATCGTAACAACCGTCGCGACACCGCGAAAATGACCCGGTCTCGATGCCCCTTCGAGAGTTTCGGTCAACCCGTCCACGTTAACATAGGTAGAAAAGCCTTCGGGGTAGATATCTTCCGTGTCGGGCGCATATATGTAATCGACCTCGTATTCGGCAAGCAGGGCCGCATCAGCGGTTAGATCGCGGGGATATTTTTCGAGATCGGCCTTTTGATTAAACTGTGTCGGGTTGACAAATATAGAGACGATCACCACATCGGCCCTTTGCCGGCACTCTTTGACCAGGGCTAAATGTCCCTCGTGTATCGCCCCCATCGTCGGGACAAATCCAACCGTCTTAGCCTCGCGCCGCAGCTTGCGGGCGATCGAGAACATTCGCTGCCTTCGGTTGATGATCTCCATTTAGGCGCTCATTTCTTTCTTGGTTTCGTCGGTGAGTCCGTAGGATTCCTTGTCGTTCGGGTAAGCTCCCGATTTCACGTCCTTTGTCCAGGCGTGGATAGCATCCGTCATTACGTTGCGTAAATTCACATATTGCCGGACGAATCGGGGCTGGCGGCCAAAAGTCATACCGACGAGATCGTGCAGCACAAGTACCTGAATGTCGCATTCCAGCCCGGCGCCGATGCCGATCGTCGAAATGGTCAATTCTTTCGTGATCATTGCAGCGACCTCGCGCGGGACAAGCTCTAAGACGATGGCAAAAGCCCCGGCCTCTTCAAGCAGTTTAGCGTCCTCGATAAGCCGTTTTGCCTGCTCAGCCGTACGGCCCTGTACGCGGTAGCCGCCCATTTTATAGACCGATTGCGGCGTCAGGCCGATGTGTGCGACCACGGGTATCTCCTCGTCAACCAGACGCCGGACGAGGTCTACCCGGTTGCGGCCGCCCTCGAGCTTGACAGCCTCGGCACCACCGTATTTCATCAGACGAAGGGCGTTTTTGACGCTTTCGTTTTCGCTGATGTGATAGGTCCCGAATGGCATATCGGCAATGACCATCGCCCGTTCCGTACCGCGTTTTACGGCGATACAGGCCGAAACGATCTCATCGAGCGACACGGGTATCGTATTGCCGTATCCGTGGATGACGTTTCCCATGCTGTCGCCAACGAGGATCATGTCCACGCCGGCCTCATCGACAATGCGGGCCGTAGGGTAATCGTAGGCGGTCAAACAGACCAGTTTTTCGCCATTTTCCTTGGCCGCACGAATGGCGGGAAGATAGACCTTGCCCTCTTTATCAGGTTGAAGATACGCCATAAAGTTTAATAAGAATAGCCTTTCGCCGCGCCCAAGTCTAGCTGTTTGCAGCCATTCCGTGCTGGATCCCGATGTTCGGGTCCCAGCGTTTTACCTCGCTTGTATCCTCGACTTTGGCCAGAATTTCACCGATTTCTGAGTTTAAGACAGGATGGACAAAATGGGGTGCGATCTCATTCAAAGGGCACAGCACAAATTTGCGTAAGTGGAGCCGCGGATGCGGCAGAGTGAGGAACTCAGTCTCCATTTTTTGGTCGCCAAAAAAGAGAATGTCGAGATCTACGGTACGAGGTTTTTTGACAGATTTATCGCCCCGCCCGAGCAGGTATTCGATCCGCAAAAGACGGGCCATCATCTGGGTGGCGCTGACCTGGCGAACGCATATCTCGGCCACCATATTCAGGAAGTTGACATCGCTCTCGATACCGATCGGCTCGGTCTCGTATATCGCCGATAGCTTGTTAACGACAAAGCTCGCCGACACCAGGGAACGCACCGCCAGCAGCAGGTTGCCTGCGCGGTCACCGAGATTGGACCCGAGCCCGACGTATGCGATTGTTTGATCTTTATCCACGTTGTTGTTGCATAATAATCGGATGAAACGTGCTCTGTTGTCAACGTGGCGACGGCTGCCACGTTTCAGGCGTGGCTTGGATTTACTTTTCATATCTCGCTGTGGTTCAATACTCTTGTTGAAAATATAAAACCAGCAATGTCATCACAAGGCATTCGGGCGGTAAGCGTGGCCGTCCTGACATAGAAACTGCACGCCCGAAACTGATGCCGAGAAGAAAATTCCGTCACAGTCCGCGTTTTGAATCCTCTAACGATAGTTCTTTCCAGGAATATCTCCTAAATCAACCGGCCCCGTCGACTACCCGGACCGAGCTTTTGCGGCTTATCCGAGGCGGCGAAGATACGTATCTTGAGCTAAAGGTAAAGCTGTCGAACTCGGAGCGTATCGCTCAAGGGATAGTGGCATTGGCTAATACCGATGGCGGGACGATCATATTTGGTGTCAACGACCAGCTGCGGATCGAGGGCGTCTCGAATCCCGAATGGGTGCAGCAGGAGCTGACACGCATCTGCCGCGAGGAGATCGTGCCCGCAATCGTGCCGATGATCGACACGATTGCCTTTGACAGCGGCAAACGCATCGTTGCACTCGATATCGACGGCAGGCGAAAGCCCTATCGCACACGGGACGGCCGCTTTTATCTGCGGTTTGGGGCCGAGAAACGCGAGGTCGCCCGCGAAGAGCTTTCGATGTGGCTCGACGAGCTGCGGCCGCTTGGGTTTGAGAATATTCCGCTTCAGGATGTAACCGAAGAGGACTTTGACGACGCTTTGCTGTGGAGCTTTGCGAGCGGCTTTGATGACAACGCCCCCAATCAGAGCCTGTATAACACGAGCGATTTTCTGCGTAAGGACCTGCTGCTTGCAGTCGGGAGCACCGACGAATTCTTTCCGACCGTCGCGGCATTGCTGTTATTTGGCAAGAACGAACGAGTTGCCGAGCTGCTCCCGCGGACAAATGTGACGGTAGCGAGATTCTCCGGCGACAACGGCAACGCCCAACTGATCGAGGCCATCGAGGTTAGAGGCAATCTACTGTCGCAGTACGAGACGGTGATGGGCTTTATAAAGCGATATACTGATCTTGCGAAGGATCGTCCAAAGCGAAAGTTGACGCTCGTCACCGACGAGGTCGTCAAACAACGGGGTGCATATCATTTTTACTCCGTCGCCGAAGCTGTCATTAACGCTCTGATGCATCGCGATCTCGCCCTGCGCGATATCCGCACGCGGATCAACATTTACGATAGCGCAATTGAATTCATCAATCCGCGTCGGACTAACGGTTTCGCCCCGCCGGCCGCCAGGGCGATTCGCTACGGTATTACCCAACGCCTAAACCCGCAAACCGCCGCGATCTTTACACGTCGCGAATACGGCATCAGTGTCCCGCACGGCGGTCTGCCGATGATCCTGCGTCAGTCCAACCGCTTCTCGGGCCGCAAGCCTGAGATCTACATCGCAAATGATGAGTTTAAGCTGAAGATATACGCGGCGTAGGCGGCGCTCGCACGGCGAAAGTAAAAAGTAAAAAGTCAAAATCCGGATGAGTAACGAAAGTAAGAGCGAAGAGCCGGAGCCGGTGGAACCATTATCCCGAGGCGTGATCGCCGCGTTGTCGATCGCAACGGCTGTCGTCTATTTCTTTTCCAATCCCAAACCGCAAACCTTTTACGATTACACATTTCGCGTGGCGGCAAATATGCTCGGCGGGCGAGTGGCGTTCACCTCGCCGCAGCCGACGTGGCTAAATGAGTTCGTGCCTTTCGAGGGCTTTTATTACTCCGTGTTTCCGCTCGGAGCCGTGCTCTCGATGATGCCGGCGGCGATGCTAAAGACGCTCGGGCTAATCACCGAAATGCCGGGTGCGTTGATCGCTGCAATCCTTGCGGGCGTCGTCTGTTTTCTTCTGCTAAAGATCGCAGCCAGATACGACGTGTCCCGGTCACGGCGGGTTTTGATGACTCTCGGCGTCTTGTTTGGCACATTTATGTGGACGAATCTGACGTTTGAAGGTGCGTGGCAGTTGGCACTAGGTTTTGCAATGGTCGGCGAGATCGGGGCTTTTTATTTTACGGTTTATGACCGCAGGCCGCTGATCGCCGGTGTCTTTTTTGCGCTTGCATTTGGCAATAGAACGGAGAATCTGCTGACCGCACCGGTCTTTATGTATTTGCTGACGCGCCCCGGGTCAGAACCCGCTGCGTCAGCGGCGGGCCAGTTCGCTGAAGCCAAGACGACAAAAGATGCGGCATCCTGGCCGCCCGCTCACGCAGGCGGTTCTGACAAGCTCCGTCGCCTCACCGCGTTCGGCGCCGTTCCGTTTGTTCTTGGTGTCGCCACGTTAATTTACAATTACGCCCGCTTTCACTCGTTTACGGATTTTGGGTACTCGCGGATACCAGGAGTTTTGGAGGAGCCGTGGTATAACCACGGGATATTTTCGCTGTACTATATTCCGCGCCAGGCGTGGGAAATGCTCATTAAATTTTGGGACTGGAAATCAGGATTTCCATATTTTGTGCCAAATGGCTTTAGCAGCTCAATCCTGTTGAGCAGTCCGTTCCTATTGTTTCTGTTGAGATTCGGCTCGCGGGATAGGGCCGTCAAATACGCGTGCTGGGCGGCGGTCGTGATCCTCACATTCCTGCTCTGGATTCACGGCAATTCCGGCGGATGGCAGTTTGGGTACCGCTATGCAATGGTCCTGCTGCCATGGATATTTGTGATCCTGCTCGAATCTGGTCCAAAACGCGTGACTGCCGCCGAATGGACACTCTACAGCGTTTCGTTTGTTGCAAACGCCTACGCAACCTGGCTGTTTCATTGGACGGAATTTGTAAAACCATAATGCTGCTCGATCTCTCTCCGCTCAAAGTTTCACGTGACTATCGCCTGCTGTTCTTCGGGCAACTCGTTTCGTTTTTCGGCTCGATGATGACGTTTATCGTCGTGCCGTGGCAGATGTACCAGCTTACGCGCTCAAGCGCAATGGTCGGTTATATTTACCTTGCCGAGTTTGTGCCAATGGTCGTGCTCGCATTTGTGGGTGGAGCGTTGGCGGATTTTCTCGATAAGCGCAGGATGCTCCGCTTCACCGAGGTTGGGCAGACTGTCGTAACCGCGATCCTGTTGGGCAATTCCCTGTTGCCACGGCCGCAAATTTGGATACTGTTCATTGCCGTCGCTCTTCACGCTGGGCTTTCGGCCCTACAGCGTCCAGCATTTGAATCGTTTATTCAAAAGATCATCCCGGCGGAGATGATGTCCGCCGTGATGGCCTTGAATTCGATCCGTTTTACGATCGGGATGATAGTTGGGCCATCGGTCGCAGGCATTATCGCGACGCAGCTTAGCGCGTCGGTGGCATACTCGATTGATCTGATAACTTTTTCCGCGTCGCT
Source organism: Pyrinomonadaceae bacterium (assembly GCA_046155085.1). Lineage (GTDB taxonomy): Bacteria > Acidobacteriota > Blastocatellia > Pyrinomonadales > Pyrinomonadaceae > OLB17. The sequence continues at coordinate 199,414 of JBJXEG010000006.1, read as the reverse complement.
GATCGCGGTGTTTATGCTGCAAAGCGTTCCGCCACCGGAGAATGCCGAAAAGCCTAGTTTTGCAGGGATCAAACGGGCGTGGAAATACGCGTTTAACCGCCAGGAACTCGTTGGAACCTATTTCATCGACATCGCGGCGATGTTTTTTGCGTTCCCGCAGGCGTTGTATCCCGCTCTGGCGGTAGTGTATGGTGCCGAATACGTCGGTTTTTTCCCGGCGGCCCTGGCGGCCGGAGCTCTCGCGGCGAGCCTGACTTCGGGCTGGACCAAGAATGTGCATCGGCACGGCCTGATGGTGACGGTCGCCGCCATTTTATGGGGCGTGGCGATCATGATGTTTGGCTTTATGGAAAGCATTGTTCCGGCTCTTATATTTCTCGCAGCGGCCGGTTTCTTTGATATGATCTCAGGCATTTTTCGTGGTGCGATCTGGAATCAAACTATCCCCAATTACCTTCGTGGGCGTCTCGCAAGCATCGAAATGATGAGCTATCTCACGGGACCGATGCTCGGTAGTGCTAAAATGGGGATTGTCGCCGAGTTTTATGGTGTTAGAGCCGCCTTGATCTCCGGCGGGGTGCTATGCGTGGTTTCGGTAGTCGGGGCTGCGATTTTCCTGCCCAGATTTGCAGCTTATGACGGACGCGAGGGCATCAAGCAACGCGAGATCGAAGAGGCCGAACGATCCGAGATGATGCGTGTCTCAGAAGCGGAATATTAGCCACTGAGTTCACAGAGACCGCCGAGTAATCCTTTTGAATCATCTGAGCTCCCTGGACTCCCCTGTGGCAATATATTCTTATGGCAATTGTTAGAAAACGGCAGATCGAAAATCTTGAGCAGATGAGCGGCGAGCAACTACAGGCCTTTCTTGATGCGATGCCGGCGGGACAGGAATCAATGAGCGATCTCCTCGATCGCGTCGAAGACGACCTTTTCGATTCCGAGTGCGATCACACCCTGCGATTCTCAATGCGTTTTATGATGAAACGCGGACTCAACTTTCCTAAAATTACAAACTGGCTTAATGAAAATGGCGGCTACTGCGACTGTGACGTAATGAAACAGATCGCACCGCTGTGGCGGGCGAAATTTGGAGATGATTGACATCCGGACAGATCCCAAAAGGAGAACAAAGGAAACCTGCCCGGACATCGCCGATTTATCGTTTCTGCTTACTGGCAACGACGGAATACTGAGTAGCAAACCATCTATCTTATCTGCGTTTCGTATGCCGTCTTGATGCGCATCTGCTGATTGCGGTTGAGACGAATGTGCTTGCCGCGTTCGATCACGACGGCACCGACGCCAAAGGCGGCTCCCATTCCCGCGCCAACAGCAGCTCCGACCGGCCCGCCGACCATTGCTCCGATAAGGGCTCCGCCGCCCGTCGATGCACCGACCTTGATACCGTCCGATTTGAGCGAACCCTGGCCTATGGCCGTGCCTTCGTTATCGACCCGCTGCACGTTGTCGCCCTTAACCGGCACAACCTCGGTGAGCGAGGCGCTAAAATTACTCCAGCGGCTATCGTTGAGAATAATACGGTCAAAGGTAAGCAAAAGCTCGCTGCGGCGTTTTATACGGCCGGGTTGGGTGACCTTGTTGACGCGGCCCTCGACGATCGCACCGGCGATCTCCGACGGTGAAACGATCCTTGCCGTAAACTTGTCTCCCGTACGGTTTCGCTCAGTACTCAGATCGTCCTGCAGTTCGAGGAGCAGCTCGGTATCCCGCGGGATGATGATAATTGCGTTGCTTGTCGCGGAATATGTTTGCCCATTTGGCGTTGGCGAATAGTCCGTATTTTGCTCATCGCTCGCTGCATCACCCGTTCCGCTCGTTTGTGTAGTATTCGTGACGGTCGAAACGGCTACATTTTGACTTTCCCCAACGAGGACACCGCCGCGCAGCTTCAAATTTTGCGGCAGATTTGCGTCAAATGATCGTCTCTCAAACCCGGTGTCGTAGCCCGATTCGAAACCCTGTTGATAGCCATCCTTGTAATCCTCGACCTTGCCGTAATCCGGATTAAAAGCACGGTTGGCTTTGGCATAGTCCGTGTGCCGCCGGTAGCTTTTTGCCAGACTGTCGATCGTGTCGCGGTAGCCCGCCATATACCCATCGGAATAGCCGGTACGAAAACCTCTCTGTAATGCAATGCCGGTCTCATTGGTTTGGGATGAAGCCGTCGAAATGAAAACGGCCGGGATCATTAAAACGCTTAACAATGTGCTTAATACAACTATGCCGAGATTCCTTTTCAAACTCATATTTTCTCCTTTTATCGACGCCAGAATGGCATGAAATGTAATGTCCGCTTATGGTTATACACTAATACTTCATAAGTTACAACAACTTTTTATTATTTTTTTGTTTAATTTTTCGATGGCCGTCGTTAAAGGAATGCTTAATAACAATGGGATTCACAGATGGGCTAAATAAAAAAAGACAGCGAACGCCAGGCGCCCGCTGCCGAAACATCAATCAATGAGGAGCGAAAAACTAGAAGCTTTTGCGGAAGAGATATGACGCTCGAATAAATATCGTGCGTCGGTTGCGAACCAAGCCGGGCTCAAGGGCACCGGTGTACGGATTAAATCCCTTAATGTTTAGATCATCGTTGTAGCCGACGTAAAATGCGGTGCCGGGGTTTGGATTCCAACCAACCAAAAACTGGCCCGCCGCCCGCGACGAAAGCGTATCGTAATCCCAACGCATCCGAGCGAAGGTAAATCGTGTAAATTGATACGTCGTCCTCGAACTAAAGATATTGGTATCATAGGCCACCAGGCCTGTATCGTTGCGGGTAAGCTTACTCTTGGTGTAGTTAAGCGAGGTGGTCAGCGGATCAAGAGGCTTAAACGTAAAGCCCAGATCTATGTCTAACTGATGCCCGGGACCCGGATCGAGGGCCGGCTCAGGCCCTACATAGCCTCCATTGGCCCATGTCTGGTAAGCGGCGCTCGCCCGCGGAAAACGCTCGCCGGCGCCAAAGTCGTAGTCAAATGCCCCCCAAGCCGAGTTGATCCCGGCAAACATATTAAAACGCTTATTAAAGACTTTATTTATAAAAATACTGGCGTAGGGCGAATAAGCCGAGCGAATCGGTGCCCCAAAAAAGCCGCCCGTGATCCCCGTTAACGGATTTCGCTTAGCACCAAATTCTTCCTCGTAAAGATGTTCCCGCTGATCGCCCGCCTCGGCGTTGATAAACAAACTTCCCTGCAGCTGCAAATTCACATTGCTGCCGATCAGAAGATATTGCTCACGGCCTTTCCAGTCAAACGAATACCTGACAAATTGCGACCAGTCAAGCCTGATCAATTTTGCCTTGCCGTTTGACTTGGTGCTCCAACGATTAGCGAAAAAGGCAGTGTTGGTGTCGGTACGTCTCGAGAAACCGGCGTCCGAGCGGTAATCGCTTGTTCTGCCCGATACCTCGGCATACCAGCCGTGTGTCTCCTTGGTGTAGTCGAGGCTCCAAAAATACCCGAACCCGTTGCCGGTGCGGTATTTTACGCTGTCGGTCACAGGGCTGTAAAAGTTTTTTCGCGAATGCGTTCCGAGGGCCTGAAACGTCATTGTCGTGCTGTCGTCGAACTTAAATGTTCCGTCAAACCCGCTCACAAAATTGCGGTTTTTTGGAAAGACGCGGGCCGTGCCAAAAAATCCGATATTGTTACTTTTTCCAAAATCGCGTTTCAGGCGAATGACGCCGAATATAGCGTTTTTATCGAGAAATTCATTTATCGGGCACCGGGTCGCGGGATTTGTCAGCTGTCTTAAAAGGCACGATCTATTTTGCGTACGCTCGTTTTCCGAGTAGTTTCCGGGTGCATTATCGGTGGCCGCAAGTATGCCGAATGAGGTCTTGTCGATCTTGCCGGTAAGTTTTACGGCGACATCCGGATCGACGATCGTTCGCGAATAGAACGGCTGCAGGGGCGAGTTAAAAATCTCCTTTCCCTCGAGAAAGAATGGCCGTTTTTCTTGAAAAAATATCGGAAACCTTTGGTTTGCGCTCACGACCGGTGCGTCCGCTTCGATCTCGGCATAGTCAGGATTGACAGCGGCGTCAAGCGTGATATTTGGCGAAAGCGTATATTTTAGATTGACTCCGAGCTCTTTCTTTATCTGGTGATTAACGAATCTGCCCGATGGCACCTCGATCGCCGAAACACGTTCGCCCGTTTCGCTCAAGGTGATACTCGGGACGATCTCGAGCGTTCGCTCGTACTTGATCTCGTCGAGGCCAGAAATTTTTCCGTGCTGAACCAAAAAGCCTGACACATCACGGTCCTCCGGCAGCCACTGGTCAAATTCGTCGTTAAAACGGTCAATGTTTCGCGCGACATTAAAGCCCCAAAGCTTACCTTTACCCGACGTATAGCGGATCGAGCGAAACGGGATCTTGGCCTCAACCGACCAGCCCCAGTCTTCGATCACGCCTTTTGATTCCATTACGATATCGACTGAGAAATCCGCACCGTCTCCCTCGGTAAAAATGCCGTCCTGCTGGATGCCCAACGGATTAAAGCCAAACACGTATGCCCGCCGCTGGTCATTGTATGTGTCGAGCCACATACGTACATTATCTTCGCCAAATACGTTGTCGCGCTTGGCGACCGTTGCTCGAATTTTGTCCTTTTCATCCCAGCATTTGAACGCAACATAGAGGTTATGCTCGTCATACATCACATAGACCTCCGTCGGCCTGGAGGGGGCTGTATTGTATCCGGGACCTGTTTGATAAAAATCTTTAAAAACTGCAGCCTGTTTCCAAGCTTCCTCATCGACGTGTCCGTCGATGACCGGCGGCGTCGATGTTTTTGTGATATTGACCGGCCTGCTTTTTTCGGCTGGAATAGCCACCTTGCCGCCCTTCAAATCAGCTCCGACCGGTGCCGATGCTCCCGGTGTCGCCTTCATATCGAGATTTGACGACTGTTGAGCGGTTACGCCGAGGGCTGAAACGGCAATTATTATGAGCAAAATGATTTTTTTCATACTGCACCCCAAAATCAGGGAAGGAATATTTTTTTTTGAAATAAACGGAAAATGATACCAATGATTGAAACGCGTGTAAGGCAGCAAAGTTTCAATAAACCAGCTAGGATGTCCGAACCAGCTTTTTTAGAAACCGGTCTTTAAGGTTGACGCTCCGCGAACGCGAATCTCGCCCCCGGTATGGATCTGAAACAGCGATCCGCCCTTTCCGATACGATAGCGGCTAAAATTCTCGTCACCGCCGATGCGCGCCATAGCGATCTCCTCGCCACGGATGTCTTCGCAATTCGCCTCGATGTCAGCCTGTGCGTCTTCGGGCAAAGTAACAATTATTTCGCCGTCGCCCGACTGGGCCTTTAGTTTTCTGAAATCGCCCTCGAGGCTTATCATACCGTCCGACGATTCAGCGACTATTTCCCCCTTAAAACCGATGACCCGGATTCGTCCGTCCGAGCTCAAAACGCTGAGCGAGCCGTCAACGTCACGAACATTGATCGCCTCATCCGATCCGGATAGCTCGATTTCGCCTGAAACACCGTCGAGCCGGATCTCGCCGTTTGTCTTGATCTTCAAGTTGGACTTACGCGGTACAAAAACCTCGATCCGTACGCTCCGGGCGTCATTGTTAAAGTCGCCGTTTCGTGCATCGGACGAGGGGTTTTCGACGGAGATATTGACGGCGGATTCGCTGTGGTTTTCGTTGATCTTTACCGGATTGCGGTTGCGAACGTCCGAAAACTGTGTAACGCGGTATTGAACCTCAGGTTTATCCCAACCGCGAACGCGGACCCCGCAGCCCCGTGCGTCAATCGTGACTCTCGGAACGCCCTTTACCGGAAATGAGGCGCTTTTTTGCTCAACCCGCGGCATTGATGACGAAATATCGAGGTTTGCCAGTTCTGCCATCGCCGCTCTCTGTGTCCTTAGCGCGATCTTCATTTTCTCTTTGATCTCGGGGGAGTTCATCACGTTTGCCGTCTGAGCGATCGCATCAGCGGCGGCTTCCATCGAGGCGCTGGTAATTTTGGCGATCTCGGGTTGAATTGCTGCCATCTCTTTTTGAGCCGATTTCATCGCCTTAGCAGCTTCCTTTTGGCCCTCTTTGACCGCTTTCTCGATGTCCTTATTCATCTTGACGTAGTTCGCCGTTTGCTTCCCACCCTCGTCGTCTTGGTCATTGTCCCAGCTATCGTCGTCCTTCTCCTTTTGCGGGAGAAGATTGACCGCAGGGCTTAAAGCCTTGCCGTCGTTCTTACGGCTGATCGAGAGGGCGCCGTTTACGCTGTCGAGCTTTATCCGCACGTCGCCGCTGCCGAGGCGGCCGTATAGGTCGCGGCCGATATATTTGCCTTTGCGGGCCGGCAGCCCAAAATCATTTGAGATATTGCCGTTGAGGGAATCTGCGTTGATCGTCGCATTCGAATCTGACGGAATGGCGAGATTTACTTTGCCGTTGACCGTCGAGCAGACGATCTTACTTCCCGATTCCAGCCGGTCAAAATCGGCGGCAACTTCACCATTGACCGTCGAGAGATTTGCCGTACCGCGAAGATTTGACGCCATCACCGAGCCGTTGACCGCTGAGACTTTGGTAAAGTTTACAAAGTTTGAAACCGTCACCGAGCCATTTACGGTTTCGATCTCGTTCAAATTAGCGGTCCGGGGAACCATCAAGTGATAATCGATCCGCAGTTTTCCCTGATTGCGGTACTGACCGCTGTTGTTCATACCTTTCCAGTCGTAGTCGGTCTCAATGCTCAAATAATCGGGCCGCGAATCAATGCGGATCTCGGCATCCGCCAATCTTTCCTTGCTGCTCGCGACCTTTGTGTATTCGAGTTTTACCTCGTTCCGGTCCCATGCCTCGATAACGATCGATCCATTTACATTTGAGAGCTTGACCCTGCCGTTAGCATTGAGAGGGTATGTTTTATCAAACTTTTCAGTCTCGTCCTGAACCTGTATTTCCGATGGCATCGGGGCGTTTTGAATAGCCCTTTCCGCATTCGAGGACGTACTGCCCTGCGATGATGAAAACATTAATCCTGTAAAAACTATTGTGTATAACCAACTCATAATTGCGGCTCCTCGTTAGATAATTTTCCCGTATTCTAGTAACAAGACACCGCTCAACCGGGCTTTGTGACAAGTTTTTTCCTCATATTTGTGAATATTTTTGATTCCGCCGATAGATGAAGGGCTCGCAACATATTTACGCTGCGGTGCCGTCGGAATCTTGCCGAGGTTCTATCTCGCAAAGCAGCACTCCGTCGCAAATGCTTTTACTTTCAAGCCTTTTTTTGGTATTCTCATTCATTTAGGTTGTTGCATTATTAAGAAGTAGATGAATTTACAACGGACCAAATTACATATTCTGCGCCAGGCCGGGACATTGACGGGTGAGGCTAAGGCGGGAGTTTCGCTCCATTGCCACACCGAGCACTCGAAAGAGATGCTCGATTTTCTGCCTCATTACGGCGATAAAATTCCGATAGTCTCTTATTTCTGGCAGAAAGAGAAAAAGAAGTATATGGAGCGCGAGGGCAAGCTGCCGGATTTTTCGACCGCATATTGGTCGCCGCCGCTTACCTCGCAAATGGTTTACGACATCGAAAAGGCGCAGATAAACTCCGCTGGCTTGGATGCATTTGTCTCCCTCACCGATCACGATGAGATCCAAGGCAATTTGGGGATTATCGAAGAAAAAGAGTCCCGACAGGTGCCGATCTCGCTCGAATGGACGGTTCCGTTTGATTTCGGTTTTTTCCACGTCGGCGTTCATAACCTGCCAAAAGACCGTGCGGTAGAGCTAACTCAGACGCTGCTCGACTACACATTTACAAAGGAAAAACACAGCACGGAGAATCTCAATGAAATGTTCTCTATGCTCAACGCCATTCCCCAGGTTTTGATCATTCTCAATCATCCTATATGGGATATCGAGATGGTCGGCAAGGAAAAGCATGAGCTGCTGTTAAAGGCCTTTATTCATGAACACGGAAGCTGGATACATGCTTTTGAGATCAACGGATTTCGAAGCTGGTCGGAAAACAAAGCTGTAATCGAGATGGCTGAGGCTTTGGGCATTCCGCTCGCCTCGGGCGGCGATCGTCATGGCTGCCAGCCTAATACTGTGCTCAATCTGACCAACACCGAAACTTTTGACGAATTTGTTAATGAGATACGCATCGATAAAAAGAGCCAAGTCGTATTGATGCCGGAGTATGAGCAGCCGCTGCATTCGCGGCAACTCCAATCGTTTTCTGAGATATTGACCCGTTATCCGGAGTTTCCGGTCGAGCGGCAGCGATGGTTTGACCGGATATTCTTTGACACCAACGATGGTCAGGGACTTGTCCCGCTGTCGTCACACGGTTGGCGGCTTGGCGGCCCTAAATGGCTGCGGGCGGCGGTGTGGACACTCGGATTTCTCGGCAGCCCGTCGATGCGCCCGATGTTTCGGCTGGCCCGGAAAAAGGCGGATCGCGTGCCAAAAGATATGGGAAAGGCAAAATTTGAGATACCCGATCTCGACGAATTGTCCCGTCCACTTTCATCCGGCACGGTTTAATTTTTATTCGCTATTTTTTTGTTTTGTTGGCGGGCTTACCCGCCATTTGTACTTTTGAGGTTTTTTTGTGGCTGAGAATCTGCGTGTAGCTTTTTTCGCGGATACATTTCTCGAAGTTAACGGCGCGGCGATGACCTGCAGGCGGCTCGTCGAATACGCCAAAACACAGGGTCATCCGTTTTTGAGCATTCACGCCGGCGAAAGGTCTGAGGTCACACAAGACGGATCAGTAACCAGCCTTGTACTAAAGCGTTCGCCTTTTTCGTTTTCACTAGACCAGGACCTCGCTTACGACCCGTTCTTTCAACGATATTCGAATCGTGTCTTACGCGAGATCGTTAAGTTTAGCCCCGACGTTATTCACATAACCGGACTCAACGACGTGAGCATCATCGGCGCCTATCTTGCATGGAAACTGAAGCTGCCGTTGCTCGGCTCGTGGCACACCAATCTTCATGAGTTTGCGGCCCAGAGGCTAAACCGGATGCTCCGCTTTCTGCCGGCGGCAACGGCCATGAAAATTTCGGGGTTTGCCCAGCGAAAGATCCTCGACGGAGCCGTGCTCTATTACAAGCAGCCAAAGGTAATACTTTCGCCAAACCCTGAGCTTGTCGAGATTTTGGGTAAGGGGACGGGCCGTGTTTCGCGGCTGATGTCCCGCGGGGTCGATACGGATAAATTCTCGCCGCAAAAGCGTACCGTTAATGACGGCGTTTTCCGGTTCGGATTTGTCGGACGGCTAAGGCCCGAAAAAAATGTCCGGATGTTAGTGGATATTGAGCAGGCGTTGATAAAGGCAGGTAAGACGAATTTTGAATTTCTAATCGTCGGCGAGGGCAGTGAACGTGAATTCCTCGAAAAAACGATGCGGCATGCTAAATTTACCGGCTTTATCGATGGTGAGCAGCTCTCTGCCGCGTATGCTAATATGGACGTTTTCGTATTCCCGTCTGATACGGAGACATTTGGTAACGTTACATTCGAGGCAAACGCGTCAGGCGTTCCGGCAGTCGTATCAGATAAGGGCGGTTCGAAATTCCTGATCGAAGCGGGTATAAACGGCTTTGTTGCTGGCAATCTCGACGATTTTGTTAAGTTTTCACTTGACCTTTTGGACTCGCCCGAAAAATTGACAGCTATGAAGCTGACCTCGCGGCAGAGCGCAATGTCCCGCTCATGGGATGCGGTCTTTAAGAGCGTGTATGATGCTTACGCTGAATGTATTAAACTAGATAAGATAAGAAAAGCGGCTGAGAAAAATGGTGGAAAAGATAGTAAATGAAGAGTCGCGTGAGACGGCACCTACGGAGCGGATAATAGACGTATTTTTACATCTTGTCAGGCACCCGGTCGAGATGCTTATATTGCGTTGGAATTGGAAGGCGGCGGTCCTGAGTGCACTGTTGCGTTCACCAATTTTTTTCACAGCCTATCTGGCACAAAAGCAAGGACTCTATATCGCTCTCGGAGCGATGCTGGCCCAGTTTATTTTTCGTACGATATTCGGCGGGGTCAACGGGGCAATTTTACAGTCATTTAGCCGGGTCCAGCCGCCGTGGCACGCCGTCGTGACTATTCCTATAGTGCTCACCATCATCAGCCATGTGATGGAATACGGAGTTCAAGCGGTTTTTGACGCTTACGTCGGATCGCAGGGCAAAGGCAGAGCAGTGCTTGTCTCGGTCGGAATATCGGTGATCTCGGCGATCTTTAATCTTTTTGCGATGCGGCGCGGAGTACTCCTCGTAAAAGATGAAAGCCAGCAATCCCTATGGCGCGATATGAGGCAGATGCCGTGGCTGATATTTGAGTTTTTATCGTTTCCCCTTATCTGGACTTGGAAAAGGGCAAAAAAAACGTAACGTCTTTCCCCGATGTCACTAAAATCAGTTCACATAACGAATCACTATCATAAGAATTCGGGCGGCGTAAGCACGGCTTATAACAAACTGCTCGAGGCTGCCAATCGCCGAAAGCGCCACGTTCGGCTTATCGTCCCGGGGGCCGAGACCGAGATCGAGGAAGTTGGCGAATACGGTCGGATTTACTATATAAAAGCCGGGTTTTCGCCGATCATCGACAAACGTTACAGGATTTTGATCCCGTGGAAAACGTACATGCCCGACGGCTCACCAATTAAAACAATTTTACGTGATGAGAAACCTGATCTGATCGAGATCGGTGAGAAATACTTTCTTAGTCTCATGGCCGGGCTTCTTCGCAAGCGTCAGATGAATGTCTCGCAAGTCCGCCCGATGCTGGTGCAATATTCGCATGAGCGGATGGATGACAGCATCAGAACATTTATGGCCAAGGGCAGAGCTTTCGATTGGTTTGCAAGCCAGCTCGTGGGAAATTATATTGTCCCGATGTTTGATTTTCATATCGCTAACTCGGACTACACCTCTCAGGAACTGATCGATTCCGAATCGAAGGTTAGAGGGCCGCTTGATTCGGCCTCGCCATTCAATATTTTTTGGAGATATTGGCGGGCTCCAAAGTCGGGCTCCAAAGATAGGGTCTATGTCAATCAATGCGGCGTCGATAATGACCTCTTTACGATCAACCGCCAAAACGCCGCAACCCGCGAAAAGATACACCAAGATAACAAGCTGCCCGACGAGGCTCTCATTTTGCTTTACGCCGGACGCCTCTCGCCCGAGAAAAATATTGCGCTCCTGCCAAAATTGATGAAGATCTTGCGGCAGGATCAAACGCGGGACTTTCGTTTGTTAGTCGCCGGTTCGGGGCCGAGTGCCGAAACACTCGCCGCGCAATTTGAAAAGCTAGCCCCCGGTGCGGTAACAATGCTTGGACATATATCTGATAAAAACGATCTCGCCGGTCTTTTTGCAAACTGCGATGCCTTTGTTCATCCTAATCCCCACGAGCCCTTTGGCATTACACCGCTCGAGGCGATGGCTTCCGGTTTGCCAGTGGTCGCTCCCAATTCGGGCGGAGTCCTGTCGTATGCGGATAATGAGAATTCGTGGCTGGCCGAACCAAATGCCGAATCATTTGCCGCCGCCGTCCTCGATGTCTTTAGCGGCGATGACAAACGTATCAAAAAGATCGAACAGGCTATAACGACATCAAGAAAATATTCATGGGAAGATTCGACCGACCGGCTTTTTGCCCTTTATGACAAGATATATGAAAAGTTTACCGCCAACCGCGAACTTTATGATTATGAGACGCCGCCGCCGGAGATCGATTTCAGCCGATGAAATTTGTTAACAGAAAATGTTTGAATTAGTCCTTGCAAATTTGAGAGTTCGCCCCTTTCGCACATTTATCAGCGTGATCGGTGTCTCGCTTGGCGTCATTTTGGTCGTGCTTTTTACAGGCCTCGCCCGCGGCATGACAAATGATATGTCAAAACGAGCCGCCAACTGGAAAGCCGAGATCGTTTTTACGCGGCCCGGCGGAATGGACATGACAAGCTCGAATGCGGCTGTAAACGTGGCGTATGCGGCAAAGCTCCGCGAGATCGCAGGGGTCCGCTCGACGGTGCCGATCCTTCGCAATTTCTCGGCGGACCCAACGAGTCGTTGGGGCATATTGCAACTCGACGGCGTCGATTGGAAATCATTTGCCGAAATGAACGGGATGGACCTCGTCGAAGGCCGAGCACCCGTAGCAAACGACGAGGTCATCCTGGATGCGCGGCCGAGCGAGGACGAAAAACATGATGTCGGCGACACCTTGGAACTGTTTGGCGGTAAAAAATATCGTGTCGTAGGCACCTTTTCCCCGCCGTCAGGCTCACGTATAAAGATGTCGCTCGCCGCCCTGCAAGACGCTCTGCAGACCGATAAATGCTCGTACATTCTCGTCAAGCTTAACGACGGCGAAGATGTTGATACGGTGGCTGCACGCATAAACGAAGCCCTGCCCGGCAATAAGATCAATCTCACACGCGACCTCGTCATCGACGCTCAGGAACGGATTCCCGGCCTTAACACATTTCTCAAAGTTCTTGTCGGGCTCGGTGCCTTTGTCAGCACGATCTTTGTCCTATTGTCGATGTACACGACCATCACCGAACGGCGAAAAGAGATCGGCATCCTCAAATCTCTCGGTGCCTCAAAGAGCTTTATTATCAATGTGATCGAGGGCGAGGCCTTTATGATCGGCGTCCTCGGCATTGTGCTCGGCGGTACGGTCTCGCTTCTCGCCTCGTATATTATCAGCCGCGAGTTTAACCTCGTATTTGAATTTAGCTTCGGTTGGATAATGACTGCTGTCGCCATTGCCATCGGCGGCAGCCTCGTTGGTGCCCTCTATCCGGCGTGGCGTGCCTCCACGATCGACCCCGTCGAGGTCATGGTCAATGAATAATTGAGTTGTCCGGGCGGGCCTTTGGACAGTGAAATAAGTAAACCCAAGCTTCCGCTCTGCCAATTCGTAATTCTTAATTCGTAATTTTCTCAATTACCTTGCCTTTTCTCTTGAATTGGAATATTCTAATCTTATCGTTTCATGGATGCAACGCTTTGTCACCACTAGCATCGCCGGATCGACTTTAAAATGGCACATTTGAACCTGGTAAAAAGCCTTTCCCTCCTGCAGGAGGAGCAAAAACATGTCGAAGAGGTAATGCTCGAATCTGCCGGTCTGGCATTTACGAGAGGCTCCGTCAACGAGATCACGGGTGGCCCGAGTTCGGGCAAAACGAGCCTGTCGCTCACCTTGCTGGCAAAGCTGACGCAGGCCGGAGAGGTCTGTGCAGTGGTCGATTCGAGCGATGGTTTTGACCCGTGTACGGCGAGACTGGCGGGCGTGGAGCTTCAAAATCTGCTGTGGGTAAAATGTGGCGGAAATTTAGAAAAAGCTTTTATGGCGGCCGATTATCTGGTACAGGCAAAGGGTTTCGGGGCTATTTGGCTGAATCTCAACGGTCTGCCGCAACGGTTATTAAAGATGGTGCCAAAAACCTATTGGTATCGATACCGGACGCGGATCAAGGAAACGCCGACCGTGCTTTTAGTCACCGCCGCAGAACATGTGACGGGTTCGGCATCGCAGCAATCGCTTGTGTTTTCACGGGAGCGTGCAGTATGGTCCGGCACCGGGAGATTTAAGCTGCTGCGCGAACTACATCTAAAAATGCACGAGCGAAAGGGCTTTTACGGCGAGGCATTCAGGACACGGATCGAGATGGATTATGCGGCGTTCTGAGTGCAAGCTTCAGCTTAATCCGGAAAGACTGCTAAAGCAGCCTAAAAACAAGATGTCTAAACTCTACGCATGTATAATTTCGACTGCCGAGAAGGACGAACTCCTTGGCGCCGCGCATCAGTTTTCATCCCGCATCGAGATGCTCGATGACGGCGTTTTATTTGATGTCGGCGGGCTCGAACGTCTTATCGGCACGCCGGATCAAATCGCGGAAAATATCCTCGCTCATCTCAAAACTAATAACGTTTCGGGCACTGTCGCGGTCGCCTCGACGGTCGATACGGCGATGCTGCTGGCCCGGCAAAATAAAGGCCTCAATCACACGGTCGCATCGCCCGCCGGATTTCAAAAACTGCCGCTGCGCGATCTCGACATCGCGCACGATTCGATCGGAATTTTTAACGATCTGGGTATAAATAATATCGAGGAGCTGCGGCAGATACCGGTCGACGATCTGATCAGCCGCTACGGACAGGGCTTTCGTAAGGTGATCGACATTATCGAGGAAAACGATAAGAGCTTTTTGACGCCGAATATAAAGGAAAGCAACGTCGCGTGGAACTATGAATTGGACTCGGCGGTCGATGATTTTGAGCAGCTAATCTTCATCGTCAATCATGGCCTCGACAGCCTGCTCGGCCGCATCTACACTCACGGCTTTAGCACCGAGCATCTCGATATTTCTTTTAAGCTGGCCAACAAAACTAATAGAAGCTACGAGATAAAAACATCGTTTCCGACGCTCGAAAAAACGTTTTGGCTCAAGCTCATAAACCTGCGCATATCTCTTGATCCGCCCGAGGCCGCGATCCTATCGGTCATGGTCACCGCACATTTTACAAAACCGCGTCCCGATCAAAAAGGCCTCTACGCCGTCGCACGGCCTGCACCGGAAAGCCTGCTGCTGACGGCAAATAAGCTCAAAAAACTCGTCGGCGAGACAAACGTCGGCGTTCCCGTCTTGCTCAATCAACGCCTGTCCGAGCCATTTGCCCTCGACGCCGACAAGCTGCCCGATGTCAGAACCGAAAGTGTCCCGGCATCCTCGCGGCTCAGTTCCGCAAATAGAGCGGCAGAGCCGCAAACATCAAATTCTTTCGGGTCTGGCATTATCGCATTCACCTATTTCAAACCGCCGCTCCGTGCCGAGGTTTTGGTCCGCGACGGTCGTCTGGTCTTTATCAAGACACACTATTTCAGCGGCCACGTCCGCGAATACAGCGGTGTGTGGAAGGCAAATTCCATGTGGTGGAGCAAGTCCTGGAAGACGCAGGAATGGGATATCGAGGTCGAAGATCACGGCCTTTATCGACTGTGCAAGGTCGATAAAGAATGGTTTTTGGCGGGGGAATATGACTAACCAGTGAATAGTGAATAACGAATAGTGAACAGTTAAATCCTTCATTATTCACTGTTCACTGTTCACTGTTCACTATGTTTTACGAACTTCACACACGCTCCGCGTTCAGTTTTCTGTCTTCCGGCTCACAGCCGCAGAGCCTCGCAAAGCGCGCGGCTGAGGTAGGAATGCCCGGAGCAGCTCTGATCGACCGCGACACGGTCGCCGGAGCGGTGCGGTTTCATTTTGAAGCGCGGAAACACGGCATAAAACCAATCGTCGGAGCAGAGATCACGATGGCGGACGGCAGCCTTTTGCCGCTTGTGCCGATGACGCTGAAAGGCTATCAAAATCTCTCAAAACTAATAACCACCATAAAGCTCCGGCATAAAAAAGGCGAGCATTTCGCTACGCGAAAAGATATCGAGGAGCATTCAGCCGGGTTGCTCTGTTTCACCGGCGGAGCGGATGGTTTTATGCATAAAAGCATAAACGAAGGACGCGGCCAGATCGATCTCGCGTGGCTCAATTATGTGTTTGAAAATCGGCTCTATGTTGAGCTGCAGCGACATCATCTGCGGAGCGAAGAGGCCATAAATCAATCGCTCCTCGGCCTAGCCTACAAGCTGCGGCTTCCATATTTTGCCAGTAATGGAGCATATTACGCCGCCATAGAAGACCGTGAACTTTTCGACGTTTTTACCTGCATTAAAAATCACACGACCATTTACGACGCCGGCAAACTGCTCTCCGAAAATAGCGAGCGTTATCTAAAATCGGATTCTCAAATGCGGGAATTATTTGCCGATATTCCTCAAGCCGTAGATATCACCAAAGAGATCGCCTCACGTGTAAATTTCTCGATGGACGAGCTTTCTTATAACTTTCCCGATTATCCTGTGGGTGCGGGTGAAACGATAGATTCCGTTCTTCGAGCCAAGGCTATAGAGCGGTCGCATGAACGCTACCGTCATCAGCCCTGGGCACTAAGATCGCAGGTGCTCGGTCGTCTCGAAAAGGAGTTTCGGATCATCGAGATGAAAAAGCTTGCAGGATATTTCCTGACGGTCTCGGACATCTCGGATTTTTGTAAAAAGAACAACATCCTGTCGCAGGGACGCGGTTCGGCTGCTAATTCGGTCGTCTGCTACGTTCTCGGCATCACGGCGGTCGAGCCGATCGCAAACAAACTTCTTTTCGAGCGGTTTTTGTCCGAGAAATACGAGCAGTATCCTGATATCGACATCGATCTGCCGTCGGGCGACGACCGCGAGAGCGTCATTCAGCACGTCTATAACAAATACGGCCGCCGCAGCTCGGGCATGACGGCGAATGTCATCTGCTATCGCGGCAAATCAGCCGTGCGTGAGGTCGGCAAGACATTCGGTTTTGGCCCGGATATGCTGCAAAGGTTGTCGAAACTCAATTCTCATTACGAAACTTTTAAGGGCAAAGAACTTGACCGGCGTCTCAAAGAAGAAGGGTTTGACCCGAACGAAAATGCCCGCTTGCGTCATTTTGCCGATCTGTATCAGCGGATCCTCGATTTTCCGCGTCATCTAGGCCAGCATTCGGGCGGCATGGTTGTCTCGCTCAATCGTCTGGATGGCATTGTGCCGCTTGAGCCGGCGTCGATGGTGGACCGCACCATCGTCCAATGGGATAAGGACGACTGTGACGCACTAAAGATCGTCAAGATCGATCTCTTGGGGCTCGGAATGATGGCCGTTCTTCGTGATTCGATCACGCTGATAAAAGAGCATCACGGCGACGAACTCGGTCTGTACAAACTGCCGACCGACGACCCGAAAGTTTACGAAGCTCTGCAAAAAGGCGATACGGTCGGGATGTTTCAGGTCGAGAGCCGTGCCCAGATAGCTTTTCTGCCAAAATCAAAGCCCGCAAACTTTTACGACATCGTCGTCCAGGTCGCGATCATTCGCCCCGGGCCGATCGTCGGCAACATGCTCCACGCCTATATCAACCGCCGTCAGGGTATTGAGCCTGTCACATACCCGCATCCGTCGCTAAAACCGGTACTCGAACGCACAATGGGTGTGCCTTTGTTTCAGGAACAATTACTCAAGATGGCGATGGACATTGCCGGGTTTACGGGCAGCGAAGCCGAAGAACTGCGGCGGGCGATGGGTTTTAAACACCCAGACCGCAAGATGGAACAAGTCGCCCAAAACCTCCGTAACGGTATGACGCGAAACAACATTCCGCCCGACGTGCAGGAACAGATCGTCGCCTACACAAAGGCATTTGCCAACTATGGCTTTCCCGAATCGCACGCCTACAGCTTTGCCCTGCTAGCCTATGCGTCGGCCTATTACATGATCCATTACCGTGCGTGTTTTATGGCCGCGATGTTTAATAATTACCCACTCGGTTTCTACAATGCCGCGACGCTCGTCAAAGACGCCCAGCGGCACGGACTGCACTTTATCGCACTCGATATCAATAAGTCGCAATACGAATTTACGGTCGAAGATATTGATGGCGACAAGCAAGTCCGTGTCGGCCTGAATTTTGTACGCGGACTGCGAAAAGAAATTGGTGAGGCGATTATCGAAGAACGTTCATCGCGGCTTTGCCGCTCTATTTGCGGTGAGGCTTGCCTCACCGGCGATGCACCTAATATCTCTGCGGCTATGCCGCCGTCTTCAACCAGTGGCGGCGGCGCAGCCGCAGATCCTTTTCAAGCTACTTCGGAAAAGCACAGCTTTTCCGCAAATAGAGCGGCTAAGCCGCAACGCTGTACATGCGGAGATTACACATCCATCGCCGACCTCATCGACCGCGTTCCCGGCATCAACAAACGTGAGATACGCGCGTTGAGCCTAGCCGGAGCTTTAAATTTCGACGGCACCGTCCATCGGCGTGAGGCTCTGTGGAATTCGGAACTGGCCATACAGCCAACGGGCAAGCTGTTTGAGAATGCAGGATCGCCAAATTCGACATTCGACATTCGAAATTCGTCATTTCTTAATAAAATGGAGGGCATCGAACTGGTCGAGGCCGACCTGCGAAAGACCGGCATATCCATCGGCAAACACCCTATGGCGTTTGTCCGCGATGAATTAAACAAAAGAGGTGTCTTGTCAGCACGGCAAACTTTGTCCTTAAAAAAGGGGCAGGTTGTTGCCGTTGCCGGTGCCGTGATCATCCGCCAACGACCGATGACCGCCAATAACGTCGTATTTATCACCCTCGAAGACGAGACCGGTTTCTCTAATTTCGTCGTCATGCCCGATAAATTCGAAAAATACCGCTCCGTAATAACTCAAAACGATTATCTAATTATAAAAGGCATTTTTGAAGAACGTGGAATGCTGAAAGCTATACATTTTGACTCGATAGACAGTTTTACGGTCGATGTGGTGTCGCACAATTTTCGTTAGGAGCGTTTACCAAAGATCGTCAGCCCGATGCCGCCCAGGATGAGGGCGGCGGCGATGCCGAGTCTGATGTCGGCACTCTCGGCTAGGAACAGGACGCCGATCGTGGCCGCGATGACAGGGACGGCGAGTTGGAGGACGGCCGCACGGGTTGCGGTGTGGTGTTTGAGAGCGGCGTACCAGACGGTGTAGCCGATGCCGGATGTGACGGCACCGGAAAGGACGGCGAGCAAGATGCCGCGTGTCGATAGGTGTAAATTAGGCAGAAAGATGATCGCAATGACCGCAGCAAAAGGTAGTGTGCGGATGAAATTTCCCGTCGTCTGGCTGAGCGGATCGGTGCTGCCTTTGCCCCGCAGGGTGTAAATTCCCCACGACGCTCCGGCGGCGGCCATCAGTAGCGAACTGTTTAGCGGCGGCGATGCAAGGCCGGGAAAGACGAGATAAACGAGCCCGCCGACAGCCGTTGCGAGGCCGAGCCATTCGAGAGCGGGTGGACGTTCGCCTTTGATTATGGCAACAACGACCATCGTCATCTGGACGGAGCCAAAAAGTATCAACGCCCCAGTTCCGGCCGTCAACCCAAGATAAGCAAACGAAAAACAGATGGCGTAGGCAAAAAGCAGGAATGCGGAGGGCCAGTTTCCGGTTGCAGAAGCCCGCACGTAAGTAAGGGCGTGGCTATCAACGTCGTGTGTTACGCCCTTGCTTACGCGCGGGCTTCTGCAGATGAGCCATATCACGCCCAAAGCGACCGCACCCGAAGCGAGCCGAACGGCGGTAAATCCCACCGCATCCGCCTCTTCGCCGCGTAGAGCCAGACGACACAATATTGAGTTAAAAGCAAAAGCGACTAGAGCGAATATGGTATATGCGGCAATCTTCATTAGGAAAGGAATTCTCCCCGGAATAACTGATAGCTGATAAGTGACAGCTGATAATTCTGAGGCTTTAACTTATCAGTTTTCAGCTATTAGTTATCAGCTATTCCGAAGGTTGCTATGTGCCCTCTGTGGCTGAATTCCCTTTTTCCGGCCGCATGTGCGGAAACAGGATAACGTCGCGGATCGAGTGTTTGTTGGTGAGCAGCATGACGAGGCGGTCGATGCCAATGCCGATGCCGGCGGCGGGCGGCATGCCGTACGAAAGGGCACGGATGTAATCTTCGTCAAGCACCATCGCCTCTTCGTCGCCGCCCTCGCGTTGTTCCATCTGATCCTTAAACCTCTCGTACTGCTCCTGAGGATCGTTGAGTTCGCTGAAGCCGTTTGCGACCTCCATTCCGTTGATGAACAACTCAAACCGCTCAGCGATGTTCGGATTAGAAGGATCAGCTTTAGAAAGCGGCGAGATGGATTTTGGGTAATCGACGATGAATGTTGGCTGTATTAGGTCTTCCTCAACAAACTCTTCAAATAAATCAACCAATCCCGTCAGTCTCGCAGATTCCAGGTTCTCAAATTTCCGAAGAATACTGTCTACTGAAATTTCCCAAATTGAATCGGGAACGCGGAAACCAGCTTCTTCGGCGGTTGGCATGGATGTTTCAAAAAGCTTTGTCTTCTCCCAAAGATCAAATCTTTCACGCTTAATTTTCTCTTCGGCAGCAATGCGGTTCTTTTCCAATTCCTCATCTGACCACCCAGATACATGTAAAGAATTAAATTTGCGAACCTTTAGCTCTCTTAAAGCACACAATCGCCTTAAGAAACCAGTATCTTCGAGCCAAACTTCTATATTCGAAGTTCCATATCTGGTTGTCTCGTCTGGCAAGGCCCGGGCAATCGATTCATTCATCGTCAGTCGCTCGAAGTTGCCGAAATCTATCTCATTCTCGCCATATTTCATCACGAGATTGCCGTTATTCGCCTTCGCTACAGCTTCTTTTATCATGTTCTCCGCAAAATCCATCATCCCGTTCACATCCATGTAGGCGATGTAGAATTCGAGCATGGTGAATTCGGGGTTGTGACGCTGGGAGAGGCCTTCGTTGCGGAAGTTGCGGTTGAGTTCGTAAACCTTTTCAAAGCCGCCGACGACTAGGCGTTTGAGGTAAAGCTCGGGCGCAACGCGTGCATAGAGCGGGATGTCGAGCGCGTTATGATGTGTCTCGAACGGTTTCGCCGCCGCACCGGTCGCCTTTGGCGTAAGCATCGGCGTCTCGACCTCGATAAACCCCGCGTCATCTAGAAAGCGACGCATTCCGGAGATCAACTTGGCCCGCCGCTCGAAAACTTCGCGCGTTGTTAGTCCCTCGTGCTCGATCTGCAGCGTCGAAGCGATCAGATCGGCGTAACGAAAACGCCTTTGCAGCTCAGGATCGGCGATCCCGTGCATTTTGTCGGGCATCGGGAGCATTGCTTTGGCAAGGAATTGTAGCTTTTCGACGTGGACACTCAGCTCGCCGGTGTTTGTGATAAATAAGTAACCCTCGACGCCAACAAAATCGCCGTGGTCGAGCAGTTGCCACGCCGCCCAGCCGTTTTCGGTATTGAGCGTGTCGGCACCATCATTGATCACAAGCGCGAGTGGACCCTTTTTATTGCAATAGATCTGAAGCTTACTGATACCGTCGGTCAAATGCACAAAATTCCCACGCGGCGGTGTCGTCAGGCGGCCCGATATTCGAACGTTGCCGAAAGCCTTTAGCTTTTCGTTGAGCGCATCTTTGATCTCGGCGGGCGGACGTTCTCGCTCCGCAAGCGTTGCGACGACCGCTTTGATCTCATCAACGATCTCAACGACCGGTGCGAAGGCTTTCAGATTCGTGATCGTGTCTTCCGTACCGCTGACAGCCGAGCGGGTAAATTTGTTCGGATAGACATTGCCGACCAGCTCACGCAAAGCGTCCAATGACGAAGCTCTCGCCTCGGTCTGATCGTTTTGTTCGATGATCTCGTTAAATGCAGGAATGCTCATAATTAAACCTTTGATTATAGATAACCGCCGCTACCACAGCAAACATCACTCGAATATGGCAAAATAGAAACACCGCAGGAAAACTTACACTGCCCGTGTCGCGTTTTCTGCGCCTTTGTGCGTTTATGGTGGAGAAATTTGAGAAATTAAAGCAGGAGATCGAGAAAGGTTCGTGGGTGATAAGCCTCGGCGGCCTGACTTCGGTCTCGGCAAAGGCATTTTTGCTAACCCGATTACAAGCAGAAACAGGCAAGACTTTTGCGATTGTTACGGAATCAAATACCGAACTCGAATCATGGCAATCCGACCTGGAATTCTTCCAATCGCAAATCAACGAGAGCAAATCGCAAATCATTTCGCTTCCATCATTCGAAACTGACCCATATTCCGGCGTCTCGCCGCATGCTGAGACGCAGGAACGACGGGCCCTTGCATTATGGCAACTGCGGAAGACAGACAACGCTTTCGTAATTCTCTCGGCAAGATCGCTTATTCAGCGAACGGTAACCCCGGGCGAGATCGTCGCGCTCGGATGTGTTTTGAGCCGCGATAAGGATTTTCCGCCCGAAACTCTTATCGAGCGCCTGTTTGCGGGTGGCTATGTCCGTGAGGAGCCGCTGTTCGGGCCGGGACAGCTATCGGTTCGCGGCGGTATAGTTGATGTCTGGTCGCCGGACGCCGATGCTCCGGTTCGCGTCGAGTTTTTTGGTGATACGGTCGAATCTATTAGAACATTCGACCCAGATACGCAGCTCTCGACCGGCCAATTGAAAGAGATCGCTATTGCGCCGATGCGAGAATTTGCCGTCTCCGCCCAGGATCTCAAGGATTGGGCATTTTTCGCTAGTGAGCAATTTTCCGATAGCAAATTTACCCGAAATTTAAAAGACCGAACCGATTTTGCCAACGCCGGTGAGACGTTCTCGGGATGGGAATTTCAGATCCCGCTGACAAAACCGCTTCAAGCAAGCGTCTTCGATCACCTTTCGGAGTGTATCTCGGTTATCGACGAACCGTCGGCTGTAGAGCATTCGCTGGCGGGTATCTACGAACACGTTAACGCCGTCTACAAAACAATTACAGACTCCGGCGAGGTCGGGCTAGAACCGAAAGAATTGTTTCTGACGCCAGACGAATTGCGGGCAAAGTTGGGAAATATATCAAGCTTGGAGCTTCGGGCGTTAGGCCGAACGGCCGGCTTGACAGATGAGGAGTTTCAGATCGAAGGCGGAAACCCGAGCGGTAGCGATGGTGTCCTATTTCTCGAACAAAAGTACACACTCCCTGCCGGTCGTGTTTCCGCCTCTCCGGCCTCACCATTATTCCTTTTCTCAACGGCTGAAAAAGCGACTGAGATAGAAATTCCATCACGTTCGACGCGGAAGTTTCACGGCGATGTTCAGGCATTCGTTACCGAGCTTGGATCAAACGCAAAGACCGAAGGCTCACAAAATACGGCGGAGATCGTCATCCAGACACCCGGTATGGCCGAGCGTTTGGAGGAAATTCTTCGCGAATATGACGCTTCGTTAGCAACAGAAGCTATACGAATCGGCAACCTATCGAGCGGGTTTGAGCTTCCCGCGTTTAACCTCACCCTCTTTACCGAAAGCGATATTTTCGGCGATGTGACCCAGGCCGAATTTAGTCCGGCAAAAGATCAGGGAAAAAGAACCAAGAGCAAACTTGGAGCGTTCATATCTGATTTTCGTGATCTTAAGACTGGTGACTATGTCGTCCATGTCGATCACGGCATCGGGCGATTCGACGGGTTGCAGACGATAGCATCGCAGGGGGCGGAACGCGAGTTCATGCTGCTCATCTATGCGGACAACGCCAAATTGTTCGTCCCCGTTGAGCGTATGGATCTCGTTTCCCGATACTCGTCTGGCGAGACGACGGCCGCGACACTTGACCGTCTTGGCGGCATCGGCTGGCAAAAAACCAAGGCCAAGGCTAAACGCGCGATGCGGGATATGGCCGATGAGCTCCTCAAGCTCTACGCCGAACGCAAGCTCGTCTGCGGCCACGCATTCCCGCCCGATGCACCTTGGCAGCATGAATTTGAGGACGCTTTTCCCTACGACCTGACCGTGGATCAGGCGGCCGCGATCGAGGACGTAAAATCCGATATGGAGACGCCAACGCCGATGGATCGACTCATCATCGGCGATGTCGGCTACGGCAAGACCGAGGTCGCTATGCGAGCGGCATTTAAGGCGGTAATGGATGGGAAGCAGGCCGCGATCCTGACGCCGACGACGGTCCTTGCATATCAGCATTTTGAGACTTTTAAAAAACGCTTTGCCGCCTTTCCGGTTAAGATCGAATTGCTTTCCCGTTTTCGCTCCACAAAAGAGCAAAAATCCGTTGCCGAATCCGCCGGTCAGGGAGAGGTCGATGTTCTGATCGGAACGCATCGAATTCTCTCGGTCGATGTTAAGCTGCCCAAACTCGGCCTCGTCGTCGTGGACGAAGAGCAGCGCTTTGGCGTCGGACACAAGGAAAAACTCAAGCAGCTCAAGAAAAAGGTCGATGTGCTGACGCTCTCGGCAACGCCGATACCGCGGACACTAAATATGTCTTTGCTGGGAATGCGTGATATGTCGGTTATCGAGACGCCGCCGCGTGACCGGCTCGCTATAAATACGCAGGTCGTCCAGTTTTCCGAGGGTGTGATCCGCTCCGCCATCGAGCTGGAGCTCGCCCGCAACGGGCAGATATTCTTCATCCACAACCGCGTCGAATCGATCGAATCAATAGCCGCCCTAATTCAAAAAATCGTACCTAGCGCTCGCGTCGCCATCGGCCACGGCCAGATGAACGAGAAAGAAATGGAAACTGTGATGCTCGATTTTGTCGATTACAAATACGACATACTGGTCGCGACTACGATCATCGAGAACGGCATCGACATCCCGCGTGCAAACACGATCATAATTAACCGCGCCGATAATTATGGCCTTTCGCAGCTTTACCAGCTTCGCGGTCGGGTCGGACGTTCAAACCGTCGTGCCTACGCATATCTCCTTATTCCGAGCGAAATCGAATTAACGCCGATAGCGCGCCGGCGCTTGTCAGCGATACGCGAGTTTTCCGATCTCGGCGCCGGTTTCCGGCTCGCGGCTCTTGATCTCGAACTTCGAGGCGCCGGAAACATCCTCGGCGGACAACAATCGGGGCATCTCGACGCTCTCGGTTTTGATCTTTATACAAAGATGCTCGAACGCACGATCGGCGAGATCCGAGGTGATGAGATCGCGGACGAGACAAGTGTCTCGATCAATCTTGGCGTCGATGTCTCGATACCGAAGGATTATATCTCCGAGACGAGTCAGCGGCTGCGGACCTATAAACGCATATCTTCAGCCGAGTCCGAAGAATATCTCATTCAGATCCACGCCGAGATCGAGGATCGATACGGACGAATTCCCCGCTCGGTCGACAATCTTTTTGCATACGGCCGCCTGCGGAAACTTGCAGAACAGATGGCGATCGTATCGATCGATAAGGTTGCCGATGGCGTCGCTATCAAGCTGGGAGAATCGGCCCGCGTTTCGCCTGAGAAATTGATGCAGTTTTTGAGCGAATCCGACGGCACAAGCTTTTCGCCAAGCGGCATCCTGCGTGTCCCCGTCGAAACCGCTGACCCGATCTCAACGGCTAAAACCTGTCTGGATACAATACGCGAATGAGGAATCTATTCGGTGCAGTCGTTGTATTCATTTTGGTTACATACAAACATCTCCGGTGCATTATCGCGAGTTTGTTTTCTGACATTTTGCCAGACCGGTGACCCGGCGTATTTTTCTTTGATCCAGCCTAGGGCCTTTCGATTTTCCCACGTGAATTTATATGCGTCGTGCTCATTTTTGCCCTTCAAATGCTCCGCCTCATGCAGCAATATCGCCGCCCGCTCAGTGTCGTCGATCGGATAGGTAAAGAAATCAGAGTAAAGGGTCATTATCTCGAAGGGGAAATTTGTCGCCGCGTAAGCATTTTCTTTGGCTACCGAGGCATTAAGCCAATTATCATTTCCGCGATAAACCGTCAGGTTTTCAAGTAGAAAGGCTTGACTCGGAAAGCCTTTACCTCTCAATAAGCTCGTCGCCTTGCGGACGGTATTTTTTTGATCCAAGGTCAGCGAAGCTGCGGAGATGACTAGCGAGAAATAGAACCCGACTAGCAAAAACACTAATACGCAAATGCATACCAGAGCACGGATTAAAAGTCCTGAGGAGGCTGTCTTTTGCAGCGTTTCGAGGCTTTCGGTTCCGACCAGCGCCGTCTGACAACGAGCACAGAGCACCGCGTCCGCAAAATTGACTAGTCGGCAGTGTGAGCATTTTTTCTTCATTTGACGAGGGGTGGAGGCTGATAGAGCGGGAACGCTCTTATACTTAAAAACTCTTAATCGCTCCCGATTCCCCTATTACTTTTTCGAGACACACGTCAATGTCGATAAACGCAGCAGGCTGTTTTAGCATCGAAACCACAGTTGCAAACTATGGTTATCCGGTAATAAGATTCTTATTACGTTTTTATCAGGAGTAATTGATGAGATTAATTGGACGCATTTTTCTATTTGTATTGGTTATCGGCTCGTTGAGCATTGCCGGATTTGCGCAAGAAACGCAGACCCGCGTCGTAGATGAGGTGGTCGCCCAGGTCAATGACGGCGTTATTACGCTCTCGCGGATCAAACGTGAGATGAAGGATATCGTTGACAGCGAGGTGCAGCAAGGCAAAAAACGCGAGGACGCTCAAAAACTGGTAGATGAAAAACAGGGTGAACTTATCGCTAGCCTAATAAACGAAGAACTTCTTATTCAAAAGGCAAAAGAATTAGGACTCGAAAGTGAGGTCGAAGCGTCATTAAATCAACGGCTAACGGGCTTAATGAAACAATACAACCTGAAAACGGTTGATGCCCTCTATACAGAAATGGAAAAAAGCGGCGTCAATCCGCAAGAGCTTAGGGAAACCTGGAGAAAACAGGCGAACCGCGATCTCGTCATGCAGCGTGAGATCCAGTCAAAGATCTACTATGGATTTAACGGCCAGGAAATCAAGACCTACTACGAACAACATAAGAATAAATTTACAAAGCCTGAAACGATCGGCATCAGCGAACTCTTTCTTGGATTCGCGGGGCGTGACGAATCAGAGGTGCGGGAAAAGGCTGCACAATTGCTCAAACAATTGAGGGCCGGGGGCGACTGGGCAAAGATCGTTAAGGAAAATTCGGACCCGGGCGTCGTCACTAACGGAACGGGCAAAGCCGAAAAGCTTAAGGTAACCGACCTCGTCGAGGTGCTTGCCAAACCGCTCAAGGGCGTGCAAGTGGGCGGCTTTACCGAGCCTTTTGAAGCCGACCAACTCGGGCTCGTCATTTTGCGAGTCGACGAGCGAGAAGCGGCCAGCCCAGAATCGGTTTTTGACGAGAATGCAGTCAGGATGGCAATGCTCGGCGAGCGTCTGCCCGGCGAACAGCAGAAGTTTTTTGCAAAGCTGCGGGCCGATGCATACATTAAGATCAATGAAACGTACCGGCCGATCGTGTCGCCGGTTCTTTTTGCCGACGAGCGAAAAGGAAAGACAGGAAATTGAAACGCAGAGAAAAACGAAGAGGGCCGCATATAGCGGCCCTTTTCTTTGGATTGAACAAAATGAGTACTTATTGAAGTATTTCTTTTATTGCCAGATCGAATACCTCAACCCGTCGCCGCGCCCGTTTCACCTCAGGATGGTCTTTGCTATAGCTCCTGGTGAGACGCTCTCGTTCGCCATCGAGCGACGCCCTACGAACAATCAGCTTACCAAGCGCAAGCGTTAACTTTCCGGCATCTGCCGGCTTAACTGCAAAAATCTTTTCGAGCGACCTATCAAGCGATGCGATCTCAAACCGCAGGTCCATTATCTTTGGACTCGACTCAGTATAGTCGGCAAGCACAGCCTCAAGATCAGCGAGAAGCTCCGTTTTCCGCAGCAATATCTCTGCAAAAGCGGGCGACGACTTGATCTGCTTTGTTTCGTTTGCCGGAACCTGTTGGCCCAAACCGATGAGCGACAACAGCCAAAACGTTGCAAGCAGCAAAAAGTATTTACAGATCACCTTCATAGTGACACCTATTTAACGTCAAACGTAAAAAAATCCGGGGCCAGCTTTTGATTATAGTAATACTGCTCCACCTTGATACGCCAAATATTTTCATTGCTGGAGCTGTTACTGTTCGACGAGAAATCCACCTTATACGCGTACGGTAGGGTAATGCCGTCCACCGACCGAAAGTCCGAAAATTCTTCGGTCAATAGGATCACTGCACTCGCACGAAGGTTTGCCTGGCCAAAAGTACCCTCTTTTTGAACAACCTCGCGGCGGTATTCGGACCGGACGTGATTAAATTTTTCGTCAAAAAATAAACGTATTGTAAAATCAGTCGAACCACCATTGGAAGTAAAATAATCTAGAGCGTACAGCTTTTTACCGTCTATCTTTTTCATCCCGGCGGATTTAAGTTTCGCTTTTCTCGTTTCCGGATCCAATAGAGCCCAGTGCAACGACATACTCCCGCCAAATAGGCCATCGCTGAGAATCCGTTCATTTTCGTTGATGAACAATCCCAGTAAGGAGCGTCGTCCTGCTGAGATAAAGGGCAGGTTGGCCTTACCGCCAAAGTAGCCGATCTTCTCAAAGGGGTATTCTTTTGAGTTCAAACTAATAACGAAAAATAGATTTTCTGGATCGGACACAACAATGGCCTTGCCGCCGCCCTTTACGACAGGAATTCTCGATTCGAACTCGCTAACTCCCACTGCAAAAAGTGTTTTGAGTCCGTCACGGACGTCTTTCTTTCCGATGGCTTCAAGGTGATTCGCAACTAAAGCTTCGGGCTTTAGATCCTGAGCCGATACAGCCGCCGCTGAAAAGAACGCAACAACAATAAATAGCCATAACTTTCCAATATTTACCATTATTTCTCACCTATTTGTCTGACGTTCCGCCGATGAGTCGAAGCATGCGACATAGCCCCAGCAGTCGCCACAAGCTCCGCCGAATCACCAACCGCTTCACAAGAATCGATCCGGAGATCTAAATCCTCACCGGATTCAACACTAGCATCGCCAAATGTATCATGCGTTGGTAGTGCCGCAAAATAAATACTGATATTTTCCAAAATCTCGTCAGCCGAATGCGAGTGATACAGCGTCTGGCGAAATTGGGCACCGCCGACGAGGCCCTTTGTAAACTGGCCGGCAAGCTGCTTCATTTTACCGAGTGCGACGATCTCGGGCATTTCTTCGCGGCACATCGAAAAGAATTCTAATAGCACGTCTTTCTTTTCCTTGAGATCAGGCTGATACGGCTCGCGGCCCTCGATCACGTCTTGAAACTGCCGAAATATCCAAGGGTTTTGCATCGCACCGCGGCCAATGAGGATACCGTCCGTCCCGGTTTCACGCCATTTCTTCATACCGTACTCGATGGTGGTGATATCGCCATTACCGGAAACGGGTATCGAGACCGCATCCTTCACCGCCTTGATCAGGTCCCAATTTGCCAGCCCTTTATAACCTTGTTCGCGGGTACGGCCGTGTACCTGTATATGCTCGACGCCGCATTGCTCGGCCATTTTCGCGGCTTCGACAACGTTGATGGAGGCGTCGGAATAGCCCGTTCGCAGTTTCAGCGTAAGCGGAATCGTGATCGTTTTCTTGATCTCTTTAAGAATGATCTCAAGATTGGGGAGATCGCGAAGAAGGCCGGACCCGCCGCCGTTCTTTACGACCTTTGGAGCGGGGCAGCCGCAATTTACGTCCAGGATATCGGCCCCAACCTCTTGAGCCATCTCTGCCCCCATTGCCATGCGCTCGGCCTTTCCGCCAAATATCTGCACGGCATAAGGCCGTTCTTCCTCATCGAAACGCATCTGGCGTTTCGATTTCGGATTGTTTCGCGTTAACCCCTCAACCGAGATAAACTCCGACACGACCAAGCCCACACCGCCCCGCCGCTTGATGAGCCGGCGAAAAGTATAGTCCGTCACCCCCGCCATGGGCGACAGGATGAGCGGCGGATCGATCGCAATGTCTCGTATCTTAAAAGGTTTCATGGAGCGGCGTAAAATAGGCTTTTCCGTAACAAAAAATCTTACCACACGAGCCAATTGTGAACGAACATCCGATCCTCCCGAACAAAAATGACCCGGAGCAAAATATTTAACACCGCCGTGTTTGCAAAAGTATGAAAGTACGGATTACAATTCGGCTGTTTCCGTTTTTGTAACATCAATTTTCGAAGAACGTAACGTTTGCGGACGGTAAGGATTGTAGAGTCAACAATTGAACTAACAGCCGTCCCTCAAAGTTTTCAGCAAACTGCGTGCTTGTTTTGTTGCTTATTCATCAACCAAAGGAGAAACAGCTATGTTTAGTAAATACACGAAGCAAACGGCTTGGCCGTTGAGACTGGGATTATGCTTGATCCTCTTATCAATGTTCACACTAGGGGCCTTGGCTCAAGACATTACGTCAGGAACGATCCAGGGAACGGTCTTGGACGAACAAGGTGCGGTCGTACCCGGTGCCACCGTTGAAGCAAAAAATGTAGCGACCAATTTTTCGAAATCCTTTACAACGGATTCGGACGGCCGCTTTACCCTGCTCTCTATGCCTCCGGGGCGTTACGTCGTTTCAGTAACCAAACAGGGGTTTGCGAAGCTGAATCAAGAAAATGTTGAGCTTACGGTTGGGCGCTTGATCTCGCTCAATATTGGCCTGAAGGTTTCGGGCGTAAGTGGTGAGGTGACCGTCACGACGACCCCGACGATCGATTCTGTTAAAACAGAATCAAGCACGACCCTCAACGAAACGTCGATCAGCAACACCCCGATACTCGGCAGAAAATTTGAGGATCTGTTGACGTTGACGCCCGGCGTCAGTATTACACAGGGCCCCGACGGTGATGAAATAAATTTCGCCGGTCAACGCGGAGTCTTTAACAACGTCAGTCTCGATGGTGGTGACTACAACAACGGCTTCTTTGGTGAGCAGGCCGGCGGACAGCGGGCCGCGATCGATATCTCGCTCGATGCCGTCCAAGAGTTTCAGGTCATAGCAACCGGTGCCGGTGCCGAGTACGGACGTACCGCCGGCGGTATCATTAACGTAATTACAAAATCAGGCACCAATAATGTAAATGGCAGCTTGTTTTATAACCTTCGCAATAAAGCTCTATCGTCAAACACATCGGACGGCAAACCGTTGACCGGTTTCCTGCGTCAACAATTCGGCGGAACCATCGGCGGCCCGATCAAGCGTGACAAAGCTTTTTTCTTTTTTGCCGTCGAGGGAATAAGAGAAAATCTGACCAGAGACAACCTGAGCGTACCGATAGGCACCCCCTGTTCAGTTCAGAATCCAACTATTGCGGCGAACGAGGCTTTGATCAATAGCAGCGCGGACTGCCAGCGAAGGGCACTGCTCAATTTCTTCCAGACGACACGCAGTCAGAATGAAGGGCTGCCAGTTGACCACAGTATCAGAAACGTGGCAATACTCGGGAAGTTCGATTTCGAGTTGAACTCAAACAACAAACTCGGGGTCTCCTACAATTTCGATCATTCAAAAAATAACAATCAAACATTTGACGTTCCGACCTACGGCACTTCTGCTAACGGAACCGAAGGCCCGTCAAAAATAAATGTCTTTAACTTAAATCTTTTCAGCACCATCTCCCCGACAATGTTGAATGAAGCACATTTTACATATTCAAATGAGGTGCGTCCGCGCGGTGCAACCCCGTCGAATATTCCCGCCGATACGGCCTTTGGTTTTGGCACCACGTTTCGCTTTGGCAATCCTTTCTTCCTTCAGCCCGGCGTTGATGAGACGTTTTGGAGAACGCAGATTCGCGACAATTTCTCAATTGTAAAAAGTGGTCATACTATAAAATTTGGCGGCGAATGGATACACAGCCTGAACGATCAGGTTTTTCGCGGATTCTTTAAAGGACGCTACATTTTCGACAGTGTAACAGGCTTTCTTCGCTATGCATCGCCTGCGGCACCCGGAGGGTTTGGCCCGCAGACGGTCGGCTGTTCAAACGGCACCTACGTGACGCTTCCAACCACATGTCCCGTTGGAACCACGACAAGCGGCGGCCCGCTTCTGTTGTATTTGCAGGCAGCCGGTCCCGCCGGGCTGGCCACCGATGCCGCCGGTGCTTCAAAGATCACAAATGAGGATTATGCTCTCTTTGTCCAGGACAAGTGGCAGATAACGCCCAATTTCACGCTCAACTACGGGTTGCGATGGGAAGCTCAGATATTTCCGAAACCAGTTACGCCTCCGGCTATGACCGCTTACGGAAGATTTCTTAGCGATCCCCGATTCCCGTCAAACGGAACCTTGCCGAGCGACAAGAAAATGTACCAGCCGCGGGTAGGTTTTGCATGGGATGTTGCGGGAAATCAAAAGTCGGTTGTTCGCGCAAGCTTTGGAATATATAACGCCCGCCAAAATATGCTCTCGCAGGTCGGCTCGATCACAGCTAACGGCGTGACGCAGCAAACGCTTTTTGCAAGCACCGACAACATCAGACAGGGCTTTACAACGGCCCCGGTATGGCCCAATCTACTTACTCCGGCGGCGAGCTCCTGCACAGTAGGAATGTCGACTAATCCGTTTCCCTGCTTTAGCGGCATTCGCGTCTTTGACCGCAACTACCAAAACCCTGACATCTACACGACAAATGTTGCGTTTGAGCAGGAAATTGCTCCGGACTGGGCTTTGTATTTCGATTTCACATATTCAAAAGGCCGTCATCTGACACGCTTTTTGAATATCAACCGAACGGGTATATTCACACCATACCTCGGTGACGTTTTCGTTACGACATCTATCGGAAAAAGTGAGTATGTCGGCTTTACAGCGGGGGTCAGAAAGCGGTTTAGCAAAGGTTTCCAAATGGAAGCAAACTTCGTAGAGTCTCGTGACAAGGACGACGATTCAAACGAGCGTGACCCGTTTACGGACCGTTCGTTTGATGTCACCAATCCGGGTCTCGACTATGCCTTGTCCGATAGAGATATCCGGCACAAGTTTAACCTCTTTGCTCATGCAGAACTCCCATGGAAGTTCCAATTCACGCCGCGATTTCAGGCTCGTTCCGCACAACCCGCAACTCCGGGAATCCGGACGGCGACAAATCGTAACTCGCTGCGCAAAGATAACGAATATTTCTCATTTGACTGGAGCCTCGCCCGCGGTTTCAATGTCACGGAGCGGGTCGAGATCATACCACGGCTCGAAATGTTCAATACGTTTAACAACAAAAACTACATCAACTCGTCCTCAAACCCGGGCAATCAAAGCTCGCTAACAGCTCCGAGCCTGTTTAACTTTGACGGCTTCCTGCGTCAGGGTGTAGGCGATCCGAGACAACTTCAACTTTCGGTCAGGTTGAAATTCTAAAGCTGCGGAGACTCTCGCAAGGGCTGGAGATTAAAAGCAGTTGACATGGAAAAAACGCGGATCACACTGGGTATTATTTAGTGTGATCCGCGTTTTTCGTGGTTTAAGTATTTGACCTTATTTTACTTTCTTTAACTCGATACCGGTCGCCTCGAACGAAACTTCTGTCACGGTGCCGTCGGCATTGCGGTTGTCGAATTTAGCACCATCCTCGTCGATCATATGGTCGACCTGGGCCTTGCTCAATGTCTTAACTATAACGGTGCCTTCGACGCGAGCCTTGGCACCGGCCGACTGTAACGGGATAAAGAATGCATGTCCCTTCATCTTGACGCGAACGCCCTTGCTCGTAGCGTCCTGTGCTACCTCGGCCCAACAGCCTTCCATCTTGCACGAACGAACAACTACGCCTTCGATTCGAACCGTCTTGCCCGTGTATTTCGATGGATCCTTTAGTACTCTATTCAGTGAAACCTTTTTCGAATTTCCGATTGGCTCACCTCGCTTCAAAAACGAATCCGTGGGTATCGCCGCCATCTTATCCTGTTCCGTGGGCTCCGCTCCGCCCATTTTGTCCTGGGCAAAAGCCGTAAATGTGAATGCAAGCATCAAAATTACCAAACTGATAAATTTCATTGTTCTCTCCGTAAAAAATTAGTTCTGATTATAACGAGGTTGGAAACTTGCGCGGTAGCAAGGGTGCCACGTCGTTCACGCAGCCATTGCGACCCGAGTTTCTGCCGTTACTACGCTGCTATTTCGCTTCGAACACAACTCTTCCGTCCACGACTGTCATGAGGACTTTTGCGTCACCAATCTTCACCGGGTCGATTGCAAAAATATCATCCGACAGGACAATGAGATCCGCGACTTTGCCCACCTCTAGCATGCCCTTTATGTTTTCCTGAAATTCGCTATAGGCCGAGCCCCATGTAAATCCGCGAACCGCCTCATCGACGGTGATCTTCTGTTCAGGTATCCACCCGCCGGGGTTTTTGTCGTCGAGCGTCCTGCGCGTGACGGCCGCATAGATTCCAAATAAGGGATTGAGCGAGGCAACAGGCGAATCCGAGCCGAAGGCGAGGATCGCACCCGTATCGAGCAGCGAACGAAATGCGTATGTTCCGCGCAGGCGCTTTTCATCGAGGCGTTTTCCGGCCCAGCGTCCGTCGTCGATCAAGTGGAGAGGCTGCATTGAGGCAACGACCTTTTGCGAACCAAAACGGGAAATATCTTGCTGCCGCAGATGCTGAGCGTGTTCGATCCGAAAGCGGCGGTCGCGCGGGCCGTTCGTCTTATCCACCTCGGCGTAAAAATCTAGTATGGTCGCATTTGCCCGGTCGCCGATTGCGTGGATATTAACCTGCAGCCCCGCTTTGTCGGCGTCAATAATGTCCTGCTTCATCGTCGTCGTCACCGCGGCACGCGGCAGTCCCGAGGTTTTCGCGTCATCTAGATACGGGTCAAAAAACCACGCCGTGGTCGATCCGAGGCTGCCGTCGGCATATCCCTTCAGACATCCCACGCGGAGCATCGGCGAGCCGAATGCATAATGTAGGCCGGTATTTGACCAGCGTTTATAATCCGCCAGCGGCGAACAGCCGTAAACTCTTGTTTTCAATTTGCCCTGTCGCATCAGTTCCTGATAAACGCCCATATCGGTACCCGCCGACATATCCTGGACGCTCGTAACCCCTAACGAAGCGGCGTATTCGGTGGCGGCAGTCGCCGCTTCAAGGTTTTGCTCGAACGACGGATTAGGAATCACGCCTCCGATATATGACATTGCCGCATCCTTAAAAATTCCTGTCGGGTTGCCGCCCGGATCGCGGACGATCATGCCTCCGGATACATCTTTTGTGTCTTTATTTACACTCGCAAGCTTCATCGCGAGGCTGTTGGCAAGTGCCATATGACCATCGAGCCGATTTATAAAGACCGGATTGTCCGGCGTCGCGGCATCGATCATCGCGGCGGTCGGCAAATTGTTCGGTGTCCAGTTCTCATGATCCCATTGCCCGCCCAGGATCCAGCGGCCTTTCGGCAGTTTCGCGGCAAATGCCTTGATACGAGCGACAAATTCCTCAGGTGTTTTCGAGCTTCGCAAATCTACCGACGAAAGCTGCTCGCCGGTTCCCATAAAATGGACATGGGCATCGTTAAAACCCGGGATGACGAGCTTGCCATTCGCATCGATCACACGCGTTTTCGGGCCGATCATTCCCTTTGTATCGGCATCAGAACCGATGGCGATGATCTTGCCGTTCAAGATCGCAATCGACCGGGCAACGGTCCTTTTCGCGTCCATCGTACGGATGTTGGCGTTTGTAATCACGAGATCGGCATTAACGCTCCGGCCGAAAACCGTCATAAACGAATTCAAACAAAGTGCGGCAGCGACGAGGAAAATGACGAATGTTTTCATAGTAGATATAGTTATAGAAAGTGTATCCTTGAATTTCGCTAGATTATACCAATGAACGATAAGTATATCCAGATTTTCGGTATTGTTCTGACCGTCGCGGGCTTTGCATTTATCACTTTTTTATACTGGGCCGAGCCTCGCACCTTTGCCGAAGTCACGTCAAAGGGCCAGGTCGCGCTCGGGACCTACGAGATCAACAAGGACGAATTTGCCCGCGGTGTGACGCTCTTCAAGGCGGATGATTTTACCGGTGCGCGAGCTGTCTTTGACCGTGCCGACCCGGAAAAACGTGATGCGAACACACAGTTTTATATAGCTTACAGCTTTTACCGGCAAGGCTGGGGCCGGGTGTCAAACAACGATTCGCTTTTCACGCCGGGCCTCGAAACTGTGAACCGCGTGATCGCGATCGACCCTAATTTCCGCACGGCAGATGAGAATCTTGTGATGAAAACGCCCTCTGAGTTGAAAAACGAGCTAGAGGAAGGTCTCAAGATCACGGCGTCGGATTTTAATCCGATGAAACTACTACAGGAACGAAAATGAAAACGCAGACAGACGAACAAACCGATCTGGACTTCGATGACCTAGATCAGTCACTCGAACCTATCAATGATACCGGCCTCGTCGTTTCCCAAGGTCGAACCGCAAAGGTCAAGGACGAAAGGTCCGGCCTTACTTATGTTTTTTTACCATTCATTTTCCTGACCGTCACGCTTATTGGTGGCTTGCGACTCGGTGCCGTGGACAATGCCTTTATTTTCTTAAAACCGCCACTCGTCTGTCTGGTTTTCGCGTCGGTACTCATCATTCTCTTTTTTCGTTCGGGTTTGATCAGTCTCGAAGGCTGGTTTTCCGAGCGGTTCACCAGCTTGCAGATCGTTGCAAATGCGGCGGTAATGCTGGCGATGTTCGCGGCCTCGACACAGCTTTTCAATTCGCTGCTGCCCGAGAAAGGATTGCCTTTCTGGGTCGTTGGTTTTTGCTTTATGTGGACGCTTTGGAACAACCTTTTTGCCGATTTTGACACCAAAAAGCTGTTGCGTAGCTTAGGTGCTTTGTTTGGTTTGGCCTTTGTTGTTAAATACCTTGTTTTGGCAAACCTGACCGCAACCGGCGACACAAGTCTACTGCAGCGTATTTTTGAAAACCCTGCTAAGGAAGCATTTACATGGCTGCTCGATCTGCCTCGATACGCCGCCGGCACCGGCTATATTCAATTTTTTACCATTGCACTTTATCTGATCGGACTATTTCTAACTCCTCGATCAACCATAAAATGAAACTTATCTTTGCCGCAATATTCTCTTTCGCACTTGCCTTTACGGCATTTGCACAATCGCCTTCCAAAATATTAAAGCAGGCCGAAAAGGCACTCGGCGGAACGAACGCGATCAAGTCCGTCAAATCGCTCGCGCGCGCGGGGCACGTCAAACGTGTAAGCGACGGCACCGAAGGCAAGTATCTAATTCAGACGTCGCAGCCAAATTTGCTCAACATCGCCTTCGACCTTGACGGATTTGAGACGGAGACCGGCTTTAACGGCCGTTCTGGTTGGATGCGTGATTCGCGTAATGGTCTGCAAACTCTGACCGGAGCCGAGAGCGTTGCCCTTCAGGCAAAGGCCGCATTTCGAAACAACCTTTGGTTGAATGCCAAGAGCGACAAATCGAGGATCGTCAGCGGCGGTCAAAGCTCGATTGATGGTAAACCGGTCAATCTGGTTATCATTACTACGCCAAAAGGAGTTGTGATCAAGGTCTATTTTGATGCGGTGACCGGCTTGCCGCTTCGCGATGAGATACCTAGTGGCACGGGGACCGAAACTACAGATTACAGCGATTACCGCGTCGTCAATGGAGTCAAACGGCCTTTTAAGGAGCGTGTTTCGGTTGGCGATCAAGTCTATGAGATACGATATGAGGATGTACAAGCCAATCAGCAAATCGCGTCGTCCGAGTTTGATTTCCCCAATCTGTCGGGCCAGCCGCTGCCTGACATCCCGGTGCTCTTAAAAGATCTGCAGGCCAATGAGGACCGCGTCGATGCGATGCTTGACAGTTATTCGTACACCCAGAAGGTCATCAAACGCGAGCTGCGAAAAGATGGCATCCTACGTGAGACGGAGTCTGAAACGACCCAGCTTTCGTTTTACAAGGGTTACCGGATCGAGCGGGTGATCGAAAAGAATGGGCGCCCGTTAAGCCCGAACGATCAGGTAAGAGCGGATAAAGACGCCGCAAAACAGGTGGAGGAGATCGAAAAAAAGATCGCGAAGAATGATGCCCGGGTCGCAAAAAAAAGTTTGACAGGAACGCCCTCCAACGACAACCGGCGTATTTCGATAGCTGAGATCCTGCGGGCATCGAAGCTACTGAATCCGCGGCGTGAGCGTTTTCGGGGACGCGATTGCGTAGTTTTTGATTTCGAACCAAATCCGGCGTTTGACATGAAAAACGCCCAGAGCATGCTCAAATTTTTTGGGAAAACCGCCGGTGTCATGTGGATCGACGAAAAAGATAAACAGGTCGCCCGGGTCGAAGCCGTCCTTTATGAAAATATCAATATCGGTGGCGGATTTCTGGCAAAGCTAAATAAAGGGGCGACTTTTACGCTTGAAAAAGAGCGTGTCGGCGACGAGATTTGGCTGCCGTCGCAGGCGGATATAAATCTTTCGGTTCGGGTTTTGCTGGTGAAAGGGATCGACATCAATCAAGTCATCAAATCATACGATTATCGCAAATTTGAGACCGAGGTTAAGGATGCCAAGGTCGACGAGACCAAGAAACCTTAGTTTTTTAGGATAATATCGAGCGACTTGCCATCGCGTTGAACACGCAGACTCTTGCCTGTAAATTTCCCTTTGAAAGTAGTTTTCTCGTTAAAAGGCTGTTCGTTAAGAGCCTCAATGACATCGCCCGTCCTTACTCCGGAGCGGTCGGCAACGCTATTCACAACCGCCGATTCGACCCGCCATCCAGATTCACTGTATACGCCCATTACCCCGATCTGCGTCAGAGCATCCTTCGCCTGAATCAGCCCGTTGAGATTCGTCCGCTGGACCAGCCGACGCGGAATGCCGCTGGCCTGATCGACCGAACCGCCGCCAGTATTTTTCTCCCGCGGTGTCGAGATCTTTTTACCAGGTATTTCAAAGCTGTTACCCGGATTGTCAGATTTTTTTTCAATCAACCGGTCAGGCGGTGTACCGCCGACGGGCGAGGCAGCGGCGAGATCTGCTGACGGAAGTTGCATCTGCGGAGCGTTAAGCGTTGGATCAGTATCTACGATTGCCGGGACACTTGAGCTCGCTGTCAAATAAAATGAGTTAAAACCGAAATATCCGCCGACGATAAGCAGCATAGCAAGCGGTATCGAGTAACCGGCCAATGCCGTCAGATGCAACCCTCTTTTCCTCAAGTTTCCGGCGGCAATGCGTCCACGAACACCGAGATCAAAGTTCGCCGGCGCTTCGACGCGATTCATCTCACGCAAAAGTTGGCTGACAGGCTCAATGTCTTCGTTATTTGAAATCTGTTCGTTTTGCATCGCTGTTTTATAAATAATGCTGCAACTTCTCTTTTAGCAAGGCCCGACCGCGGCTGATTCGTGATTTTGTCGTTCCCAGGCCTAATTCCATGATCTCGGCGATCTCGTCGTAACTCTTGCCCTCAATGTCCCGCAAGATCACGGGTATCCGATACTTTTCCGGCAAAGCCGCGATCGCCCTCGCGATCATCCCGCTGCGTTCGTCATCGACCAGTGCTGCGTCCTGCAGCTCGCGTTTATCGGCCGGCTGAAACTCGACCTGGCTGTCGTCGTCCGCCTGAAAAAGACCCGTGAGCGACAATAGACGGCGGCGTTTTCGTTTTCGTATCTCACTGATCGCTAGGTTTGTCGCGATCCGGTAGATATAAGTCGAAAAGGCAAACTGCGTGTGATACCTGTCGATCGCGAAATAGACGCGAACAAATGTTTCTTGAGCCAGATCGACCGCCTCTTCGTAATCATTCAAAAATCTATAGAGATAATTTGTTATCGGATTCCGATACCGGCTCATTATCTCGCCGAAGGCAGCCTCGTCGCCGCCCTTGGTCGCCTCGATCAAGGCATGGTCGGACAATTTTTGGTCAGGCTTAGGCGACATTGCTGCCTCCACGCCCAAAGATTCCGTGTTGTCCAAAGCCATACATCCATAATATTTACAACAGAAACCCCGATAAAGCCAAAGTCGTCCTGTTGTTTTAGTTCACGTCCGGCCGCCATAAAGGTTGCTTTATTTGGGCCTGTCGGCGTCAATCGGCTGACCTAACGGTAACTATCAAAAATATCGTGCCGCTTGTGCCCGGCAGATTAAGCGTGCCGATCAGCGTCGGGATGTTCTCGGAAAGCCCGACCTTGCTGAGTGTGAGGCCGATCTGCTCGTAGTTATATACAGGAAAAGATTTGCCGCTCTCGTCTTTCGGGTTGCTCATCAATACCGGCACTCTTGCACCAAACCGGAACGCCTGAGCTTGAAACCCGGATTGGCCTTTTGTGTTCGGCATGCTTCTGAGATTGAACGCCGACCAGTCGATAAACGACTGCGTCGCGGCGCTCGATTCCTGACCAAAAATATTCGATGTGCTCTTGTATTCAAAGTTTCCGGTATTGGAGATGCGGCCGAGAAAGGTACTCGCTAAACGGTAGCTGGAAAAAGTAAAGCTCGATTTTAGCTGCCGCGAAATAGCCGAAAGCTCACCCGGCAGATCGCTCCGCTGACCTGACTCGTTGGAGCCGATCACAAGCTGAAGCGACATGTTGTAGCTTGGTTCGACCTGTTTGGACTCGCCTTGTGCGTATAGAGCCGCCGAGCAGACCAGCATCAGGCCAAAAACGTAAATGAGGGCAAAAATAGATTTAGGTTGATTCATGTGTTCTCCTTTGCTTTTTTTGGAATTGCAAAGCGTTACACAAATCAACCTGAGATAAGTTGCAAAAGAACTTTTTAACCGGCTTTGAAGAGCTCTTCGTCGACCTTTTGGCCAAAGGTGACCGTGCCTACGTCCGTTTCTTCGACGATCTTGTCATTGGCCCATAGGACCGTGCGGTACGGGACGAGCGTGCCTTGGGCGTAGTTGTAGTCGTAAAACCGGCGACGGTATTTTACGCCGCCGTCCTCATAGGTGAGCATCATTACGCGAAACGATTTGGCGCTAATGTAATAGCGGGTTTTACGTTCTGCTTTATCAGTCAGATCGATGACGTAATAATCGACGCCCATTACCTTTTCCCGTTCACCCATCGTTATAGACGATTCGTCCTCTTTGTACCTGAGGAGCGATTCGATCCCGTGGATGATCTGAAACTCAAATCTCTTTGCCGCATCTTCACGCGGGGTAAAGGTCGTGTTGTTATAAATCATGAAGATCTTTTGATCATTAAAAACCAGCGAATATTTGGCATTCGGGAAATCCTGATCGAGCCTGATCTTTTCTTTGACGAGCTTATCGCCGCGAATAACAAATCGCTGATATGTGGACTGTAGCACCTTGCCATCGGTTTCGGTATAGGTCGAACGGCCGCGTTCAAGCGTCGTCTTTCGGATCTGGTTTAACAAAACGCGTCCCCCGCCGAGGCCATAAACGACCAACGAGGTTTCGACGACCTGTTCGGCCGTGGTCGGTTTTGCCGCTACCGCTTTGCGGTCCGGGGTCGGTGAAGGTTTGGCCGCATCTTTTTTTGGATTGGTATCCGGTTTCGGATCGGCAACCTGGGCAGACAATGAAAAGACACCCGCCACTAACAAAAAAGCGGCAAAGATCGATCTATATAAACGCAATATCACCAAATATTTCTCCGGGTAGATGTGTTAATTCGCAAATGCGGATTGTAGCATAATCCTTTGGTTTAGGCACCGAACGAGCACAGCGACACTATCAATTGATGACAGATCGTGCTCGAAAGATGCAAACAGTCAGTGAATAGTTAATAGTGAACAGTGAATAATGAGTTGGTAAGTATATTCACTGTTCACTGTTCACTATGTTTCACATCGCGCTTGTCGAACCCGAGATTCCGCCAAACACAGGCAACATCGCCCGTCTCTGTGCCGCGACTTTCACCGCGCTGCACATCGTTGGGGCCACCGGCTTTCGAATGGACGACCGCACGCTGAAACGCTCGGGCCTCGATTATTGGGACGATGTTGATCTTCACCGCCACATTGACCTCGACGGGCTTTACGCCGCGCTGCCGGATTCCCGGTTTATCTATTTGACGACCAAAGCTGAAAGGCTATACACAGATTGGAATTACGCGGCGAATGACTGTCTCATATTTGGCCGCGAGACGCGCGGGCTGCCCGAAGACCTGCTTCGGGCCAACTGGGATCATTGCCTAACGATTCCGATGCCAAATAAAAACGTCCGCAGCCTTAATCTCGCCACCAGCGTCGGGATCGTGCTCTACGAAGCTCTGCGTCAAACCCGCGTTTGACCGGCTGCGATCACAAAACTTTACACTTCGTAACACGATTTAAGGCAGCTAAAAGTCCCTCCAATACGTCATATAGTCGTCAAGATAATTTGACCTATTTCTGAAAGAATTCAGGAGCTATATGAATAGAATTAAATCATTTTTCGCACTAATTTTTACGATCGCCACGTTTTCGGTATTGAGTGTAAACGCTCAGAGCTATACCTCTGCAAATCAGGCAGCGGAAAAGACCGTCGAGCAGAAAGTTTACAAGGAGATTCTCAAACTGCCGCGGTACGGGGTGTTTGACTTTATCAGTTTTCAGGTAAATGGCAGCACAGTGACATTGACCGGTAAGGTCTATTCCCTTGGAACAAAGGGACAGGCCGCGAGGTATGTCAAAGACATTGCCGGTGTCTCGACAGTAATTAACAATATCGAGGAGCTGCCGCTCTCGTCATTTGACGACCAGATCCGTCGTGAGGCATTGCGGACATTTGCCCGCCACGGCCTCTACCGCTATTTTTGGGAAACGCGGCCTGACGTCAGGATCATCGTCGAAAACGGACGGATAACACTTGAGGGCTACGTCGCCAATTCGGGCGATTACAACACGCTGAATATTCTCGCAAACGGCGTATCCAATGTCTTTCGCGTTCAGAACAACCTGATCGTCGGTAAGAGTTCAAACTAATTAACCACAAACTCGTGTAAAAAGGCCGGGCCATGTGTCCGGCCTTTTTCCTTTGCTTCAAAATTGCCTTTCACGCTCCAATCAGTCATTATACTCGTTTGCTTTCGGACGGGGATTTAGAACTATGATCACTACGGAAAAGATACGAAACATCGCGATTATCGCTCACGTTGACCACGGCAAGACAACGCTTGTCGATGCGATGCTTGCTCAATCGGGCACGCACCGTGATAACGAAGCGGTCGTTGACCGCGTAATGGACTCAATGGATCTTGAACGCGAGCGCGGCATTACGATCATGGCGAAAAACACGTCCGTTCGCTATGGCGACTACAAAATTAATATTTTGGACACACCGGGCCACGCCGATTTTGGCGGCGAGGTCGAGCGGGTTTTGAAGATGGTAGACGGCATTGTCCTGCTGGTCGACTCAGCCGAGGGCTGTCTGCCGCAGACGCGATTTGTCCTGCGAAAGGCTCTCGAACTCAAACTTCCCTGCATCGCATTGGTTAACAAGATCGATCGTCAGGACGCCCGTCCCGAAGAGGTCGTCGATGAGATATATGACCTTTTTATCGATCTTGGGGCCAACGACACTCAGATCGAATTCCCCATCCTCTACTCGATCTCGCGTGACGGCGTTGCAAAAAAGAACCTCGCCGACGAATCAAAAAATCTGATCCCGCTTTTTGATCAGGTGATCGAGACGATTCCCGCTCCGCATGCCTTGCGCGAAGATTCGCTGCAATTACTGGTCGCCAATATTGATTACAATCCCTTTGTCGGCCGGCTCGCGATCGGCCGTATTTTCTCCGGCGAGATCGCAAAGAATCAAGAGGTCGTCGTCGCAAAACGTGACGGTTCGACGTTAAAGACAAGAGTCAAGGAATTATTTGTTTTCGAGGGCCTCGAACGGACGCCTGTCGATTCGGCCGGCACGGGTGAGATCGTCTCGCTGGCCGGCTTTGACGATGTCGAGATCGGCGAGACGATCACGTCGGTCGATAATCCGAAACCCTTGCCTGTGATCGCCGTTGACGAGCCGACCATCGCGATGATATTTGGCGTCAACACGTCGCCTTTCTCGGGCATCGATGGCAAG
This sequence comes from Pyrinomonadaceae bacterium, assembly GCA_046155085.1. Lineage (GTDB taxonomy): Bacteria > Acidobacteriota > Blastocatellia > Pyrinomonadales > Pyrinomonadaceae > OLB17. The sequence continues at coordinate 155,841 of JBJXEG010000006.1, read as the reverse complement.
TTTGTAACCTCGCGGCAGATCAAAGAGCGGCTCGACCGCGAACTGCTCGGCAATGTGTCGCTACGTGTCGCTCAGACCGAGGCCGCCGAGCAATTTAAGGTTTCGGGACGCGGTGAACTGCAGCTCGCAATTTTGATCGAGATGATGCGCCGCGAGGGCTACGAGCTTCAGGTTTCAAAACCAGAGGTCATTACCAAACGGGATGAGACGACCAACGAATTGCTCGAACCGATCGAGCTGGTCGTCATCGATGTCCCCGAAGAATTCATCGGTGTCGTCACCGAAGCCATGGGCCGCCGCAAGGGCCAGATGACCAAAATGATCAACAACGGTTCGGGCCGCGTCAGACTCGAATTCGAAGTTCCCTCTCGCGGGCTGATCGGATTTCGCGGTGAGTTTTTGACTGAAACAAAGGGAACCGGACTTCTCAACACGCTTTTCCTGAGATTCGACAAATGGCAGGGCGAAATGAAATCGCGTCAGACCGGATCCTTGGTTAGCGATCGTATGGGCGAGACTAACACGTATGCCCTCTACAATCTGCAGGAACGTGGCGTGCTTTTCGTCAAGCCGCAGATCAAAGTTTACGAGGGAATGATCGTCGGCGAAAACGCCCGTGCCGTCGACCTAGACGTCAACCCGATCAAAGAGAAAAAACTCTCGAACATGCGTACAACCTCCGCCGACGAAGCCATGCGCCTCGTCCCTCAACGCGAAATGTCGCTCGAACGAGCACTCGAATTTATCGCCGACGACGAGCTGATCGAAGTCACACCAAAAGCGATCCGCCTCCGCAAACGCGTGCTGAAAGCAAACGAGCGGCCGAAGAAATAGTCACTAACCCCTAAACCAATTAAAAACAGAGGCTGTCAGCAACGACAGCCTCTGTTTTTTTAGCTCAACAAAATTTCTCATTTTTTCTATTGACGTAACTTTTCAGTTACGTTATTCTTTTTTTACGCAAAGGAGGACTGTAATTATGAATTTAGATGAAATGACTATAGATGTGCAGCAAGAGGCCGTGATAAACGGCTCTATAGATGACGTCTTCAAAGGGGTGATCTACAGATTTGGCAAGGGCAGCACGACTTCGGACGGAACATCGATGGATCTCGATATCGAGGAATTTGCCGGCGGCCGATGGATCCGCGATCGCGGTGACGGGATACAGCATTTGTGGGGCCACGTTCAGACGATCAAAGCCCCGACCTTGCTGGAGTTGAGCGGGCCGATGTTTATGTCATATCCGGTACTTAATCATATCGAGATCAAACTCGAAGAAGTTGATGGCGGGACGAAGATCATGTTTCGGCATCGTGCTCTGGGATTGCTCGACGCACAGCATCGCGAAGGCTTAAAAGACGGCTGGGATCATATTCTTGCAAATATCAAAAGCGATTTTAGTAACGCGGGGGGCTCACCGGCATAAATATGGCAGACGCGCTCGACCCGGTTTGGAAAGCACTTTCCGATCCGACACGCCGCACGATCCTCGACCTGCTGCGGCCGGGGGCGAAAACGACGACGGAAATTGTCAATTCGTTTCCGGACATGACACGGCACGCCGTGATGAAGCATATCGATGTGTTGCGCGATGTGGGATTGGTCCTCACACGCGAAGAAGGACGGCGGCGGATCAATTCGTTGAACGTAGTGCCGATCCGACAAATCTACGAGCGGTGGGTCGGCCCATTCGCCGAGCTTTGGTCGAGCACGTTGCTCAGGATAAAGGATGATGTGGAATCATCGCAGAGTTAAGCATAAACCCGGATTACGCGATAGAGTCTTTCTCTTCCTTTGCGTTCTTGGCGGCTTTGCGTGAAAGTGCTCACAAATACGAGAAAAAACTCAAGCGAAGGCGGGAAGAACGAAAAGGAAAATTTCTAATTAATAAACTTCTGAATAGGATCCATGTAAACGAGAAACGCCGCCGATATCGAGTTTGGCAGTTAGAGCGATTTAGCTCGCATCGCTTTTTCGGACCTGAAAGTTTAAATATTTAGTCATATACGTTGTTCGCAACATTAAAAAGGAAAAAATGATTGAAAAACATGACCACAAAGCTTTAAAAACAAAAAGCACATTTCGCATGGAATGCAAGATTTCCAACGTAATTAATGCGTCCGCCGAAAAGATTTGGGGACTGCTGACTGACGCTGACAATTACACTAAGTGGAATTCGACTCTCGAAAGTCTCAAAGGCGACATCTCGCTCGGAGGAACCGTGAAAATGAAGGTGCCCGAAGCTCCGGGCAGGACTTTTAAGGTAAGAGTCGCCGAATTCACCCCAAATAAAAGTATGCTCTGGCAGGATGGGTTTGCACCGATGTTCCAAGGTAAAAGATACTTTAACTTAACTGAGAATTCGGACGGAACGACTGATTTTGAAATGTCCGAAATATTCAGCGGCCTGATGCTGCCAATGATCGCCGGCAAGCTGCCTGATTTTGGGCCGATCTTCGAACGATACGCTGCCGACCTGAAAAAAGCGGCGGAACGACAATAGGCTTTGTCGTTTGGTTTAGGAGCAGGCTATTGTACTGCCTGCCTTTGTAACGCCGGTGTCCCGCTGGCCGGATCGCAGGCATCTCGCCTGCATAAAACTGTGTAGGAGCCGGAGAATGACGACTCTACAATTCAAGGAGAAAACATGTCAAAAGGAACAAAAGAAGATCCCTGGAAATTAAAAACGCCGCCACAAACGTCCGACTATGAAATGTATAAGGACGTAAAAGACGGCACGGAAATAATCGTCTGCACGGTCGGAAAGACCGTTTTGCACTATGATGCACGCTGTATCGACGATCTACATTCGATGCTCAAAAAAAATGGAGATTGGGTCGAACTCGGAAGCGCGGACGAACAAAAACCGGCAAAAGACGGGACGGTCGAGGCGTGGGGCCGCTCGGCGGACAACCCGGTCGGCGGCTGGTATGGCATGAAAAAGGGGCTTCGCGGCCGTTTTGGCATGTACATTCCGCCGCTTATGGAAGAACTCGGCTTGGCCGAGGTCGAACACAATTCACGCAACAACAGGATGAAGGCAAAATAGATAGATATAATCAAAAAGGAGAAAAAGTAATGAGCACAGCACAAATGCAGATGCCGTCAATGGCGGCGTCGATGATACCCGAAGTAGAACAGGAAGCTGCGACCACGCGTCGGCTGCTTGACGTCGTACCAAACGACAACCTTAGCTGGAAACCGCATGAAAAATCGATGTCGCTTGGCGAATTGGCCTGGCACGTCGCAGCATGCAACCGCAATATCTCGGAAATGGCGCTTCTGCCCTCGTTCGACCCAACGGCGGTCGAAATGCCAAAAGCACCGGACAACATTGAGGCGATTATTGCCGAACACACGAGCGGAACCGAACGGGCTACGGAAATCCTTGCCGGGATGACAAACGAAGCCGCGATGGACAATTTCGAATTTCAGATGAACGGAAAAACCGCGATGGCTATGCCGAAAATCGCTCTGCTCCGCGCGATCATGTGTAACCACCAGTATCATCACCGCGGCCAGCTTTCGGTCTATCTCCGCGAACTAGACGTCCCTCTGCCGGCGATCTACGGGCCAAGCGCGGATACGAATCCGTTTGTATAACCGCTGACTTTTTCAAAAATGTTCTGAGTTCCCGCTTTAGTTGCCCCGGAGTTAGCGAAAAGCCGGCGTACGCGGGAACTCAGAACGAACTCCCGCGTTTTACGAATGGGCCGAAACAGTTTAACCTTGAATCCGTATTCATACGAACTAATGGCCGAAGATCCAGTCGAAACTTTCCCAGAAATTGTCAGCGACGATCCGGTCGATGTCGCGCCGCCAACTAAAAAATTTGATCGTTCGATCGTCGAGGGGCCGCTCGCCCGGGCAGTATGGAAACTCGCCTGGCCGACGATGCTGACAAACATTTTCGGAGGTCTGCAAGGCATTGTCGATCACGTACTGGTCGGCAATCTGGTCGGCTATAAGGCCAATGCCGCGATCGGCATCAGCTTTCAGATATTTCTCGTCGTTATCGTATTTATCTCGTCGCTTTTCACGGGGATGAGCGTACTGGTCGCGCGTTTTGCCGGTGCCCGCGAGCCCGAAAAGGTTAACCGCACCGTTTACCAAGCCTTTCTCACCGCCATTTTTCTGGCGGTCGGTGTAATGGCCCCGGTCGGATATTTTGCAGCGCCTTACCTGCTGGATTTCGTCAGCTCGGACGCCGGCGTCAAGGCGGAGGCACTGCCGTTTTTGAGGATCACCTTCGTCTTTAGCTTTGGACTATTGATCTTTTTTATGACGAGCGGTGCGCTTCGTTCCGCAGGTGACGCAAAGACGCCGATGATCCTCGGCATCGCAATGACCATCCTAAATCTCTTATTTAATATTGTGCTCATTCGCGGCCTCGGCCCGATACCGGCCTATGGCACAGCCGGAGCGGCAATGGGAACGAGTATTGCGACCGGCATCGTCGGTATTTACGCAATATATAAATTGTGGAGCGGCGCGTGGGTCGTGGGGTTTCCACGCGGACAAGGATGGGCACCTGATTGGAGCGTCATTCGATCCTTATTTAAGTTTGGATTGCCGGCCGGCATCCAGGGTATTGCGATGAATATCGGCGGCGTCCTGATGCTCTCTTTCATCGGCGGCTTGGCGCAGAGCGCCGCAGCACAGGCCGCCTTTGCCGTTTCTTACGGTCAGCTTTTCTCGCTTGTTACATGGACATCGGTCGGGCTCATGGGGGCTGCCGCAGCCGTCGCGGGGCAAAACCTAGGTGCCGGACACCCTGAGCGTGCGATGGCCGCTGTCAATACTGCTGCAAAATTCGGTGTTGTCGGGTCTGCTTTTCTCGGGATTTTTTACTTCTTTTTTCCGATGCAGTTGCTTGCGATATTTGGCATGACCGACCCCGATGCGGTCGCACTCGGTGTGCAGCTTTTACGCATCCTCGCCTTTTCCGGACTATTTATTTCGGTAGCTCTTACGTACACAGGCGGCCTTCAAGGTACGGGTGACACGCGAAGCCCGCTCTATATCTCTATTATCTCGCAGGTGGTCATACCGCTCGGAATCGTTTTTGCGGTCAGGCTTTTGACCACCCTCGAACCGATTCACATCTGGCTCGCAATTCTAGCCGGACATATTACGCGATGCATTTTGAGTCTTGTTCGTTTTAGTCAGGGAAACTGGCGCGGGATCAAGGTCGATATCGAAACGACCGCCGCATAAGAAAGCATCCCTTTTACACAGGAGGAACGGTAGCGGTTTCGCTTGACGAGGTGGTAATCTCATCGTCTTCTGTTTCAGGATGATATTTCTCATAGCCGTGAGCGTCATCGTAGTAATACTCTCGTTTTTTTTGGTCATCGCTCAAGGTTGATCGGTTGGACTGCTCAACTGGTTCGACCGTTGGTTTTACTTTCGGCATTTCGGACATAATTATTTATAATCAATTAAAATTTCCGTCTCAACCATCAATATGAAATTACGACGAGATATATCTGCGCTGGTTTTAGTGCTTTGCACAGCATCGACAACTTATTATGTCACACGTTCGGCCGCCCAGCCGGGGGCGATGGCCCCTCAGGCAATCGCCGATAACGAATATCAGGCCGGGGCAACGCTTTATATGCAAAAGGCTGGGGAATACCGCGCTCTTGCGTATCAAGCATTTAATCTTGCCCACTGGCAGCTCGACGACGACCTCGACAAAAAGAATGTAAAACAATTGCCAAAGGCTGAGCAAAAAAAGCCCCGCGCCGTTGTCGTCGATATCGACGAGACCCTGCTCGATAATTCCCCGGCACAGGCCTATAACATCAAAAACCGCCTGCCGTTCAACATAAAACAATGGTTCGCCTGGGGCGAGATGCGCTCAGCAAAGGCGATCCCGGGCGCGGTCGATTTCCTGAATTATGCGGTCTCAAAAGGCGTCAAGGTTTTTTTTGTTTCTAACCGCGACGAAGTGCAGAAACAGGCAACTATGGATAATCTTAAAAACGTCGGATTTAGAGATATTTCCTCCGACAATGTTTTGCTCCGTCAGGTCGATCCAAACAATATTCCAATCTCAACAAAGGAGCCGCGACGTCAATTTATTCTTCAAAAATACCGTATTGTTTTGCTAATGGGCGATAACCTCGACGACCTTTCCGACGTATTTGAAAAGCGAACTGTGGCCGACCGTTTCGCCGAGGTCGATAAGGCTAAAAACGACTGGGGCAAACGCTGGATCGTCTTGCCGAATGCGATGTACGGCACATGGGAAAACGCGATCTACGACTACGGCCGCCTGACCGAAGCCCAGAAGGCGGAAAAACGTGCGGCGGGGTTAGAATTGCCGTAAAATATAGATATGAAACGGACGCGCGAAGAAAAGCTATTACATCCGAAAGCTGGCAGTAAGATCGCCGAAGCAAGAGATTACGGGATTGACCTGACTCAGATAGTTGAGAATCTACGCTTAACACCAATGGAAAGGATAAAGAGAAACGATCAAGCTGCAAATTCCGTCTTGAAATTTGCAGAAGCAATGAAACGGGCAAAAGCCAGAGACAAGGTCTTATGATCAACCTATTCGAAGTTGCAAGACTTTTGAGTCAATCCAATGTTGAATTTGTCATTGTCGGCGGAATTGCAATTCGAAGCCACGGCGGAAACTATATTACTGAAGACCTTGATATTTGCTACTCGCGGACCCCTGAAAACTTGAAAAAGATTGCCGAAGTCTTAGGGCCATTAAAACCACGTCCTCGCGGACTCCCGGAGGACTTGCCTTTCATTTTTGATTGGTCAACATTGCAGCACGGAACTAATTTCACCTTCGCAACTTCAATGGGTGACGTTGACTTGCTCGGTGAGGTTAAAGGGCTTGGCAATTACGACGATCTGCTCAAAAAATCGATTACTGTTGATCTCGACGGGTTTCCGACACATATACTTTCAATACCAAGCCTGATAATCGCCAAGGAAGCCGCTGCTCGACCGAAGGATGAAGCGGGTTTAAAGGTGCTGTATGCCCTACGAGAATCCGAACTAGACGAAGAAAAATAACTAATGAAGATCAAGGTCACTATTCGCACACTTTTTTGCCTTTTTACTTTTGCCTTTTTACTTGTGTGGGGCGTGAACGCCCAAAACCTGACGGTTCGCGAGATAATGGCCGAGCCGTCGATCGCGGGGATGCGGGTCGAGGGTGAAAAGCTGTCGCCGGACGGGACAAAGGTTGTTTATTTGTGGAATGCCGAGGGCAGATTGCCCCGTGATCTGTATCTTTCGTCGACTTCGCAGGCAGACGGCAGGGTGATCTTACGGGTCAGCGATCTGCCAAAGCCTGTCGTCTCGCCGACGCCTGAGAATAAGCTCACTTACGGGCTGACCGTGAAGGACGATTTTGTAAAGGAGCGCGAAAACGCTCTTGGCAATTTCGAATGGTCACCCGACTCTAAAAAACTGCTGTTTTCGCAGGGCGGCGATCTTTATGTTTTGACGCTAGGCGAACAGAAGCCAAAGCGTTTTACAAAGACCCAGTCGGCGGAGGTCGGTGCAAGATTTATCGATAATGAGAGCATTCTTTATCAGCAGGGCGGCAATCTTTTTGTGCTTAATATCGCGGACGCAACGACGGTGCAGTTGACCAAAGAGGCCGACGCGGCCAAGTTCATCTCGGTCGGCGGAGCGGTCGTCTCGAAAGACGGCAAAATGCTCGCCTACACGGTGTCGGACAACTCGAAATTCAAGGCTCTATTCGTGCCGAATTATCTTGGCGAATTTGTCGATGCCCCTACGTTTCGTCGCGGATGGTCGGAGCAGAAAGTTTTTGTCGTGCCGACCGACGCGAGCCGTGATACGCCGTTTGAGATCAAACTGCCAAAACAGGAAGGCGTCGGCAATTTTCGCGGTATCAAGTGGGCCGCTGACAACCGCAGTGTGATCGTTGACCGCAACGACAAAGACACCAAACGCCGCCAACTTTTCTACGTCCACAACGCCGGCAGCAAAGACGAACAGATCATCACCATTTCCGACGAAACCGACGAAAAATGGCAAGCACCGCTTTCCGCCATCTTCGAACCAAACCCAAAAGACGCGAACCAGCTATTTTTCTGTTCGGAAAAGGACGGATATAACCACATCTATCTCGCGACGTTGAAGAAGCGAGCCGCCGAGCCGAATCCGTCTGGAACGGTTCGTCAAGAGAATCCGACCGATTCGGGTTTTACCGGCAAGGTAGATGTGCAGCAGGTTACAAAGGGCAATTGGCAGGTCGAGTGGGCCAAATGGATCCTTGGCGGAGACCAGATACTCTATCTGTCTACGGGAAATGGACCTGCCGAACGAGTTCTTCAGGCGATAGTGCCGTTTCATGGCGATAAGTTCCCTGTTGGAGCCAGCTTAAAAGGTATGTTGGTTTCGCCTCAGCTCGATGAAAAGAAATCGCTACCGACGCTGATTTATAGTCGTTCGACGTGGAACCAGCCGGATGACCTATATGCACTTACAGTTTGCCCTGGATGCCCCGGAACAGAAGGCCCCAGGCAACTTACCTCAACGATTCCCCCTTCGTTTTCGAAGAAGTGGAACGAACCCAAATTCATCGACATCCCGTCCCGCGACGGCAAGCAGATCAAATCCAAGATCTATCTGCCAACCGCCTTTGACCAAAAGAAAAAATACCCAATGGTCGTTTTCGTTCACGGTGCGGGATATCTGCAAAACGTCATCAACGGCTGGAATAATTATTATCGCGAGTTTATGTTCAACGAGATGTTGACGCAGAAAGGCTATGTCGTGCTCGACATCGACTATCGCGGCTCGGCGGGCTACGGACGGGATTGGCGGACGGATGTTTATGATTTCCTCGGTGGTAAGGATATGGACGATCATATCGACGCCATCGACTTTATGATCAAGAATTACGCGGTAAATCCGGCCAAGGTCGGCGTTTACGGCGGTAGCTATGGCGGGTTTATGGCCGAGATGCTAGCATTCCGTGTCCCTGAGAAGATCGCCGCGGCTGCTGCTCTTCGCCCAGTCGGTGATTGGAAAAATTACTATGCATCGTCGCCGCAATACACGGCACAGCGTCTTGGTTTTCCGGACAAGAACCCCGAGGCCTACAAACGCAGTTCACCGATCTCGTATGCCGACGGCCTGAAAACGCAACTTCTGATCCTGCACGGTATGGTCGATGACAACGTTCCGGTTCAGGATTCACAGCAGTTGATCGAGAAATTGATCCGGCTCGGCAAGACAGAGTATTTCGAAGCGATGCTCTACCCAGCGGAAAATCATGGCTTTACCCGCCCGACAAGCTGGACTGACGAATACACGCGTATTTTAAATTTCTTCGAAAAGAATCTAAAATAGGAAATTCACCACAGAGACACTGAGAACACAGAGATTTTTAATATACTCAATATAGGTTCGTAGGGCTTTGCTTTCCTCTCTGTGCTCTCCGTGTCTCTGTGGTGAATCCATTATGAGAATACTAGTCACCGGCGGGGCCGGATTTATCGGATCGCACCTTTGCGAGAGGCTGCTTGCTGAGGGAAACGAGGTCATCTGCCTCGATAATTTCTTTACGGGCCGCAAGGTAAACATTGCTCATCTGCTTGATGATCCGCATTTTGAGCTTGTCCGCCACGATGTGACCGAGCCTATTCTGCTTGAGGTCGAGCAGATATATAATCTTGCCTGCCCCGCGTCGCCTGTGCATTATCAATACAATCCGGTCAAGACCGTCAAGACCAACGTTTTGGGAACGCTCAACATGCTCGGGCTCGCAAAACGCGTCAAGGCCCGTATCTTACAGGCATCGACATCCGAGGTTTACGGCGACCCCGTCGTCCATCCGCAGACCGAGGATTATTTCGGCAACGTCAACCCGATCGGCCTCCGTAGCTGCTATGACGAAGGTAAGCGAGTCGCCGAAACACTTATGATGGATTACCATCGTCAAAGTAATGTCGATACTCGTATCGTGCGTATTTTTAACACTTACGGGACGCGGATGCTCGAGGATGATGGCCGTGTCGTGTCCAATTTTATCGTTCAGGCACTGCGCGGCAAAGATGTCACGATCTATGGCGACGGGACGCAAACACGTTCGTTTTGTTATGTCAGCGATCTTGTGGACGGGATCATTAAATTGATGAATGCCGAGGCCCCGGATGTCCATCTGCCGGTAAATCTGGGCAACCCGAGCGAGTTCACGATGAACGAATTGGCCGAGCAGGTCAGCAAAGCTATCGCCAAACCGATAAAGATCAAATATTTGCCGCTGCCGCCTGACGACCCGAAACAACGTCAGCCGAATATCGAACGAGCTAGAAAATTATTAAATTGGGAGCCAGAGGTAATGCTTGCCGATGGCCTGAAAAAGACGGCCGCATATTTTGAATCAGTTATAATATAGAGACTATGAAGATACTCATCACCGGCGGGGCGGGTTTCGTCGGCAGCCATCTTGCTGACAAATTATTAAACGAGGGCCATGAGATCACGGTCATCGACGATCTCTCGACCGGGCGATATTCCAACATCGCCCACCTTGAGGATCAGGATGGCTTCCGGCTTATCATTGACACCGTGCTAAACGCAAAGCTGATGGAAGAGTTGATCCGCGAATCGGACCGCGTCTATCACATGGCGAGCGCCGTCGGCGTCCGCTTGATAATGGAGCAGCCCGTAAAGACGATCGAGACGATCTTTCATGGCACCGATGTCGTGCTTGGAAATTGTTCAAAGTACCGAAAACGTGTGTTGATACCTTCGACGAGCGAGGTTTATGGCAAAGGCCTTTCGCTGCCGTTTAAGGAAGATGATGACCTTTTGACCGGTGCGACCGATAAGCACCGCTGGGCATACGCTTGTGCCAAGACTCTGGACGAATTCCTCGCCCTCGCGCATTTTAAGGAGACTCAGCTACAGGTGGTCGTCGCGCGGCTTTTTAACACCGTCGGCCCGCGTCAGACCGGACAATACGGCATGGTCGTGCCGCGATTTGTTAAGGCAGCTCTCAAGAACGAGACCATTGAGGTTCACGGCGACGGCACGCAGTCGCGCTGCTTTGGGCATGTCACCGATGTTGTCGGCGGCCTGACCAAGCTGATCGAAACTCCGGCGTGTTTCGGCCAGGTCGTCAATCTCGGCAGCGACAGCGAGATATCGATCAATAAGCTTGCCGAAACGGCGATGGCCCTGACCGGGAGCACGAGCGAGATCCGCTTTGTCCCGTATAGCGAAGCGTACGGCGAAGGCTTTGAGGATATGCAGCGCCGTGTCCCAAGCCTCGAAAAAGCTAAACGCATGATCGGTTATCAGCCAACCCGAACGCTCGAAGACATCATCAATGATGTAGCCGGAGAAATGCGCCTACAGGCCGCCCCGACATTGCATGCACAGAATTCGTAAAAAATATTTCCAATTGGCAGTCGCCTTACTGCTCACTGCTTACTGCTCCTTACTCCCGGCTTACGGTCAAGAGACGGGCGGCGTGAAGGGCCGTGTTAAGGCGATGAATGGCGATGCGATCAGCGGTGCGAAGATCACCGCTCGGCAAAATTCTAAAGATATTCGATCCGCCACATCCGGCAGCAAGGGCGACTTTATTATCACCGGTCTCGAAACCGGCGTTTACAATATTGTTTTCGACGCTAAGGGCTACTCATCCGGAGTCAAATATGGCGTCGAGGTCAAAAAGAATAGGACGGTCGACCTCGGAGGCAATCTCTTTCTAATGATCGATCGCGGGTCAAAAGTGATCATCCAGGGCAGCGTATTCTTTAAAGACGGCACCAGCGTCACTGCGGCTAAGGTAACCGTCGAGCGAATCAATTCCGACGGCGGAACTAAAAATCTGGGAACCGGCTGGACGACGATCAGCGGTGAATTTAACTTTAGCCAACCAGAAGGACACGCAAAGTACCGCATCACTGCAACCTATAAAGACGCGACCGCAAGTAAAGAGATCGAGGTCGATTCGGCCGCCGTCTATCGGATGGCGATCTCACTCGACATCAACCGCGATGAGAAATAGGCCAAACATTGCGGGCAAATCAATTAACGAATAATAGTAACGCGAGGAGCAAAGAAATGAAGAGTTTACTCAGATACAGTATCGGTATGTTAAGTCTAGGCCTTGTTCTGGGTCTTATCGGTATCGTTTCCGCACAGGCCCAGACCGAGAGGGATATTACCGAGATCCGCTCCCAGGTGGCGGCGATCAATAAAGGGGCTGCGAAATACAAGAAAGTAACGAAAGACGTCGACGATATTTCGCTCGAAGGCACGGAAGCAACATATTACCGCTCCGGCGACGATCTACGAAAGATCACCGCGAAAATGTATGGCGAAACCTTTAAGGCGACCGGCGAATTTTATTATCGGGATGGCTCTTTGATATTTGGCTATATCAGACATAGTAAATATGACACCCAGATCGGCTTGAACAAACCGGTGAAAGTCGTTCGCGTCGAAGAGCAAAGATATTATTTCGCAGGTGGTGAACTCATAAGGCTGCTGGTTGGAAAAAAGACTTTGAAGTCAGACAGCGAAAAGTACTCGCAGCTTAAAGATGAAATAAATAATATTTCCGGCAAATTGACGGCGCAGTAGCATGGCCTTTCGCCGGATTGAGTCTGAAATTAATTTATTGTTTCGGTGATCTCTTCGGCGGGGCGCATCGAATCGAGGTTTTCCGAATCCGTAATGATCAGCGGAAATTCCTCTAAAACGACCGTGTTTGCTATCGTCTGGACCCAGTAGGTGCCGGGGTTTGAGAATACGACATTTACAAAAAAGCTGACGTTATCGGTAAAGCCTCCACCCGCAAGGTCGATCTGAGTCGGCTGTGAGGTGACGATGAGGTCGGATTTGTCGGGCGACAGGATGCGGACCTCGGTCTCGTGATTTCCCTGTCCGCTCCAGTGGTTGATGACGGCAAATTTGATCAGCGAGACGGGCAGTTTCTCGACCATGATGTTTTGAAAAACACCCATCAGCGAGATCTTATTGCCCATTTCGATGCGGACGTCGTCACACAGAAGTGTGTAGAGAAGTTTTAGGTTTGCAGTATCCATTTGTAATTCGCGCGTCACTACCGCCCTGTTTATCGGGCGATCGGCTGTCTAGGAAGCTCCGTGCTCCTTAAACCAAACAAGCAGCCTTGCCCACGCGTCCTCGGACGCCTGTTTGTTGTAGCTAGGACGATAATCGGCATGAAATCCGTGGTCGGCATTTGGAAAAATAATTATCTCCGACTTCGACTTCCCTTTCTTTAGCTCAGCCTGCATTCGCGTTACGCCGTCCACTGCGATCCCTTTATCAAGCCCGCCATAGAGGCCGAGGACGGGCACTTTCAGATCTTTTGCAAAGTCGATAGGGGTTGTCGGCTGAAGCGCATTGACGGGCGAATTCGGCGTCGGCACAACGCGTCCATACCAGGCGGCACCCGCCTTAACCTTTGGATTATGGTTAGCATAGAGCCAGACGATGCGTCCGCCCCAGCAAAAGCCAGTAATCGAAAGTTTCTTTGTATTGCCGCCGTTTTTTGCGGCCCAGGCGACTGTTGAGTCGAGATCCGTCATCGACTGGGTGTCGGGAATCTTTGAATAGATTTGCCGGTTGATCTCCCGCGAATCTTTGAGGTCCTTGATCTCTCCCTGCCGGGCGTACAACGCCGGAGCGACTGCAACAAACCCGAGTTTAGCAAAACGACGGCATACGTCCTGGATCCATTCGTGGACACCGAAGATCTCGTGAACAACCATGACGACTGGAAATTTACCGCCCTTTTTATCCGGCATCGCCCGGTATGCGGGTATCTCGCCGTCAGCGACCGCAATTTTTACCTCGCCGGCGATCAGCCCTTTGTCGTCGGTCTTGATCTGCGTCTGAGCTTGTATAGGCATTACGGCCGAGGCAAATGTACCGGCCGCCAAGATCGATGTCACAAAAAACTCACGCCTGTCCAAGGTGGGCGCCGCCGGATTCGAATTTACAATGTCTTCGCGCATAACTCACACTCCTATGTTGTTTGGTTAAATTTTTACTTTTCCTTTGGCAGAGGTCAAGAGTATAATCCGGGAAAGAGCGAATTTTAGAGACGACGGTTATGCTTTTATACGTTCTCATCGGATTGTCCCTCGTGCTGGTCGGCGTCGCCGGGCTGCAGTTTAGCTATATGTTTTACCTCGACCGGCTCCACATCGAGCGTAAAAAATACATCCACTCTCTCGAACAAAAATGCGCCCGCCTGAAATACAAGCTTGAGGCCGCCGAACGTCGCGTTACCGAACAGGAGATCTTGCTGCAGCCAAAATTGGCATCGGGCGGTGACGACGAAGCGTGGGCCGAACTCATAGACGAACGATAGTTCATAAAAAACTCGACCAAACCGGCAGCAAAATTCGATCTTTTTTGCCCTCCATGCACCCAGATCGGGAATACTAGATTTCGTAGGCGCTCAGCCCGAAATACAGACATATTGTGGTTTGTTTCCTAAAAATCGCCAAAAAACCCAAAATTTTAGAACTTGTTTGTATTTCGATAATATCTTGGTAATATCGCGGGTCTACACTCTCACCTTGAATCGAATTCCCGAGGGGCATTTTTTTGATAGATCTTCTATTCCGTGAGAGGTCTTAATAAGTTAAGAGTTGCCAGGTTGGATGGATTGAGTTTCGCTCAACGATTTGCTGTCAAATCAATTCTACTTTTCTTCCTGCCATTTATCCATGTCGAAAATGACGAACGGATCGAATCCGCATCGGATCCCGTCATTTTTGCCTTTAATCACAACAATTCCATCGAAACCGTTCTTTTGGCCGCGTACCTGTTGTATCGACGCGACGGTGCTAAGGTGCACTTTGTCGTTGATTGGGTCTTTGGTTCGATTCCGCTATTGGGACGGTTTATAAGACTCATCGAACCAATATTCGTCTTCAACAAAAAACCAAGATTTAAGCTGCTCAGCGGAGATCTTCCTAAGCAAAAACCGGATAAGGCCTGGGATGAATGCGTTTCAACGCTAAAGGACAATCGCAGTATCGCCATCTTTCCTGAGGGCACCCGCAATCATGATCCGTCCGCATTGATGGCGGGGCGGCTCGGTATAGGAAAGATCGCCATCGCATCTGCGGCTCCGGTCGTGCCGGTCGGTGTCGATTTCAGAGATCGGTCAAAGCACGGAAAGATGCCATTTTTCGGTTCGATGACCCTGCGGGTCGGCGAAAGGCTTTACTTTCGAAATGAGATCGAAGAATCAAACAATATTAATCGCTCGACAAATCTGACCAGACGGAGCAAACGAAACCACTTGTTATATCTGGACAAAAAAGTATTGCACAACGTTATGACCGAACTCTCGCGGCTCTCGGGTAAGAGTTATCCATTCGACCCGCCTATTTTGCAGCAATAGGCGGATTTATCTTTAACGCGGAATTTTAAGGAGAAAAGTCATGGTAAAAGTAGAAACCACAAAAATTATGGATGCCGAAACGAGGGCAAAAGCATTTCAGGTGATCAAAGAGGTTTACCTCGGCGAAAAACGATGGATCAACTCAGTCGAATCGGAGATTCCAGAGAATATCGCCGATCTGGATAAGTGGTCATGGTTTCTGGCAACGGTCAACGGCAAACCGGCCGGCGTGATCCGTCTGCAATATGATCCGAGCCTTGAGATTCCGCCTGAATTTGAATTTACGTTGAAAGAAGGCGTCGATCTAACGCAGATGATAGGACGGAGCAAATTTGTCGAGATCGGCCGGTTTATGATCCTGCCGCGGTACCGCAAGAATATTTTCGTCGCTCTAAGGCTGATGCGTGCTGCCTCCGCCGAGGTGATCGCCCGCAACTATTCGCATTTTATTACCGACGTTTTCGAAGGAGAGGTAAATTCGCCGTTGAAGTTTCACACGCGTATCCTCGGTTTTGAGGTCGTCGGCCATCACCTGCACGGCGAGCTAAACTGCCGACTGACTCGCATCATTTTGACGCTGGACATCCTCAAGGCCTACAAACGATTAAAGAGAAACCGAAACCGAATCTCGCGATTTTTGACCGAGGGAATTCCGGATATGGCCGAAGCCAAATTTTCTATGAAGGCGGCCGGACGCGTCGGCTAGTGTTCTCTTAAATTGAACCATGACGGAATATTTTGAATTTCTAAGAGTTACACTTATCCAATATGGCTACGTCGCGATATTCGTCGCGTTGCTGCTTGAGAGTTGTGCCTTTCTTGGCGTCATCGTTCCCGGTGTGACGATCCTCGTTCTTGCCGGTTTCGTCGCGGCCTTTGGCGAATTAAACTATTTCTACTGCCTCTTAGCCGGCATAGCCGGAACTTTTGCCGGTGACAGCCTCAGCTATCTCGCCGGCAGATTTGGCTCCGACAATATTGCAATGGTCGACCGGATCGTTGAGAAAAATAGCGGTTTGCGGGCCCGCCTCCGGTCGGCAAATTTCTACGTCCTGATCTTTTTTCATTTCCCGGGGTATCTGAGAATGGTGGTTCCGCTATTGCTCGGCGTTATGAAGTACGATGTCCGCCGCTGGCTGGCGATCGATTCGATCGGCGTCATTCTGTTTAATTTGGTGTTTATTTCGCTCGGCTATCTGATCGGAAGCTCGAGCGGATATGTGACAGACGCATCGCTGATCAGCGGCTGGGTGCAGTTCGGATTTACAGCTTTCTTCGCATGTTGGATGATCGCTATCTTTGGTTACTACTTTTTGCCCCGGCGGCTACTTCGGCGGCAAACCTAAGTCAGGACAAAGTGGACAATCGTCGCACCCCAACTGCCTGAAAATTCAGGTGCATTTTTAAACGACCGCACAAAATCCGTTTCCGATAAAACCTTTCGCACGATCTCCCGCTGAATACCCACGCCTTTACCGTGGATGATCCGTACTGTGGCAAACCCTTTCTTATGAGCTTCGGCAAGGTAGGCCTCAACGACCGGGCGGATGTCTTTCGGGCTAAACGCGTGGAGATCGAGCGAATCAGTGATCTCGATCTCGAACGGCTCGGCAAAGGGGTTGTTCAGGTCGTCCACGTCTCGCTATTTTCGCTTTGTCTGATTCTTTTGATATTGGGCTATGTCCTCTGGCGGTGTCACCTTCAGATGATTCTTATCCTTAAATACGATAAAAGTCTTCTCATCCATCTGCCCCGACGGATTACGCAGCTTAACCGTAAACGTCTTGTTGTCACCCTTACCCTCGACCTTTAAAGGAAGCGATCCCCAGAGCTCGGTGTTCGGTGTATTTCGCCAGACAGTGTAGTAACTCTGATCGTACTTGTCGAAAGCAAGCACCATAATACCGTCGAAATCAGGCTCGACGCCATCGATCGGCTTTGAATAATTGTCGCGAAAGAGGACCACCCAGCTGCCTGGTGCGAGCGATTTATCGCCGGCTCCGACCTTGTTGGCGGAATCGGCGTCGAGACGCTGCCAAGTCGTAAACTTTCGGTTGTTTTGCTGAAAGAAAACGATGTCACTCGGAACTTTTAGCTCGACCTGCCTGCCAAACAACCATCCTGCGGGTGCGGGCGAGACCGACGGATCAAGATGTACAAGATACCAGACGTCATACTTGTCGTCCATCTTGTCCGGCTCGCCTTCTTCTTTTGCGGCCTCGATCTCCGCATTTTTTGATCTTTTTCCCGTCTTTTGCTGGCCTTTTGGGGCATCGTCGACATCAGGAACCTCTTGTTTTGGGACAAATTTCCACGCGATGATCTCAAAGGTCGAGCCGTTTGCCAGCTTGAAAAGCACGTTCTCCGGGTTCATATCCGGGGCGGAGCGTAAGTTTGACGCCGATCTTATGATACCAGCTGCCTGAGGCGCCTGAGCTAGAAAATCCTCGGACAGCTTTTTTGATCTCGCCAGCGTGTCGCTCGTGATAACATTTTGAGCCTCGATCCAACCTTCGGTAAAAGCATCGTCGTGAGCACGGACACGAAACCACGGCACCTTTTCAAATTCGACCTGATCTAGAACGTCGAGCCGGTCGCCCCGTTTCACCTCAAGCAGATCGGCCGCCACGACCGAGTACGAGGTGCGGATCTGAGCCGTCTTAGCGATCACCGTTGCCGTGTCGCTCGGCCCGAAAACGCCCGCGTCGAGCAGGCCGCATCCGACCTGAGAAAGGCCAGCAACCAAAACCGCGATTTTTACAAAAAACTTGAATTTCATCGATTATTTAGAGTCAGTTTTCGCCAATTATTATAACCCAACTTGTCCAATAAATCCTTTTGCCGACCAGATGGTTTTGCAGCGACCCGCAATGAAGTCACCGAATTCTGGGCCACCGCCTCGATACCCGCCGCTGCAAGTAAATCACGCCAGTCGATCTTATCGCTACCGGTGATGTAACGATCGATGATCTGCGTAAGTTCGGCGTGCAAACGCATCATACCAATAATCGCAGTGTTGCCGTCCTCACGCGTATTCGCTTGGTGATATTTTTGGTAGATCTCACGCACCATCTTGTCGGTCGAGGTCTTGCCTTTAGATCTTTCAAGTAATGCGAGATCACACAGAAAAGCCACAAGCATCCCGCGAGCATAAACCTGCGTATTCGAACCGTTCCAACGTTTCCTTGATGCATCAATGAGCGAGTTCCGCACGGCCTGCGTCGCGTCAATGTCATACGCCCGCGACAGCGTGTCGAGATAGTCATCAAACCTAATGCGGTTCGTACCGACCCCGATCTTGAGAGATTGATACAACGCAAATCCCTCGTAAAACCAGTCGTAATTTCCGCTCAGATCTACGCCGTTGGGTATCCAAAGATGGAATATCTCGTGTCGGAGCTGCTCGTGCAGACGCTGTAGCGATTGCGATTTGAACGGCATATCGGATGAGACGATGGTGATATTATTTCCACGCGTGTCGGCTTCCCAATTGCCGAGCGGGACATCGCCCGGAAATTTGAACAACGCGATCTGCGTGCTTTGACTCGCGGACGAGCCAAATGTTTTTGCATAACCACCAAATACCTCAACCGCCATTTTTGCCGCTTTGTCATCGGTAAATTGCCATTGTCCCGAGATCAGCAGTTTTAGTGCTCCGGCATTTACCTCACGCCAATTCTTGCCAACGACAAGGGACGCTTTCTTGACATCATTGACCTCAAACAATCCATCCGACGCCCATCGCCCCGGAGAGAATATTTCCCAGCCGACCGGGAGGTCGATCTTTACGCGTGCCGATACCTTTTCGCCGTTGCTCTGCGGCATTAGGTCATCGAGCATGAGCAGACCGGCGTCGCCGTTAATCCACGAAACATGAGCCGCAGCGGATCGCTGACTGAGCGGCGCGAGATTCACAAAATATCGAAAGAGTGCAATATCGCCGTCGGCGACATATTCGCTCACGTTAAAGCGTTTATTTGTAAGGGTGTTGCCGTCGCGGTCGGCGAAACCAATATTTGAGACTCGCTCAGCCAATCCTGTGACTCCTGCGTATTCAGTCATGAGCGACAAATTCCGAAGATTTTTGCGGGACTTGCCTGAGAGAAACTTGCCCTCGACTTCGAGCGTTGTTGGGGCGTCAGGTAAGAATCGAATACGAACTTCGATGTCCTGAGCCCTAGCATTTGTAAAGAATTGTAAAATTAGTACCGCAGCAGCCAATATCGGGTAAATCGATCTTATTTTTTTTGACATTGGCTGTAATTCGGCAATAGAATGTAGGTTCGCTATTAAAGGATAAGAGATTTTATGAGTCTTATCAAAATCATTATTTACGCGATGATATTTGTGTTGAGCCTTTTGTTTCTCGGCAGATTCTTTTTTTGAACCGGGTGGCTCACGAGGGATATAAATATAAACATGCGGCCCGGCCGCGGCATTTTAGTGAGCAGGTTTGTGAAAAGGTGGTCTTTTGGGCCGCCTTTTTTTAATTTTATGAGTGAATTGAGAAAGATAAAGCGAGCGTTGATAAGCGTTTCGGATAAGACTCGTTTGGCTGAGTTTGCCTCGGCATTGGCCGCTCATGGCGTTGACATTATATCGACCGGAGGCACGGCAAAGACCCTACGAGATGGCGGGCTGACCGTAACTGAGGTTGCGGATGTCACGGGCTTTCCCGAGATGATGGGTGGCCGCGTCAAGACTCTGCACCCGAAGATACACGGCTCTTTGCTCGCTCTCCGCGAAAACGACGATCACATCGCATCGATGACCGAGCACGGGATCGTTCCGATCGACCTCGTCGTCGTAAACCTATATCCGTTCGAAGAAACAGTCGCAAAGGATGGCGTCAGTCTTGCCGAGGCGATCGAAAATATAGACATCGGCGGCCCGGCGATGATCCGTTCCGCCTCAAAAAACTGGCGCGATGTCGCCGTCGTGACCGATTCGCGGCTTTACGATGAGATAGCGGAGGAGCTAAATGAAAACGACGGTTCGCTCTCGCTCGAAACCCGTCAGCGGCTCGCGACACTCGCCTACACGCGTACAGCAAGCTACGACCTCGCCATCTCGTCGTATCTTGCAAAACAACTATCAAACGACGACCTCGAACGCCTCGAACCGCTAAATCCGCTCGGACATCTTGCGTTCGTGGAACTTGAGGACGAGTCAGAACCGGGAGCGATAGCGACTGGGTTACCTTCGTCGGCCAGTGAGCTTTTCGAGTATCAACTCATCGAACTCGCCAAAGTCACCGACCTCCGCTATGGTGAAAATCCGCATCAGAAAGCCGCTCTTTATTCGACCGATGGCGGCGGCATCGCGGGAGCCGAGCAGCTACACGGCAAAGAGATGTCGTTCAACAACTACGTCGATGCCGAAGCGGCGTGGAACTTAGTGCAGGATTTTGACGAACGTGCCGTCGCGATTATCAAACACACAAACCCGTCCGGCGTCGGGACAGGCTCGACCAACGAACAGGCATACGAACGTGCTCTCGCAACCGATCCCGTATCGGCGTTTGGCGGCATCGTCGCTTTTAACAATAGAGTTGATGCGGACGTCGCCAAACACGTCATCGAAGTTTTTTCCGAGGTCATCGTCGCTCCCGATTACGACGACGACGCTCTTGAAATATTCAAAAGCAAAAAGAATCTGCGTGTTTTGTCGGTAGCGTCAGCGTCAGCCGACGCGTCGCTCGAATTCAAGCAAATTTCCGGCGGCTTCCTCGTCCAGGACCAGGACATTCACCGCCTCGCCGTAGCCGATCTCAACATCGTCACGAATCGCCAGCCCACCGACGCCGAACTCAACGCCATGCAACTCGCCTGGACGGTCTGCAAACATGTCAAATCGAACGCCATTGTCTTTGCCAACGGCCATCAGACGCTCGGCGTCGGGGCAGGGCAGATGAACCGCGTCGATTCCGTCCGCATCGCGGCGATGCGTGCCGAAAGG
This sequence comes from Pyrinomonadaceae bacterium, assembly GCA_046155085.1. Taxonomy (GTDB): domain Bacteria; phylum Acidobacteriota; class Blastocatellia; order Pyrinomonadales; family Pyrinomonadaceae; genus OLB17. The sequence continues at coordinate 134,471 of JBJXEG010000006.1, read as the reverse complement.
TTTGATCTATCGTTGAAGGGCTCGGTCCTCGCATCCGATGCGTTCTTCCCGTTTCGCGACAACGTCGACGAAGCCGCCAAATTTGGCGTCTCGGCCATCATCCAACCCGGCGGTTCGATCAAGGATGACGAATCGATCGCCGCCGCCAACGAACACGGCATCGCCATGGCATTGACCGGAATTCGTCACTTTAAGCACTGATGCAGAGGCCCGCGTGTAAACAGGGACTTATGTTACGCCCTTACTCACGTGCGGGCTTCCTCAATTTCCTCGCACTTTTTTCTTGACAACATCTGGTAGTAGTGTTAAAACTATACCCAATTAGGACGACTGAAGGAACGCTCGAGGGGTTTTACGAACAAAATCTGTCGGGCTATTGTTTTTTGAATTCAAGTTATTCGAAAGGAGATAAGTGTATGAAAAAGATAATTTTGTTGATTTCAGCAGCCACATTGTTTGCGGCATGCGGGGCCCCGGCAACCAATACGCCGGCTAATAACGCCAACACAAACACCAATACGGCAAAACCGACCGCAGCGGCACCGACGGCAGATTCTCTGCTAGCGATGGAAAAAGCTGCCAGCGAAGCATATGCAAAGGGCGACGGAGCCTACTTTGAAGGCATGCTCTCTGACAAGGCCGTGATGTCGATGGGTAAGGACCGCATGGGCAAGGCGGATATCGTTTCGATGATCAAGACCGCGAAGTGCGAGATGAAGGACGGCGTCAAGCTCAGCGAACCGCAAATGTCAAAGATCAACGATGACACTTACGCTTTCACCTACAAAAACGACACCACCGGCAGTTGTACTGAGAACGGCAAGTCGGTCGACTGGAAGCCTACGCGTGCGGCGACCGTTTGGGTTCGCAACGGCGAGAAGTGGCAGGCCGTGTGGCATGGTGAGAACGAGATCATGGGTGCTCCTGCCGGCGACAAGAAAGCTGACGACAAAAAGGCTGAAGTGAAGAAAGAAGAGCCGAAAAAGGATGACAAGGCCGCCGCTACAAAGACCGAGGCAAAACCTGCTGCAAACGCTAGTTCGGCCGCCAATACAGCCGCTGCTGCTGCTCCGGCCAAACTGACGCCGTCCGCCAATACCGATGCTCTCACCAAGGCACACGCCGCAGGCTGGGAAGCCTTTCGCAATAAGGACGCTAAGGCTTTCGACGGTATGCTTGCATCGACCTTTGCCTTTGTCGATCCGGCTGGGGGCTATATCGGCAGCAAAGCTGACACTATCAAGACTTGGACCGAGACGATGAAATGCGAGGGTATCACCAAGACCTCGTTCACCGAGGGCTTTGCTCAGGCGGCCTCACCTACGGTCGAGATCTTGATGGGTAAGGGAAATGCCGATGGCAAATGCGACGGACAGCCCAACGGGGATCTCTGGCAAACCGCCATCTACGTCAAAGAAGGCGAAGCGTGGAAACTGGCATTTATGTTCGAATCGATGCCAATGCCGAAAGCATAAACCATCCCTCGCGTTAACATAACTAAAGCCGCGACCTGTTAATTTAGGTCGCGGCTTTTTTCATGGCAGAAATGTTTTGATCTGAATGTCGTTGCCATCGGTCGAGACCGAGATCATCCCTCTTTCACCGGTGGTCATCACATTCGCTCCGATGGCTTTCCATCTTTCAACAACCTCCGGATGCGGGTGGCCAAATGGAGATGTGCGGCCGACCGAGATTATGGCGTATTTTACTCCCACCGCGTCGATAAACGGCTGCGTCGAAGATGTCCGGCTGCCGTGATGCGCCACTTTGATCAGATCGGCATTGAGTGTTCCGCCGCCGTTTATTAGTTCGGTCTCGGCTTGCCGTTCTATGTCGCCGGTTAAAAGAAAACTGCGGTTGCCATAAATAACACGTAAGACAACCGAGTGGTCATTGTCGGAGATTGTATTTAGATCTTCGGCCGCGATCGGGTAAAGCACCTCGACGGTGACATCGCCGAATTTCAAAACATCGCCGTGAGCGATGACCTCAGCGGGAATTCCCCGCCGCCGCAATACCTCGGCTAATTGAACATAATCGGGATCATCAAGCGGCAGTCTTCCAAAAACTGCGGTGCCAATGGCAAAATTTTTTGCAACGTCGGTCAGCCCTTGGATATGATCCGCATCGGCGTGGGTCGCCAAGATATGATCGATCCGCGAGTAGCCTTTTGCCCAGAGCACCTCCGATACGACCGCCTCGCCGATGCCTCGTGAATCAGGTTCGAACGGCTCCGCGTCATCGTCTTTCTTACGGTAATCAAATCGCCCGCCGCCATCGATGAGCAGCGTTTGACCATTCGGAAATGTCACAAGCGCGGAATCGCCCTGACCGACATCCAAAAAATCGATGTGCAAGCGGCCGTCCGGCTGCGGCACGCTGAATGGATGAAAAACAATGATACCTATGAAGATTAGTAGCGACGCCGCCACTGGAAATAGAACCCGGCGTTTCAGAGCGACGCCCATCGACTTTAGCTCAAATGGCCGCCAGCGATTTAGCGCGACCGCGAGAAGAATGAGCGAAACGAAGTAGAGAAAGTAAATTCCCCGGCCAATGCCAGTATATGCAGGCAGGCGAAAGCTCGTCCACGCAATACCCGACAATAACCTTGGCAATGCGAGCATCAGCCAATTTGAGACTTCCGCAATGGCAAAAAATGGAGCCGCAAGAATACTACTAATATGACTCGCAATCGCTCCCGCAGCCGCCGCAAAACTCTCGATTGCGATAAAAAATCCGACCCAAAGATTCAACGGGACCGAAGCGGCCGAAACACGATGAAAATAAACGACAGACAACGGCAGCATACACACTTGGACGATCATGGAAACCATGACGACCTCGAAAATGTAGCGGGCGGTCTTTTGAACTCCTTCCCCGATACGGCCATGAAAATAAGGCGACTTAAAAAGATTCGCGGTCCAGATCTGACGCCCGGATTCGACGGCCCAAAGGTTTTCGCGCCAATGGAGCATTTCACAAAACCTCTTAAGCCAGCTCGGCACATTTGGCGGAAAGGGCGTTGCAGGTGCGGGCGTCCAACTGCCGATTTTTTGCAGCGTATCTATCAATGGATACGCAAGGGCGACGATCGCTCCGACGCTGACGAATGTCAATTGAAAGGAAGGATTAAACAAGTCAGACGGCCGCCAAGCGAGCAGGATCAGCGAGCAAAGACCGAGCGAATTTAGCAGCGTTCCGCGTCGATGGATCGCGTACGCGAAGAGCACAACCGTAAACATTATCGTTGCCCGCACAACCGGCACGTCCGCCCCGACGGCAAGCGTATATCCCCACAAGACGAAAATCGTCACGACAAACTGCGGCCATCGATTGCGTGTTAATTGTCTAAAAAACAACAACAGCAATCCGCCAATAAATGTAATATGGAGGCCTGAAATAACGAGTATGTGAAATGTGCCTCCCTCTCGAAACAGGTCAGCCGTATCCTTATCGAGAAAATATTTATCGCCTAAAAGGCTCGCAATCATCACACCCGCCGCCGGAGGAGTAAGATTGGTACGAAAATCGTCGATCAATCTGGCCCGTTGGTCGTAAACCCAGGCAACCGGCAAGAATACACTCTCATCGGCAATGTGCTCGATCATCGATCTGCTTTTGATCGAGCCGGTTGCGTCGATATTTAGGCGGTCGAGAATTTCGCGTTTTGGGAGAACGCCGGGATTTAGAAACTGGTCTTCCCGCTCGAGAGCGACCGCAATGCGCACGAGCGAGCCGTATTTCAGATCTGGGATTTCCAATTTGAGTTCTGAACTTTGGGATCTAGCGTCACCGTCTTTGGCCGGTACAAACAGTCTTACATCGCCCGAAACTTTGCGGTCAGATCCGCGATATCGAAGGCTTTGGGCACGCAGCGTCAAGAACTCGCCATCGACCGCTGATTCCGGCCGGCCAAGCAGTATCCCTTCGATCTCGACCGCCGCGCCGGAGACGAGAGTGCCGTTATCATACAGCACCTTTATCCTATCCGGTGCGTTGTTTCGTTTCACCTCACACGTGTACGAAACAATGCCGGTGGAAACGAAAGCAAGTGCGATCAATACTGTCGCAATGGCGTATTTACGAGCGATCAACCCAGCGAGGGCGAACGCGGCAGCGGCCGCGATCTCCGGAAGAAACGTTTCGGATGAAACAAACTTTGCTGCGAAAATGCCCAAGGCAAAGCAGACGCCGAGGAGCACCAGCGGCTGTCGGTTAAACTTGGCTCTCGGTGCGGTCGGCATCCGGGTGATGTTATTCGGTTTTGAGGAATGGGCGCAACTCGCGAAAACGGCTTTCGCTGACACCGCGGATCAGCATTAGATCGTCAGGGCGGCGAAACGGGCCGTTTTCAGCACGAAATTGGACGATCGCCTCGGCCGTCTTGCGACCGATATGCGGAAGTTTTTCAAGCTCGACGGTGGTGGCGGTGTTGATATTGATCGCATCGGAGGAAACCGTCGTAGCTGGAGCCGTGTCGTAAACAACACGCGACGAGCACGCAGTCATACAGGTCAAAAGAATGCCGATCAGGATAAAATGTCGCCACAATCTCATTTACTCGGGCGGCTTGCCGCTCTATTTGCGGAGAAGCTCTGCTTCTCCGCAAGACTAAACAACCGTCGCGGCTATGCCGCCGGCGGCGAAGCCGCTTATGCCGATTTCATATTGTCGGAAAAGCATAGCTTTTCCGCAAATAGACGGGCCGAGCCCAATAAATTCTCAATCCTCATCCCCAAGCGCACCTTCGTTGATATCCTGGAGATCTTCGTAGGCTTTTGAGAGAACGGAGCGGGCACGGGTCGAGCCATCCATCTCGCCGATATAGCCCTCTCTGACCATCGCGTCGAGTATCGCTGCGGCGCGGCCATAGCCTATACGCAAGTGACGCTGGAGCAGACTGGTCGAGGCCCGCTTTGCCTGAACGACGCACTTGAGTGCGTCATTAAAGAGCGGGTCGCGGCGGCCCGGCAGATCGCCGTCATCATCGAGTTCTTCCTGGCTGGTCGTGATGGTTTGATCGTATTCGGGCTTACGCTGGGCCTTGATAAAATCGACAACGGTATTTATCTCTGCTTCATCAACAAATGCTCCATGGACTCGAGTGACCTGCGAGTTGCCGGGCGGCAAAAACAGCATATCGCCCTGTCCGAGCAAGCCTTCGGCGCCGTTACCGTCAATGATCGTTCGCGAATCCACCTTGCTTGATACGCGGAATGAGATACGCGAGGGGAAATTTGCCTTGATAAGCCCCGTTATGACATCGACCGACGGCCGCTGAGTGGCGAGCACGAGATGAATCCCGACCGCCCGCGCCATCTGCGCGAGGCGCGTGATCGATTCCTCAACGTCCTTGCCCGAGACCATCATCAGATCGGCGAGCTCATCGATGATAATAACGACGTAGGGCAGCTTCTTAAAGGCCTCTCCGTTTTCGTCAAGCCGCTCGTCAGCGATCCAGCCCGTAACCTTTTCGTTGTAACCGGCGATGTTGCGCACGCCAAATTGGGCCAGATCTTTGTACCGCCGTTCCATTTCGCCTACCGCCCACTTGAGCGCGGTCGCGGCCCGCTTTGGGTCGGTGATGATCGGCACGCTGAGATGCGGGATGTCCGCGTACAGGCCGAGTTCCAAACGCTTTGGGTCGACCATAATGAATTTGACCTCATCGGGCGTCGCCTTGAACAATATCGACATTATCAGCGTGTTTACGCCGACCGATTTACCGGCTCCGGTCGCACCGGCGATCAGCAAATGCGGCATTTTAGCCAGATCAGCGACGTAATTTGTGCCGTCTATTGTTTTGCCGAGGCCAAGCGTAAGCAGTGAGCGCTCACCGCGAAACTGGGCCGATTCGATCACCTCACGGAGGTTGATTATTTCACGCTTATTATTTGGGACCTCGATGCCGACGTACGCCTTTCCCGGGATCCGGTCGATACGCACCGATTGAGCCTTTAGAGCAAGCGAAAGGTCGTCAACAAGGCCTGTTATCCGCGAATATTTGACACCTGCATCGGGTTTGAATTCGTATGTCGTGACTACCGGCCCGGGCTTATAGCCCGCGACCTTGCCGGGAACATTAAACTCTGCCGATTTTGTCTCTATTAGCTCGCCGGTGAGCTTGAGATCGTCATCGACCTGATTGATTCGGGGTGGCACGGGCGTAAGCATCGACGAATTCGGAAGCACAAATTCACCTAATTTACCCATCGCAGCTTTACCGGCGGTTTGCGTGTCGACCGGTATTTCGATTTCCTCAACGAACGTTTCATAGGGGTCATCGGGGGTATATGCGGCATCGATCGTCGGGACCGAATCGAGACGTTCGTGCTCGAAAAGCGGGGCCGAAGGACCGACGGAGGCGGCGAGGGCATCGATCTCGCCCATCGCGATCGTCGGCGGAATGGCGTCCGCGGTCTCGCGTTTCTGGCGTCGTTTGTCGGCACGCATTTTTGCCGCGTCGATCTCGTCTCTGCGTCCGGCCCGCTGCTTGTCACGCCATTCGTCGATCCGGATCCGCAGATTTTCCCAAGCAAGATCAAAACTGCTCAAAAACCCGGCGAGGGCGTAATTTGTGATCAGCAGCACGGAGCTGACAAAAATCGCGGAAAGCAGTATGCCCGCCCCAACCCGGCCGATAAAATGTGCAGTACCCTGGGCGGCCGCTTCGCCGACGATGGCACCGCTTGTATATCCACCAAAAAGCGACAATAGCCCGGCGAGCGAAATAACAAAAAACGCAAAGCCCGCGACACGCAGCGCCGATGGCAGCAGTGTACTGGCCCGGTAAACCTGCCACGCGATCAAGCCCGTCAGAATAGGGAAAACATATGCGGTTAAACCAAAGCCGCTAAAAAGGACCGCCGCGATATTTGCTCCGACCGGACCGATCAGGTTATGCGTCGGCGAGCCGTTACCGGTCGAAATGATCGAGCGGTCGCTCGGGCCTCCCGTCACAAGCGATAAAAGCATCAGCAACGCGAGCGCAGCGACAATGACCGCGACGACATCATTCCAATGCGAATGTTTCGCAGGTTTGCCGTTCCTCTTTTTAAGCAGAGTGGTGCCGTCGGCGAGACAAAAATTAATGTCGTCGTCCTTATAGACCTCGCTGCATGTAGGGCAAACTTTCATAGTGAACAGTGAATAGTGAACAGTGAATAGTGAACAAGTATTATGCGTTCTGAGTAGTTTTCACTGTTGCGATCAACATCTTTATCAATTCAACGCAATCAACCGAGAGGCTGCGGAACATTTTCTCATTAATGCAGCTTCGCGAACCAACGCTCCAATGGCCGTTCCAGACCTTAATATCTGTTTGCTCAGAACATATCCTTTATGTTCCGACACTAGAAATTGACTCAAGCGAACGATTCGAACACTAAAGGCATAACTCTTCGCCCGCAGAACTGATTCTTTCTTAACGCCCGTTCCTTCCACAACTCTTCACTGTTCACTGTTCACTTTCTTCGCAACAAGAAATTCCTTTATAAAATCATCAATATCACCGTCTAATACGACCTCGACATCCGAGCGTTCAAATTTTGTTCGCGTGTCTTTGACCAGCTTATACGGGTGCAGGACGTAATTGCGGATCTGCGAGCCAAACGCGATGTCCTGCTTGGTCGCTTCGAGTTCGGCGGCGCCCTGACGACGTTTCTCTAATTCCAGCTCATACAATTTCGACCGCAAAACCTGCATCGCGACGGCGCGATTCTGGATTTGCGAACGCTGATTCTGACACGTTACCACAATATTGCTTGGCAGATGCGTAATTCTCACCGCGCTGTCGGTGACATTGACGTGCTGGCCGCCCGCACCGGAGGAGCGGTATGTGTCGATCCTCAGGTCTTTGTCCTCGATATTGACCTCGATATTTTCGTCGATCTCGGGCGAGACAAACAGCGACGCAAAACTAGTCTCGCGGCTGCCGCCCGAGTTAAACGGCGAGATACGCACAAGCCGATGCACACCCGCCTCGGCAGACAGCAGCCCGTAGGCGTAATCGCCCTCGACGCGAAATGTCGCTGATTTGATACCGGCCTCGCTACCCGATTGCTCGTCGAGGATCTCCGCCTTAAACCCGCGTTTTTCACACCAGCGCAGATACATCCGCAGCAGCATCTGTGCAAAATCCTGCGCGTCCGTCCCTCCCGCTCCGGCCTGTATCGAGCAGATCGCATTGTTGGTATCGGTCTCGCCCGAAAGCAAACTCTCGATCTCGGCAAGATCGACCTGCTTTTCGAGTGAGTTTATAAGCTTGTTAAGCTCGATCGCCGAATCCGGATCCTCGGCCGCAAACTCAAACAGCACCTCGGCATCCGAGACGCCTGTCTCAAATCCCGCTTGCTGCTTTAACGCACGCTCGATCCGGCTACGCTGCTGCACAACCCGCTGGGCCTGTTCTTGGTCATCCCAAAAACCCGGCTCCGAGATCAGTTTTTCCGATTCGGCAAGTTCTTTCTGTTTGGCAGGAGCGTCAAAGAAACCTCCCAAGTTGGGTAACTTTATCTCTGATCGCTTCGAATTTTGTTTGTAGGTCTATGAGTTCCATAAATAAATAGGGCAGAAACACGACCGGTAGGGAGTGTGACTGTCAGTCATTCGGCCCGCGCGACACACTAGCTACCGCTCGTGTTTACGTTTAGTCTTCGCCCAACTGTATATCAATAACCCAATTGTCACCGCAGAACACAACCACGCGAACCAATCGCCGTATCGCACATAAAATGTTTGGGCGCCGTCCGATTTTGACACACTCCACACTCGTGTATCTTCCTGATACGGCGAAGTTGGGTCCAAAACCTCGCCTTTTTCAGTAATATATGCTGTAGTTCCGACATTTGTGACGCGGAGCACGGGGCGATTTGTCTCGACGGCGCGAAAGACAGCGTTTGCAAGGTGCTGGCGTATCACTGGCGTCGGGCCGAGATAGCCGTCGTTTGTCATTTCGATTAGCACGTCCGCTCCGTCCGCCACAAACCGCCGCGAGAGCTGGCCAAAATGCGATTCAAAGCAGATCATCACGCCCGCCTTGGCATCGCCGACCGGTAGCAGGTCGTATTCGCGGCCATAGGAAAAATTGCCGACAAAGCCGGGCAAAATGCCCTCAAGCGGCCACGGCACGGCTTCGCCAAACGGCAGAAGGTAGATTTTATCATACTCTGCGACCTCCTTTCCGTCGGCCCCGATCATCATCGCTGAGTTGAAATACTTGCCGTTCGTCTTGTCCGGTTCCGCCGAATTAAACAGCACGCTGACATTATTTCGTCGCGTAAAATCATTGATGTATTTCTGAAATTCCCGATCGTCGTTGTACATGTAATTCATCGGCGATTCGGGCATAACGACGAGCGTCGGTTGTTCTGTGTTCGTTGTTCGTTGTTGGTTATTCGCTAGTGCCTGTTGCGAAAGCTTTCTTAACTCCGCCTCCGCCATATCGACCTGATGCTGGCGAAGCACGTTCCATTTGGTGTAATCAAGTCCGGCCATCGGGACGTTTGGTTGAAGAGCGACGATCGCCGCGCTTGATGTGGTTGGATTCGCTATTGGGTCGCTCCCCCGATCAATTGCTACTGTGACAGCCGCGAAAACGATCCAAAACGCGGCGATTATCAGATAGGTTTGGGCTTTATGATCTCGAGAAAATAGCCGTTCAACGCTCCAGAATAAGAAGGAGGCAAACAAAACCACCGCGAATCCGACAAGGTAAACACCTCCGTAGGCAGCAAACTGAATCATTTCGCGGCTGAAAGCCTGTGAATATCCGATCGCATTCCAGTTGTTCCCTATGATCCAATAACGAAGAAACTCGGTAAACACCCACACAAACGGAGCGGCGAGCAATGCCGAGGAGCCAATCTTCCGCAATAACACGGTCAAGATTCCCGCAAACAACGCCGGAAACACGCCGACGATAAGCGCGACAAAGACCATTCCCGAATACGCCAGCCACGGCGGGATTCCGGCGTATGTGATCGGAGCAAAGGTCAGCCACCAGCATGTGCCGAAAAAAAAGACGGTGCCGAATATCCAGCCGGAAATGAACGATCTCCACGTCGATGCCTTTTCGCGCATTACGGCAATCATCAGTGGTACGAGTGCGAACCATGCGAGAAACCAGTAATCGAAATCCGGGAACGCGAGTATCAGCAGCACCGCCGCGAGTACGGCGAGCAGCGCATTTTGCCACGACGGGAATATTCGTTTCAGACCTTGAAGTTTCACCAAACTAGCTTAGCAGAAAATCCCTGGCGGGACGCTTTCAGCTCTCGCCACAGGCAGAAATGCCTCCTCCTCGTCGTATCGACCAAAATGATCGCTCATTCGGTCAAAACGACAAATTGCGTCATAGGCGGGGTGACAGTTTGTGTCACATGAACGGTTTCGCATCACGACAAGGTCATTTTGCCCGAAAGCGTTCAGAGCCATACGGTCGAAACAAGGCATATTGATCGAAAATATACCGTCTTTCCCTAAAGCTCAATAAAACAGGGTTTAAAAGAGGAAAGTCCGGTCTTTTGAACCGGACTCATTAGGTAAGGACAACTGAAGGTACGCTCGGAAGGTGTTCAAGCACAGTGGCAAACCGCGCTCGGAGTAGTGATGGCGGCGGGGTCTTGACCAAACTGCATCAAGCTAGCCGCAGTTCTCTAATGCACGTTCCGTGCCACAGAACTAGTGGAAAGTGGAAAGTTGAGAATGGAAAGTTGAAGAAAAGAGACAGAGCCCGTATTAACAGGCGATTTAGGAGAAAATATATTTGGAAATGTAAAGGTCTTACAACTGAGAGACCTGAAATCTGAACTTTGAAGCGGCGAAACGCACTATTTCGAGCAGCGTTCTGACAGTCTTTGTAACGCGCTGGCATCGGCGTTGTCTTTATCGATCTCCATCGCCGATGCGGCATAGTTCTTTGCCTGAAGGCAGTCGCCTTTTTCGACGTAGATCTTGCCCAGCGAAACGTGGGCATCAATCAGCCGATTGTCCCAAAAGATCGAGGTTTTGAACTGGCTCACAGCCTGATCGATGTCGCCGCGGCGGAGGTTGATCTTACCGAGCAGCAGATAGCTCTCGGCGCTCATCGGTTCGCTGGCAAGCACACGACGCAGCGTGGCCATTGCGTCATCATCCTGACCATTTTTGACCTGTTTGCGGGCCTCGGCAAGCAGCGTGTCCGTCTCATTCATCTGCGGCTGCCCAGTTGGCACGATCCGCCTGCTGAGGATCACGGCAACAAAATCTTTACGGGCGGGCTGCTCGACCCGCAGATTAACTACGCCGAGCTGATGGGTTTTTTGCCAGTCTTTTTCGAGGTTTGCATAGCGGTTGTTTTCCGTCAAAAATCTCCGCGCCTGATTGTCCATATCGGCGGCGGTCGGATCTTTTAACGTCTCGAGGGCTTTTGATAATAGGTAATACGCCTCGCCGTCCCGCGGATTGATCACGATCGCGGAGCGAAACTGGTCCGCCGACTCATTCATATTGCCCAGCAGAAATAACGAAACGGCATAATTAAATCGTACATTTACGTTGTCCGGTGCTGAATCGGCAGCCTTTTTGAGAAAGCCGATGCCGTCATTGAGCTGGGCCGCCGCCTTTGCGGGATTTTTCTTTTCGGCACGCGACGCCTGGACCGATATGGCTCCCAATGCGTTGTAAACCGTCGTCAGTTTTAGATCGTCCGCCAGAGGAAGCAGAGTTGCGAGGGACGATTCAAAATTCCCCTGCTGCAAAAAGATCAGGCCAATATAAAACGAGGCCTCGGCAAAACTTTCGTCGTTACACTGCCCGGGCTTTTTGTCGGCCTTGGCCTTATCGCGGCATTTTTGATTTGTGCTCACCACCCGCTCGAAGGAGTTGATCGCATCGCTAAACTTACGTTGCCCGAGATACAAATGACCGAGCTCGAGCTCGGCCTCGGCGTAAACGCCATCGGGCGTCGATTCGGCAAAAAGCCGCGAGGCATTCTTAAAGTAGTTTTCACGGGCTTCGGCTCCAGGTGTGAGCAACCCCTTAATATATGCCTCAAAAGCTCGCCCCGGAATTTTGCCGGCGGCCTCGATCAATTGGTTTTGCGAGAAAGGCAGCGATTTGTCGCGTTGATAGAGTATCTGATATGCGATCTGCCCCTGCATCGTTTGGAGATTGGCAAGGGCGTCATTGAGATTGATGTCGCGGGTGATTTGTTTACCGTCGATCACTTCGCTCATAAAGCGGCCCTCGTTGACACGCACTATCTTCGCCGTCACGTTGATCGTCGCGGCCGTATCGGCACCGGCAGGAACGATGTTATAGCGTCCGGCGATCAACATCGTCGCGTTGCTTTCGCGGGCAAGCTTTAGCGATGTTGCAAGGCTCGGCAGCGTCGTCAACGGGATATGGAGCCGTTGCTGGATCAGCTTGCGTTCGTCATTTGTAATAACGTTGAGGTTAGGAACTTTTAAGAGACCCGAGAGCGAATCCGCAAAACTCTCACCGACCCAGTTAAATTCCGCCTTGCCTGACGTATTTTCGAACGGCAGCACCATCACGACATCGGTCCCGGTTTGCGGTGTTTGCGCAAGACCCGCGACCGTGAAAATCGCTGCAATAGTAAAAACGTAGAAGGCCCTTTTCAGCATATCGTCCCCTAAAATAAAAAATTCGCTTTGGTTAAAGCGAATCTATCCAAAATATATGATGCAAAAACTGTCGGAAAAGATGGTATCCGGTACGGGATTTGAACCCGTGTTGCCGCCGTGAAAGGGCGGTGTCCTAACCCCTAGACGAACCGGACACAACTAACAAAAACCTTAAACTTTCAATCGCTTCGTCCGCCAAAAGGCGAACGCTAAGAATATCGGACGACAATTTTGTTGTCAAATTTGAAATGGAAACGGTATTCCGACAGAATATTCAGTAAGCCGTAATGTTTCTATTGTCTCGCCCTACCGATGAAGAGATCGACTCATTCCTTCGTGGATGCGAGGCTGACTCGTTTTCCTACGCGGAAGTGGGTGCATCGAGAAATAATCCGCCTGTCGGCTACCACATCGATCACAATCGGATCCTACTTGGATATGAAAGAGAGACATGGGAACGCGCTCAACAAGCGGTCCGCAATTGGAAAATGTTCGACGTTTCCGGGATAGACCTTTGTTATCCCGATACGCCGATCGAAGCAGGACGAAACGTCGCCCCTTTGGCGAGACATCTTGGTTTCTATTCCCTAAACTCGTGCCGGATCGTTTACGTCATAGACGAACCAGAACGCTTTGGGTTCGCATATGGAACTTTGAGTCGACACGCGGAGATAGGTGAGGAGCGTTTTACCGTCGAGTTTTGTCCGGAGAGCCGGGCGGTATGGTACGACGTGTCCGCTTTCTCTAGGCCAGGCAGCCTACTTGTTAAGCTGGGTTACCCGTATTCACGCTATCGGCAGAAACAGTTTTCATCCGGGTCCAAGGCGGCGATGCTTCGGGCTGTCGGTAGTGACACGTGATAGAGTGAAGACGAACGCCTTATGAAAAGAGTATTTCTGATCGACGCGATGTCGCATATTTACCGAGCATTCTTTGCTCCGATGGGCATGAAGCAGGAGCCTCTGCGTAACAGCAAGGGGCAGGTGACGCAGGCGGTTTTTGTGTTTACAAATATGCTCCGCAAGCTCATTAACGACGAGCGGCCAGAGTATATCGCGGCCGTTTTTGACACCTCGGCGCCGACGTTTCGACATGATTCATTCGCCGAATACAAAGCAAATCGTGCCGCAATGCCGGACGATCTCGCCGCTCAGATCCCGTACATAGTCCGCGTCTGCGATGCGTTTTGCATCCCGATCGTAAAATACGACGGCTTTGAGGCGGACGATGTGATCGGCACTCTCGCACAGGAGATTCAGAAGAAAAGTATGCAGGCGGTGATCGTCTCTAATGACAAAGATCTGTGCCAGCTCGTCCGCGATCCGCATATCATCGCGATGCGCAATAATTCGACAAACGTCAGACGTAAGGTGCCGGTCTCGGCCGTCGAATGGTGCGACGAAGCGTGGGTCAAGAACAAATTTGGCGTGCCGCCGGACAAGATCATAGACCTGCTCGGCCTGATGGGTGACGCGGTCGATAATATTCCCGGCGCGCCGGGAATCGGAGCAAAAGGAGCCCTAAAACTGGTTCTCGAATGGGGGTCCGCTCTCGGAGCGATGGAAAATGCGGAGAAGATCACGCATAAAACCTATCGCGAGAGCCTTCAAAATAATCAGGACATCATCAAACAGTCGCTCGAACTTGCAACGATCCACTGCGAAGTACCTGTCTCTCTCGATCTTGATGCTCTAAAACACTGCGAGCCCGACCGGAAGCTTGCGTACGAACTTTTCCGCGAGCTTGAATTTAAGAACCTTACCAATGAATTTGCCGGAGACGCCGCAGGAGCGACCCTTTCGTTTACGGGACCGGAATCGTCGGGCGGATTGTTTGATACGCAGCCCGCGAGCCGGTCAAGCGAAGCGGTCGAGACGAAATATTCTGTCATTGATAACCGCGAGGGTTTGGATAAATTAGTAAGACGTTTGTTTGAGATCGACCGATGGAGCTTTCATGTTAACGACGCGAATTCCAATGAAAAGGCGAGTTGCTATGGCAAGCCCGCTCCGCTCGGTGTCGGGATCGGACTCGGGAATGGCGAGGCTTATTACATCGATCTCGTAAACTTTGAGGGCGGCGCAGATGGCGCAACCGGTCCGCTCAAAGACATCCTGACCAATGGTTTCCTGGAAAAATCGGCATACGATGAAAAGCGAAATCTCGGCCCGCTGCTGGCCCTCGGAATTCGGCCTGAATCGGTCAAAGACGATGTGCTGGTCGCTGCGTATTTGCTCGAATCGACGCGTGCGAGCTATCCGGTCGATTTTCTCGCGCAGGTCTATCTCGACGTCGATGCCGCCCACACGATTCCGGGCGGTTTTGACGAAGCGGCATTTCGCACCTGTGAAAATGCAGATCTGACGGCTCGCCTCGCACCGGTCTTGAGAGAAAAGATCCGCGAGAATAGCCTCGAAAAAGTCTACGCTGAGATCGAATTGCCGCTCATACCGATCCTAGCCGACATAGAGCTGGTTGGAATGAGAGTGGACGGTGAAAGCCTCAAGACCTTCTCTGAATTTATCTCGAAAGAGTTAAAAACATTGCAGGATAAGATCTACGGTATCGCCGGACGCGAGTTTAATATCGGTTCCCCCAAACAGGTCGGCGAGATCTTTGGCGAGTTAAACATTGAGACTGGCCGCAAAACTGCGACCGGTCAAATATCAACTAGCCATGATGTGCTTGTCGAGTTGGCCGCGACCTATGACATTGCCCAGCACATAATCGACTACCGTGAGCTCGACAAACTCCGTGCGACCTACGCTGATGCTCTGCCAAAAATGATCGCCGCCGACGGACGCATCCACGGCGCGTTGAATCAAACGGTTGCCGCGACCGGTCGGCTCAGTTCGACGG
This sequence comes from Pyrinomonadaceae bacterium, assembly GCA_046155085.1. Taxonomy (GTDB): domain Bacteria; phylum Acidobacteriota; class Blastocatellia; order Pyrinomonadales; family Pyrinomonadaceae; genus OLB17. The sequence continues at coordinate 118,983 of JBJXEG010000006.1, read as the reverse complement.
AACCGAATCTGCAAAACATCCCTGTCCGCACCGAGCTCGGCCAACGCATCCGCAAGGCATTCATCCCGGAAACGGGCAACAAACTTATCTCAGCCGATTATTCGCAGCTCGAACTCCGCATATTGGCCCACATCACGCAAGACCCGCGAATGCTCGATGCGTTCAAAAATAATGAGGATATTCACTCGCAAACCGCGAGGCTCGTTTTTGGCGCGACGACCGATAAAGAGATGAAGGAGAAACGCCGGCTCGCCAAGATCGTCAACTTCGGCATCGCCTACGCGGTTGAGGCGTTCGGCCTCTCGCAACGTGTCGGCATCAGCCGCTCGGAGGCAAAACAGGTGATCGCGGATTATTTTGAGACCTACAAGGGCATCCGCGAATATATGGATCGCACGCCTGAAGAGGCCAGAAAACTCGGCTATATCGCGTCGTTATTTGGCCGCCGACGCTATTTTCCGTCGATCAACGACCGTAACTTTACCGTCCGCTTGCGTGCCGAGCGCGAAGCCATCAACATGCCGATCCAGGGAACCGCCAGTGACATAGTAAAAATAGCAATGATCCGTGTCGCCAACGCGTTGAAAAGCGAAAAACTCGAAACAAAAATGATCATGCAGGTCCATGATGAACTATTGTTTGAGGCTCCGGAATCAGAGATCGAGGCCGTCAAGGTATTGATAAAGCGCGAAATGGAAGCCGCTGCAACGCTCGACGTCCCCGTCACCGTCGAGATCGGCGTCGGCGACGACTGGATGAATGCAAAGTAGAGTTTTTTTTCCACGAATGTCACAAATAGAAGAGGATAGCCAAATAGACAAACTGAGAAGAAATATGAACCCTTGGTAATATGATTTATTTTATTCGTGCCATTCGTAGCTAGAAATTCTTATGAAGACCACTCGCACCACAGTAAAACGCATCCCAAAACGCGGCCAATACGACCGTGATACGATCAACGCCATTCTCGACGAGGCCTTTATCTGCCACGTCGGTTTCGCTGTCGACGGCCAGCCGTATGTGATCCCGACGGGCTTTGCTCGTGTCGGCGAAGACCTTTATATTCATGGTTCGGCGGCGAGCCGGATGCTGCGGGAGCTTTCGAAAGGTATCGATGTCTGCGTGACCGTGACCTTACTCGACGGGCTTGTACTTGCCCGTTCCGCGTTCAACCATTCGATGAACTACCGCAGTGTTGTGATTCTCGGGCGTGCCGAATTCGTCTCTGACGCTGACGAAAAATACGCCGCTCTCAAGACTCTGACTGAGCATTTCGTCCCCGGCCGCTGGGAAGATGTCCGCTGGCCGACCGAACTGGAGCTAAAAGCGACGACCGTCCTGCGTCTCCCTATCGCCGAAGCCTCCGCCAAGATCCGCACCGGCCCGCCGATCGATGACGATGAAGATTACTCGATGAATGTCTGGGCAGGAGTCCTGCCCCTCACACTAACGCCAGGCGATCCCGTAACCGATCCAAAGCTCGCCTCCAACATCGAAACACCAGAGCATGTTTTGAATTACAAGAGACGCTAACTGCAGCACTAGAGCCCGTCCAAAAAAGAGTATAGCGAGAATTTTCGCACCACCCTTATGTATTACCGCAGAAATTACGGCTGGGTCATCGTAGCCGTCGCGACGCTCGCTCTTGTTGTAAGCAACGGCCTGTCGATTGGCGGACTGCCGCCGTTTTACAAACCGATGCGCGACGAATTTGTCTCCATCGGTACGATCGACGCCGCCTTCGCCGAGAGCTTTATAGCGAACTGCGCAAATATTACGTTTCTGATGTCCGGCGTTTTTTCATTGATCGGCGGCTGGCTTGTCAACCGGCTGGGTTTGAGGCCGCTGATGATCGTCGGCTGCGTGATGCTGGGCGTCGGGGTTACGATCCATTCGCAAGCCACGGCCGCCGAAACAGCCTATCTGGCACGGTTTCTGATGGGAGCGTCGCTCGGGTTTGTCGGCGTGACGCCGTGCGTCGTGCTCGTCTCAAACTGGTTCCAAACCGGTCGCGGCACCGCCCTCGGCATCGCTCTCACCGGCACCAGCCTCGGCGGATCGCTAGTCTCGCTGATGGCCGCTCCGCTCATCGCAAATTACGGCTGGCGGACGGCCCTGCTCGCCTTGAGCATGCTCGTGTGGTTTGTGCTGCTGCCCGCGATAGTCCTTTTCGCAAAGGAAAGTCCGGTGCAAAGATTTGAAGCGACGGCTGAAGGCAACTCTCTTCCGGGCAATGTCTCGGCCGCTGATCCCGACGGTATGACTCTTCGCGAAGCCGTCAAGACACCGCTTTTTTGGGTGTTCGGATTATGTGCGGCATTAGTCTTTTATCCGATCTTTGTTGTGCTGCAACAATTTATCCTGTACGTGCAGACACCGAAAATCGGCATTTCCGCCTCAACCGCTGCATTTGGGCAATCCGCGTTGTTCGCTATCGGTGTCAGTGGCAAGTTCCTTGCCGGGTGGCTGAGCGACAAATTCAAGGCCTCCGGCGTGATGGTGTTTTTTGCGTTGCTGATGTTTCTATCATCGCTCGTCCTGCTTGATCTGACTGCCACAAACGCCTTGCTTTTTCTGCTGCCGTTCGCGATCGGGTACGGAGGCTCGTGGGTAATGCTTCAGCGAATGGCCGCCGACCTCTTTGGCCGACGCGAGATCGGCAAGATCCTCGGCCTTATCACGCTCATTGAGGTCACCGGAGCCGCAGTCGGTGGTCGCATCACCGGCTACCTCGCCGACCGTGCCGGCGGTGATTACACCTACGCGTTCTACGGAGTGACCATTGCCTCAGCCCTCGCATTCCTCGCTACGCTTGCGATACTTGCTCTCGCAAAAGATCGGCCCGCGATGAGTACGAAATAAGCCCTTTTATTGTCCCGCGCTGTCCCACAGCCTCCACGGGACAGGTAAAGGATTGACAACATTAACGTTATTCAATTGAAAAGGCTAGAGATCACTATTATTCTAGAAAAACATCTGGATCTAGACGTCTCGCCGTTTCACTGTCGTTTCACCCCTGTTTCACTTTTGATTGAAACGGGTAAAGTGTTGAGAGTGAGCAGCTTATCGCTCCAAAAACCTCGTATTTCACGAATTTCAAAAAAAAAGATCCTTTTGCTTTCTGTAAGACAAGATCGCACATAATAAGACATCTATTCTCACCATTTTTGGGGTTAATTTATCAAAGATCTTTGTTCTGCACGCCCGACCTCGGACGCAAAAAAACTGCGCAAGTATATCACAACGTGCTATCGATAGTAAAGGTTCTTATGCACGCAACACCGTGACGCACAGTATCCTTAAGCTCCTAGCGACGTTAGACGCACCAGTTCTGCTAAATCCCGACTCATCGTATAATCGCAACATACGGTGGGTAGAATTCTGAAAAGTTATTAGGAATTCACCACAGTGGCTCTGACAGAACAACAAAAACCACCTGTGATCGCAGGTGGTTTTGATTTGGTGGAGATGAGGAGGGTCGAACTCCTGACCTCTGCATTGCGAACGCAGCGCTCTGCCAAACTGAGCTACATCCCCGAAAGACCCAATTACGAATTACGAATTACGAAGTAAGAGTAATCAATGCGATACGCCCGACAGTTCTTCAATTCGTAATTCGTAATTCTCAATTGGTAATTTATTGCACGCCTGCCGGCAGCAGCGAGCCCTTTGGGTCCGCGACATAGGCGTAGCCGTCCTCGATCTTGCCGATCATCCCGTGAAAACTGATATTTTCACCCGAAACGACCACGACAACGTCGCCCGGACTGTAAAGTTTGTCATCCACGGGAAACTTGATAGCGGTCGCATTACCGTTTTCCGAGGCAACGACATCATATTCAAATGTGTCAGTGTTAAAACTGAGCGTTTGGCAAAAAGCTACTTCCATAGATAAAATTTTAGCCACGAATTACCCGAATGTCACTAATGAAATCGCTAATTCGTGAAATTCGTGTCATTAGTGGCTGATCCTTATTTTGTGCGAAGTGAAAAATCAACCGCTATCGCGTCGTGATCGGACAGCGGAAAACCCTCTGCGTCGATGAGTGAACCAATCGTCTGCGGCTTTGTCCCGGCGGCGATCTCGATTCCATTTCCTGCGAACCAATCCAGCCTGGCCGAGACCCGCCCGCCGACGCGGCGTGCCGCCCAAAAGATAAAAGGCATGCACCATTCCGGAACCCAGTCGCGGAGATTTGTATTCTTTTCGATGCTCTCGACATCGTAATGGAGCGTTCCGGCTCCGAGTTCGTTGAGAGATTTATAGTCAAACCCACGCGATTCAAATTCGGCAAAGAGCCGCCGTTCGAAATAGCGGTCAGGGTGCGGCAGGTGATTCGTCGCAACATTCTTGATGCCCATCATCACGCGCCGCCAGTAACCGAGAATCGCCCGAGTCGCACTCTGGGCGTTGTAGGTCGTCGTGTTCCAGTCGCCCCCGATCAGCGTAGGAAGAGGCGGCAAAGTATCCAGATGGTCGAGAATTATCTTGATCTGTTTGTGCCGGTGGGCGCGTGAGCAATGTGCGTCGAGATGGACCGTCACGGCCCGAAACGTACCCGCCGGATGCTCGATGTCGGCAACCAGAGCCCGCAGATATCCGAGCCTTTTTTCCTTGCCCCACATTTTGTCCTTGCCATTCGGCAGCGGCACGGCGTTGACATTCGTCATCGGATACCGGGAAAACATCCCAAGCCCGTGGATCGAGACGGTATTTTCACCGTCCATTTCGGATTCGACGCCGCTTCCTTTTTGCAGACAGATATAAGCCGGAGCGAATGCGTAGTTGAGCTTGATCTCTCGGGCGATCTCCTCGGCAACGAAACGGTTGCCGCTGCGGGCCATGCCATAGTCGAGCTCTGTAAGAAGGAGAACGTCTTTGTCTTTCAGCCTTTCATTATTTTTGAGCGCGTCAATGATGCCGTCAAAACGAATGCCGCGTTCGATGTTCCACGCAACGGCTGCGATTGAGTTCGGAGTCCGCGATCTATCGCGTTCAGACGGGCTAGGTCCCGCACTCTGAACGAGACCCTCGACTACGATCGCATTCATCAAACGTTCGACCTCCGGCTTGATCTGCGCGTAAAGATCGGAAGCCTCCATTTCGGCCGTCGATTCAAATTTTAACAACGCTGGAAAATGCTTGTTGAGATCATGGTTAAGGATCGAGGGCGGACCCGTAAAGCTGGCATCAGGTGAGATCATAAAAAGGATTACAAGAAACGTTGATACATCAATGTCAGGCTGTTCTAATCATCATACCGCTCCTTGACCGGTGCAACTGCAAGGAAATCGTTGGCGATACGTTCGGAATAGATCGCCATCAGCTCATCGATGCGTTCCTGTTTTGGTGAGCAAAATATGACACCGACGTGCTTTGGTTTTTTGACCTTGTAGACGATCTCTTCGTCTGTGTAATGCGATGTGTCGGGTTCCTCCACATTGGCCAGGGCGAGCGTGATGCCGGCGAAATCCTCTCGCAGCTTGGGCACCGAATAGGGCGTCGTGTCGGTTTCGGTTTCTAATTTTGCCCATTCGCGCCATAGATTAAATCCGCAGGCGTGCTCAAGCACATTCGCGATATATGCACCGCCCACGCGGCATGCGACCTCAAGCAGATAAAATTGCCCGTCCGCCTCGCTCTGTAAAAACTCGGCGTGCGAAACACCCCGTTCGTACTTAAAGGCCGACAGCAGATTTGCATTGAGATTTTCCAGCGTTTTACGCTCTTCAGACGCATATGACATGATCGAGGATGTAAACACTCCGCCGTGATGAGAGACTTCGAGGGGCGTCGTGCCGTATTGGCTGACTCCGCTTGCCTGCACTTTGCCGTCTTTCACAACCGAATCTACGTGAAATACCCTTCCTTTAATAAAACGCTCGATCAGGAATTGCGACGGATGGTCACGCCAATTATTGCGCCCGTCGAGATCGGTCAAAACGTCCCACACCTCACCCTCACTCCCGCATTTGCGGATGCCAAAAGCCGAAACTTCGTTTCGCGGCTTTACGATCCATGGCGCGGGCACATTTGCCAGAAACTCACTAATTTTCGATGCGTTAAAGGCCCCGATATACTCGGGGCATGGAATATCTGCATTCGACGCAATATTACGCATCGTCAGCTTGTCGCGAAAGCTAAGTGCGTGCGAACGGCTCATTCCCGGCAAGGTCAGATGTTCGCGGGCCATCGCGGCGGTAAGCACGTCAAATTCGTCCATTCCGGCCACGCGGTCTACAGAGCGTGAACCGGCAATATTTGTGACGGCACGGATATAGTCTGTCACGCCGGCATCGTCCTCGACTGTTTTGACATCGTTGATCGATGTCCATGACCACGGCGAATCGAGCAATCGCTTGCGCGTGACAAGCGTTACATGCCAGCCGGCATTCTGCGCCTCCTCAAGAAATTCGTTCCCCTTATGCTCGCTTGCGATGCAAACGATATGTTTCTTCATATTCTTCAAAATGGCTTGCCGCACACATCGGCCATTTTCTCACGCGAGACATTTTTATTTGAATGAAAAGAATGGCACAATTTAGCCCTAAAGACAATAAAATACTTGTCTTACCGTTCGTGTGCGGAGAAGTTTCTGGGGTTTTATGGGCGATATCGATCTGGTCAATTTACTGAGTCATCTGATTATCTACATGGTCGTTTTGCTCATGGCGATCTCATGTCATGAGGCGGGACACGCTTGGATGTCATACAAATACGGCGACGACACGGCATATATGCTTGGCCGCGTGACGCTTAATCCCGTAGCTCATACCGACCCGATCGGAACGCTCCTTATCCCGATCCTCAGCTTTGTACTTGGATCGGTGGGCGGAGCGCTTGGCAACATCCCGCTCATCGGCTGGGGAAAGCCAACGCCGGTCAATCCGCGTAAATGGACCAACTACAAAACGGCAAATGTTATGGTTTCGCTTGCCGGAATTGCGGCAAATCTTATTCTCGCGACGATAGCATTTGCCATATTTAAGACTCTGCTTGAGACTGGTGTGATAACAGCCGAAAACGCCCGAACCGGCCTGGTGAAACCTTTGGTCATATTATTTCAATATATGATCATGCTTAATGTCTCGCTCGCCGTTTTTAATCTCTTACCGTTTCCGCCTCTCGACGGCAGCAAGGTGCTGCAGACATTTTTGCCCGAGAGCTTTCAGCCAGTTTTTGCTCTACTGGAACAATATGGATTTTTGATCCTGATGCTGCTGGTCTATTGGGGGCTGATCGGACTGATAATCCGTCCGGTCTTTGCCGTCGTCGAATTGCTGCTTTACACTCGCTGGTTCTAGTCTATGAAGAAACGTATTTTTAGTGGCGCGCAGCCGACAGGCGAGCTGCATATCGGGAACTATCTCGGTGCGCTTCGGAATTGGGTCGCGCTGCAGGACGAGTACGAGTCGTTTTACTGTATCGTCAATCTCCACGCGATCACGCTGCCGCAGGACCCGAAAGTATTAAAGCAAAAGACGCTCGACCTCGCCCGTATCTATCTGGCCGCCGGAGTCGATCCTGAAAAGGCAACGATCTTTATCCAGTCAGACGTACCCGAACACGCTGAATTGACGTGGGTGCTGTCGTGTCAATCGCGAATGGGCGAGCTTGAGCGGATGACGCAGTTCAAAGATAAGGGGAAAGGAAATGCTGAACGTGCCGGTGTCGGGCTCTTTACCTATCCTGTTCTGATGGCCGCGGATATTTTGCTTTATCAAACGGATCTTGTACCGATCGGTCAGGATCAGAAACAGCATCTTGAATTGACCCGTGATCTTGCTGAGAGGTTTAACCGTGATTTTGGCGAGACGTTCAAAGTTCCCGAGCCATTTATCCCGCCGGTCGGGGCAAAGATAATGTCTTTGCAGGACCCGAGCAAAAAGATGTCAAAGTCGGACGAAGACGCAAATGGCTCGATCTTTTTGCTCGACGATGCCGATACGATCACCAAAAAGATCAAACGCGCCGTCACCGACAGCGGCACCGAGATCAATTTTGACGAAACGCGGCCCGCGATCAAAAATCTGCTCACGATCTATCAACTCCTCACCGGCAAATCACCGGACGAGTGCGTTGCTCATTTCGAAGGCAAAGGCTACGGACAATTCAAGGGTGAGCTTGGCGAGACGGTCGTTGAGTTCTTGCGCCCCTTCCAGGAGCGTGTAAATAATTACAGCGACGCCGAGCTTTCCCAGATCCTAAAAGCGGGCGCCCAAAAGGCACGGTCGATCGCATCCGAAACGCTGAGAGGCGTTTATGTAAAAATGGGGATAAACTAATGAAGATAAGGGTATTTGAAAAGCCGACCTGAACGACGTGCCGCAATCTGGCGACGCTGTTTCGTGAAAACGGCATAGATCACGACAAGGTCAACTATTTTAACCAACCATTCACTGAGAAGGGCCTCGGTGAACTTATCGCAAAAACCGGATTCCGACCCATAAAGTTGGTTCGCGGGGCAGCTTCGGCCGGAATTACGGACGAAACGGCCGACGAAGATGTTATCCGTGCGATGGTCGGAGACCCGAACCTTATACAGCGTCCGATCGTTGAGGTGGGTGACAAGGCGGTGCTCGCGAGGCCGATCGAAAAAGCGCTGGAGCTGATCGTCAGTAGAGCAAAATGAATATCGTATTTACTATTTTGTTGATGGGCATGATCGGGATCCTGACTTCGTGTGACGTGCGAAGCGGAATCGCGAAGGAAGAAATGGAAAAGTATAATCCTACCCCCACGCCGACCTTCGCACCGATCCCCTCGCCTTCGCCGGTCGATCCGGCAGATATGCTTACGGTCGACACCACTTTGGAAGGTCAGACGATCGCGGTCAACAGCTATAGTGCAACCCAAACGGTAGCGTGTAAAAAATTCAATCGCGTCATGGTGAATGGCGATGACAACGTCATTACTATTAAGGGCGTTTGCCGCCAGATAATGGTAAATGGTGACCGGAATAAAATTACTGGTGATGCCGCGATGGAATTCGTCCTGAATGGAACCGAAAATACAGTCAATTATGCGTACTTCGCCAACGGGAGACGGCCTTCGGTAATCGAAGGGCGAGCGGGCAATATCATTCAAAAGATCTCAGTAAACGCGGTTTCAACCAAGCAGCGGGGTGACAAGAAAGCAAAATGAGCTACACAAACGGAAATGGCAACGGACACGCGCCCAAGCCTAAGAATGTACTCGGCAGCGAATTACAATCGTGCTGCACCGACCCGATGACGGGCTTTTATCGCGACGGTTTTTGCCGGACCGGAGTCGATGACACCGGACGGCACACGGTGTGCATTCTGGCGACGGACGATTTTCTCGAATTTTCAAAAGCGGTGGGCAATGACCTATCTACACCGATGCCGCAATATGCATTTCCGGGTTTAAAGCACGGGGATAAATGGTGCCTGTGCATGCTCCGTTGGCGTGAGGCGTTAAATGCGAATATGGCCCCGCAGGTCTATCTCGAGGCCACGCACGAGGCCGCCCTCACGGTCGTAAGCCTCGACGATCTAAAAAAATACGCCGTCGAAGAGGACTAATTTCCATATCTTGACTGAAACCCAGGAACAATTCACATTCGATTTTCACGAACGCGGCGCCGGCATTATTACCGGCGGGCCGGAGGCACTTGAGATCAAGCTCGGTGATTTTGCCGGGCCGCTCGACTTGCTGCTGTATCTCATCCGGCAAGAGCAGGCAAATATTTTTGATATCCCGATCGCACGCATCACCGAAAAATATCTCGAATATATCCGCCTGATGAAACGGCTAGACATCGCCGTCGCGGCAGATTTCCTTGTAATGGCGGCGACCCTGATCGAGATCAAATCAAAGATGCTGCTACCACGCGATCCGGCGGTCGAGGAGGACCAGGAACTAGAGGACCCGCGTCAGGAGCTTGTTGACAGGCTGCTCGAATACGAAAAATTCAAGACCGCCGCCGGGATGCTCCATGAGCGGTCGACCATCGAGCAAGCTGTTTTCCCGCGTGGGCAGATTGAGTCGGACGAGAATAACGCCGAGATCGACGCTTCCGTTTTTGACCTTTTAACGGTTTTTCAAAGGATCGCAGCTCGTCATATCGACGAGATCAAGATGGAAATTCAACGCGAGGAGATCTCGCTAGCTGATATGATGAAAAATCTGAAAGCACGGATCTTTGAGAAGGGCGAAGTCAATTTGCTAAAGTTTTTTGAAGAAATGCACTCCCGGCGCGAGCTTGTGACGGCCTTTATCGCAGTGCTTGAGATCGTCCGGGCCGAGAGCGTTAAATTACTGCAAAACAAGACATTTGGCGATATTATTTTAAAAAGAGTTTAACCGCAGAGACGCCGAGACACAGAGAAGATTTTTTGCCGCAGATAAACGCAAATGAATACAGATAGGAAGTTTCATTTGATCGGCTGATACAGTCTTATATTTGCGTTCATCTGCGTCTATCCGCGGTTAATTCCTTGTTTTCACTCAGCGTCTCCGCGGTAAAATCATCCTATGGATCTGGAAGTCAAAGAAAAGCAAACGCGAACATCGGCCCGGATAATGGCTTTGGTCGAGGCTCTCATATTCGTCGCTGACGAGCCGATCACGATCAAGATGCTCGCCGACGTTTTGGAGGAGGAGCGTGAGAGCGTTCAGGCCGCCGTCGAAGTACTTAGAAAAGAATATGACTCGCGTGAAAGCGGTTTGCAGATACGCGAGATTGCTGGCGGTTGGCAGATCGCTACGAGAACGGAGTTTCACGAGGAGATACGCAAATTCTTAAAGACACGCCCTTCGGCAAAGCTGTCACTCGCTTCCCTCGAAACGCTGTCCGTCATCGCCTACAAGCAGCCCGTGACCGTCCCCGAAATACTCGAAATTCGCGGCGTCCAGTCTGCGACGTCGATCAAAACCCTGCTCGATAAACGCCTCATCGTCGCCAAAGGCCGCAAAGAAACCGTCGGAAAACCCATGATGTACGGCACCTCAAAAGAGTTCCTCGTCCAGTTCGGCCTGAAAGACCTGTCAGAACTGCCCAGTATTGAGGACTTCGAAGACCTTGTATCGTGAGCGGTGAGCAGAGAGCAGAGAGCAGTAAGCGTTAAAAAGCGGATGAAGCCACATAAAAATCTTATCGCTTGGCAACAAGGGATGTTGTTGGTCGTTTCGATTTATGAATTAACAAAAGACTTCCCGAAAGATGAACTCTACGGTCTTTCCTCACAGTTAAGACGGGCTGCTGTTTCAGTTCCATCAAATATTGCGGAGGGAGCCTGCGACCGCTCTGACGATCAGTTTCGCAACTTTCTAGGCATTGCAATCGGTTCTTTGAACGAAATAAACACTCAGCTCGAAGTCGCTTATAGAGTTGGTTATCTCAACGAGACAAAGCATACTAAAATCCAGAGTCCGGTCGATGAATGTTTGGCAGTTACCTATGGTTTGAGACGAAGTATCGGGAAGGCCAAATAACTGCTTACCGCTCACAGCTTACTGCTAACTCTATGGAAAGATTACAAAAACTTATCGCTCAAGCGGGTATCGCTTCACGGCGTGCGTCTGAGCAGTTGATCGTTTCCGGTGAGGTGACTGTCAACGGCGAGATCGTGACCGAGCTTGGGACAAAAGCTGACCCTGAAAAAGATCACATCAAGGTTCGAGGTAAGCTGATAAACCCGACACTCAAGAATCGCGAGAACGTTTATATTTTGCTCAATAAGCCAAAGGGCTACCTATCGAGTGCCGCTGACCCCGAAGGGCGTAAGCTGGTCACCGACCTTGTGAAAGGCTTTGGCAAACTGCATCCCGTCGGCCGGCTCGATTACAACACTGAGGGGCTGATCTTTCTGACAAACGACGGGCAATTTACCAATTTTATTACGTCCTCCAAAGCCGTGCCGAAAGTTTATGACGTCAAGGTAAAGGGTCTGCCGACGGCCGTTGCGATCAACAAATTGCGGCGCGGCGTCATGCTCGAAGATGGCTTTAAGACCGCTCCGGCGGAAATCAAGGAGCTCACGGCGACCGACAAAAACGGCTGGTACGAGGTGACACTCTATGAGGGGCACAATCAGCAGATCCGCAAAATGTTTGATGCGATCGGCCATTCGGTCGTAAAGCTAAAGCGGACGGCGATCGGGCATATCGCCGAACGATGGCTAAAAGTTGGCGAATCGCGCCGCCTGACGCGGGAAGAGGTTGAAGGCTTTCGAACCAGCAAAAGGCAGAAACACGAGCGGTAGCGAGTGTGTCCTGCTCTTGTGGGGAGACAAGCTAAAGCTTGCACTCTAACAATATGCAGGAAAAAGGCAGAAACACGAGCGGTAGCGAGTGTGCCATGCGGACTGGAAGGACACAGTCCCTACTGGTCGTGTTTCGGCCCTAGAGCCCGATGCTCGACCATCAAGCATCTATCCTGTACGACCTTGATTCCCGCCTCAGCCAACTTTTGAGCAAACTCATCGTTTCGGATGCCGAGTTGGAACCACACAGCCATTGGCTTTTTAGCCAGTATCTCCATAGTGTGTTTCGGAATATCTTCGCTGCGTCGAAAGACGTTAAGCAGATCGACCTCGCCCGGGATGTCGGCAAGGTCACGGTAAACCTCTTTTCCCAATATCTCAGTAACATCGGGGTAATAAACCGGGACCGGAATAATGTCATAACCCGCGTCGGCCATATATTTGGGAACGTAAAACGCCGGCTGCGAGGCGTGCGTTTCCGGTTTGATGCCAAGAACGGCGATCGTCTTTGTGTTTTGCAGCAGTTCTCTGATCTCATCGTCAGTAGTCAGAATGTTCGATTTCCAATCCATATGAATTAAGTTTAAGTTTTGTACGGGCAACCGCGCAATCGATCGGCCCTGCCGACGCCGCGCTCCTTCTGCATTCTCAGTCACTCTGCGGTAAAATATCTTATATGAACTTTGAACTTTCCGACGAGCAGCTTCAAATAAAATACAGCATCCGCGAATTTGCTGAGAGCGAGATAAAGCCACACGTGATGGAATGGGACGAGGCACAGCATTTCCCTGAGGAGCTGCGGCCAAAGCTCGCCGAACTTGGCCTAATGGGCATCCTATTTCCCGAGGAATACGGCGGTGCGGGCATGGGCTATGTCGAATATGCAACTATTATCGAAGAGATCGGACGCGTCTGCGGCTCGGTCGGCCTGTCGGTTGCCGCACACAACTCGCTGTGTTCAAACCACATTTACACATTTGGAAGCGAAGCGCAGAAACAAAAATACCTCGTCCCACTCGTCACGGGTGAAAGTTTTGGTGCTTGGGGATTGACCGAATCTCAGGCCGGGTCGGACGCATCAGGAACGCGGACAAACGCCGTTCGTCAGTTGTCAGATTCCCGAGACGGATCTTCGGACAACCGACAACCGAAAACTGACCACTGGATCGTCAACGGCTCAAAGAATTTCATTACACATGCCATCGCGTGCAAAACGCTTGTCGCCGTTGCCGTCACCGATAAGGAAAAGGGCAGCCGCGGCATTTCTGCGTTTATTTTTGACAAATCTATGGACGGTTTTCGAAGCGATCATAAAGAAAACAAGGTCGGGATGCGGGCTTCGGAAACCGCCTCAGTCGTTTTCGAAGACTGCCGTGTTCCGGACGAAAACCTACTTGGAAACGAAGGCGAAGGATTTGCCCAGGCGATGCAGGTGCTCGACGGAGGACGTATTTCGATCGCGGCCCTGTCCGTCGGTATCGCCCAGGGAGCATACGAGGCGGCCGTCAAATACGCTAAAGAACGCCAGCAATTCGACAAACCGATCGCGGATTTTCAGGCGATTCAATTCAAACTTGCCGACATGGCGACTCAGATCGAATGCTCGCGATTGTTGACGCTGCAAGCCGCCGCGACGAAAGATGCTAACAAGCCGGTTACGCAAAAATCGGCGATGGCAAAACTTTTTGCGTCGGAAACTGCCGTTCGTGTGGCCGAGGAGAGTGTTCAGATACACGGCGGCTACGGCTACACAAAGGATTACCCGGCCGAAAAATACTGGCGCGACTCAAAACTCTGTACCATCGGCGAAGGAACGTCGGAAATACAGCGTATCGTTATCGCAAAACATCTACTAAAAGCATAGCGAAAGATGCGGCCAGGCAAAACTGGACGAAAACCTATCGGCTCGGTGCCAGCGGTTGATAGATTTCTACGAGATACCTGAATTTTGGGTTCCGGGCAAGTAGTTGCTTGGTCGTGTACGATTCCAGACAGCCCATTCCGACGCGGATTTTATATGTTCCGGCCTTTTCGACATAGCCCGTCCACTTATCGATTCCCGCGGGCGAATCGCCGATTTTTGTTTCCTTACCCTTGTCGTCAAATAGCCGAAAGTACATTCCGCATTCGTTTTCCTTTGCCAGGAAAACCGAGTTAGAACTGACGGTTATCGTAACTTCCTGATATTTCCGAAGGTAAACCAAGAAAACTTCGGCATCAGTTCGCGTTTTCGGACTAAATATACGAACCGACCCGGCGACACGGCCATCTTTTGGATACAGCCGCGTCGCCTGAGCTTGAAGGCCTGCTGAGAGGCCAACGACCAACCCCGCGAGCAGAAGTATTTTTTTCATAGCAATTTCCCTAAGCCGTGATCCTGTTTCCCGAGCTGATTTACGGGGTAAGTTGCGGCACCTTGGTCATTCTCGGCATATTCTTTAATTCAGCCTCGGATACAACCTTACGGTCGATTAGCTTTTCCATCTTTTTTGTCGTGTTTGCGCTTATGGGGATGGTGTTTGAAACACCGACGGTTTCCCAAGGCAGATTCGACGCCTTTCGATAAAGGCGAAGTCGGCGAAAGGCCTCAATTTTGTCGATGGCTTTGAAGCCCGGCCTTGACCGATATGGCTCTTCGTCAGCGTACAAGCCGCCCTTATTAACAACGGTGAAAACGGCAACGACGTTAAACGAGACCGAGTCGGGCGTGTGCCATTCCCATTCGGGTTCCGGCGCAAGCCTCATGCTTTCGTACTCACCGATATAGTCAAATCCGCCGCCGTTCCAACGAAACAGGTCCTGCTTTGCCAGTACGGCATTGATCTCGTCAACTGTTGGATTTTTCTTGCCGGCATAGCTGTTCGACGACGTAAATGTCCGCCAGTAAACATAGCGTCCGCCAATCACGTCATACGACGCATACCCTTTGACGATCAGAATTTCGCCCGGCGTGTCGGTCTTCAATTTGACGGTAAAGTTACGCGACCAGACGTATTTCTTATAAGTGCTGCTCCATTCGACCGTTCCCGGAGCACCGAGGGTGATCGAAACCGTTTTGGGCGAGGTCAACTGTTTTTTGATCTGAGCATCGGATGGTTGCGCGTGAGTTTGTCCGGCACCAAACAGCATTAAGACACAAAAACCGATGACCGCGAAGAATAAATTTTGTTTATACCTTAAAGTTTTCATACATCACCTCTCTTTTTTGCCAAGTATATATTAATTGAGTACAACAAATTCCCCGGATGTGACGGTTTTGGTCTGGTTATTTGCAAGTTTCACCTCGACGCGGCTGCCGTTGACCGATGCCGTCTGTCCGTACTGCCAACTCGAGCCGCTATCCGGTTTCACGAGCAGGAATTGCTTCTCCGAGGGCATTGTCTTATCGTTCGCTGTCGGCAAAGGCCGCACTTTACTGATGTTTACCGCCGAAGGCTTCGAATTGTCGTCCCAAGCGACATAGATGTTTGAACCAGAAATGTTATCGATCTTGCCTGACCACCAACTTCCCGTGGTCCATTCGGCCAAGACCGCGTCGCCTTTTTTTGGTTTATAGTCGGCGGGTATCGTCACTTTTCCTTTTCTGGCCTCGGCCATAAAATCGGTCGAACCCGCCATTTGTTTAAAATCAGCGGCGGCCGTTGCCGGAACCTTGATGATCTTTTCGCCGGAAACATTGACCGAGGTCGAGCCCGTAACGATCCGCACATTGTAAACATCTGCTTCGATGCCCGTGACTTCGGCTCCGTTCCAATACGAACCGGAGGCCGTTTTCGCCAGCACCATATCGCCTTGCTTCACGTCGGGTTTGGCTCCGGCTGTCGGGATCATGAAAACATCCGCCGCATCGACTGCTGTCGGTTGAGATTTGTCTTCCCAGGCGATCGTCATTTTTGTGCCGTCGAGTTTCTCAACCTTGCCTTCGTAGTAGGAACCGGTCGACCATTTTGCCACGACAAGGTCACCGGCTTTGGGTTTACCGTCGGAGCTGCCACTCGGAATAAGTGCCTTGACCCCGCATGCCGATACAAACAAACTAAACGCAAATATCAAAATATATTTTTTCATTTTCTTCCTCGCTGATTCAACATTTTGCTGCTTCGATTTTATTGCCTTGTTACACGAATAGTTATATCTTTAAGCTGAAAATGTGTCCTTTGGAAGTTGTTTGGTTTTTGTTTGGTTTCTCAGATGTCCGATAAAATTAGACATGTCTATGAGTTCGAAGACTTTCGACTTGACGCGGGTAGTCCTGGTTTGTGGCGCGATGACGCGCTCATTTCGATCTCGCCCAAGGCGCTTGAAACTTTGATTTTGCTTGTACAAAAAAAAGGAGCGATCGTTTCGCGCGAAGAGTTGATCGAGACTGTCTGGAAGGACACGTTTGTTGAAGAAGGCAACATTAACTATACGATCTCGTTATTACGAAAGATCTTCGAAAATAAGGAACTCATCAAGACCGTTCCGCGCCACGGCTACCGTTTTACGGCGAAGGTTACGGAAACCTCGACAAATGGCACGCGTAGCAAATTGCAAATCGAGCCGACTCGATTAGAACCTGCTCACAACCCGCGACGATTTCTCTGGCTCATTGTCACTCCTGCCATAATTGGAACCCTTATTTTAATAAGTTTTGCCGTTTTCTGGCGTTCCGGGAAACCGGCGCAGGCATCGGACTTGCAGCCCCGACCTGCTTCGGAGGCGATGCAGAGCTATCTTCGTGGCAAGATGATCCTGGATAAAAGATCGGTCGAAAATCGCGAAGAAAAGGCAATAGACGAATTTCAACGCGCGGTAACCCTCGACCCGACATTGGCGATCGCGTACGCAGGACTCGCGGAGGGATTTGCCACACAAGCTGTAAAGATCCCATATCCCCAAAGCCGCGATACTATCGCAAAAGCAAAAACTGCCGCCGACAAAGCTCTTGCGCTCGAACCAAATCTGGCCGAGGGTTATTTGATTCGCGGATGGCTTAATAGAAATGTAGATTGGAATTGGCCTGCGGCAGAGAGCGACCTGCGCCATGCAATAGAACTAAGCCCAAAAAACGCCGTCGCTCACCAGCGCCTGGCTCAGACATTATCCGTCACGGGGAAACACAATGAGGCCCTTTCCGAAATTCAGATCGCGTATGATCTTGATCCAATCTCGGAGATCATTATCGCTGCCCGATTTCCTATTCTCGAAGCGATGGGAAATTATGATCAGGCACTAAAAGAATCGGAAGCGTTTTTGCGCGAAAACAAGTCGAGCAATCCTGCCGCCCGGGCCTATGCGACGTTTCTTTTTCATAAGCAAAACTTTAAAGAAGTGATAGCGATCGGCGAAGACAGCCTCGCAAATAACCCCGGCAAAACCCCGTTTGCGTGGCTCTCGCTGCTGGCGGCCTCGTATTATCGGGAGGGAAACGTCGGGAAATCCGTCGATATCCTGGAACAGCTTGAGCTATTGGCTCAGAGCGACTCAAAAGCGCAATATTCGCTCGCAATGAACTATGCCGAAACCGGTCGGCACGACGACGCTCTCGCGGCCCTTGAAAAATGTTTTGACGAACATGAAGAAAGACTGATCTGGATTAAAAACGAACCGCGTTTCGTCACTCTGCGGGACAAGCCCCGGTTTCAAAGCATCCTGCAAAAAATGAATTTAGTTTGAATTATTCTTGTTCCAAAGTGAGTTTTGCATATACTAAAAAAATCGTCGGAAAAAAAGTAAGTTGAGTAGAAAAAATAATCGCGTTTTCGGTGTTTCATGTTGCATTTATGAAACGCCGCGCTATAATAATGTTCTAATTTCGCATATCAACAAATAGGAGAATAAATATGAGTACAAGTACCGCAACTAGCACTGGCCGTTTCGCATCGGCCTTTTTGGCAGAGTTAGATAACGAGGCGAAAGTTACGCGCAACTGTCTGGAACGTGTCCCGGCAGAAAAGTTTGATTGGAAACCACATGAAAAATCGATGACGATGGGTCGTCTCGCCGTCCACTGTGCGGAAATGTTCGGTTGGACAAAAGAGACGCTGAAACAGGATGTTTTGGATTTTGCAACGATGGAAACGAAGCCATTCGAACCAAAAACTACAGACGAATTGCTCGCATTCTTTGACGACCATATTGCCAAAGCCAAGATCATTCTGGCCGAAACGCCCGATGAAACATTTATGACCGACTGGACGATGCGTAATGGCGAACAGGTCTATATGACGATGCCAAAGGTCGCCGTGATGCGTTCATTTGTGATGAATCACATCATCCATCACCGCGGCCAGCTTTCGGTCTATCTGCGTTTGAATGACATCCCCGTGCCGTCGATATACGGCCCATCGGCGGACGAAGGTCAGATGTAAAGCAGTTGAAAATGCAAAATGCAAAATGCAAAAAGGCGAGCCGCGAGGCTCGCCTTTTTTGATTTGCTTTAAAGAATGAGAAAATAAAGCAATGTCGGAGCCCGATCTTTTAACAAAACTTTTTAGTGGTGATCCGCTTTCCATCGCTCGCGCGATCACAAAGGTCGAGAGCGGCAGCGAGGGTGCGGCTGAGCTAATGAAAGCTGTCTTTCCGCAGACGGGAAAGGCGACCGTTATCGGCATCACGGGATCGCCCGGGGCCGGAAAATCTTCGCTGGTTGATAAACTTGCATTCTTTTACAAAGATCGTGGCGAGAAGATCGGAATTATATGCATTGATCCGTCGAGTCCGTTTTCGGGGGGAGCGATCCTCGGGGACCGTATTCGAATGGCGACGTTGGGCATGCAGGAGGGCGTGTTTATCCGCTCGATGGCGACTCGCGGCAATCTCGGCGGGCTTTCGAGGACGACAGTCGATGCAGTTGCAATACTCGATGCGGCAGGGTTTGATAAGGTCATCGTCGAGACGGTCGGCGTCGGCCAGGATGAGGTCGAGATCGTTAAAACGGCGGATGTCTCGGTGGTCGTGCTGGTCCCCGGAATGGGTGACGACATCCAGGCGATCAAAGCCGGGATTATGGAGATCGGCGATGTTTTCGTCATTAACAAAGCCGACCGCGAAGGCGTCATTCGCACGCAAAAAGAGCTCGAAGCTCTGCTCGGCCTCGCCCATCGTCCCGATATGTGGATGCCGCCGATCGTGAGAACTGTCGCGACCGAAAGCAAAGGCATCGAAGACCTCGCCACGGCGATCGAGGCCTATCACAAATTCCAACGCGAAGGCGAGGGCAGCATCGTCCGCCGCCACGCCATCGCCAAATGGCGGCTGCTCGAACTATTACAAGAACGTCTCTTGTCCGACCTAATGAACCGAAACGGAACAAGCGAGAAGTTAGATCGACTCGCACTCGAGATAGCCGAAAAGAAAAACGATCCATATTCGGCCGTTGAAGATATAATAAATGGTTGAGGATTCTTGAAATGACAAATTATCGATTTTCAGTGTTAGTTGAGGGTGACGATGATGGATACTTCGCCACTTGCAACGAACTACAGGGATGTTACACCCAAGGCGAAACCTACGAAGATGTCATCGATAACATTAAGGATGCCATCGCTCTACATGTCGAAGATCGTATCGAATCGGGCGAGGAGATCCCCCAACCGCATAATGTAAGTCTTACGATGATGGAACTTGCAGTATGAGTGACAAATGGCCTCGCGTAACGGCATCACAAATTATTAAAGTCCTTGAAAGGTCCCGGTTTTCTTTTCGCACGTCAATCGGGTAGTCATATGATCTTTAAGAATTCAGAGGGTCGGCGTGCGACGGTTCCTTTCCACGTAGGCAAAATACTTCACCCAAAGATATTGAAAAGTATATTGAATGAAGCCAATCTAAGCATGGATGAGCTTTTGGATCTATTATGAAGATCAACCACCTGGGCATTGCCACAAAAGGCATTGATGAAGCCCTAAAATTCTGGTCCGACGCGTTGGGACTAGAGAATGTTCACACCGAGATCGTCGAGGATCAAAAGGTTCGCGTAGCGATGCTGCCGATAGGCGAGAGCCGGATCGAGCTCCTAGAGCCGACGTCTGAGGATTCCCCGATCAGTAAATTTTTAGAGAAACGCGAGGGCGGTATTCACCACATCGCGATCGAGGTCGACGACATCGAGGCGTCGCTGACAAAGCTTAAATCACAGGGAATGCGGGTGATCGACGAGACACCGCGAATCGGTGCGGAGGGATGTCTGGTCGCGTTTGTTCATCCGGCGTCGGCAAATGGCGTCCTGCTCGAATTAGTTCAGACCTTAGATTAATGAGCTTTTCATTAGCTGATATTTGCTTAGTTTGATACTATATCCGTTTGGCAAATCTTAAGAATTTCTTTTAGAGAGGACTCATACCTTGAGCAATTTAACAAAAGCATTAATTTTGATTGTGGCGATACTGGCGATCGGTGTCGGACTCGTTGTTTGGAAAAAGAAGGTTGCTGGGCAAAGCAACGAATCGTTTAATTCGATCTCACGCGAAGAGATCGAAATGCTGCTGGCGGATGTTTCTAAGACCAATCCGATGATCTTGAAAAAGCTTGCCGAAGATCCGGAAATGAAAAAGCAGCAGATCGATAATTTGAAACAGCTGCTTGCATTTGCAAGCCAAGCAAAGCGCGACGGCCTGACCGACGACCCGACAAACCGGCAGGAGCTTGAAAATATCAGATCCGAGATCGTGGCTGTCAACTATGACCGCGAGATCAATAAAGATAAGGGGCCAATGCCCGCGTTTGGCTTTATTACCGACGACATGGTCAAAGCCTATTGGGCCGAAGACGAGCAGCCAAAAGCCGGCCCCGGCCTCTTGGAAAGGATCGGATTTACCGGCCCGACTGAACAACGGACTCATCAGGTCGAATTTGATGATTTTCTTAATGCCAAGATCCAGATCTTGAAAACCGGTAATCCGGAGATGAAAGACCGCGAGATAAGCGAAGAAGAAAAGACTCAGGCCCGCGACATTTTTGCCAAGATCCGTATCTATAAAAATGAATACAACCAAAAGCTCGCAGCCGGCACTTTAACAAAGGATTTTATTGACCGTACAAATTTACAGGTCAAGCTACAGCAGGCTCAATTTCTGGCCCGTCTTTTTTCGGAGAAGGTGACAGATAAGACCAAGGTCACCGACGAAGAGGTGGCACAGTATATCACTGCCCATCCCGAACTTGATCCAGCCCAGAAGAAGGCCACCGCGCAGGGCATACTTGATCGTGCGAAAGCAGGCGAGGATTTTGCCGCTCTTGCAAATGAATTTTCACAAGATCCCGGCAACAAAGGCCCCGACGGTGCTCCGCAGGGCGGGATCTACAAAGATGTGCCCAAGGGCAGAATGGTCGCTCCATTTGAAGCGGCGGCCCTGGCTTTGCAGCCGGGACAGGTCTCACCCGAACTCGTCGAAACCGATTTCGGCTATCACATCATAAAGCTGGAACGAAAACTCGAGGCAAAACCAGCGGCAAAAACCGCACCTTCGGCGGGTGCAGCCAAAGAACCAGCGAAAGCCGAGGAAACCTATGACGTCCGTCACATCCTGATATCGACCGGTGTCAAGGACCCGGATAATCCGACCGCCCGCGAAGCACCCGTCAAAGATTATGTCCGCAATAAGCTTGAAACTGAAAAGGAAAAAAAGGTGATCGACGACATCGTTGCGGCGAATAATGTTCAGGTTCCCGCTGATTTTACCGTTCCGGCGGTTAGCGAAGAGCAGCTACAACAGATGCGGCAAAAACAGCAGATGCAGATGCCGCAGGGTATGCCTCCTGGTGGACCGGGAGCGCCGGGTGCCCCCGGCGGTCCGGAGCCAGGTAAACCGGCAAAGCCGGAGCCTAAAAAGCCCGAGCCAAAGAAGACAAAATAGTCAGTTGATTATTCCCCAACTGGCATAATTGGTTTTTAACAGGATGGGCATGATAGAGAGGATCGGTCGAATAGATACCCTGCTTATCCATGTCCATCCCTTTTTGATTCGGAGATCATGGAAAAAGTAAATATCGGAATTATCGGCGGCAGCGGGTTGTATCAGATGCCGGAATTGGAAAATGTGCGGGAGATCCCCGTTGAGACGCCGTTTGGCTCGCCGTCGGATGCGTTTATTGTGGGTGAACTGGACGGTGTAACTGTTGCGTTTTTGCCGAGACACGCTCGCGGGCATAAATTTACGCCGAGCGAGCTTCCCTACCGGGCAAACATCTACGCGATGAAGCTTCTTGGGGTCGAATACATCCTGTCGGTGTCGGCGGTCGGCAGTTTGCAGGAAAAATACGCACCGACGGATTTTGTCATCCCCGACCAGTTTTTTGACCGCACCGTGGCGCGTGCTCACGAATCTACATTTTTTGGCGAAGGCATCGTCGGCCACGTCACCTTTGCACATCCCGTCTGCAATGAGCTTGGCGATATTCTTGAGGCCTCGTGCCGAGAGGTCGGTGTGAAAACCCATCGCGGCGGAACGTACATCTGTATGGAAGGGCCGGCGTTCTCGACCAAGGCCGAGTCCAACGTCTATCGCCAATGGGGAATGGACGTTATCGGCATGACCAACCTGCAGGAAGCCAAACTCGCCCGCGAAGCCGAGATCGCCTACGCGACGCTCGCCCTCGTCACCGACTACGACTGCTGGTACGAAGGCCACGACGACGTCACCGTCGATATGGTCATCGAATACCTCAACAAAAACGTCCGCAATGCCCAACTAGTAATGAAAGACGCGGTAAAACGTGTCACCGCCAAGACAACGCCAAACCAATACGCCGGCGCCACAAAAAATGCGATTTTCACCGCTCAGGAACATTGGCCGGCTGATACAGCGAAAAAGCTTGACGCGATAATTGGGAAATACGCTTCACGATAGTATTTTCCTGTCTTACTTTGCGTCTTTGCCCCTTTGCGGGAAAGTTAGAGATGTTCTCCGCTAAGCCGTAAAGACGCAAAGAAGATAAGGAAACCTTTCCGCTGCTCTCATCATCTCTAGTTAGTTATGAAAAAGTTTTTTGCATTGGCTCTTTTCGTTCTCGCAGTTTTGGTTACCGGAGCATCTGCCCAACGCAATGTTACCCCGGCGATCGACCGCGATCCGCTGATGGAGATTGACGCAAAGCACAATCTGGATGTTGCGCAGCAGTATTTTTCGCCTCTCAAGAAAGCGTATAAATCGGTTCTTTCGAGATTTGAGGAAACGTTTGCGGCTTACCCGGATTTTTCTAAGATCGACGAGTTTCTCTACCTCGCCGGGATGAGCAGCTATTACCTTGCGGAAGGCAAAGGCAAACAAAAGGTCGATCCCAAGAATGAGAAAGAGAAGGGAAAGTTTGCCCCCGCAAAGCTGCGTGAGGACGCTAAGATGTATCTGACCATGCTCATCGAAAAACATCCCGACAGTAAGTATGCTGCCGACGGCAAAAAGACGCTTGATTTATTAAAGGCGGTATCTCTAACAAATATTCCGCCAATGTGATCGCTTACGCGTGGATCGTCAAATAATAATTTCCATCGCCGAGCGGAAAAGCAATCGCGAAAAACGCCTGACGAATATATACTGTCCTCATGCCAAACCCATTCGCGAAAATCGCTTTCACCGACAGCGTCAAAAAAGCGCAAGAGCATTACGGTACACGTCGGGCAAACGAACGTCTCGAAAATATAGACCGGCTTGACGAACTGACGAGTAACGAGGCTTTGTTTATCGGCGAACGCGACGGATTTTACATGGCGACCGTCAACGAGAACGGCCACCCGTATGTGCAGTTTCGCGGCGGGCCAAAGGGTTTCCTAAAAGTGCTTGACGAGAAAACGCTCGGTTACGCCGATTTTCGCGGCAATCTCCAATATATCTCGGTCGGCAACCTTGCCAAAAATAACAAAGCCGCGTTGTTCCTGATGGACTATCCAAACCAGTCGCGGCTCAAGATCTTTGCCGAGATCGAGGTCATCGATGCCGCGGACGATCTCGCGTTGGTCGAAAAACTCACGATGCCCGATTACACCGCAAAGATCGAGCGTGCCATGATCCTGCACGTCGAAGCCTACGACTGGAACTGCCCCCAACACATCACCCCGCGTTTCACCCTCGCCGAGATCGAGGCCGGAACAAAACCGCTCAGAGATAGAATTGCCCAGCTCGAATCAGAAATAGAAGCCTTGAAAATCGCAAAAACATCCGAACCTGTGTAAAATAAAGGTTTTCGTAATTCTATTTTCGGAGATCATATTTTTAAATGTCATTAACAGTTGTTGGTTCGGTCGCGTTTGATGCGTTGGAAACGCCGTTTGGCAAACGCGAGCGTGTTCTTGGTGGTGCGGCGACGCATTTTTCTTTGTCGGCTTCGTTTTTTACCAAGGTGAACGCGGTCGGCGTGGTCGGCGGTGATTTTGGTGATGAGGAATGGTCGGTTTTTAAGCGTCATAATATTAATACCGACGACATTCAGATCGTGCCGGAAGGGAAAACTTTCTTTTGGAAGGGCCGGTACGATTACGATATGAACACGGCCCACACGCTCGACACGCAGTTAAACGTGTTCGAGACGTTCGACCCGAAGCTGTCTGAAAATTCGAAATCGGCAAAACTGCTTTTTCTCGCAAACATTCTGCCAATGCTGCAAAAGCAGGTGCGCGAGCAAATGCCGAACGCGAAATTCGTGGCGATGGACACGATGAATTTTTGGATCACGTCGATGAAAGATGCCCTCATTGAGACGATCAAGGTCGTCGATTGCATCATCATAAACGACGCCGAGGCACGGCAGTTGACGGACGAAGCGAGCATCCACGTCGCGGCCCGCAAGATAATGGAGATCGGCCCAAAAGCCGTAGTTATTAAACGCGGCGAGTACGGCGCGGTTTTGTTCACGCCTGAAAACTATTTTGTCGCTCCGGCGTATCCGCTTGAGAGCGTTTTTGATCCGACAGGTGCGGGCGACACTTTTGCCGGCGGATTTATGGGATATCTTGCATCACAAAACGAGATCACGGACGTAACGCTGCGGCGAGCAATGATCTATGGCTCGGTGATGGCGTCGTTCAACGTCGAACAATTTGGCACCGAGCGTGTCGATGCCCTCGATTACCCTGAGATCAACCAGCGTTTTAAGGCATTTAAGACAATGACGCATTTTGATGATATTCCTTTTGAGCGGGCCACGACCGCGGTTTAAAGTCTTTCGTCGATGGATAAAAAACCGGCAAATCCACTCGCTCATTTCGAACGCAGAAAGGCTAACTATCCGCTGCTGATCGCGGCGATTTTCCTCTTTGGCGTTCTGATTGCGGGCGCGGTAATATCCACGAGAGATCAGGCTTGGCCGCAGGCCGGGCTCTTCGTCGCAGCTGCCGCCGTCTTTGTTGTTTCGGCCCTGCTCGACATCTCGCACGGGCGACGTTTGGCGGCGATCGACGATCGGAGGTTTATCCGCTGGGACGCCGCGCTGCCCGAGATCCAGCGGCAAAACGTCAACGTCGAGGTCCGCGAACTTGCCCGGCTGCTCGGCATGGGTGACGATCAGCTAGCCGATCTGCTTTCGGCATACATCGTCGCCGAGGACCTCGCGCTAAGACAGATCCAGCACGAGGAAAGCCTGCCGTTGATGCGGCACGTACAGATCGGGGGGACCCCGTTTGACGCGATCGTAACCGATCAGGATATGATCACGTGTATAGAGGTTTCATTTCTGGTAGTTCCGGATGTGCGGCAGGAACGCATCGATTCGATTCTAAAAAAGCTGGCCCAGGCAAAAAAGAATCTGGCCGATATGAAGAGCCGTCTTCGTTTGCGGTTGATGCTGGTCCTCGTCACCCAGCTTACATCTGATCAGGAGGAGCAGCTTCGCGGAGTGCTCACCACGACCCGGTTTACCGATACGCCCGTCGATATCGACATCCGGCTGCTCGATTTCGAACTGCTGCAGAAGGTTTATGTTAGCGAATAATAAAAAGTGAAAAGTGAAAAGTTTCTGATTATTTAACCACTTCATGTTTAACTTTTAGTTTTTCACTTTTCATTAAAAAGCTATGCTTAAAAACAAAGTAGGAATGATATTTGGTGTGGCAAACAAGCGTTCGATCGCTTGGGCTTGTGCCATGGCTTGCGGTGAGCAAGGTGCGCGGATGGCCTTTACCTATCAAGGTGAGCGGCTAAAAGAAAACGTCGAGGATCTTGCAGGTACGATCGCCGATTCACTCGTCGTGCCTTGCGACGTGTCCAATCAGGCGGAGGTTGACGCTGCATTCGAGGCGGTGGGCAAAAAATACGGGCGGCTCGACTTTCTGATTCATTCGATCGCCTTTGCACCGAAAGAAGCTCTCGAAGGCGAATTTGTCGCGACCTCACGCGATGCCTTTCGTACGGCTCTCGAGATCAGCGCATTTTCGCTGACGCAGGTCGCTCTGGCGGCGACGCCGCTTATGACGGATGGAGGCAGCATCGTCACGATGAGCTATTACGGGGCGGAAAAGGTGGTCATGAACTATAACGTAATGGGTGTCGCTAAGGCGGCTCTTGAATCATCGGTCCGCTACCTTGCCGCCGATCTGGGTAAGGATAATATTCGCGTTAATGCCATAAGCGCGGGGCCGCTCAACACGCTCTCGGCTCGCGGCGTCAAGAATATGGGCTCGCTGCTAAATTACGTCGGCGAACGCTCGCCGCTCAAACGCAATGTCACCACCGCCGAAGTCGGCAACACCGCACTATTTCTGGTCAGTGATCTCTCGACCGGGATCACCGGTGAGACGATCTACGTCGATTGCGGGTATAACATTATGGGAATCTGATCATTTGCGATTTTGGGTTTGCGAATGTCGATTTCTTCTTTCATTCGCAAATCGCGAATCGCAAATCGCAAATACATAGATGGCTTCAAATAAATCAGATAAGACACAACCCGCCCGATCGAGGGCGAAGGCCGAAGTCCCAAAAACGGTCGCGGAGGCAAAAGAGCTTGAAGGAGCTCCGGGTTATTGGCACCTGACCGATGACGAAATACTGCTTCGTTCGCCGGAGCCTGAGGACGCCTACCGGACGTCCGACTCGTGGCGGACATTCCGCATCATGGGCGAATTTGTCAATGGTTTTGACGAGCTGGCGACGATCACCCGCGGCGTCTCTATCTTTGGTTCGGCACGGACGCACGAGGACGATCCGATGTACAAGGCGGCCCTTGAAACCGGACTTCTGCTCGGTGCGGCGGGATTTGAGATCATCACGGGCGGCGGCCCCGGGATAATGGAAGCCGCCAATCGCGGTGCTCACGAAGCCGGAGCAACATCGGTCGGCTGCAATATCCAGCTTCCTTTTGAGCAAGTTCCAAACCCGTATTTAACCAAATCGCTGACCTTTAAATATTTTATGGTCCGCAAGACGATGTTTATCAAATACAGCAATGCTTATGTCATTTTTCCGGGCGGATTCGGCACTATGGATGAGCTTTTTGAGGCGTTGACGCTGATTCAGACGCGCAAGATACGCAACTTCCCGGTCGTACTCTTCGGCTCGCAATACTGGCGAGGGCTGCTCCAATGGCTAACCTCCGTGATGCTCAATGAAGAGATGATAAACGCCGTGGACCTTGGCCTGATTCACCTCACCGACTCGCCAAAAGACACCGTCGATTTCATCATCAAAACGTGTTATGCGGGAATCGACAACGGAAAGTAAGATTTCCCGCCGTAGAGTCGCGTGTTGGTCGGTTGAACCTATAAACCGTTACAGAAACTGTGTCGACAGTCCATAACGTTGAGGCAGGCCGCATCTGATTTACCGAGTTTTTTGCATTCGCTCCTCACCCAGTCGGAAAATGGGATCGACGGGACGTTTGTGCAGAAATCGGCGATCGGGCGCGCGGTTTCGAAGCAGCCTCTGACAAACATCCGATTTGCCGAGAGTTGAGCGATAGTCGGATCGGCAACTCCCTTGAGACGAGCAAAGCCCTCGTTCATGCAGCCGTTTTGGTCGGTCGTCTTGCCGAATTCGGGGCCCTGGGCAACGGCATCGCTGTACATTTTGGAGCCCTCTTTGTCGGATAGAATAAAATATCCGACGCCGGCGAATATCACCACGAGAGCAATGATCGGAACCATGACCACCACGGCCACGATCGCAATAATTTTTGTTCGTTTCGTCATAGAGGTCGGAATTATAACATACCGTTACGGCCGCTACTTTTTCTCCATCAACGCCTGATATTGACCGCTGTCGACCCACTCAAGAATCTCGGCGACACGCCAGATTGGGAATGGGTGCGAGAGGCCGGAATTCATCACATCGGCCCAAAAACGGTCGAGCCGGCTCTCGTCGTATGTTTTCTTAAATTCGCGGCCCTGTTCCAGAAAGAGTTCATAATCGATCTTTGCGGCGAAGGTGCCGCCGGCAAGTTTCATCATCGTTCGTCCGATGACATTTGCGTCCTGCGTTACAAGCAGGGCGGCGCGGTCGCAGCTTAGTTCCGCGCGGCGTGCCCATGCCAGCAGAGCGCTCGAGATACCCATCGAAACAATAAGCTTTATGATCTCAGAGCCGGGGATGAGTCTGGCGACGGAGAGATTTGCGAGGGCCTCCATGAGGCGTGCGGCGGTAAGGTAAAGGACGTGTTCGGCGTGGATGTGGCCTACCTCATGGGCGATAACGGCAAGCGTTTCCTCGTCATTGAGGCGTTCGATAAGCGCTGAGTGGAGCACGATGATCGGTCTCTCGACCCCGCCGGTAAACGCGTTGACCATCGGATTTTGTTGGACAAACATATCCGGCTGTTCGACGCCAAGCGTGTCGCACGCAATCTTTAGCTTTTCGTAGAGATCCGGGCATTGCTGCGGAGTTACCTTAACCGAGCTCGCCATGAACGAGACCCGTATGGCCGATTCGCCGGTCCACGCAAGCAGCTTTTTTAAGGCCGAATCCACGCCGGGAATTGCCTTTAAGGCAGCCAGCGCTTTAGCGTCAGCCGGGTGGATATACTCGTTTTTATTGAGCCCGGCAAATTTTTTGTGCGGTTTATTCGAAAGCGGCAGCTTACACTTTCCGCAGACGGCGTCGCCGTTCTTGTAGCCTTCCTTCACAGCGTTTTTCTGCTCGCAATAGCGGCAGCGGACGGACAGGCTCTTAATAACGGCTTCAGACGGCTCGGGCGATTCGGGTTTCTTTTTTGGCATAGGTAGATTTTATTCGTTGCCGCTAGCTTTAGCTAGTGGAAAGGGGTCGTATCATAATTCCGGCGTTTAGCCAACATTTTGAATCTTCGGCTAAAGCTAATACGAATGTTACTTTGGTTTGTTCGGCTAAAACCGCTGATATGATCGCTTAACGATCCACTAGCTAGAGTTAGCAGCAATTTATTTATGAAGTCGAACGACGGTCTCGATGTGATGGGTCTGGGGAAAGAGGTCGAGGGCGGTGATCGCATCGATCACGAAACCTGCGTCGAGCAGGATTCGCAGATCACGGGCGAGGATTGACGGTTCACATGAGACGTAGGAGATGCGCTCGGGTTTTAAGGCCGCAAGCCTTTGGATCACTCCTTTTTCCGTACCGGCGCGTGGCGGATCGATCACGGCGAGATCTATCTTTTGCGTCTTATTTGTAGACAAGAAAGCCTCGACGCTCTTGTTGATAAGATCGAGATTTTGCAGTCCGGCGTTTTTTGCGTTTGTCTTTCCGAGAGCAATGGCGCCGGGATCTTCCTCAACGCCGATCACTTTATTAAAACGCCGTGCGAGCGGCAGGGCGAAAAGCCCGACGCCGCAATATAGGTCAAAAGCATTCCCGCCAGTCGCGTCGCCGATCGCCGTCTCGATTAGCTTTTCGATCAGGAAACGATTTGCCTGAAAAAAAGTCTCCGCAGTGTAGGCATAGGTCTCACCGCCCAAATCGATGCTTATTTCGGCTGCCGGTTCGGGCAGCTCACGCGAAAATATCGAAACCCGCTCACCCTCACCGGTCGCCGCCTCGATCTGAGGTGTCTCGGTCCAAAACGTACCCCAATTCAGGCTAAGACGAAGATAATCAAGCGTCGAGAGCATACCCGGCGTCAAAATCGGGCAGACGGCAACATCGACCACCTCGTGGGAATCGCGCTGAAAATACCCCAACGTCTGCTTCTGAGGATCGAGATGCCAACGGGCGCGTGAGCGATAACCGAATTGGTTCGGGCTGGGGATAACCGGGATGTCGCCCTCGTATTCGATCTTGCCGATGCGGTGCAGACAATCGCGAACGATGCCAGCCTTTGCCTCAAGCTGAGCGGTATAATCCATCTGTTGAAAATCACATCCGCCGCACACACCGAAATGCTGACAAGGCGGCGATATCCGCTTTGGCCCCGGATCGATAATGTCGACGATCTCGGCAAAAGCCATGCGCTTTTTGATCTCGCGGATCCGAACGTTCACAAGATCGCCGGGAGCAGTCAGAGGTACGAGGATCGTAAGATTTTCGGCAAAAGCAAGCCCAAATCCGCGCGGCACGATCTTTTCGATCTTGACCTCGATAACGTCACCTTCGGTATAATATTTGCTCAAGAGACGCTTGCCCTCAATCGTTTTTTTTGGAATCTTATTATTTTATTTTCCCCCATCTTGTGTATCACATGGGCGCGGCTAAAACAAATTTGGAGCTATTTTAGAGCGAAATTTGCCGTTTCGAGTACTTGTCTCAGTGTCTGTAGATCATCGTCCTTCGAGTATGAAATGGTAAACATTACAGCGTAGCCATTACGGACGGTCGCGTACATCCGCTTTTTACCGGCGTCCGACGATGTGTCGATGAAACCAAACTGCATTGAGCCTAGCTTTTCGGCCTGGGTTGCCGAGTATTTGAAATCGGCAGGCAACTTTAATACGGCAAAGCTTGCCCGCATCGCGTCAAAGTAGTCTACCGCATCCTTGATCTGCGGATTCAGAACGAGATCCTCGATCGAGATGCGTACGATCGCATTGTCCGCCTCGCCCGGCATTGATCGATACGCCGTCAGCAGGATATTTACGTTTTTAATGGCCTGATTGAGCTTTGTTTTGGACGCGGGCGGCAGAGACTCAGGAGCTTTGAGAGCTAGATCAAAGCCCTGCTTTTTCATATACGCCTCAAAATCGTCGCCCGGAATAAGCCATGAGTCGGGGAACGTGACCTTGAAATTAAATGCTAGGTTTGTGTAGGTCCGATCGGTGACGCTGCCCCGGTCAAGCGACGCTTTCGGAGCTGATCTTACTGGCATCGGACGCGGTTTTGGCTTTGTCTGAGCGATAGAGAACCCGACGAATAATAATATGATGGCAAACACAACCGGCGGTATTTGTTTGCAAATCCTTTGTTGCATTGGTGACTCGGTTTGATCCTCACTTTGCGTTCTTAGCGCCTTTGCGTAAAATCTTCTCACGCGAAGCCGCAAAGGTCGCAAAGATAAACGCAACGTGGAAATTCATAAATAAAACAATCCGAGCCTCGGGATATCGGCTTCTTCGCGGAGTCGTTTTAAAAGCATCAGCTCAAACGTATTCTTATAAGCCTCCGGCTCCATCTCGGCTTTGTAGCCGCGAAGCTGCCCGGCGACTTCTTTCTCAATAGCTTTTAGATGCACGGGCTCCCAATTTGTTAGCATCGCCCGGTCAAGCAATTTTTCAATATCTCCGAGTGTCGCATCGACTGTTTCGGGGCCACCAGTCAGATTTGCAGCCAATTCCTCTAGCCGGGTGACTGCACGTCCGACATCCTCGCGTAACGTTTCGGCATTGTTCATTCTCAATGCCTTGATCGCATTATTGATATGTTCGGCAACAACTTCCGATGATAATGCCGACTCGGCGGCATTCGTTTCGCTCGATTTCCCTGCCTGCGACTTTAACCACTCGCCATGTTGAACCTCCACTTCCTCGCGGCAGTAAAAAAGGCTCTTGATCGTCCGCGTCCCCGGCGGCTGCTTGTCAAAAACGTCAAATACCGACTCGATCGACCGGATGACGATGTGCAGCGGGATACCGCGGTCTTGCCACATCTCGATCAACGCCCAGTCGAGCGGGCTCAGGAACAGATTCTTCGCCCGGCG
Source organism: Pyrinomonadaceae bacterium (assembly GCA_046155085.1). GTDB lineage: Bacteria > Acidobacteriota > Blastocatellia > Pyrinomonadales > Pyrinomonadaceae > OLB17. The sequence continues at coordinate 86,748 of JBJXEG010000006.1, read as the reverse complement.
GCGAATAAACGTGTCCTCGATCTCCGTGTAATAGTTGAAGTAATTCAAGTTGTTTTTTTTTCCTATTGAAATGCTAGACGAGGCTCCGGGAATAGTCAAAAACCGTTGACCGTGATGCGCAGATGCTGTAGCATCAGATGTATGCGCACAACCTTAGATATCGAATCGGATGTTTTGCAGGCGGCAAAGGAGACGGCTGAGCATGAGGGCACTACGGCGGGAAAGGTAATTTCTACCTGGGCGAGGCTGGGATTTGCCAATCGGAACGGCATTCGTAAGAGGAAGCTGAAATTTCGTAACGGCGTTCCACAATTCCCTTCTCGTGGTGAGATCATTACGATGGAGCACATTCAGAAGATCATGGATGAGGAAGGTATCTGATCCAATATGCGTGCGCTACTCGACGTCAATGTGATAATTGCTCTCCATGATCCGAGCCATACTCACGGTGAACTAGCTCACGAGTGGTGGTCCGAAAATAGCTCGAAAGGTTGGGCAAGCTGCCCGATCTCGGAGATTGGCTTTATTCGTATCTCGTCCGGCCCCCGTTACAGTCCAGAAACCAGATTCACTCCTGGCGACTGCATCGAAATGCTCAGTGCGTTTATCGAGAGAAATGATCACGAATTTTGGCCCGATAGCGTCTCGTTTAGTCACAAGGAAACATTTTCCGGTGATCTTATCGCAACGCCACGACAGCTTACGGATATATATTTGCTTGCATTAGCGGTCAAAAACGGTGGCCGTCTTGTAACATTCGACCGCAGGATCACAATTGCTTCGGTCATCGGAGCTGCTCCTCAGCACCTTTGTATATTGAGCTGAGAAGTCTGATTTTGTGCTCTCGTGCTAATCTAGTCTTCAAATGCCAGAGCGACGTGAAAAATTTTTGACCACATCAGGGATCGAGCTTCCCAACGATTTTAACCAGGACAACACTACGCCTGTAAATTACGCCAATGACCTTGGCGCTCCAGGCGAGTTTCCTTATACTCGCGGCATCCGGCGGAATGTTTATCGCGGAAAATTTTGGACGATGCGGCAGTATGCCGGATTTGCCACCGCTGAGGAATCAAACGAGCGGTATAAATATTTGCTCTCGCAAGGCACAAGCGGTTTGAGCGTTGCGTTTGATCTGCCGACGCAAATTGGCCTTGATTCAGACGACCCGTTGGCGGCCGGCGAGGTCGGAAAGGTCGGCGTTGCGATCGACAGCCTCGACGATATGTTGACGTTGTTCGACGGAATACCGCTCGATACGGTTTCAACGTCGATGACGATAAACTCAACTGCGTCGACGCTGTTGTGTCTGTATCTCGCTGTTGCTCGAAAGCAGGGCGTATCGTTCGACAAGGTCTCGGGGACCATCCAGAACGACATCTTAAAAGAATACATCGCCCGCGGAACGTATATCTATCCGCCAAAGCCAAGCCTGAGATTGATTACCGATACATTTGCATATTGCTCCGCCGAGGTGCCGAATTGGAACACCATCTCGATCTCCGGCTACCATATCCGAGAGGCGGGCTCGACCGCGGCGCAGGAGCTGGCATTTACTCTCGCTGATGGTATTTGTTATGTCGATGCGGCGATCAGCGTCGGGCTAAAGGTGGATGATTTTGCGCCAAGACTGTCGTTTTTCTTTAATTCGCATAATAATTTGCTCGAAGAAGTTGCAAAATTCCGCGCCGCCCGACGTCTTTGGGCACGGATAATGAAGGAGCGTTTTGGGGCCAAGGATCCGAAGTCGCTCACCCTTCGTTTCCATACACAGACCGCCGGATCAACACTCACGGCCCAACAGCCAGAGGTGAATGTCGTTCGGACGACGATCCAAGCTCTCGGGGCCGTACTTGGCGGAACCCAAAGTTTGCATACAAATTCGATGGACGAGGCCCTCGGGTTGCCGACCGAGAACGCCGCCCGCATTGCTCTCCGCACACAACAGGTTATCGCCCACGAATCGGGTGTTGCCGACATCGTCGATCCGCTGGCGGGCAGCTATGCCATCGAGGAACTTACCACACAGCTTGAAAATGCCGCAGTCGCATACATCGAAAAGATCGATGCCATGGGGGGAATGCTGCGGGCGATCGAGACCGGCTACGTACAGAGCGAGATACAAGAGGCCGCTTACGACTACCAACGTTCGGTCGAGACCGATGATGCAATTGTCGTCGGTGTCAACAAATTTCAGAGTGAAGAAGATATCCAGATACCGATCCAAAAGATCGACGAGCGGATCGAACGCGAGCAGGTCGCGAGGACTCACGCAGTGCGTGCTAAGCGCAACGCCGCTACCGCCGAAAATGCCTTGACGGCTATCGCCGAAGCCGCTCGCGGCACCGAAAACCTGCTTCCGCGTATTCTACATGCCGTTGAGGCAAGAGTCACGGTCGGCGAGATCAGCAACACGCTCCGCACAGTTTGGGGCGAATACCGCGAATCCGTCACGGTCTAAGACTAACCTTCAAATTCCTCGAAAAAGGAGTGACAAACGTAGTTTAACTGTGTTATTCTGCGTATGGGCGATCTCCGCTCGACCAAATCTCTTCTTTATTTCCCGATCTCTTCGCGTCTCATCACGCCAGCTAACAAATGGAAAAGCTAAACGATTACTTAAAAACCCTTCTCTCGTCGTGCAGCGACGAACTACGGCTGGAGCCAAACAAAAATCCATATTTGGTGGCCGAAAACCGTACGAATGACGTGGCAAATGTGCCCCTGCTGGGCACGCAGATCAGCACGATGGTGTTTCCGCTGATCCCGCCGGATGTGAAATCGGAGCTGCCGACAAAATCGGAGATCGAGTTTGTCCATCCGCATAATCTAGGGAACTTTAATTTTACGATCCAAAAATCATCTGCCGGTTTTAACGTTACCATTCGGCCGATGATTGGCGATTCTGACGGCTCGATCACGATTCCCCGCCCATTGCCGGCGACACCGCCTGCTCACCCGGTCGAACTAGGAACTCCCTATACCCAGGCTGCCGCTCCCTCGGAACTTGGGGTTGATCCCGCACCGATGTCCGAACCCGACCTTAAGGTCTCATACGATCTGGAAAGCTCGTCGATGGCCTCCGATATGACATCGGCAGAGGTGAGCAGTCCGCCATTGCCCGATCTAATGCTTGAGGATGAATCGGCGCCTGAATATGTACCGCAGGACAACGGCCCTGAGATCGAGATTGTATCTGTCAACGACCCTGAATATCAGACAGTTTTCTCGGCCGCCGCCCCCGAACTACCCATGCGGCGACAGGGCGATTTTGTGCCGACCGCGTACACGGCTCCCGCCCAACGATCATTCGAAGAACCGGTAGTAGAAACAGCACCTCTTTATACTCCCCCCCCGGAAGCTGCGATCTCTGTGCCTAACCCACAGCGTGTCGATGCTCCCGCCCCGCCGCCGGCTGCTGAGGCTTCCTTCGTCCCGGCCCCCGCCAATGCGGGACAGGCTGCAAAGATGGATGCTCTCTTTAATAAGATGGCCGAGCTTGGCGCGTCCGACCTGCACATGTCGGTCAGTGTACCGCCTATGATCCGCAAAGACGGTAAGATGAAGCCGCTCCAACAGGGCGACATTGCCCTGACGTCTGACTCGATGCGCGAACTGCTGATCTCGATCATGCCGGCGAGAAATCAGGAGGAATTTGCAGCCCGGAGCGACACCGATTTTGCCTACGAGATACCGGGCCTCGCCCGATTTCGATGCAACATTTTTTTGGATCGAAAGGGCATGGGCGCGGTCTTTCGCATTATCCCGACCAAGATATTGACCGCGGAACAACTTGGATTGTCAAAGGCGATCATGGATCTCTGCTCGTTGTCGAAAGGCCTCGTCGTCGTCACCGGGCCGACCGGTTCCGGCAAATCCACGACGCTGTGTGCCATGGTCGATTCGATCAACAAAACGAGAGAAGATCACATAATTACGATCGAGGACCCTATCGAATTTGTTCACGATAATCAAAAATGCCTCGTCAACCAGCGTGAAGTCCACAATCACACCGATTCATTCAAAGATGCACTGCGGGCAGCACTCCGCGAGGATCCGGATATTGTGCTGGTTGGTGAAATGCGTGATCTCGAGACGATCTCGATCGCGATCGAGACCGCTGAGACCGGGCATCTTGTTTTTGGAACACTACATACAACGACCGCTGCCTCCACGGTTGACCGCATCATCGATCAGTTCCCTGCCGACCGCCAACAGCAGATACGCGTAATGCTTTCGGAAAGCTTGCGAGGTGTCATCGCCCAAACCTTGTTGCCGAAAAAAGGCGGAGGCCGTGTTGCCGCCCTCGAGGTCCTGATCGTCACACCCGCTATCAGCAATCTGATCCGCGAGGGCAAAACTTTCCAGATACCCTCCGCCATGCAAACGGGCAAAAATCATGGAATGGTGATGCTCAACGACGCCCTCTTTGAACATGTTCAAAACGGCAATGTCGAACCGCTGGACGCCTATGTAAAGGCCGTCGATAAACCCAGCTTCGAAACGATGCTGACACGCGGCGGTTTTAAGATCTAGATTGGCACAAAAAGATCGGTTTTAAGAAAATATTTGGAGCCACGCTTTTGCCGGAGCGCCCTGGCTTTGCTGCATAGGCGTCCGCTAAAAACGAGCGTAATCGGATTTTGCGATGCAGTCGTGCAGCAGCTCGACTCCGCTAACATTGTCTAGATAGACACGGCCGTGAGCATTATGTTCGCGGCCTTTTTTTTATGCTCAGAGCCGCGAGTGTTTAGCGCTGTCCACAGCTTGTCCGCCCAGTGTCCGCCCAGTGTCCGCGGCCTGTCCGCGATGTCGAGCGGACAGGTAAGCCCTTGCTGTTCAATATTTTAGAGCCGAAAAAGCGAAAAAAACGGACAAAATTCTAAAAAAACTTTTTAGAGGATAGCACTGGTGGCAGATTTCCCGGCCAAAATTTCAAATATCATGTCTCCGCACCGCAAATCGATCAGAAAACGCCACGAACACAATAACAGATGTCTCATGAATAGTCAATAGTTTTATTTGTGCAACGACACGTCCGCTTGACGTTTTCGGCAAACGGGATTATATTCCCTGTCGTACATACTTACTCGATCTAAACTCCCGGATCACACGCAACAATTCGATCTGGAACTAATTGGAGGCTGATCTACAGGCGCGACCGCCGAGGTCAATGCGAAAGTCACCGTGATGAACAAACTAAAAAGCACCATCGGCCACATGGTCCCAAACTTCTGCTCCGGCAACCCCGGCGCCATCGCCGCCTGGCACTCCGCCGCCCACGTCGAAAAGTCCAACACCACCAACGCCATAGGTCTTGTCAGAACCGGGATCCATAGCGACTGGGTTCTTTAATCTAACGGCGGCGCGTAACCCGCGCCGCCCACTGCAAAATAAATGAATAACACAATGCAACTCATCCGCACCGCCGACTTCATCATCGAAAACGTCTTCGAAGGCGACGTCGCGGCATTGGCAAGCTGGAAATCCGCGAGCCACGTAAAAACCAAAAAATACACCCCACCACCAACACCACCAACACCACCAACACCATGACGAATGAATCTCTCACATATTTACTTATTGGGATGACCGTGCTAATTGCGGTCATCTCAATCATTTCGCTCGTTTTACATTTAACTGCCGGTCGTGATTCTAAAAATGCTGGTAAAGATATAGACGAAAGCCTCCGATTGGGAAGAACCGAGTCTATGGACGCGGCAAAAGCTTTACGCGAAGAAGTTGCAACCGGCCTTAAAGCCTCGAATGATACAGTATTTAACACCCTCGATGCTTTGGGTAAATCGTTAGGCACCCAAGTCGAGGGAATGACGAAAAAAATAAGCGATCTCCAAGAATCTAACCAGACTAAACTCGACGCAATTCGTAAGGAGAATTCCGACGGTCTTAAGTCTTCGAACGAATTAATATCGACGACATTGGAAGGTCTAAAGAAAGAGCAAAAAGAACAACTCGACGGTCTCGCCCAACAATTGAGAGATCTCGCGGAATCAAATCAATCATCCCTAGAACGAATCAGAAATACTTTTGACGAACGCGTCAAAGAATTGCAAGAAGGAAACGAGAAAAAACTCGAAGAAATGCGTAAGACGGTCGATGAGAAGTTACACGACACTCTCGAAAAACGTCTTGGGGAGTCTTTCAAGCTCGTGAGTGAACAACTCGTAACCGTTCATCAGGGCTTAGGTGAAATGCAGACGTTAGCGACCGGGGTTGGCGACTTAAAACGTGTTCTAACAAATGTAAAAGCTCGGGGAACGTGGGCTGAGGTTCAACTTGGAAACTTGTTGGAGCAAACATTGACTGCTAATCAATATGATAAAAATGTCGCAGTCAATCCTGACTCTGGAGAAAGGGTTGAATTTGCTATTAAGCTTCCTGGTCCGAAGGATGATCCGTCAATAAGCGTCTGGCTTCCTATTGACTCAAAGTTTCCACAAGAGGACTATTTGAAGGTTCAAGATGCGGCGGACTCGGGTGACCCGATACTAATGCAAACTGCCGTAGATGGTTTAGCTAGAGCCGTTCGCATTGCGGCTAAAGATATTAGTGGAAAATACGTTTGCCCACCGCATACTACTGATTTCGCAATAATGTTTCTTGCTACCGAGGGTTTGCATGCGGAGATACTTAGACAACCTGCTCTTGTTGACGAACTCCAACGCACACACCGCGTTGTGATAGCCGGTCCTACGACGCTTTCTGCAATAATGAGTAGCCTGAGGATGGGATTCCAGACGTTGGCGGTAGAGAAGAGGGCTTCGGAAGTCTGGCAAGTCTTGGGTGCGATCAAAACTGAATTTGGAAAGTTTGGAACTGTACTTGCTAAAGTCAAGAAGCAACTCAACACAGCCAGCAAGACAATTGACGCAACAGGAGTTCGAAGCCGAGCCATGGAACGTCATCTAAAATCGGTTGAAGAAATGCCTGAACTAGAAGTTACTGAAATTCTTGCCCTAGGTGATCCCATCCTCGATGCAACGGAATGGGCTAGCTTAACAGCAGATGCCGATAATGATGATAATCAAGAACTGGATGAAGGTGACTCAGCATAACCAGAGAAAAATCACGGTGACTGACCCCGCGATATTAGAAACGAGGTGAAATATGGTACGTCTTAGTCGAAGCGAAGAAGCGAGTGAAGCAGAAATAATTGCCAATCATCAAACCGATAAGCTGTATACACACGATTTCGGAAATGGCAGGTATTTTCAGGTTGTTCATCAAGACAAAGATGGATTTGAAATAAAGCTTGGCGCCAAAACTATGCTTAAGGGCGTCTATATCTACGAAAAAGACGACCTCAGAGGCCTTACTGTAATCAAGGTGGTAGGAAAGGAAGAAAAACAGCGAGTTGACTTCAACGACTTCAATCTAGAACAGCTTAGAGCATTTTTGACTTTCCTCAAGAATACTCCGCTCAAAGATATTAAGGAGACTAAATTATCGCTATCGTCAGGACTGGAGCTAAATGAAGAGACTACAGAGCAAATTAAAGCCTTATTAGCATTAGACGGGGGCGAGAAACTAATCCGTACCCTCGTTGAAGAAGGCGGAGTGACTTCCGTTGATATCGTGAACACCGCCTATCGAAAACGTGAATTGGCTATTTTCAAGAGGTTGCTCGACGAACACGAATATTGGAAGGAGTACGCCGCTGAAAAGGGAATTTCAGATCATAGCGAAGAAAAAGTATGGCAATGCTTCTTCAGCGAAAACGATTGGATTTTCGGCTATGGACTCGATTACAGGTTTGAGGGCGTACTCCAGAAAGAATTTTACGTTTCGGGTGCCGACGCCGACGGCAAAGAGTCTGTGATTAGTGATTTCCTCTTAGGCGATAACAAGTTCACTACTTTTGTAGAGATTAAAAAGCCTTCCACCGACCTTTTCGGGCCAAATAAAAATCGTGCAAAATCGTGGAGCCTCTCCGGTGATCTGATTAATGGCGTTTCACAAATACTTGAGCAGAAAGCGAGTGGTCAACTCCGGTTTGAGACGGATACATACGTTGATGGCGGGAAGAAGATAGCAAATAAGGCTTATGACTCTAAGGTGATACTAGTAATTGGTGACTGGAACCGAGTAACTTCATCAAACGACCGCGAACTAGCAATTAAACAGAAGACTTTCGAATTATATAGAAGAGATTCTCGCAACATCAAAATGTTGACCTTTGACGAACTGTACGAAAGGGCGAAATTTATTGTGGAGCATAAAGAGGTTAAGTCCGATGATAAACCAGAAGGTGGCTCTAAGGTTGCATCTGCTGAGGCACCGGCTGCTGTTGCGAAGTCCCCCCAAGTAATGTGGGAGGACGACAAGATCGTTGGGCGAACGGCTATTCCGACTGCCGATGACGACGTGGTATTTTAGCCGACCTCGAACACATGCCTGTATCCAAGAAAAGAAAAAGAGCGGGAAAGAAGGTTGTGCGCAGAGAGGTGGTGACTACGCCTGATCTGTCGAAGAGCTGGAATCTGAAAATCAAGCCTTCGCAGATGATCTATTTGAAGAACGATCCCGAGTTTTTGATGATGGAAAGATGGAACGGCTAATTCGACCGGCTCACTTCTCAAGGAAATTAGATCAAGGGAAATATCGATAGATGTCTTTGCGGTTGAGGAATCTGATAAAGACGAGCGTATCACGCTCAAGCTTTAGCCCGAGACGAAAGTCGCCGATACGGATGCGGAAATATTCCCGCGAACCGCGCATTTTCTTTAGGTTTGTTAGCTGGTCGAGTGTGTCTGCGAGTTCGCTCGCTTCGATGGCCGCTTTGGCTTTGGCGAGGACTGATTTATCTTTTACGGCTTTGAGATCTTTGAGAAAGCTTTCGTTAAACCGGGGTCTTCAATTCACGGTCTCCAGCACTTCGAACACCGACTCGCGGCTAACGCGCGGAGTCTGTTCGCCCTCGGCGATAGCCTTTGAGAAAGCAATATCCTCAATAATGTCGTCCAATATCTCACGCACCAACTCTTGCCGTTCCTGCAAAACCTCGACGATCGCGGATTTGAAAACTTCCTTTAACCTTTCGTCGCTCTCAATAACTGTAGCCATAAAGCACCTCGCCTAAATAATAACACAACTATTTCTCCAAAAATCTAGCAATTCCGCGTCGCAAGTCGTCGGTCATGCGGGCGGTGGCGGCCGCGACGACGCCTTTTTCGATGGCGGCCCGCGTAGGTGTCGGCGTCGATTCGATAAAACCGTCTATGATAAAATTATCATATGGCGCCGAAGGTTTACATTGAGACCACGATCCCGAGCTACCTCACATCGAGGCCTAATCGGGACATCATTGTTACGGGCCACCAGCAATCGACGCGGGAGTGGTGGGATGCCGAGCGTGGTGAGTACGACCTTTACATTTCTCAACTCGTGATTCAGGAATGTCGCGAAGGCGATCGGGCGATGGCAAACGAGCGACTGGAATTACTAGCAGGAATCGAGATCATTCCGATCTTGCCGGGCGTTATACAGCTTGCCGAAAGTTTGGTAAAGGCTGGCCCGCTTCCGGAAAAGGCTGCGGCTGATGCGGTGCATATAGCGACAGCGGCGGCGAGCGGCATGGATTATCTGTTAACATGGAATCTAAAGCATATCGCTAATGCGAAAATGCAGGATGCGATTCGGGATTTGTGTAAAAAGGCGGGATTTAGACCACCGGAAATATGTACTCCCGAAGAGTTGATGGGAGAATAAATATGTTCAATGACCCAATAGTAGAGGAAGTGCGGCGTGTTCGCGACAAACTTGCTGCACGCTTTGATTACAACATTGAAGCAATCGTCGAGAACGCCCGAAAAGAGCAAGAAGACTCAGGCCGAAAGACTGGGTCATTCGAGCCTCGCAAGCCAAAGATTAGCCGAGACAAGAAGCCAGTTGTCGAGAAAGTCTAATTGCACGTTCTACGGGGGGCGATACGGTTCCACGTCCTAAAGGACGTGGTATTTACCCTCCGGGATAGAGGACGTGGCAAGTTATTTCGAGACGGTGACGTTGTTGGCGGTGAGGGTTGCGCCGATCGAGCGTTGAAACTCGGAGATAGACTTGTTGAGGTCGGTTTGGGCCTGCAGCTCGCGGCCGCGGGCAGCATTTAGCTCGGTTTGGCGTTGGAGCACGAGAAAAAAGGTTGTTGTGCCGCCGCGAAATTGACGCTGCTCGCTGGCGTAGAGTTCCTCGGCAGCGATTCTCGCATCGGTCGCTGAGGCAAGCCGCGACTCGGCGGAGCGAAGCGCCTGCAGGGCATTTCGAACCTCGGCTTCGATAACCTGTTCCGTTTGGGCACGATTGTTGGCGATCTTGTCGGCCTCGACCAGCGACTGGCCCAGATTTGCTTTAGCGACGCGGTTGCCCCACGGCAGCGAGATCTGCACGCCGGCTCGATAGGTCGGATATTTCTGCTGGAGCAGGTTGCCGAGTGAATCGAAATATCCGCCTATCAGATTCGGCGGGATATTTGCACTGCCTGACGAATTTGGATTTGGCGTGCCCGCGAGCCCGGCGGATGTGTATGAACCGACAAGATCGATCTGCGGTTTCGTCTGGTCGCGGTAATATCGCTGGTCGATCCGGTTGACCTCGGCATCGGTCTCAAGCTGGTCGATCTCGGGCCGGTTTTTTAGGGCCTCGGTCACTGCCACCTCTAAGCCGATACGCGGAACGGTCAAGCCGATCGGTGTCACAGGTGTCACGGGACGCGACCATTCGGCGGCTGTCCGGTCCGGCAGCAAGAGCGTTTTTAAAGTATTTTCGGCCCGAGTCACGCTTTCCTGAGCGAGAAAAATTGCCTGCTCAAAAGTTGAGATCTGCGAGTTAGCGGCGACGATCTCTATCGGTGCAAGAACGCCTTTATCTACAAGCCGCTTGTTGCTCTCGAGCTGCTCCTTGGCCTGTCGCAGAGTCTCAGTCTGCACTTGCAAATTTCGAAGCGCGAAGACGAGATCCCAGTATGATTGTTCGACGCTCGAGACGACGGTGATCGCCTTTAAGCGAAGCTGCGAATCCGATATCGTCATATTTTTGCGTGCGATCTCTATCTGACGACGGTTGTTGTCAAAACGAAGGCCGCGCCACAGCGGCTGAGTATAACTTGCGACAAATGACGAGGGAAACTGAGGGTTGAGAGTTGCGTTTCGGTTTGTCGTGTTGGTTCTCGACGATGTAAAAAGTGCGTCGTATGAGCCGCCAAATCGCGGAACAAACCCCGTAAGGCCGACATTGTTAAAAAACTGACGCTGCGTCACCGACCCGTTTACGGCCCCGCCGATGGTCGAAGCGGTAGGCGTGGAACGGCTCTCATAATACGTTTCCGAATTTATCAGCGGATCGTATATCCCGCGGGCCCGCTTGAGGCCAAATTCGGAAATTCTCGCGTCATTTCTTGACGCATCGATATCGTTGTTATTTTTAAGGGCCATCTCGATGGCCCGGTCGAGCGTCAGCGAAAGCTGCTCGTCAGTATTCACACCTACCCGATCAACACCGGGCATAGGCCTTACAGGCGCAACAAAACTCGGAGCAATGGGCGGAGCATCGTTAGGCGTTGGCGTTGGAACCTGAGAAAACGAATTCGCAGCCACCGACAACACGAAACAAGCGGCCAGGATCACCACCCGGGCGAAAGGCGTTTCTGGTAAAATTTCGAGACGCAAAATCATTAATTCGTAACTGCTCCCGCATCTTCCGGTTCAGATTCGGCCTTTTTACGTCTGAATGCCGAAAAGATACCGCCGATCCCGCCCGCCATTTTTCTGAAAACTGTAGTCTCCTGGGCATCGTCAAAGAGCGAGTAAAACACGGGCACGGCCAATAGAGTTAAGAGCAAACACAACGACTGCCCGCCCACCACAAGAATGCCGATAGACCGGTTGGTCGCGGCTCCGGCACCGCTTCCCCAAACGAGCGGCAGCATTCCGGCGACCAGGGCGAGGGTCGTCATCAAGATCGGCCGCAGACGGTCGCGATTTGCCTGTATGATCGCATCGTAACGGTTCATGCCCCGCGACCTGAGCGTATTGGTATGATCGATCTGCAAAATCGCATTTTTCTTGACGATCCCGAAAAGAAGCAGGATGCCAAGTGCCGAAAATATATTTAGCGTTTGACCTGCGATCGCGGTCGAAAGCAGCGCAAAAGGTATCGAAAGCGGCAGGGTCAAAAGTATCGTCACCGGATGGATAAACGATTCGAACTGAGCGGCGAGAATCAGATACATAAAAATGAACGATAGCAAAAACGCCAGCAGAAATGAGCTGTAGGCCTTTTGCAATTCTTTTGACTGTCCGGTTACGCCGGTCGAGTATTCCGGCGGCAAATTGAGATCTTTTATTAGACTTTGCAGTTTTGCCAACGCGTCGGATTCAGACGAGTTTGGCGGGAGGCTTGAGGAGATCGTGATAACGCGTTGGCGGTTGAGACGGGCGATCGACGAGGGGCTCAAGCCTTCCTCCGCTTTTACTAGCCGTTCGAGCCCGATGGCCTCACCCTTTGAAGAGGCGACGGTAAAATTTTGTAAATTTTCGCGTGTCCGGCGAAATGGCTCATCCGCTTGAACGACCACGTCATATTGTTGTGTACCCTCGCTAAAGGTCGACACGCGCTGTCCCGCCGCCGCCACGTTGAGAGCCCTCGAGATATCAGAGGCCTGAACCCCGAGATCGGCCGCTTTGACCCTGTCAATGATAAACCGCACCTCCGGCGTACCGACATCAACCGAGTTATCGGGGTCACGAAACGCCGGGTCCTGCCGCATTTTTTCGACAACTGCATTTGCCGAGGCATTTAGCTTATCCATATCCGGGCCGGCAATGTAATACCCAATTCCCGATCCGCCGCGTCCCAGCCCGATGCTGCCCGCGATCGAGGACGACGCGGAAACGGTAACTCTGTAATCTTTGATCGAATAAGGCTTTACGATCTGTCGTGTCTTGTTGATAAGGTCGGCCTGCGACTGTTTGCGTTCGCCCAGCGGAAGAAGGCTGACATTGATCGTGCCGCTGTTTCCGCCGCCGCCACCGCCAAAGCCGCCGGCAATCACCACGGTATTTTTCAGTCCGGGCAGCTGCTCACGGACATCGCGGGCGATCCGCTCGAGTATCGACTGGGTTGCCGCGAGCGATGTGCCCTGCGGCCCGCGCAGATTTACTTGAAAGAGTGATTCGTCCTCGTCCGGTAAAAAGGCCATGCCGACGAAATTGTAAAGCGGTATGATCGACGCGACCGTGATCACGCAGATCAAAACGACCGCCCAGCGAAAACGCATTGCTATCTTTAGCAGCCAAGTGTAGGTTCCGTCGACCTTACTGTAAAACCAGCCATTCTTGGAATCAGAACCCGATTCCCCGTCCAAAGTCTCAGATTGATGCTGTAAAGCGTGACCTGTTTCATCCTCACCAGCTAAGCCGCCTTCCAGGCCCTGGTCACCAGAAGGTTTGAATGTTGAACTTTGAACTTTCTTCTTCTTGATCCACCTTGCCGCAAGCATTGGCGTCAGAGTAAACGACACTATTAGCGAAACCGCGATGGCGGCGGCCGAGGTTAATCCGAATGACGACATAAATCGTCCGACGATGCCGGTCATAAAACCGACAGGAATAAATACGGCGAGCAATGAAAGAGTGGTGGTCATCACGGCGAGGCCGATCTCGCGTGTGCCCTCGATCGCTGCCTGAAATGGGTCCATTCCCTTTTCTTCAACAAAACGATAGATATTTTCGAGTACAACAATTGCGTCATCGATCACGATGCCGACCATCAGCGTGAGGGCGAGCATAGTCATCTGATTGAGCGAATATCCAAATGCCGCTATCAGCGAAAAGGCCGCGATGATCGACGTCGGTATCGCCAGAGCAGCGATAATGGTCGAACGGAAATTCCACAAAAAGAAAAAAACGACGACGGCGGCAAAGATCGCTCCGAGGACAAGATGCTCTTCGATAGCATGGAGCGAATTTTCGATAAATTCAGATTGATCGCGGATAACGGCGATCTTTACATCCTTTGGCAGGGTCGGGATTATCGCGGCCATTCGGTCTTTGACGTTCTTAATGACAGCAACGGTATTGGAACCCGATTGCTTTCGGACGCCAACCGAGACAGACTGAATTCCATCGAGCGACAAGGCGGTCGAAGGATCGCCGCCGCCTTCCTCGACCCGACCGATATCTTTGAGCTTTATCGGAAATCCGTTTTTGGTCGCTATCACGACCTCATTGAAGTCCTCGACCTTGGTGATCTTGCTAATTGTCCGTAACCCGACGGTTTTTGCGCCCTCGACCAAGGTTCCGCCGGGTAATTCCTGATTCTGAGCTGAGACCGCGCTTGTGACTTGCGTGGTTGTGAGGTTGTAGGCACGGAGGCGGTCGGGATTAATAAACAGCTTTATCTGCTTTTGCCGCCCGCCAAAAACTACGACTTCGCCGACGCCGTCAGCCGATTCGATCCTGTCCTGGATCAGCGTCGTCACCATGTCAGTTAATGCGACGACGTTTCGCGGCGCGCTGATCACATATTGCAAAACCGGTTGGGAATCGGGGTCGCTTTTGCGCGCCGTTGGGGGATCGGCCGTGTCTGGCAAACGGTTGATCACCGTGCTCAATTTTTGCTGAATTTCCTGATAGGCCTGATCAGGATTTTTCTCAAGGTTGAAGGTGAGTGTGATATTCGAACCGCCGCGTGAAGATGACGAGCGCATCTCATCCACGCCTGGGACGGTATTCAAAACTCCCTCGATCACGTCGGTGACCTCGGTTTCCATCTCCTGCGGCGCGGCGCCCGTATTACTCGTCCCGACCGAGATAGTCGGCAGATCGATCTTAGGAAAACGGTCAACGCCAAGCGTAAAAAAGCTAAATCCGCCCACGACCGTTAAAAAAATAACGATCACGGTCGCAAAGACCGGGCGATGAACACAAATTTCCGCTAACCATTGCATGAATAAGTTTCTAGTTCCTTGTTTCTAGTTTCTTGTTTCCAGCCAGTTCCCTAAACTTGACCAAACCGGAAAGAACGCGACCCTCAGCAACGTTGGACATAATCGAAACAGCGGCTCTTCGTATTTGATTCGAAAGACCAAAATCTTTCGAGAACGGAGCTACCGACGAGACCCGATATATCTCACGAGTCAATTCGCGACCCATTTTCCACCCCTCGATATCTTTAAATGTCTTAAATGTAGCCATCTTTCAAAACAAGAAACAAGAAACAAGAAACTAAAATGCTACCTTCGCTCCTTCATAAAGCTTTTCGAGGTTGCTAGTGGCCACAGTCTCATCGGCATTAACGCCTGAAATAATTTGATATGAGTCGGCTTCCTCGACGCCGAGCTGCACAACCTTGAGCTTGGCAACCCCCTCCTGAATTACAAATATCCGGTACGACTGTGTAGTTTGATCGTTAAATACGGATGCCTTGGGAACAAAAATGGCTTTGGACCCGCCTTCGCGGTTAATCCTGGCGGTCGCAAACATACCGGATCGGAGGGCGTTATCACCGTTTTCGATCAGAGCCTCGACGATCGCGGAACGCGACGTAGGGTCGATGCCCGGATTAATAGCGGAAACCGTCCCGGCAAATTTCCTATCCTTATAGGCATCGACCTCGAGCGATACTCCATGCCCGGCCAAGACTTGCGGTACATCTGCCTCAGCCACTTGGATCTGCGCCTTTATCGGATTTGTGCGAAGGATAGTCGCAACGACAGACGCCGATGAGACGTATTCGCCGACCGCGGCAGCTCGGCTGCTTACAAAACCTGCGAAAGGTGACCGGACAACCGTGTCATCTATTGCTTTTTGAGCATCGGCAATCTGGGTCATAGCGGCCTCGACATTTGCCTGTGCGCTTGCGATCGCCTGATTGCTCTGTTTCGCAGTATTGACGGTTGCTTCGAGTGTCTGCTTAGCAGCATTTGCCCGAATACGGGCTGTATCCCGGGCGGTGCGGTATGTCTCGTATGTGATCATCGCGACATCGCCCGTTTCTGTAAGCTCGCGGTAGCGCTTCTCGTTAGCCTCGGCCTGCTTCAGCTCGGCAAGAGTCTGTTGGTAGTTTGCATTCGCAGCTCGCACCTCAGGCACGGTCGATGCCTCAAATCTGCCGCCGCCGAGCAACCCTAAACGTGCCTCGGCCTGTTTCACACCGGCTTGGGCTTGTCTTACTGCGGCGCGGGCTCTCGACAATTGAAGACGGGCGTCCCGGTCATCGATCCGGGCGATCACCGCACCAGCCGCTACGAACTGACCGACATTTACCGAGATGTTTGCTACCTTTCCGGCCGTTTTTGGAGCGACATCCGATATCTCCGAGGCGGTGAGGCTGCCCGTCGCCTGGATTACCGAACCGACGTCCCGCGACTCGCTCTTACCGACCGTAATCGTAATGCCAGAATTTTTAGCATCCGTTTCGGCATTTGCATTACCACGCTTTCCGCCGTTTCCGCCCGATGTTCCGCACGCGATCGTTGCTACGATCGAAGCCGCGCACAAAAACGCTTTAAGAAGAGAATTCTTCATAAGTTAGTTGCCTAAGTCTGGTATTTTACAATACTTTACGCGGGTGCCGGCGAAATCGAATGTAAATTTTTGTCAATCTTGCGAAAACGCGGCCGAGCCGGCAAACCTGGAAATTTGCCAGTGACACCCGCCGCACGTTACGATTGCGCTACAAAAAAGGTTATTCTATATATTGAGGTCAAACTAATTTATGCAGGAAATTACAGCGTCCGAATTGAAAGCGGCACTAGACTCCGGCGCCGACATCCAATTGATAGACGTCCGCCAGCCGGACGAATATGCCTTTGCAAAGATAGATGGCGCCAAGCTGATACCGCTTGGCGAGATAATGAGCCGTGTTGATGAGATCGACCCGGAACGCGACACCGTTATCCATTGTAAAATGGGCGGACGTAGTGCTCGTGCGATCGAGTTTTTGGAACACTCGGGTTTTAAAGGGAGCTTGAAAAACCTTATCGGCGGGATAACGGCCTGGTCAAATGACGTTGACCCGGCTGTGCCAAAATACTAGTCGTTTGATAGGTCAATTCCATCGGCGAGCCGGACGATCTTCATGCCCTCAACGGCATTTGTCCGGCAGGCCATTACGGCTTTTTCTTTCTTGCCGTTTTCGATCCAGACCTGGCAGTTTAGGCATTCCCCGTTCCAACAAAAATCACCGTACGAGATATTTTCCATCGCGAGAAACTGAAATCCGCGAAGAAGCGAATTATTCTCTGGGAGCATATAGCGCGAACCAAGAATTTCGATCTCGATCAATTTCTCGTAGGGCTCGAAGATATCCGGAAGTTGCGTCATAACCTATTTGCGGCAAATCGTATGTCAGCGTCGACCTCGCTAGATTATCTTATCGAAAAGGTGTAATTTTGAACAATGGCATTAGTACTCTACACAAAGCCCGGTTGCCCATACTGTCAGCAGGCCCGCGACCATTACACAAAAAATAATATTTCATTTATCGATTACGACGCCCAAAACGATAAAGCCCGGCAGCGGGAAATGCTCGAGTATTCAGGCGGCGATGTGACAGTACCGTGTATCGTCGAGAATGGTGCATACATCGGTTCCGGGTGGGGCGATCCGCCTCGTGGCTGAACGATCGTACCCGATTGACCGGCAGTTGGCCGGTTCTCGCAATTTTAGATTTTTCGATTTTGGATTTTGGATTTCCACGCATAGACTAATTTCTTCTAAATGGAAATGATTGCTCTTTCTTGGATTCTTTAATCCACAATCCGCAAATCCAAAATCCGCAAATCACTTATGGTTGGTTCTCAAATTAACCAGTACAAGATCCTCGAAAAGATCGGCTCGGGCGGCCAGGGAACCGTCTATAAGGCTCTCGACACTAAGCTTAACCGTACCGTTGTCATTAAGGTACTTCCACCGGAAATCACTCAGAAGACAGCAAATTTCAAGCGATTCGAACGCGAGGCACAACTCTGCTCACAGCTTGACCACCCAAATATCTGCACCATCTACGATTTTCATAGTGCCGATGGCGTTTTCTATATAGCGATGCAGTACATCGAGGGCAAAAATGTGCGTCAGCTGGTCGCGGGTCGGCCGCAAGAGCTTAAAAGCTCACTGTCAATTGCTATTCAAGTCACGGACGCTCTCGCCTACGCTCATTCAAAAAACATTATCCATCGCGATATTAAGGCGGGAAACGTAATGGTCAGCGAGTCGGGGCAGGCAAAGATACTCGATTTCGGCCTTGCAAAGCTGCTTGAGGATGAGCAGGCCGACCTGCACGAGGGCCATGACAGGACGGAGATCACCGAGCTTGGCATCCCCTACGGCACCGCGACCTACGCGGCCCCGGAACAGGCCAAAGGCGAACGCGCGGATGCCCGATCCGATATTTTCTCGACCGGCGTCTTGATCTATGAACTGCTTACGGGGATATGGGCATTTCAGGGCAAAACGGTAATCGATGTCCGCCATCAGGTGCTTTACGGAACGCCGAAACCGTTAGCCGAACAACGTAAAGAGCCTCTTCCGGAGCAGCTCCAAAATATCGTTGACAAAGCCCTCGCGAAAGACCCGAAGGACCGTTACCAAAAGATCGCATTGATGCGGGATGACCTTCGCGGCGTTCTCCAGCAGGTCGCGGGCTCTCAGGTTATGCCGACTGATACATTTGCACCCGGTTTTGCGGAGGGCGGCGCTGTAAAGCGTGTGCTCAATTGGTTTACCGGAAAATCCACCCCCGAAGCAACATCGGTCGGCACGACACCGTCTGCCTTATCGGCGTCAAGTCAGCCCTCGTTTGCCCCGGACATTTCGCTTACGTCGGCAGGGACGGAAAAGAAAAGTGTAGCGATCTTACCGTTTAAGAATCTGGGCGGCGATGCAGACTCGAGCTTTTACGAATTCGCCCTCGCCGATGCCGTGATTACGGAGCTCGCCCAGATCCGTTCAATTATCGTCCGGCCGAGTTCTGTGATCGCAAAATATCAAGGCAAGGATGTCGATCCGCGTGAGGCGGGAAAAGACCTACGGGTACATGCCGTGCTTTCCGCCGGATTTTTGAGGGCCGGCGAAAAACTCCGCGTGACGGCCCAGCTGTTGGACGTAGTGACCGGCGACATTCTTTGGAGCGACCGGATCGACGCTGAGGGTAGCGACATTTTAATGCTGCAAGATGGTATCGCACAGCGAATACTCGACGGCTTACGGCTGGAACTGACCGATCTCGAAGCCGAACAGCTCGGGAAGCGAGCGACAGACAACCCTGACGCATGGGAAGAGTATCTGCGCGGCCGCGACAATTTCGGACGGTTTATTTTTCGCACGATCGATGCTGAAGATTGTGACGCGGCGATGCATAATTTCAAACGTGCCATCGAGCTCGACCCGCACTTCGCCCTTGCTTATAGCGGCCTGGGAGCCTGTTATGCCAACCGTGTGTTTAAGGGCCTGGGCGAACCCGAGGATTATACCTACGCCGAAGCGGCGTTCAGCAAGGCCTTCTTTTACGATCAAAACGTGGTCGAGGCCCGAGTGCTGATGGTGATGATCTATATGGCCCGCGGTGAGAAAAAGAAGGCCCGCACGGAGATCGAGCTGCTTCGAAAACAGTTCCCGAACGACGCCGCCCTTTATTTTGTCAAAGGGGTAATGCACCGGCTTGATGGCGAATACGACGAATCGCTCAAGGCTTTTGAAAAACTCTCGCGGCTTGATCCGGCTGCCCGTGCGATCGCCGCTTATAACAGCGCCCGCATATTCATATATAAGCGAGAATTTGACAAGGCAATAGAAATGCTTGATAAAGGTGCCAAGGTAGAGCCAAATCACCCGATGATCAAGATATTTCGCTCCGGGGTTTTCTACTACCAAGGGAAATTTGACGAGGCGATCGATCTTATCGCAAGCGTACTAAAAGAAAATCCGCGAATGGATGGCATCCGCCCGCTGTATGCCGAATTCCTTGCCGGGGCCGGACGGCCCGACGAAGCCCGCGCCCAGTTGACCGACGACGCACTTGCTCTGTCGCGCGCCGATCACGACATGGCCTACTGGGTCGGCTCGACCTACGCCATGCTCGGCGATATGGACCTTGCTTTCAAATGGCTTAACAAAGCCATCCGACTCGGCAACCAAAATAAACCGTACTTCGAGTCCGACACAAATCTCTCCACACTGCGTGACGATCCCCGATGGTCAGAATTAATAAAGAAACTGAGTAATGGAGACTAGGAATCAGCGTGGGACGGATTAAAAATTGATCTGCAGCCCGCCATAGCCGATGAACCGCGGATCGAAATTTCGCCGAATGCTCTTGCCGGCGGACATTATAAGCGTGATATTCTGCGTAAGCTTTATCCGCGAGCCGAGGTTATAAACCACTTCACTATCTCTAAGGCGGGATCTTGGGCCCGTCCCGTGTATCTCGCCCAGCAGTTCGAATCCACCTTTGAATTCCCTGCCAACGACAACGCCGTAGATCATCTCGTCAGGCCCGCGTTTGAAACGATAGCCGATATCACCGTTGATGCCAAATCCACCAATCTGAGTTTGCCATTGCAGCGGCATTAGGAATTCGGGTCCTTTGTCGACTAGGCCACGGCGAACCGACGATGTAGGATTGTTGAATTCGATCTGAGGGTAGATGGACATTGCTATTCGCTGATTCTTTTTTTCATCTCGAAACCGCCAGCGGACGCCGATGTTCGTATTTCCCAGCCCTTGCAAACCGGGCTGCCCGTTTCGATGGAGCACGACCCAAGGTATCTCCACCTTTAGCTGAAAGTGTTCGCTCAGCCCGTAGTTGATGTCAAGCAGCGGTGTTCCGAATAGGCGGCCGTCGGACCCGCGCTCGATCGTAAAGGCTGTGTTGATCTCCCAGTGCCCCTGGGGAACTGTCTCGGTGTCGTCTGTAATCATGGGAGGCCCGCCTTGCGCCGTTGCAATTCCCGATGAAAATATCACAGATAAAAAAGCGACGACGATCCACAAACCGCAAACTGCGATACGGCGACGCGATCTCGAGGTTATTTTCATTCGGCAAACCAAAAGCCCCATATGGGTTAAATCCGGCCTCAGTGTGATTCTTCCGCCGCCTTTTGCGGAAAGATAAGGATGCATCCGACTATTATCACCAACAGAATGGCTGAGGCGAGGTACCGGCTGAGTTCGAGCCCACCTGCCTCAGTTGGTTTGTCGAGAAAATCACCGACGACCGCACCTAGCGGGCGGGTGAGAATAAAGGCAAGCCAAAAAAGGATGGTTCGCGACACACCCGTAAAGTAATAAAGCAAAACGAGGATCAGCAACCCACCGCCAAATACGCCGGCGGCTCCGAGATAGCCAAGGTCGGCGGTGTCGGCAAACCAATCGCCCAACGCGGTCCCAAGAGTTTGCGAGAACATTATTGTCATCCAGTAAAATATTTCGGATGGCGCCGTTCTGACGCTGGCGACATCGACCGTGCCCATTGCAGCCTTCCAAATCAATAGTGACGCGATCACACATACCAGAAGAATAGCCGAACCGCCCGTGTAGCCGATGCCGACCGAGCGGGTCAGATAGTCGGCCATCGTCGTACCGACCGTTGTTGTCGCGACGATCGTGAACCAGTATAGAAATGGATGAAACCGGCTCGCTTTGATCTGTATCGCCACCGCAGCGATAAATATTATGCCAAAGACCGCCGTACCGATGAGATAACCGTAACCCGTCGCCTCACCCGTCGTCTCACCCAAAAACGACATCGTCAACGAATCTCCGCCCGTTTCGCCGATCGTCGTACAAAGGATCTTGACGATCCAAAAAATTAAAGTCACCTGCGGGACCTTGCTCAACATTTCGTCGGTTTTAATGTCCATCTATAAGCTCCATCCGTTGCAATTCGTGAATTTTTCCTCTCTGCTCGATCATAATACGAGCCGATCCAACCGTAGCAAATGACAAATGAATAGAAGATTAATAAAAAAACCGATGACTACCGGGCAAGTCTTATTAATCTTACATTAATCTCATTTGTTGTAGAGTTTACTCAATGAGGGTCCTTTTAGTCGAAGATGATAGTCGGATCGCGGCTTTTGTAGCAAGAGGTCTGCGTGAGAATTCGTATGCGGTCGATGTAGCGGCCGATGGTGACGAAGCTGTTTACATGGCATCGATAAATACCTATGACCTATTCATTCTCGACATTAATCTACCGAAAAAGGACGGGTTTGAGGTCTGCTCCGAGATTCGAGAAGCGGGAAATAGCAAACCAATCCTGATGCTAACCGCCCGTGACGCGGTCGATGACCGTATCGTTGGCCTCGACACCGGGGCGGACGATTATTTGACAAAACCATTCGAATTTCGCGAGCTCCTTGCCCGTCTGCGGGCACTATTGCGGCGACAAAGCGAAGTACGTATTCCTAAGATCATCATCGATGATCTCGAAATAGACACGATCTCGCAAAATGTAAGGCGCGGCGGAAAGCAGATCGATCTAACGACAAAGGAGTATTCGCTTATCGAATTTCTCGCTTTCAACAAAGGAAAAGTTGTCGGACGCGAAGAGATCTCTGAACATGTCTGGGACGACACATTCGACCCTTTTTCCAATTTGATCGAGGTTTATATTAAAAGGCTCAGAAAGAAACTTGACGAAGGCCATGCTGTCCAGTTGATTCAAACGCGGCGGGGCTCCGGGTATATTTTGGACGATGTTTAATTCAATACGAATAAAACTTACCCTTTGGTATATTGGGGTTTTAGCGGTGATCATCATTGTCTTTGCGCTCGTGACCTACTCACTCTTTATAAGCGTCCTAAAGAAAGAAACGGATGAAAATCTCGCTGAGATCGCAAAAACGGTCTCCGCTTCGGTGAAGGGCGATCAAAGTGATGAAGAAATCGAACGCACCCCCGACGAGCTAGTAAAAGACGCTTTGGACGAATTCCGCTTTCGCGATTACCAGTTTGCGGTATTTACAATCGACGATAAGTTCGTCTCAAAGACTTCGGAAAGCGAACTGCCTACTGGACTTGCAAATGCGATAGATGAAGGCGGATTAGGAAATATCAACATCGATGGCCAACCATTCCGAGTTTTTATGCTGCCTTTTCAAGTGGAGGAACACAAGTATAAGCTCTACGTTTTTCATTCACTTAGCGATCAGATCGCTATACAGGAGCGCATAGGAAGCATTTTTTATCTTGTCGGGCCGATTCTCCTTTTGCTTGCCGGAATTGGCGGCTACTTTCTTGCCCGCAAAAGCCTCAAACCGATAGCTGCGATGGGAGAGCGGGCGAAACACATAAGCGCCGCCAATCTTCACGAACGGTTACCCGTAACCAATCCCAAGGACGAGCTGGGAAACCTTGCGATCTTATTTAATGAACTATTAGATCGTCTTGACATCGAGTTTGAACGACAGCGACGCTTTATGGCCGATGCCTCACACGAGCTTCGTACACCGCTCGCTATTATCCGCGGCGAATCGGAGGTTGCTCTGTTAAAGGAAACCCGGAGCTCGGAGGAATATCAGGAATCTCTCCACATCGTGAACGACGAAGGCAGGCGACTCTCAAAGATCGTCGACGATCTTTTCACACTGGCCAGAGCCGACGCGGGCGAGCTTAAAGCAAACATGCGCGAACTGTATCTCGATGAGTTGGTTTCGGATTGCGTCAGATCTATCCGTACGCTCGCCGATAATCGAAACATTACCATCGAATTCAAAGGTGAGGAAACTCTAATTGAGGGCGATGAAACGATGCTCCGGCGTCTATTTCTCAACCTTCTCGACAATGCTGTCAAATACAACATCGACGGCGGCAACATAAAAATATGCGTCGCTGATAACACCGTTACAATTTCAAATACCGGCGAGGCGATTCCTCCCGACCAGCAGAAGTTTATTTTCGACCGCTTTTACCGCGTCGAAAAATCTCGCACGCATAAAGAAGAAACCATCATGAGCGGTGCCGGCCTCGGGCTCTCCATCGCGAAACGGATCACGGATTTGCACCTTGCAAGACTCGAATATTCTAGAAGCGAAGGCAATGAAACTGTTTTCACAGTTACTTTTCCACGTTAATCCTATGTTTATTTTCGATATCGTATTCTTGTTACGAATTACAAATTCAAAGGAGATATTATGAAAAAACTTACTGCATTATTAATGGTCGCGTTATTCAGCATTGGGGTATTTGCCGCCACGGCAAAGGCAGAAACAGGACCGAAACCAAAGATCGGGATGGCAAAAGCCACTCAGATTGCGCGGACACGGGCCCGCGGACTGACGCTAAAGGCCAAAGAGCTCGAACACGAGAACGGTCGATGGATCTACTCTTTTGAGTTCAAAAACAAGGACGGCTCGATCCGCGAGGTCAACGTCAATGCCTATACCGGCAAGGTCATCGGCGTCGAGCGTGAAAACGGAAAGAAAGAGGCCGCCGAAGAAAAAGACGAGAAAAAAGAAAAGAACTAAGCTCTTTTCTTAGACAAAAAACTGCGGACTAGTGGCGATAGATTTGCCGCTGGTCCGCAGTTTTCATTTACTGAACCGTTCTGAGCCGCCTACTTGCCGTAAACCAATATAACGAACGAATTCGGTATCATCGGAGCACGCGGACGAGGAGCTTCTTTTGTGGCCGCAGGTGTTTCGCCGAATAGAGCGGTCGGCAGATAGACTTTGTGAGTTTTGGTATCGACCGCCATCGTTCTCGCACGGGCCTGCGTTTTGACGTTTTCGGCGACGGTAAATTTGTCTTTGGCGTCTTCGTGGACAACCGTCAACGTTCCTTCGCCGTTTGAGCTGAATGCGTACTTTGTTCCCGGATCAAACTCCGCTCCGTCTGTTCCTTCGCCGGTGGGCAGATCGGTAATTACCTTACCGCTAATAGCATCCATGACGATCATTTTCTTATTGGCACAGACTATAAATAGTCTGTGAGTCTTATTGTCGATCGCGAGGCCGGTTGGCTCTTCACCGGGTGAGATCGGCCAATGGGTCGTGACCGCAAGCTTTTTCGAATCGATCGCGACCACCTCACTTTTATCCTCAATATTTACAAACACCAGCCCACTGCCGTTGCTTACGCCAAATTCCGGCTTACCGCCGAGAGCGACCGTACCGGCTACATTCCCATTCGCCGCATCGATAACGGTCGCATTATTGCTCCCGCCATTAAAGCAGAAAACGCGACTCGATGCCGCATCGAAAATAATAATGTCCGGATTCTTATCGGTCTTTACCGTCCCGAGTACCTTTAGTGTCTTCAGATCAAAGATCGTGACCGCATTATCGCGTCCATTGCTGGTAAATCCGCGTCCCAGTTTCTTAGCAATTGCGATGCCATGGACTCCGTTCGTGTTTGGAATTTCGCCGACAACCTTGTCGGTCGCTGTATCGATAACAATGACCTTTGTGGCATGCGAAACATAAAGACGATGAGCATCCGGGTCAGCAATAAGAGCGTCCCAGCCGCCCTCGCCGCCGACTTCGATCTTGTTAAGTAAATGGTAGCCGCCCGCCTTCTTACCGCTGGAATACTGGGCCTGGGCCGTCGTCATAAATCCTACGAGTAGGGCAAAAAAGGCAACGAGAATAAACGAGATATTCAATTTATTTTTCATAGAGAGATTATCCAGCATATTTAGAAAATTTCAAATCACGAGTATTCTCAGGGTCTTCGTAAGCTTCACGGATTAGTAAAAGCTGTCGACGCCATTGTAAGCCCCTAATAATAAAAGCTGTAAACGACAGATTTTACGTATTCGCCTGCGACCATTTGCCAACCTCGGGGTTTGAGCCACCAATAGTATGAAGACGGCGTGAGTTCGCCGGCCGGAGGATGGGCGATGCCGATCTCGACCTTGTTTTCCGTAAGGATCTTTTCGAAAGTCCTTAGGGCCCGGCGGGTGTGATAAGCGGACGTGACGATAAGCACGGAATTTATCGGCCGTTCAGTTACCTCATTTTTTAATGCCTCGGCCTCGCTGTGGGTTCCCGATACAATGCCGGGCAGAATAATGATTGCGTCAGGCGAGACACCGGCTGCGATCAATTGGCGCTGTTCGAGCTCGACATATAGCGGGTTTCTAAGATCGGCATTTGACCATCCGCCCGCCTCGCCGTCATTCGAAATAAAAATGCGTGGTGCTACTCCCTGCTTGTAAAGCTCCGCCGCTTTTTGTATTCGTTCTTTGTACACAGCCGATCCGCTAAGCACGATGATCGCGTCAGCGTGTTCAAGCGGTTTATCAACGATCAGATAGTTCGCGAGAAATGGAGCGGCCAAAACCCAACTAGTCAAAAGGATTAAGGCGGCGATAAGCATTTTTGCTCGTTTGGACATTACCGTGTCTCCGCACGATCTCTGGGCATCGCGACGATCTGCCGCAGCTCCTCGATCTTCGCCTCCCAACTCTCATGAGCGATGGCATCGCTCACATCCTTGCGCGGCTTCGGGTGGGCGAGTGAATATTCGATTTTCGCAATAAAATCTTCGTGGCTTGTCCCGATGAGACAATCGGCCAGTATCCGCACCTCGGGAATATCCGTCGACACAACCGGCAGGCCGGCCGCTAGATATTCACGAACCTTCAGAGGATTTGCCGCGAGCGTCAGTTCATTGATCGCGAAGGGGTTTATTGCGACGTCGAAACCCTTGCAATACGCGGGAAGTTCGTCGTAAGGTTTGCGGCCGAGAAAATGGACATTCGAAACATCGTCAAGTACCTTGATCTTTTGCGCGGCGTCAACCGCGATCTTTCCGATCAGGACGACGGAACCCGCGCTAAAGTGTTCGGCGGTCTTTTTTATCAGCTCAAAATCGACCCAATCCGCCAGCAGACCGTGAAAACCGATCAGCGGTTTTGGTAAATAAGCGATCTCGTCAGGCACGACTGTCGCCTCGTCCAGAGCCGTCCGGAAATGCCGCCAGTCTGTACCGTGACGAATGATGTGAGTGTTGGGATTAAAGTGCTTTTTCGAATCATAGAGCTTTTGGGCCGAGACGATGACAAGGTCAGAGATACGAAACAGGTTTTCCTCGATCTCTTTTAACGCTGACGAGCCGGTGAAAGCCGTATATTCGTCAACGCAATAATAGATCAGCTCACTCTCGCCCAACCTCCCGGCGATCATGCCCGCCGCCGGGTTGAAAACCATGTTGATTACGTTTGTAAAGCCCAGGTTGCTCATCGCTTTTTTGACCTGGCCGATCAGAAGGCGTTGATTAAGGCGAACGATCGTATGATTGCCATACGCTGGTATTGCAAGCGGATTGAGCACAAAAATGTTTGGTTCGACCTCGCGGACCGGCTCGGTAAAACTCTTTAGTTTGCTGTAGATGCGCCGAATATCTTTTGACGAGGCGGTCGGCATCCGATTGGCGATGGCGTTGATCCAGAGAATGCGGTTGTCTTTAGATAGCACCCGCATCAAGTGCGTTTTTGACAACGGGTCGCCCGTCCAATCGTGGCTAAAACATAAAATGTCCCGGCCGCGGATCTCATTGGACGCTGCGGTCAGTGCCGTTTTACCCGGGCTTAAATTTTGCGTTTTCATTCGATAAATTAAGCCTATCCACCGGCAAAAAATTCGGATTCGAGGGTTGGCAGGCCGTAAATGCGGCGGATCTCCTCCGGCTTTTTCAAAAGCCAGGTCTTGCGGTCGTAATTTTCGCTTTCGATGTTAAACTTCTTTAATTTGCGGATCGAGGTAGTAAAACGCGGCGGGTTTAAGAGCAAAAACTGGAGAGTGCGAAACGGAGTTTTTCTCAGATCGCTCGGCGTCGGGTAACACGCAAGGAGATTCATACAGATCTTTTCAAGATCGACCTCGGCCGCTCTCTTGTCCGAAATGTAGATCTCCGCCCCGGAACCAATGCTGATCACATCGGCCCCCCAATCGCTGCCGATCGAATATCGCACTATATCGCTCGACATCTCCATTGTCAGCAGGCTATCGTCATCCGATGCCTCGGCACGACAAATCTTTACGTTTCCTTTCTGGAAAGAAATATTATAAAAACTATTTTGAGCCACATCGGTCAGACACACTGAAAATACGAGGCCGTTTAGTTTTTCGTCGGAAAATAGGGAACGCCTTTTTTCGATATTTAGCCTGATCTCATCAGCCAGTTTCTCTGCTTCGCTTTCCGGAATCTTTTTTTGGTTGCGTTTCGCGAGTATCTCATCTCCATATTGCTCGTCGATCAGATGGTCAAGCACGCCATTTTGCATTTGCATCCGATAGGGAGACGCGGCCGTCAAATCACCCTTTTCCAGATGATCGCCTGAATACATATCGATGATCTTTGGGTCATAATTATCTTCGCCAAAATATTCGCGATAATATTGGCTCATCTTCGAACGTGGAAATCTTGCCTCGTTGATCCATCTTTGATCGTTATCGAGCAAGCAAAAATCTGCGGCAAAAGGTACGGCGACCGTTGGTTTTAACCCTTTTACGACACGGCAAAAATTATGTGCGAAAAGCTGTTCACGGACGAGACTCGTCGCGTGATCGTCCTTCCCGGCGAGGTGCATTGTGTTGGGAAAGTAGCTCGCCCCGCCAAAACCACAGAACAGATAATCGATCTTTGGCCATTTTTCACTTAGTGCGGCGGTGTAAAAATCAATCACCTTTTCGGGAGAGGAATGCAGTGCGTCATTGGCGTTAACCAAAACCTCACCTCCGCTCTCGATCACCATTATGCTGTCATGAGAATTGATGACAAAAGTAACTGAGGTGTTTTTCGAAATATCATATTTTCTATATGTGACGCATTCCCGTACGTCCGCGAAACCCATGCTCTCGATATATTCTTTCGCCCCGCCAAAAAAACTGTACGGGTAAAAAACCTTTGCATTTTTAGGAAACAATTTTAGGGTCGGTTCATTGAGATGATCTTCGTGTCCGTGCGAGATCAGGATGGTATCGACCTCATTTACAAAATCGGTCCGCACAGGTTTTGGAAAAACATACCATTTATCGCAGTACGCCGGCGCGGCAAACCAGGGGTCGGTGACGATCCGGGCATCGTCCGTCTCGATCACTAAGCAGGCATGACAGATGTATTCGATCTTCATTCGTTAATTTTCGAGAAAGGCGTACGCCGGGAAAAATCTTTTTAAAAGCTGCCAGACCGCTACACCTGAGAGAAGAGACAAATAGGGGTCGACATTTGGTACGCGGTAGCGTACAAATCCAAATATCAGGACGTGAATCGCCGTCGTGATCACAAACGTTACGGCCAGCAGAATAATAAACCCTTTTCCGGCTCGATCACCCGCAAAAATGAATGCTCCGTAAGCCCCGAAAATATAGATAAAGATAACAAATATAGCAACGGGAATTACGATCTTGTAGCCGTATGAAAAATGGTTGAGAAACGGCGTCCAAAAAGACCGGAGTTTTCCGAGCATCAATCGAGCGGTTACGCCATAGTCCTGAGTCAGATTTTTGACTGCTTCACGCCGCCAAACCTTTTCTCTTTCGTTGAGACTTAGGTTGGAGAAATTGTCGGTTTGCTCGAGCTCGGCAAGTTTTTTTCTTTGGACCTCGCCCCATACATAATCGGCAAATTTCTGATTTTCTTCTTTGCTTTCAAAATCAGCTTCGTACAGACGCGTGGTTTCGGGCAAGTTACCAAGCCAGAGATTATACCCAAAGCCATCGTTGATGAGAATAAATTCGCCCGTCGTCCGGTAATTATAATAGGTCCACGGGGCGATCGCCAAAAAGATGCTAAATATAAATATTGCGGCGGCCGCTAAATATTTGTTTCTCTTGATGTCATTGAGATACATTACCCCAATTGCAAGTCCGAGACAGATCGCCACACCAAGGATCGCCGGACGGCACAGCGTAGCCAGCCCAAAAACTATCCCGGCAGAAAATGCCTTTAATAATAGAGACTGATCGCTCTTGAGGAGCTTGAGGAGCAAAAGCATGCCTAGAGCGCAGAGGAAAGTATGCAATGGCTCGGTATAAAAATCGACTGTATGCGCGGCAAGCAAGGGGTTTATCGCACAGATAACGGCTCCCAAAAAGGCCGGGACCTTTTTTCGTGTCACTTCGAAAACGATCTTGTAAGCGATGGCAACGGTTGCGCCGTGAAGAAGCGCCTGCAATATCTTAACGGCAAAGATACTTTGCGGAAAGATCGACCAGACGGCAGCGATCAAAAAAGAAAAGAGCGGCGGCCGAAACATCGGATGAAAGACGCTCTGACGCGGATACGGCGTACCATTCACAAATGCGTTTGCGGCATTTATGTAATCCTCAGTATCGCCGAATTCGATATTTCCAAATCCGTACATTTTGATCGCCAAAATGGAGAACAAAATGGCGATAAAAGCCGGAATGATAATCGGCAGATTTCTTTTCAGCATAAGGCGGGCGTTCTACTTTTCAAGTTCGAGGCGATAGTCTACCGGCTGTGTTTTTAACAGATTCATCAAATACCAGATGCACAAAACGACGCCCAGCGGCATGACGAAAAATAACGCGAGATGAACCGGGAAAGATTCGGTAATAGTGTATCCGTAGTTGGGCAAAATACTAAAGATCATGAGCGTCGCGACAGACAGCCACGTAAGATGAAAGACTGAGGCTTTTTTTGTAAATGGATGCAGCCACGCATAGATAAATGGCGCAAGCGACAAAATATAATAGTGCCTAAAGCTAACCGGCGAAAAAATGATAGACCACAGCGTCAGGATCAGAATTTCTACATTGATCTGCGAATCTGTCCGGTTGTAAAACCAAAAGAGGAAAAGTAACCCCCCAAATGAAAGAATCGTTAGAATCTTGAACAATATGATGGGCGGTCTGGGCGGAGAAATATTTTCTCCCGCCCGAGCCTCCTCAATTGTCATAAATTTTCCGGAATAAATTGCGCTGAGCCCTGTCGAAAACGAACGGTTATCACGATGAGCAACCCCGTCGGACATCGCAGGTATTACACGGGTCACAAATTCATAATGATTTTGCCAGCCTAGAAACCAGATGCTGATCCCCCACAACAACACGCTCCAACAGCAAAAGGCGATCAGCCATTTCCACTGGCGTCTGATTATCATTAATGGCACGATGGCAATTGGCGTGAGCTTGATAATTACGGCCAAGGCAAATAGTAATGCCCCGATCGACGGGTATTTTTTGTGCAAATAGATCCCGGCGACTGTCAGCAAAATGATCAACGACCCGATATTGCCCACAAAAAGCAGATCGCGCATCGGATGGGTAAATTCCAAAACGAAGATAATAACGGCGCTCGTAAGCCCGACCGTCAAATAATCCTCGTAAAACAATCTGACTGTAAATATGACCGCAAGACAGGCGAAAAGAAAGACCAGTATGTGCCAAACGGCCTGGGCCTTGGCATATGGGATCGCGGTCATCGGGATCATCGCCATCGCGAAAAACGGGGGGTAAAGATATTGCCCGATATCGGAGTTTTCCTGTTTAGCAAAACTGCCGTACGTCGAATCCGGTTCAAAAGATTGTAACTGAGGATTGACGACGATCTTTTTTGCCGGAACGCCGGGGTCGGAAATCTCCTGATAGGCATACAAACGTTTGTCGGTATCGCTGCCGGCGACTTTTCCGGCCACGTAATAAACATGAAAATCGAAATAATCGACCGGAGCTTTCTGAAGATAGTTGTTGATCTCACGTTGTACAAATCCGCTGAACCAGAGGCACGAGAGGGTCA
Organism: Pyrinomonadaceae bacterium; assembly: GCA_046155085.1. Classification (GTDB taxonomy): domain Bacteria; phylum Acidobacteriota; class Blastocatellia; order Pyrinomonadales; family Pyrinomonadaceae; genus OLB17. Next base: position 55,027 of record JBJXEG010000006.1, on the reverse strand, counting down.
GGAAAACGAAAACGAGCCACTTTCTGGTAGATTGAATTTCCATGTGAGATTTTGGCATGGCAGCAGAGGCATTGATGAGCTTACGGGTTCATGATCAAGAGATCCCGTGACTGATTTTATACGTCCATTCGATCATTTTTTCCATATTGGCCTACGAAATAAACTGGCGCTGCCACATTTCAAAGTTGATGAGCAAAAATAGTTTCCTCGTATGATCTTCGCCCGCATTGTGCCGCAAAACCAATCGGCGGATAAAATCCGCGTCAAAAATGCCGCGCCCGAGTACCTTGTCGCTTAAAACGTACTCGTCAACATGACCTTTGAATTCGTTTCGCAGCCAGTTTCCCATCGGCACCGGAAATCCCATTTTCGGACGGTGTAAGATCTCGTCCGGCAAAATCCCCTTCATGGCCTCGCGAAGTACCCATTTTGTCTGGCCGCCACGGATCTTCATTTTTACTGGCATTTTGGCGGACATCTCGACCAGTTTGTGATCGAGGAAAGGGACGCGCGATTCGACCGATGCAGCCATCGACATCTGGTCCTGTTTCATCAGGAGTTCGTGGAGGTATGTTTTTATATCAACGTAGAGAAGTTGATCGAGCAATTCTTCGGCGTCCGTTTTTGCAAGCCATTGATTTTGACGCGTATATGGATTTGTCTCGGCGATTTTTGATTTTGTCTCGGCAGAGAAAAGTTCATTTTGCATCGCGGCCGGAAAAATGGAGAAGTTGTCAAAAAAGAGGTTTTCGATGTCGGCTTTGCGCGAGAGGAACGTACGGCTTAATTTCTGATTCAATGACGCGGGTAGCGTCGTAACGCCGCGTTTTACTACCTGCCGCAGAAAATCCGGTGCAAAACGTTCATATTTCCCACCATAGTGCAGTAATTTCAAGGCTTTTGCGTAACGTCCATAGCCCGCCAAGGTTTCATCACTGCCCTCCCCGGTTAGTACGACTTTGACATGCTTTTGGGCGAGGGTGGAAACAAAATAAAGGGGAATGCTCGAATCAAACCCAAGCGGCTCGTCTTCGTGCCAGATCATCCTCGGCAGGGCTTCAAAAAATTGCGCCGGAGTAATCGTAATTTCGTGATGGTCCGTCTTAAACGCACGAGAAACGATTCGGGCATATTCAAATTCATTAGCCTCGCGCTCCTCAAAGCCAACCGAAAACGTCTTTATCGGTTCGTCCACCAGCTCCGCCATCATCGCGCAGATCGCACTCGAATCGATGCCGCCGGAGAGAAAGAGCCCCAGAGGCACGTCTGCCATTAGCCTGAGCTTTACCGATTCGCGAAAGAGTTTCCGCCAACCATCTATCGTTTCGGCGTCGCTTCGGTTTTCAACTTTCGGCTCAAAGCTCAGATCCCAAAATTCCGAGATGTCCACGACGCCATCTTTCCAGACGAGTGTGTGCCCGGGCGGAAGCCGCTTTACGCCGCTAAAAAGAGTCTCGTCGCCTGTCGTCCCGTGATTGGCAAATTGATCGGGCAACGCACTAAAATTTATCTCGGCTTTAACTGTTCCGGCCTCAAGCAATGCCTTGATCTCGGAGGCAAAGAACAGGTTGCCTTGATCGTCATGGACGTAGTAGAGAGGCTTAACGCCAAAGCGGTCGCGTGCCAGTAAGAGCTCTTTTTTACGAACATCCCAGATCGCAAAGGCAAACATTCCGCGAAGATATTTTACGCATTCGCGTCCATATTCTTCGTAAAGATGGAGGATGGTTTCGGTATCGCTGCGGTTTTGAAACACATGCCCTTTGGCGATCAGCTCCTCGCGGCGGCTGGCGTGGTCATAAACCTCTCCGTTATACACGATCACACATGACCGGTCGGCATTGAGCATCGGTTGTTGGCCGTGAGCAACATCGACGATACTCAACCGGCGATGGCCGAGCCCGATATTTCCGTCAACAAAAATGCCCGCATCATCGGGGCCGCGGTGGGCGATGACATCCCGCATTCTCATGAGCGCTGCTTGATCGATCCGCCGGGCCGAGCGGTTCGAAAAGGCCATGCCGTTAATTCCGCACATACGATGAATAGAAAGTAAGAAGTAGCTCGATTTTGTAGATTTCGCCCCGGACGGTCGCGACATGTATAGATTAACGTATATTGCAGCAAATAGCCGGAAATTATCATCATTTATCGGGATTTTAGGCGGTTTTAAGCATCTATTTGAGTAATCGAGATGGAAAACGGATACAAAATGACTGAAAGTGTATTAAATGTGCGAAGCAAGCCGATCGGGCCAACCGGACGGTCCCGTTCCCGGCTGGGTATTACAATACTCGCGGCGGTGCTTACTGCTTTAGGTTTAACGATTGCTTTCGATGCCTATTCCGGCCGAATCGGGATCATCGCGCCGCGCTTTGAAATTATCCAAAATGGAGCAACAAAGATCATCCGCGTACCGCCCGGCGGCAATCTGCAGGCGGCGATCGCAAAGGCGGAGAGCGGTGACATTGTCGAGCTGCAGGCCGGTGCCGTATATTATGGGCCGATCAAATTGCCTAACAAACCTCTGACCGAATATGTCACGATCCAATCGTCGTCGGCCGCAATGCTGCCCGTGGACCAACGCGTGAGCCCCGCACAGAGATCGTTGATGGCGACGATCCTCGCCCGCAACTCCGAGGAACCGGCCGTTTCCGCCGCCAACGGCGCCCATCACTATCGCTTTGTCGGTATCGAATTTGCGCCAAAAAACGGCGAATATCTCTACAATCTCGTGCTATTTGGCAATGATGAACCCATCGCAAATGTGCCGCACGACCTCGAGATCGACCGGTCTTATCTGCATCCATTTAAAACCGGCACGACGCGTCGAGGAATAGCTCTTAACAGCTCGGCTACAACTATCAAAAATAGCTATATCGAAGGTTTTGCCTTTCCCCAAGAAGAAACGCAGGCGATATGCGGCTGGTCTGGCACACGCAACGTCCATATTATCAATAATTATGTCGAGGCGGGGGCCGAAAATATTATGTTTGGCGGATCGGATCCGGCTTCGGCTGATCTCATCCCGTCTGATATCGAGATCCGCGGAAACCATCTGCATAAGCCCGCAGAGTGGAACGGCAAGGCCACCCTCAAGACGCTTTTTGAGCTAAAAAACGCTAAACGCGTTCAATTGATCGGAAACTTTCTCGAAAGCAACTGGGGCGGTGCCGCTATTCGCGTGACCGTTCGCAATCAAGACGGCAACGCCCCCTTTTCGACGATCGAAGATGTAACGATTCGCGACAATATTATCAACGGCTCCGGTGACGGTATAAATATTCTGGGCAAAGACGACACCAACCCGAGCCAGACGTTAAAGCGCCTCAATATTGTAAATAATCTTTTTCTAAATATCGGCGAAGGAAATGGCTATAGCGGCTCCGGCTATTTTATCCAGATCGCCGACGGCGAACAGATAGCCGTCGAAAATAATACCGTCCTGAATAGGGGAAATGCCGCAACCTTCTACGGCGTGATGCCGCGCTCGATCGCATTTCGTAATAATTTTATCGGGTATGGCAGTTACGGCGTTTATGGATTGGCCGATCAGCGATCTGCCGAATCACGAGCGATCTTTCAAAACAATTACTTTTTAAATCTCAATCGCATTTCGCCCGCGGAATCATTTCCGCCCGGCAATTCGCTGGTCCGCGGCCTCGCTGATGTGGGATTTGTAAATCCCGGCGGGGGCGATTATCGCCTCGCGGAAACTAGCAAGTTTAGAGTGAGAGCGGGCTCCGGGAAAAATATCGGAAGCGACATTTCGGCTGCCGAATTTATCCGGCGATGATCAGGCGAGATCGCCGTACATACGTAAAACAGCTGCAATATTCGAGATGTCAGGCGGTTGATCTAAGGTTTTTTGCTTTGCGTTTTTCGCCAGCGCCTCAATTCTCCCAACAAGAGCATTTTTGTCGCCGATCCCGATCAAATGCACGCCATCGGGCCGCTCACCCGTGTCGGTTGCGATCACGGGTGTGCCTAAAAACAAAGCCTCGCGAACTGAGATCGCGTCCCCGTCAAACAGCGTCGTCCGCAAAAAAATATCCGCGTCCTTCATAAGGTGCAGCGTTACGGCGTGCTCCACATTTCCTGCGAGATAGATATTACCTGTACAGCCGCTCGCCTCGACCGCCGCCGTGACCTCCGCAAGCATCGACCCGCCACCGACGATCATCAACCCCGCATCCGGCAGATCCCGCACAATATCAGTCATCGCTTCGATCTGCATTAAGGGATCGTATTCTTTCTCCAATCCGCCAACGGCAAGCAATAACGGCTTATGCTTTTGGCAAAAGACAGCTAGTGCGTCAGGAACTTTGACAGTTTCATCCGGCACTTGCAGTGAGTACGGCGGAATGACAGATATCCGCCCGGGCTCTATGCCAAACCGTCGAAAAACATCCGCGAGATCGTTATTTACAGCGATGATTTTCGAAAAGCGCCGAAAAATTAGCCCGGCTAAGGATAATCGCTCTGCCGATCTTGCAGCCTTGCTCAACGCGAATCCGCCGGAGTGCATCGTCAGAACGCTTCTTTTTTTACCAAATATCGAGCAGACAAGTGCCAATCCCAGCACCCGCAGCGAAACGTCGCCGCCGATATGCAGATGGAGAATGTCAAATTTCAGCTTTCTGAGCAGGCTAATAAACGCCATCGTTGAGCGGGGATGATAGACATCCGGTTCGTCAACTATGCCGCTGCTCCGCGATGTCGCAATGATCGAGCCGCGATGCCCTGCGGAACGTAATCCGTCGCGGATCGCAAGTATATTGCGGCTGATCCCGCCTTCGGGCGGCGGATAGGGACCGAGTTGTAAAACGTGCAGCGGCATTATCTATTTAAAAGTGAATGGTAGAGTTCGATCGTATTGGCTAGCTGTGCCTCCCGCGAGAATTTTTCGGCAACGATCTGCATGGCGGTTGACCCGAACCGAACTGCCTTTTCCTCATCGTTTAGGATCTCGATCAGGCGTTGTGCCATTGCTTTGTCATCACCGGAGGGAACTAAATAACCCGTTTCGCCATCAACTACAACCTCATCCGCACCGCCGACCTTTGTGGCGACGACCGGTTTTCCGGCGGCCATGTATTCGAGTATCGAGTTAGAAAAACCCTCATTTGTCGATGTCAATACGCAAGCGGATGCCACAGAAAGTAACCCCGGCACATCGGCACAACGGCCGATAAAATGCACATTTGCTGACACGCCAAGCAGCCCGCTCAATGCCATCAATCCATTTTTCAGCTTGCCTTCGCCAGCGATCACAAAATGAACGTGAGGTATCTCGTCCGTCACACGCTTTGCCGCTTGGAGCAGCATCGGGATATTTTTAACGCTGTGACGCAGGTTTGCGACGAGCGTAATAAAACGTTTGTCCAAACCGGACGGCAGGTTGTATTTTGCGCAGACCGCCGCACGCTCCCACTCGTTTGCAAAACGGGTCATATCGACACCGTTGTAGATGACCTCGATCTTTTCAGCAGAGATGCCGCGATGGATAAGATAATCCCTAACTGCGACCGAATTCGCTGTTATCGCGTCCGCACGCCCAAAGGCGATCTTCTCGATAAACTCCTGCGACCTTGACCGCATACCGCCGGTCTCACGTTTTGACGCGACGCGGGCCGGAATTCCGGCGAGGCTTGCCGCCGCCATTCCAAATACATTTGTGTAAAAATCGTGCGTATGAACGAGGTCGATCTGATTTTCGCGGAGGTATTTGGAGCATCGCCGGACTTGGCGAACAAAATTTGGATTATAGAAAGAAGTCAGCGGAAATTCGGGAATCTCGTCCCGGTCGAACGTATCCAGGTCCGCAAGCAGAACGCCATTTCGATCCAGCGTCGCCATTGATACGTCAAACGGCCCTTCGCGTTTCAGCATCGCCGCTAAGGCGGTGGACTGAAGTTCGGAGCCGCCCTGACGAAAGCTGCCGACGAATTGTAAAATGCGATTTTTCACCTGGTCCGGCGGTTTTTACTAGAGAGTCCTGCTCCAGTGACCGCTCTCGGCCTTGATATTGAGATCATTTCCGAGACGACGGATCGACGCGTAATTGCCAAAACAGGTGTCAAACACATCCACCCCGCCTATTCGCAGTTTATCACCATCGATCAAAATCAACTCGTCCGGCACCCGTTCGCCATCGCGCAGACGCGCCCACGAATATTTGAAATTCGTGTCGATCAGCCCGGTATCGATCGATTGTCCCGGCTCATCGTTGAAAATAAATATATCGGTGTAGCCATAGTAATTTATTACAAATGCCCGTCCGCTGCGCGATGGGATCTCCATAACTTGCGGCGGAACGACATCGTTATCGACAGGCAATATAAAAGTGAAAAATTCCTGCGTCCCATCCCCGCGCGAGACAAAGCGCATAAAGGTCGCATTTATTTTGCTGCCATGATTTTTCGATATCCAGCTCTCCTTTTGCTGCCATTCACCGTTGTCTCCAAACGTAAAAATTCGGTGATCCTGGTCTCCGGCATAGCGGCCATTTTCGCCTATTGTCGTTTTAATATCCGGCGCATAATGAAAATTTAATGAATATTCATGATTACCCCGCGTCTCAACTGTGTCGCGAATTATCCAATAGTCGTTTTTAGCGAACAGGATGCTTCGTGTGTGTGTAGCGGGATCCGGCAGACGCTCATACCCGTTATGCGAACCCTCGAAATAGTCGAAGCGATCTTGCTGTATCCACCGCTTTACCTGCGATCTGGCCTGTGTTTTCCAGCTGAACGCTTGGCCCGGCTCGGACGATGAAAGTCCGTCGATCATAAGAGAATTGTGTGCGTTGCTCGACCGAAAATAATCGCGCATTTCGCGTGATTCGTGGTAGGTGTAGGTTCCAGAATCGACCAAAAGCGTTTTGCCATGCAGGGCCAGCTCGATCGAAAGGGCGTCAGCATGTCCGTGCCCTCCGGCGAGCGAACCGACCTCGCCACAATCGACGACCAGCATATTGTCGGTTTCATCCCATCCGTCGCGCATAATAAAATAACCGCCATCGGGAAAGGCCTTAGAGGTCGTTTCGGGCTCCGACGAAGCATGGGCATCGAACGCATTAATGCCCGCTTCTCCCATCAGCCAAAAAATTTCTTCGCTTGGCTGGCCGCAGAGGCGTTTGTGGTCATTGCGGTCAAAAATGACCGAACTGACGCCAAGGCTGCCGCGAAAATCATCCGGCTCCGCAAGCGTTAGCGGCAACATGCGTCCGCCGTCATCATCGCCGATAAGCGGTGTCCTCCCGTCCGGCATCGTAAAATGCATCAGATGGTCAAATGCTGTCTGTAGACGCTCCTCGATCTCCGCGGCAGCACGCTCATCGCTTTCGCCGGGCGCAAGGGCCTGCAAAATTACAAAATGACTGTAAATATCAGCCGTGTATCGTTGGTACCACGTGCTCTGCTCAAAATAGACACCATCGGGCAGCACCTGTTTTGTGATCTCGGCAAAAAGAATATCTTCGCCGAGCTTTTTCCATTGCTTAGCTCGCTTAAAAAAAGGGAGCTGGGTGGCGAGGTAGTAGAGACCCAGAGCTTCACCGGTCAAGTGTGTGTTTGGGCTGTAATATTTTGAGAGATATCGCTCTATATGCCGGCCATGCAGATAAAGGTACTTGAGTGCCTTTTTGAAAAGGTCCGGCGTGAAATGCTCAGAATCGCGGAAAAAATGAAAGGCCCAGATCCATGACATGGCCCGAAATGCAACCTCAAGGCTGCTTGACCAATTAACGCCGACCGCGGGCGGATTTTGCTCCATCCACGACTCGATCTGACTGGCGAATGCAATGGCAAAACGCTCGTCCTTGGTAAACAAATACGCTGTGCCGAGCGTAAAGAAATGCTGATGCCGGTTTAATTCCCAGACAATTTTTTTGTTGCCGGTCTCGCCCGTTTCCAGATCGTCAAATTCTTTCCAATGTTTGAGCGGTGATCGTTTTGACGAGAGAGGTTCGCGATGCCAGTCGATATCGTTGCCGAGATAGAGATGCTTTATTCCTAGCAGATCGATCCGTCCGGCTAAGATCTCCTCGGCCGCTTGGACAAACATATCCGCCGATTCATCGCCAAAAATCTTTCTATACGCATCGGAGCACTCCTCAGGCTTTTGGAAAGACGGGAAAAAGCACTCGCTGCCGTTCTGATAAAATTTTTGCCAGAGGCTCTCGGCAATAACAGGCGAATTGCCAAACTGTGCGGAATCGATTAGGCCGACAAATTTTTCGTCGGTCGGAAGGCGAGGAACTCGTTTTCGCTCGCGATAAGCAGAAAAAGCCTGTCCGCCACGGGTACGTATCTCGTCCCAGCTGCGGATCTTTTTCAGTTTTTCGAGCGGATTGGCCATCGTCCCAACTGCCATATTTTCAACCCTTACCTGCCCCTAGTCATTATCGATTTTAGCCGATGATTGCGAAACGCGTTCGGATTTCCGCGTTTGCCCTCGATAGCAGCACCCGCAATATTGAATGCCTCACGTGCCGATGCAAAATGGATCGAATAAGCTCCCGTCTTTTCGCCTGTCTCAATTATCTCGCCAAAAAAGCGTTTTGCCTCGTCGCCGATACACATCGACTGGTCGTGATCAAAAAAACCGTGACAATAGAGCTTAACGAATATCCAATCTGTTTTTCCGGCAACCGTCACATTCGCGGCGGTCCAGCGGCGAAATCTCGACTTGTCCAGCCCCTGATTTGCCGTAAGCGCCCCGTCCTCGATACGCGGTACCGGAACCCCTTTTATTCGTCGTGTCCAGTTAAAGACCAGAGGCCCCGTAAATATCAGTGGCAATTGGGGCGCGTTTCCATTTACCCTTACGCGGTTTCCGCGTGCATGCGGCACCGCTTTGCCGACAGGCAGCCCGCACTCATAGATCTGATTAATGACGGCGACCTGAGACTGATCGGGTGCAGACGGCAGGGTCATATCGGCATAGCACCCGGTATCGCGCAGGATCTCCATCTCGTTATCAACCCCGCAATAACGGCCGCCACATGAATTGGCAAGTGCCAAATTGCCGTGAACAAACGCATACATCGGATCGCCTTTGCCATCCATCTGCGAAAGACACTTGTGTTTTTCGGCGAGGGTGTCGCGAAATCCGAGAAGCGTTTTCTTCAGATTTTCGGCGGTATCGGGCCGCTCGACGCCGTGGTGAAGATGTATCTCGACCTCGCCAAGCCCCTCCGCCTGCATCTCCGCCATGATGTCGAGTATCTCGGGATGATATTGCTCGGCCGGGTAAAAATTAGTATGCCTAAATTTTGTGCCGTCGGCATCCACAACGGCCTCGCCCGTTTCGCGGGCCATCTTATGATAGGCCTTCAATCGATCGATTTGCGATCTGTGAGCTAACTCTCCATTCTCACTCCATGCCGGTTCAAAATGATTAGCGATGGTAATGATGACGTGCTTTTTCTCAAACACGGTCTGCTCAAGGACCGACGCCATACGCGACATCGGGTACCGCACGAGCCACGGCAGATTCCATTTCAATTTCTGGAGCAAAGAAGGTTCTGGCGACATCATTTATCTCTTTACGACCATGTAAGACTGGGCGACGGAACTGTTATCGGGTAAAAACCCTTTGATCTCCAAGCCGTTGTTGGTAAAAACTTTCTCCAAAAAGCCCTGCGTTTGAAATATCTCTTTCCCTTTCCAGATGCCGCCTTTAAGTCGTTTACCGGTCAATAAATGCCAAAAGCTTCCCGCCAGACAGACAAGGGGAAACACGAGTTGTTTTGGGTTGAGAGTCTTTGCGCGTTTGCGGATCATCTCGAAATAAAACTTGGGCGCATGAGTCTTCAAGAGATAGACGCCGTTTGGTTTCAATATCCGGGAAACCTCCTCGATTGCCTCGCGGTTGTTCATATAAGGAAGAGCAACGCGGCATAGGACGACATCAAAACTCTCGTTTCCGAACGGCAATCGTTCACCTTCCGAACGAACAAATGCCACTCTTTTTTCGCTGCCGAAAATCTGAGCGGTCACGGCGCCAAGTTCGGTTGCGGTATCGATACCAACACAAAAAGCCGCGGTCTTTTCAAGAAAAGGCAGGAGGTCCTGTCCCGCTCCGCAGCCAACGTCAAGCACGCGTTCCACCCTAAGGCCCTTCACCGCGTCAACAAGCAAATGCTTGCTCGCGGCATCTCGTTTGGCGTAATTAGCAAGCGACGCTTGAGCATATTCGGTATAATTGTCGAGAATTGTTGTCATAGTCGTTAACTAGCCGCGGGATCAAATTCCAACGCATCCAGACGTTTCGTCGACAGCCCATCGATGCCTAAGACCAGATATTCGATCTCCGACCCGATGCCGAATCTTGCGGTGATCTCAAATCGACCGGGTCCCGCCAATCGGAACAGTGTCGCATTATTTTCCCCCTCCATATTTGTCCGGCAAACGAGGAAGAGGCCGCCCGGCTCCAGTCTTTCACTTAGTTTTTGAATCGCGGCGCTTAACTGCTCGTCGCTAAAATAGATCTTGTTGAGAATATTGGCGGCACGAATGAGGCTGTATCTCTCATCACTAGCTTCCGAAAAGATACTGTCTTCGATAAGTCTAATTGCCGGATTCTCCTTGATCTCACGGCATACGAGATCGATCTTGTGAATTTCCACCCCTTTTATTACGGCCGTGCTCTCGATCGAGTCCAGCGTCCTTTTTAATCGGAGCTTGATAAAAAGCCAGGCTTGTATGCTTAACAAAACCCGGTCGAGTATATGTTTAAGGTTGGTGCCTCTTACATATCCGAATCCTTTTCCCGCCATTTCAAAATGAATAGGATTTCCTGATTTATCTAATAGAATGCTTCGATCATTAGCAAAGATCACCAAATATGAAGTCAGATCCGAGTCCATTCCGGTCATCTGGTAGGCGACTCCATTCGATTCCAAGAGCTCGCACAACTCAACGGTTGTAACTCCCGACGAGATTCCGACATCCAGCACCTTTTGAAATCCACCTTTTGGCAAAAGATCGATGAGCCATGTATCGACGTCAGTCATGCGATCTCTGCTGGTCGTCTTTGTAACACCATTTTTTAGTCTTAATGAGGAGAAGAAGACAGGCTCTTTTTCCCGTAAGTCGACATCATTGGACAGGAAGATACTCCTCGCCGTCGGCGTGGCGATCTTGTCCATATCCATAAATATTTTCTCGAGTAATGTACTCATCGATGATGCAAGCAGGTTTTACGACCCGTTTTCAGGCAAGGGTGCGGCGGAGCGTTTAGAAACAAACCTTTTCAGAAAATTTTTGACGCCCTGCTTTTCGTCCTCCTCTATCACACCCCAGAAATTGGCGGCCAGCAAATACAAAGGGGCAAACACGCATACGGAAACGAGCAAGACCAAGCTGCCGCCGAAAAAATTTAGAGTGCTCAGTTTCTTGGTCGAAAGTGCCTGCTCAGCAAAATGCTCGCCCACATTGAGCAGATAATCATGCAGATTTAGATAAACAATATATGTCACAGCTCCGGCTAAAATGCTGATGACTGCGGCTTTGGCAACATTCTTTAACAGCGGCAGATGCTGCCAGCCGAGGCCGAGTTTCCTTATTACCATGGTCTCGGCGATGCATTTTTCGATTAGGATCGCTCCGACGGCTGCCGTTATCATGCCAGTCAAATCGAAAAACGCGAGTCCGTAATACAAAACACCGACAAGAGAAAGGAGTACCAATATTCGCGTGAGCAGGAACAAGCGTCCAAGCTCTTTATACGAACGCACTATCGGGTCGGTGATCAAAATGCTGAAAGGCAGCAGCGTAAGATTGATCATAAAGATCGAAACACTCGCCTCATACTTTTGTGTAAACAAAGTAATGATAAAGGTGTGAGCTGTAATGATCAGAAATACATAGACGGGAAAGTATACAAACGCGAGTTTCTGCATCGCACGGGCCGTGAGCCGAATCATCTCGTCGCGGTCGCCGACAAGCTGGAGGGCATTCATCCGGGGGATCAAAACGGCAGAAACCGATTCGGTAAGCATCCAGAGCAGCGGCACTTCGAAGCAGCCATAGGCATATATCGCAAAGTCGGCCGACGAGAATTTATAGCCGACAAAGTAATTGTGAATATCGTTTTGGGCGATCCATAAAATGCCTGTAAGTCCGAACGGCACGGCATAAACAAATTGCTCGCGGAAAAATCGCGGGTCAAATCCGCGCCAAAATCCGGGAAATCGCGAGCGGACATAGTTAAGCAAAATAAACGTCTGGATAATACCCTGGATCATCGCCGCGTAAATAAATGATTCGACCGTAGCGAATACAAACACAGCACTCCCCATCAACAGCGTCTTGCTGAACTGGGCCATAATGATGAACGCCGTGGCTATCCGGGCTTCCTGATTTGCAATCGCCACCGTCTCAAGAAACGTGGAGAATATCCAAATCCAGATGACGATGCCGATCTTGGGTGCAAGCTGCGTCAGCTCGTCACTGCGAAACAGATTACCGAGCAAACTGGGGAAAAGGATCAATGCTACGCAAGCAATGCCGCCGACGACAAAGTTGAATAGTAGGATATTGAAGATCGCGGCTCCGCGCCGCGCGCCGGTTTCGCGTGCGAGGAAATAATATGCGCTCATCGAAAAGCCAAGCGGCAGGATCACAACGGCATTCATTATCACCTGAAAAGCCTCGCGGTAATGCCCGACCTCGTCCTGCGTCAAATATCGCACGATCAAAAGCGGGAGCATAAAGCTAAGGCCAAAGCCGATGACCTTTGCGCTCAGCAGTGATAGGCTTTGCTCCCGGAGCGATAGTATTTTGATTGGCGCTTTTTCCACTCTTAATTTTTAGCTCTCTACTGTTCTATGCCTCGCATGCGTGTCGTACCACCCGGGTATCGAGCCGCGCACGACGCGCTCCATCTGGGCAATAAACTTTCTGCCCCGCTCGGTCTGTATCAAATATGAATAGTCGCCAAACAGCCAGTATTTTATAAATATCCGCTGGTACGCTCGGATCACTTGGCTCCGCCCCGCCCATCTTCCGGGCGAATCCTCGCCAAACGGCCCCGACGCTCCATCTTCGAAAGTGTGACGTTTGGCTCCGTTAGTTGTGGGAAGTTCCGGATGAATCCGGTGAAAGTCTTGTTTGATCGCTTTGAATGCGTTATAACCGAGACGTTCGAGCAGCTCAAACTCCTCTTCGAGCCGCTGAAATATCACCTTTTCCGACCTGATCGAGATGTAGTCGGGCCTATTCGCGAAATTTAGCAGCGCCCGCAAACAGATGCTCTCAGAGCCAACGATATCGGCCTTGAGGTAATGCGGGACACCATATGTTTCGAGGCACTTAGCAAAATCGACAGCTTTCACGGTGATGATCTCATGCGTCGTGCCCATCACATTATTTCGTACTGCCCAATCAACCGACGTGCTGCCCCAGAGAGAATGATCCTCATTACGGAAAAACCTTACCGTCCCCGCTTCACCATTGGGCAACAGCTCCTCCGTAATAGCACCCTCGATGATGGTCAATCGCCCGTCGCCGATCTCGGCCGCAAAACGTTCGCGGCAAAACGCAGCATTCTCCGGATCCGCCTCGAACGCGACCACCCGGAAGCCTTTTTTGAGATAGTAATCAGAGTCCTGGCCGCGGTGCAGCCCGACATCGAAGATCAGGTTTGGGTCCTTTGGTGTTTGAAGCAGTTCTGGCATGGCACTCTAGGCAGGTATTTTCCAGATTCAGCGATCGGGGCGGACCGCGTTGAAATCCTTTGAATATAAAGGCCGAATCGGTACAACTTTTCAGTTATTTGTTGAATAAAAAGGCGGTTTTTTGATTTTTTTCGGCTTACGCGATTGTCGTAACGGTCAGGGGCGTTCGTCAACAAGCCGCCCGTAGAGTGCAGAAAGGCTTTTTAAGTGCGCCTCGATGCTGAAATATTTAGGAGTTTGGATACGTGCTTTTTCCCCTAGTTTGTTGCGTGTGACAGGATCATTGAGCAGATCGATCAGCTTTTCAGATAGATCCTCGGCATCGCCTGTCCGAAAGATGGCGGCACACGGGCCTTCAGCCGAATCAAAACCAACCACCTCGAGTAGCGGCGGGATATCCGACACGACCATCGGCACTCCGATAAGCAAGGCCTCTACGGCCGCGACCGGCAAGCCCTCCTGAACCGACGAAAAGACGAAAACGTCCAATTCGCGGAGTAAATCGGGGATGTCGCCGCGTTTACCTACGAAATGAACACGCTCGCCTATTCCCTTGTCGCGGCAATACTCGACACACCTTTTCTTATAGTCCGCCGCACCATCGTGAACCGCACCGACAAACGCAAAATGCACCGACGGGATTTCATCGATCACGCGGGACAACGCCCGGCAGACGGTAAACTGATCTTTACGCTCGTCACGATAGAAATTACCCACCATGCCGAGCAGAATATCACCGCTGTTGAGACCTAGCTCATCCCTCAGCGAGGGGGTATTTAGAGATCGAACCGGTTTTAGCCGTGCGGCATCGACACCGTTGTGAATTACGTGAAATTTGTCGGTGATGCGCAGGCCCTCGGCGGTTTTGAACCACTCGAGCATCGAATGGCTGACCGGGCAGACGGCGTCCATACGCGGCACGATCAATTTGGTGGCGACACGGTTTTTGCGATCCAAAATATAGTTTTGTAAGCTCATTACGCATTTCACGTTCGTGCCGCGCGTTGCGAGGTATAGATGAATTGCCTCAACCGCCTGCTGGGCATGGGCGATCTGAACGCCGGTTTGTATAATGATACGATGCAAGTCTTTAACCAAAAACAGATCGACCGGCAGCTTTCTTTGCAGTCTGAAATAATCGGCGCCCGAATGCTCAAATTCTCTCTCCATATCACCCCCGCCGGTGGCAACAAATGTCAGATCGATCCCCGCGCTGCGGGCGTTGCGGCACACATCAAGCGTAAGCATTTCGGCCCCGCCGCGATTTAACGAATCAAGTGTATGAAGGATTTTCAAAATATACGCTTCCCGGACAAAAAGTTAAGAATTTCCTTGGTAGTCAAATTAAGCCGCCAGGCCATGACATTTTTTCGGCGTCGCATCCAAAAGCGTAAGATTTCACACTAGGGATACGAATCAGCTAAACTTACGCAGTGAGCCTAAACGCTGAAATAATTGAGATTCTTGCCTGTCCTCGCTGCAAAAGCAAGCTCGACGCGTTTGAATGTAAAAACTGCAGTCTGCATTTTCCATTAGTCGACGACATCCCGATATTGCTGAACGAGAGCCATAGTTTATTCAAAATAAGCGACTTAATCGACCATCGCGAGACCACGTACAAAAATTCGTCACCTCTAAAGAGAACATTCAGGCAGATCATCCCTTCGATCAGTCTCAATGTAAAAGCGAAAGAAAACCTCAGCGCGTTCTTTTCGGAATTGACGGCGGAAACACAAAATCCGCGAGTACTCGTAATCGGCGGAGCCGTTGCGGGTGTCGGTTTTGACATACTGCCGCCGGAGATCACGCTGATCGAGACTGACGTCGCAATTGGCCCGCGAACAACTTTGGTATGTGACGCACACGATCTGCCATTTCAGGACGAAACGATTGACGGCGTTATAGCTCAGGCGGTAATGGAGCATGTCCTTGATCCGGCGATATGCGTCAGCGAGATTCATCGCGTATTAAAAAAAGGCGGAGTTGTGTGGGCAGACACGCCGTTTATTCAGCAGGTTCATGCTGGACGTTATGATTTCCTGCGATTCACCCACCTCGGCCACCGGTATCTTTTCCGTCATTTTTCAGAGATCGCGAGCGGCCCGTCCTGCGGGCCCGGGATGGCGTTGGCCTGGGCGTATTGCTATTTTCTACAGAGTTTCTTTAGCAATAAAATGATGGGAAAGGCAGCATTTGCTTTCGGGTCTCTAACCGGCTTTTGGTTAAAATATCTTGATTATTTCCTGATAAATCGTCCAAATGCTTACGATGCCGCCTCAGCTTACTTTTTTCTCGGGCGAAAGGCCGAAACCAAAATTTCGGGCAGCGAATTGATAAAAGGATACAAAGGGTTAATCTCCTAAAGCAAATTTCTACGGTCCATCCATTCCTCATTTTAGTTTGGAGCATATAAAGACAATGGACGTGGTAAAACGTTTCAACCGCATCATGGGAAACAAAGGCGGGTAATTTGGCCATGGATATAGGCAGGGCCGCAACCCGTACTCAATTCGAAAGTCAGGCTACACCAAACTTAATAAAGGCCCGGAAACGCCGGAAATCCTCACGATTACAGATCAAAATTTCGCTCAAGTGATGGCCGGTCCATTTACGAAAAGCAATGATAATAATAATAAAAGCAAAAGCATAGCAAAAAGTCGAAACCAATGCCGCTCCGGTCGCTCCAAACTTTGGCACTACAAGAAAATTCAGCACTAGATTTAGAATCAGCGTTGCGACCCACACTGCGGGTATCAGCTTAGGCAGCCCGGTGCCCACAAAATACTGGGTCAACGCCATCTGCACACCGTAAAAAAAGACGCCCGGCAGTAAGAGCCACGCCAGAAACGGTGCCCCGGCGAAGGCCGAACCGTAAACCACTGGCAATAGTTGAACCAAAGGTATGCTTAGCAGACATGCTGCAAATAGCGCGCATGAAATATGGCGAGCGGCGGCGCATGAAAATTTGCTTGCCTCATCCGGGGATGATGCCACCCGCTGGAGCATTAAATTGGCGACGACATTTGGGAGGAGCATAAGAAATAGAGTGTATTGCGTAGCTACGCCGTAAACGGCCGCCTCGATCGTGCCGGCAAAATGATTGACAATGATCACGTCTGACCGCATTATGACCGTAATAGCGACCCAATGAACATGGCCCTTTAAGGCATATCTGAGCATTCGCACAAAAAGGCCCAAGTCGCCCCGCCAGTTTATCCCATCAAAACCAATTGCCAGATATCTGTAGAATATAACAACCGATAAGAAGCTCATCCCGGCCGCCGTGGCCAAATTAAATGTAACCAGCATCAACAACCCGCCGCCGAAAACCACCAGGACTAAAACAGCATTTATTAGTACAAACGATTGATTTAGAAAATCGAGGTAGTTAAATCTTTTGACCTCTCCTTGCGCCAAAAACAGATTAAAGATGACGAGTGAAAGCAGTTGAAACGGTACACTCAAGAGGCCAAGAGTGACGATCTCAAGGGGTACACCGAGTAGAAAGAGCGGGGAACAAAGCCATACTGCAAATGCACAAAGGAAACCTCCAAAAACTGCGAATATAGCCCCGTTCACTGTCGCAGGCACCAATGTTTCACGGTCGCGCGCCGTAAAATAGGTATTGGCTGTTGGCAAACCAAGTGAGCTTATTTGGACGGCCGTGGCAACCGTTATATTCACAACTACCAGAATGCCGAGGTTTCCCGCCCCCAAAAGACGTGCTACCAGCACACCCGCCAGCACGCTGTTTGCCGCCATCAAAACGCGGGCCGTAAGCGTTAGCAAAACGCCGAATGAAAATCTGTTGGATATTTGCAAAGTACGAATCCACGCCGAAATTAGATTATAGTGAACGGCCGCCCGCACCGCATCTTTGTAGAGTGCGGTTGCCGCAATCGCGATTCAAATTTTCCTTGATTTGTAGCGGTAAAAGCATATAATCCGAACTAACAGAAATCAAATATTTCGGCGGCTATTTGCGTTGGCCAATTTAGGCTTTTTCGGTAAACACACGATGACAAAGAATCTCAAACGGACGATCCGTGCCGCTGCGTTTTGTGCGAGCCTGCTCCTTGCCGGCTCATATTTTCTATTCCAGACCTCGGCTGCTAGAGAAGATCCGATCGAGCTGCTTCTAAGGCTGCCGGCCCCGCCGCCACCGAATCCTTTCGTCGGGGGACAGCCTGGAACCCGTGACGAAAAATTTTACGATAAAAATAGCCCACCAAATGACAATGCCTCGATCATCGAACTGCTTGATTACTGGCAGCGGCAAAATAACGTTTACGCCGAGCTTCGCTTTAACGCCCAGCCATCCGACAAAACGCTCGATAGGCTGATGAAGGAGATCGGAAAAAAACCCAGCCTGTTGACCGGCTATCTCAACTTATTAAAAAATGATGCGAAAGCTGCGGATTTTGTTAAGGAACTGTATGACCGCGAATCTGCGGGTGGGGCGTTTAACAAAGACGAAAGAAAAATAATCAAAGAATGGCTCACCTACAACAGCCCATATTTTAGCAGCGACCTCGCCCGTAAGGCTGCAAACGTTACCGACAGCGGCGAATATCTAACTAGCCAGGGGGAGCTCCTCTCTCTCGCCCGCGTCGATTTTGAAAAGGCAAAACCGATCATCGACCGGCTCACGGGCGACAGCTCGCTAAAGGCGTCGCGGGTTCTGGCGAAATGGGCGTTGTACCGCCATGCATTGGACACCAACTCCACCGGCGATATCGAAACATACCGCGACGATCTGAAGGCTTTCGTCGAGGACAAAACGGCCATGCCGGGAATGCGCGATCTCGCCCTCGATGCGCTGTCGACCGAAAAAGAGTGGGCCGGACGCGACGAATGGTATTACTCACTACTCGCCGACGAAACGCTTGCTGAATTGAAAGTAAACGGCGGGACGAACACCGGCCTGACGACCCTGATCCTTGTGTCGCCGGACGAAAAATATATCGACAAAATGATCGAGCTTGCCGCCAGCAGCAATCCGACCATACGCAGCGCGGCGGTTCGCAATCTGGTAACCCGGCTCGAAAACGGGAACCCCAAGGTTTTGACGGCTCTGCTGCCGTGGCTTGAGGATCCGAAATGGGCCCTGGATATCAATGATTCGCGTGCAACGCTTGTACGAAAACTCAGCGAGATCGAGATGCCAGAAAGCGTACTCGGCCTGATTAAGATTGTGGACGAGCGAAATGCGCTGGCATCGCCAAATTATGGCGCAAATATGGCCAATGCGGTCTCATCGGCTAGGTCGGCGATGGCTAATGTCGCGAATCAAATGGCGAATGCAATGGCTGCTGCGTCCAATCGTTCCTCATCGAATACCTATTCCGGATCGATCGAGTATTCCTACCCATTCCGGTCTCAGGCCGTCGTCGCTCTCGCCAAGCAAAAAGATACGCGGGCGGTGCCTGTATTGCGCCGTATTTTGCCCGAAGCAATGGATTACGAACGCGACGGTGTCGTCGGTGCGATCTTGGCGTGCGGCGGATTCTCGCTAGCCGAGCAGCTCGATGCGCTCGACACCGCCGCAAAAGGGATACGCGAGGAGATAATTAATGCGGGCATTCCCGCAAGCACGAACGCGAACACCGTGGGCCCATACGAATATGCCGCCCGTTACGCAAACGAAGGGGTACCGGTCCAAAAACATCCGCTTACTGCGGCGGAGATTAGAGCGATGCTCGCACAACAATTGCTGCAGGCGCCCGAGATAACCGATGTACTCGCAAGGGCGGCCGTTGATCGCATCGAGGTGCTTGACACCAAAAATCCGCCTCTTGCGGCCGCGTATCGCCGAATGATCCTCAAGTGGCAAAACTCGGTCATCAATATCTTGCTCCTGCGCGACGTAAAACGGGGGATCGCTGACGCCGACACCATGATCCGCCTGCTTGGCCAGCGCAAAACGCTTCGCGAAAAGCAATCGACCGATATTTTTGATATTCGGACGGGGAAGCCATCGGCGTTTGCCATCTCCGCCTGCCTTCTCGAGGACACTGCGGATTATGATGCCATTCTTGAAACCGGGAACGCCGAGATGAAAACTGCTTTGTTTGCCTGCGCGCGGCTTCTTAGACTACCGCTGCCGGTCACCAAGGTTGCCGAAAACCTTAAAGTTGCCGGGGGTTTGCTGCCGGTCGCGGCGGAGCGTTATCTTGAGGCCGAAGATTCGCCGGAGGCTCGGGCAATTGTACTTGAGCGTCATCCAAACGAAGCAAAGATCCTCGGCTCCCGCTCGGCTTTTGCCGTCGATGGCGCGGCCGAGACTTACAACGAATACCTTTATGCGGTCTATCAGAGTATTGGCGATAACTCCCTATATAACGGGTGGTCAGGCGCCGGCAATGACCCAGAGATCATTGCCACCGAAAAAGACTTGCAGAACGAGGTTAAAAAGACTGATGACCTGATTGGCCTGTATGCGTATGACGGCAACTATATCCGCATTTACAAGGACCGCGTCATGTTTAGTTGGGACGAGGACACTTCGCGATACCGCGAGAGGGCGTTGAAAAAGGAAGAATTTGACGAGATAAAGGAGTATCTTGCCTCTAACCGTGTGGATGAACTTCCGCCTTTCCTGACCTGCGGCGGAGCATACTGTACTGCCAAAGAATTAGTAATGCTCAGCCGAAATGGAGGCCGGCGAGTGTATGTAACCGGGGATACGAATGGATACGGCGGCAGTTTTGATTTCTTTACCGGGCTCGTAAAACAATTCGAGACTCTGAAACAAACTCCCGCAAAGCTCAAATATCAGATGAGCCGTGAGATCCCCGGACTCGAAATCGTACTGGCAGCTGACGATCTGAGTGTCGCGGCGGTTTGGAAAGACGGCAGCGATCTGAGGGTCGCGGCAAGCCAAAAGGCCGTCCGCGAAAAGGTTATTAGTGAGATCGAAGATATCGACGACGAGAATCTCGGCCCGGAGAATTATGAAGAGACTGCAGTCAAAAAGCAGACGTTGCGTGAGAAACGCCGGTATGAGGGATACGCCTGGTACAAGATCTCAAACGGCAGCGTAGACGGCATCGCTGCGCAGCCGCCGCAGATCGACTTTTTCGCCATTAACGACGGGCTTGGCGTCCCCGCCGGTCAGCAGCAATGGAAAGCTCGTACCGCCACCGTCGAGATACGCACCTCGGATGATGGCTTGTTCAAGGTCGTACAGGGCAAATTAATTAACCTGCGGAAAGGACGGTATGACTCCGCCGTCGTCACACCAAACGGTAGGTGGGTCATCGCCAAGAAGTTTACTGAGGAGGCGGGTTTTCACGTCGTTAGGGTTGATCTGCTAACAAATAAGGAATATCCGGTCGTGGTCGAGGGCTATGGCGGCGGGCTCATGCCGTCAGTGTATATCCCGACGCTTAACAAGGTCCTAGTGGTTCGCGACGACAGTTACATCTACGAATACGGCTATGCCGGCGACGACGATATTAGCCCGGTCGACACTGAACCGGAGAGTATGTTCCTAATCGACGCTGCGACCGGAGCGGTCCAACCTATTGCCGGGGAATTTCGGCCGCTTGCCCAGCAAACCTATCGTCCGCTCCAAAAAACGTCAAAGCCAAACGAGTTTTGGGCGGCGATGGCAGATGAAGAAAAAAATTCGACATCGGTCGGCATCTACGACACCAAGACATTTGGTTTCAAAACAGTCTTGCGTGTGCCGAGGATCAAATTTAATAGTATGAACTTATGGGTCGACGAGACCGAAAAGAAGATATATTTTGTCTATCGCGGCCATCTGCTGTCGCTGCCGCTTCCCTGATCGTAAGCTGCTCAGGCCTTGCTTTTGAACGGCATATCAGGTTTAATAGTTGTTTGCCCCAACGGGCAAAATTTTAGCCGAGGGGAGGTGAGCAAACAAATGGCATTTATTTCAGTTAATAATAACGAATCGATAGAATCCGCGTTACGTAGATTCAAGCGAAAGGTTATCAGTGAGGAGATCATAAAGGATCTTAAAAAACACGCTCATTTCATCCCTCCCGGACAAAAGGCAAAGCTCAAGTCGGTCAACGCCCGCAAGCGTAACCGGAGACGCTTTCGTCAACAGCGTCCGATGGGCGGCGGCACTGGAACCGGGACCGGACCTTCGCGTCCGCCAATGGGGCAAAACCGCTAACCGTAACGTATTAAAAGGAACAGGTGAAAAGGTGAAAAAGGACGGCCCTTCATTTTTTCACCTTTTTCTTTTTCACTATTAAACCCTCTTGCTTTTTCAAATACAGGCTTTTCATGGCTTCAGAACGAACACGGATCCTGCTTACAAATGACGACGGATATCACGCCGATGGCATTCTCGCCCTGGAAGCGGGCTTGAGAGAGATCGGCGATGTCTATGTCGTTGCACCCGAATCGGAGATGAGCGGTGCCTCACACAGCCTGACGCTGGCCCGTCCGCTCCGCATACGGCAGCGCAGCGACCGGCATTGGACAGTCGACGGCACCCCGACCGACTGTGTCACGCTGGCACTCAATCAAATTATTCCCCCGGCCGAACGCCCGCATATTTGCTGTTCCGGTATAAATCACGGGGCAAATCTTGGCGACGACGCAACCTATTCCGGGACGGTCGCCGGAGCCCTCGAGGCAACGATCCTCGGCGTTCCCGGCCTGGCTTTTAGTCTCGTCGCATATCGCGACCACGATTTTACTGAATCGGCGAAGGTGGCCGTCGAGATCACGCGAAAGGCCCTCGCCGAGGGTATTCCCGACGGCACGCTGCTCAATGTCAATATTCCAAAAGGGCTGTCAAAAGGAATTCGCATAACAAAACAGGGATTCAAAGACGCGCGTCCGGTGATCACCGAACATATCGATCCGCGCGGCAAGCTCTATTATTGGATCGGCGAAGTTCGTGATGGCTTTCACGCCGAGGGCGGTACAGATTTTGAGGCGATCGATGAGGGTTTTGTTTCGGTCACCCCGATGCGAAGCGATCTAACCAACCATCAGGCCCTCAAAACTCTTCAGGGCTGGAACTCATGAACGCGGCCGCGATCACCGATGAAATGACTATGCAGCGGCTCGGGATGGTCGTGCGTCTTCGCGAACATTACAAGATCAATGACGAAGGTGTCCTCGAGGCGATGTCGAGCTTGCCGCGTCACCGCTTTGTCCCCGAAGCGATCAAATCTCAGGCGTATAAGGATAATGCCTTGCCGATATCGGGCGGGCAAACTATCTCGCAGCCGTTTATCGTTGCACGAATGACCGAGCTGCTTGAACTTTCCGGAAACGAAAAGGTGCTTGAGATCGGTGCGGGTTCCGGATATCAGACTGCAGTCTTAGCGTCGCTGTCACGCAAAGTTTTCGCCATTGAGCGTCTCCCTAAGCTTGCCGACGAAGCCGGCCGGCGCCTGCAGACGCTCGGGATCAGAAACGTGACGCTCAAAACCGCTGATGGCACGACGGGCTGGGATGCCTACATGCCTTTCGACGCAATATTGGTTGCGGCCGGCGGACCCGAAATACCCGGCCCGCTCGTTGACCAATTAAAGATCGGCGGAAAACTGGTGATCCCCATCGGCGAAGATCGGCGCTCGCAAATGCTTATCCGCGTAACGCGAACCGAAAACGGCCACACCCGGGAGAACTTTGGCCCGTGTGCATTTGTACCGCTTATCGGGACACACGGCTGGTAATTAAATGGATAATTGAGAATGGAAAATGGATAATTTTTTATATCAGTTATTTTTGCTTATTCTCCATTTTCAATTTTACTTATATGCAATCAATTGTCGACATACTTCAACAAGCAAGGGAATTTTTAAACCCGGCATATCTTATCAATTACATGCTCGACATTATGGGTGGGTATGTATATTTTGGCTTATTTCTAATAATTTTTGCCGAGACCGGATTGGCAATCGGGTTTTTTCTGCCCGGTGATTCCCTGTTGGTGGTTTCGGGGCTGATGGCTCGAACGCTGCCGGATAAGTTAAATATTATCTACATACTTATCGCATTTTTTGCCGGGTCGGTGATCGGCGACAGCACCGGCTACTGGACCGGACGGGTGATGGGAAAGACGCTTTTTAACCGCGAGTCATCTTATATTTTCAAGCCGAGCCGGGTGGCAAAGGCCCACTCTTTTTTTGAAAAATATGGTGTTAAGACGGTGGTACTCGCTCGTTTTGTACCTATCATCAGGACGTTTGCACCCATCGTGGTCGGAGCGGCGGAGATGCCATATGCTAAATTTCTGGTGTTTAGCATTCTCGGCGGAGCGTTGTGGATCTCAAGCATGGTCCTCGCCGGATACTTTGTCGGCCGGCTGGTCGAAAATTATTTTCAGGTGAGCCTACAGGATCATATCGAAAAGGTCGTAATAGTAGTGCTAACCATCTCACTGCTGCCGCCGATCATCGAGCTTTTGAAGCATCGTTTTGGAAAGCGGAAGCCTGCGGATGATACGGAAACGGTTTGACACGGCCATTCACCGTAGCATACACTTTCAACTTGGTCGGCGGGGCGTGGCTCAGTCTGGTAGAGCGCTCGGTTCGGGATCGAGAGGTCGGAGGTTCGAATCCTCTCGCCCCGACCAAAAAAACTGAAAATGTCGAAAAGTGAAGGTGTGATAAGACCTTGTTGCTTTTCGACTTTTTAATTTTTACTCATTTCCGATTCTTTTCTTTAGTCGATCTGAAAGGTCGCAACACTCGTCGGCGTTTCAAAACACCTTACTTTATAGACCTTTACACGCTCATCGGCGATACGGCCGTTGACGTATTCCAGAAAATAACGCGCCAGATTTTCCGCCGATGGATTTAGCTCCTCGTCAAAAGGCGGCAGTTCGTTGATGTTGCGGTGGTCGAGATATTTCACGATCTCATCGGCGGCGGACTTGAGATCGCCAAAATCAATAAGCAGGCCTATGTTGTTCAACTCCTCGCCGCGGGCAAAGATCTCGATCTTGTAATTGTGCCCATGCAGGTTCTCGCACTTCCCTTTGTAGCCGCGCAGTTGGTGCGCGGAAGAGAAGTTGCGTTCGATCATTACTTCAAAAAATCCAGGCATACATTACACAAAACTACTCCCAAAGACCTTCCTCATCATACTCGATTCCATTGTCGTCCAAAAATTTTCGAAATTCATCCTTGTAACTGAGCTCTTTATGAATAGTTTTTTGACGGGCAATGAGATCTTTTTCGATCTCATCGCTGGAACGACTAACCGATACTGCTGCATAGGATTGCTGCCAATCAAACGGCGGACACCATTTACGGATAAACTCCGCACTGCGTTTTTTCACACGATCGACAATAAAATCTGTTGAGCGGTCACGTGCATCTACATATAAAATGTGGACGTGCTCAACATCACCTCCAATTATTATGGCCGGCGAATAGCATTCATCAAATAAAATTTTAGAGATCTTATCGTAGAGATACGGCCCTATCGCAGGCGTTATTAGCGGCTCCTGATTTCGCGTGGAAAAGACGGTGTGGATCAGGAAGGTGCCGATGGTTAATGGCGTTCCAACTATCTTCATTCGTAGGGGCTTAAATAAAGTTTGCCGTCATAGTCATTGATGCCAATAATTATACGGTCGAGCCAGCCAAATCTACCGAGTACATTAAGGCTAAAGGCTTCGTCGTGTGCGAAAAAAACGGTCGAATCGAATGAAAATCCGGCCGTAACTAATGTCACCTGATGGCCATAGCTAATAAATGATCCCGTTGCCGTTCCAAAAGTCTGCCGCTCTCCTGATTCAATTTCAAACCCAAGTCTCTCGCCACATTCCCTCGAAAAAATACAACTGTCCGAACCCGTATCGACTTTCGCCAAAATCGTAACCGAAGAATCCTTTAAGCGAAGCTCTACACTTATCGAGATACCCGGAACTCCGGCATCATAATTTACGAGAGAGTCAAATTTGAATTCATAAACCATGAACTACCAACCGCCCCATGGCACATAATCTTCAGGAAAAATATAATGCAATAGCGGGTCAGTTACCCCTATCCGCTTTGCCGCCTGATCTGCTTCTTTGATCGTCCGACCCGCTGCAACAAATTTACCTTCCTTGATCGCAACGTATTGGCCGCGATAAAGATGGGAATTTTCCTTGATCCAGATCGTATCAGGGCTTACATAGCCTTTCTTTTCGCTCTTTTTAGCATCCGACTTAGGTTTTACCTGTGGTGTAGGTTCGGTTAAACGCCGGGACAGGTCTTTTAACTCATCCAGCGTAAGTATATCTCGTGCCCTTTTTACAAATTCATCTACAACTGCAGTCGACATCTTGCTCTCCCCCTGCGACATTTTACCATGTTTTTTGTGATTATTTTATCGTCACATTTCTGTAGTTTCCGGTTCGAATATCGCCACAACGTCATTCAGATCGCCCGTGATCCGCATACGGGGTAATGAATTCAAGAAATCCCGCCCGTACGATTTTGTTCTGAGTCGCGGGTCGAGGATAGCGATGACGCCGCGGTCGGTCTTGCTGCGGATGAGGCGGCCGATTCCCTGCTTGAGCGAGATCACGGCCTGCGGGACGCTGTAGTCGAAGAAAGACTTGCCGCCGTTATCGTCGATAAATTTACTGCGGGCGGCGACTATCGGGTCGGTCGGGACGGCGAAGGGGAGTTTGTCGATGATGACACACGAGAGCTGCTCTCCGCGGACATCGACGCCCTGCCAAAAGCTCGATGTCGCGAACAGTACAGCGTTTGGAGTCTCGCGGAATTTCTCTAAGAGGCCGGTCTTTGCCATGCTTCCTTGCAAAAAGCACGGGTATCCGATGCGCGACGAGACAAGTTCGAAGAGAGCCGCCATCGACGAATTGCTCGTGCACAGAACAAAAGCGTGGCCGCGTGTGACCTGTAGTATCTTAACGATCTCGGCGGCAGCCATTTGTGAGAATTCGGTTGTTCGCGGATCCGGCATTGATTTTGGCAAATAGAGGATCGACTGCTTTTCGTAATCGAATGACGACGGAGCGACAAGCGTATTTGTCTGTGCCGCCTTTAGGCCAAGCCGGTCGCGGATGAAATTGAAACTGCCGTTGGTCGAGAGCGTCGCCGAAGTCAAAATGCACGTCCCCACTTTGTCGAAAAGCTTTTCCTGCAAAAGCGCCGAGACATCGACTGGCGAGGCTTGAAGAAAAATGCCGCGTCCGCGTCTTTCGAGCCAATAGACAAAATTTCGGTCTGCCTGTTTGACGATAAAGCCCAGGTCAAAGCGTGTTTGGCGGATACGGCGGACAACACTGTCGGCCTCCGGGATCTTTTCGCTAAAAACATCAACGTCCGCCTCAAGTCTCGAAAAGGCTTCGTCCAACTCATGATACGCCTCCCCAAGCGGAGTCAGATCGTCGTCGCCGTCAACGCCGCGTGACGCAAAGGCATCGGCGATGAGCGGAAAGCGTCCGTCGCCATCACGCGCCTGTTTGAACCGAACCCAAAATTGCTCGGCAAAGCCGTTAACGCGAGTCGATGCCCGCATGATATTGGTATTTGCGACGGCGTCCGAGATCGGTAGTTGATTGGCGTCGCGAACAAGCTCATCGAGCTGAAAATTTGATATCTGAAACCCAAAATAGTCAGCGGCAATGTCCTCGATCAGGTGAGCCTCATCAAAAATGACCGCACCGTAGTCGGGAATCACCTTTCCAAATTGAGCCCCGCGAACGCTCAGATCGGCGAAAAACAGGTGATGATTGACGATTACGATGTCGGCGGTTTCGGCTCCGGCACGCATTTGCGTAATAAAACACGGTTCAAAGTCGGCGCATTTCTGGCCGATGCAGGTCTCGCTCTTGGCGCTGATCCGATTCCAGAACGGCAGATTTTCCGGCAAATTTGTCAGCTCGGCCCGGTCCCCCGTTTTTGTGTCGCGGACCCATTCACGAACCTCGTTGAAATGGTCGATCTCGCCGACACCGTCAAGGATCGGCTGATCCTCGGACTTATAGATACGGTAGAGACAAGCGTAATTCGACCGCCCTTTCATATAGGCGGCGGTAAATTTTTTTGGCAGGATCTGCTGGAGGAAAGGGATGTCCTTTTCCATTAGCTGCTCCTGCAAATTTTTGGTTCCGGTTGAGATGATGATCCGCTTTTTTGTCCGGAAAGATTCATTGATCGCGGGGATAAGGTAAGCGAGCGTCTTGCCGGTGCCGGTTCCCGCCTCGACGATAAGGTGTTTTTTTTCCTGAAAAGTGCGGGCTATCGCCTCGGCCATTTTTATTTGGCCCTCGCGATACTCGTAATTATCATGAAACTGCGAGACGAGGCCGTCCATCCCAAATACCTTGTCTATCAGGCCGTCATCCGGCTTTTGAGGTTTTTCACCGCCCATTTTTTATTGACTTAAAAACCGCTTTTTATGATAATTAGAGATTGCGAAATTTCTGATCCGGCCTAGTTTTTGGCGACGACGAACAACCCGAACGCCGTTAACTCTATCTTAATGTTTTTGAATCTTTATATCGAAGCGGGGCCGGATTTTTGTAAATTGACCTTTTTATACGTTTTTTGTTACTAGGGATATTTTGATGAATTATTTTCGGGCCCGCTCGGTACGATGGTTTTTTTTGGCTGCTATCCTTTTGGGTGTGCTGACCGCCGTTGTTGGAATACCATTTCAATCGACCTCAAAAGCGGCCAAGGGCCTATTTCAAAAGACCGAAAGCCACGAGGAACGCTTGCCGAATTATGACATCCGCTCCGACAAATCGGCTGCCGATCAGATCGCATCCTTCCGTTCAAGATCAGGCAAAAGCGCCGTTGACATAGCGGATGCCCGAGACTCGCTCGTTTTAGGCGAGAATATATTGCGGCGGCATATCCCGACCTTAAAGGTTGATTACAACAGCGACATCCAAACCCCTGAGGTTATTGCTCCCAATGTTCAGCAAGCCAAAGTGATGCTGACGGGGCGTTCGGAACAGCAACGTTCGCAAATTCTAATTAATTTTCTAAGCGAAAACACTCAGCTTGTCGGCTCCCGCCGCGAGCAGGTCAGCGAACTGAAGGTCACGGCTGACTATACCAATCCGGATGGCAATCTTTCCTTTGTTCAGCTAGCTCAGGAGATCAACGGTATCCCTGTTTTTCGCGGCGAGGTTAAAGCAGGATTTACAAAACGCGGTGAGATGTTTCGCATTATCAACAACCTTGCTCCCGGACTCGACTACTCTTCGCTATCAACCGATTTTGGCGATCCGTCGGTTGCGGCCGATCTTGCCGCCGGATATGTAAATGCTGACTCGTTAGATCGAGCCGCTCATGCTCAACTGAATACAGAGGCCTCGACCGGCCTAAAGGCGGTTTTTGGCACCGGCGACTCGGCGACAACTGCGGAAAAGATGTATTTCCCGACAGAGCCGGGTGTCGCAATACCCGCATGGCGTGTCCTCATCTGGCAGCCGGTCAACGCATATTACGTTATTGTGGATGCCGCAACCGGAGCAATGCTCTGGCGAAAGAACATCACCGAAGACCAGACGCAGTCCGCAACCTATAGTGTCTATGCAAACCCAAATGCGATGATCAATGTCGCCCATAGCCCTTTCCCGTTTCTTCCGTTAGGGACACCAGCCGAACCAAACGGGGTGCAGGGTGTGGCGGTAAAACGAAGGGCGATAACGCGAATCGGCAATGAAGCCCCTTACACATTCAACAATCTGGGGTGGATAACAGATGGCGATACAAAAACGGACGGCAATGCTATCCAGGCAGGCCTCGACCGTGACGGAGTCGATGGGGTTGACCCTAACAGCGAAGCTGTCAGTGGGGCCCGCAATTTCACCTTCGCCTATCGCCCTTATAATCCAAATACCCAGCGGGGTGATGCTCCTGTCCCGGCCTCTCAGACCTATCCGGGTAGTGCCTTTCAACAAGGAGCTATCACTCAGCTTTTTTACATCGGCAACTGGTTTCACGATGAAACGTATCAGCTTGGGTTTACCGAGCAGGCGGGTAATTTCCAAAATGACAATTTTGGGCGGGGCGGCTTGGGCGGCGACCGCGTGCGAGGAGAGGGACAGGACTCATCGGGTACGAACAATGCTAATTTCTCAACCCCGGCGGATGGAGGACGCGGCCGTATGCAAATGTATATATGGTCCGCACCCAATCCGGATATCGACGGCAATCTCGATGCCGACGTGGTCATTCATGAGCTGACTCACGGATTGTCTAACCGCCTCCACGGAAACGGCAGCGGTTTATCATTGGATATTGCCCGCGGAATGGGCGAAGGCTGGTCTGATTTTTACGCCCATTGCCTGTTGAGCGAGCCAACGGATCCGATCAACGCGGTCTATACGATCGGGGCTTATGATACATATCTCGCCCGGCCGGGCGTTAATAATTACTATTACGGCATCCGCCGCTTTCCAAAAGCGGTCATGGCCTTTACCGGCGGGCCGATGAACCGACCGCACAACCCTCTTACTTTTGCGGACATTGATGCTACCAAGATCAACATAAGCGACGGAGCGTTTTCGCCAAGTGGTGGCGGGATCGCGGATCAGGTGCATAACATCGGCGAGGTTTGGAGCATCGCTTTGTGGGAAATACGGGCGCGGATGATGCAGCGGCTTACTCCTGCAGTTGGAAATAGGAGAATACTCCAACTCGTCACCGATGGCATGAAACTCGCGCCGCTTAATCCCACCCCTTTGTCCGAACGTGATGCAATGATTGCAGCCGCCCTTGCCAGCGGGACCGCCGGTGATGTTGCTGATATTTGGGCGGGTTTTGCGCTTCGGGGATTTGGGGCCGGAGCGAGTATTCAGGCTCTTGGCGGTGTTAACTTTGGCAGTGGAAACGGCACGGTTCGGGTTACGGAGGCTTTTGATCTGCCCAATCTCTATCAGGCCCCAAATATCGCAATAGCGGATATCAACGGCAATAACAATGGTGTTCCAGAACCCGGTGAAACTGTCACCTTGACCATACCTCTCACAAATTCGACCGGCATTAATGCGACGGGTACGACGCTTCAGATAGCGGGCGGCGGTCTCGCAAATTACGGCACTATCAATCATGGTGCGACGGTGAGCAGGACGATCGACTACACGGTGCCCGCTGGCGCGGCTTGCGGTGCCGTTATTTCGCTAACCCTAAATGCAAATAGCAGCCTCGGCCCTGCGAGTTTTACGCGTACAATCGCGGTCGGGTCGCCGGTAACGACGTTTACCGAAAATTTTGACGGCGTAACGGCCCCTGCGGTCCCGGCCGGATGGAGTGTATCATCGACAAATCCCGCTATGACCTTTGTCTCGACGACGGCAGTCCCCGATAGCGGCGTCAATTCGATGTTTGCCACCGATCCTGCAAGCTCAGGCGGTTCAACTGAGCTGATTTCGCCGTCGATCGCGGTAAACGCTCAGGCGGCAAACGTTACGTTTCGGCATAAATATGATTCTGAATCGGGTTGGGACGGCGGCGTCCTGGACATAAGCATCGCGGGCGGCGCATTTCAGGACATAATCGCAGCCGGAGGAACTTTTCTGCAAAATGGCTATAACGGCGTGATGGCCGTCAGCACCGGAAATCCGTTTGGCCAGCGTGCCGGATGGACAGGTAACTCGGGCGGCTATATAACATCGGTCGTACGCCTGCCCGCAGCCGCAAACGGTCAAAATATTCAACTGCGTTGGAGATTTGGAGCCGATAGCAACACAGCCCCGGTCGGCGGCGGCTGGAACGTCGATACCATACAGTTTGCCGGCAACTACGGTTGCGCACCGGTTCCGCGGCCTTCGCCGGCTTTAGGTGCCCGCAAGTCTCAGACGCTAAAGGGACGGATTTTCAGCAACCGGTAATGCCATTTGCGTTTCTGTTGGCTCAAACGGCGGTCGCGAAACCGCCGTTTTTATTGACTCGCGCGTAGATTTTCCCGGCTTCAACCGAGAGATTAATTTTGTTGACATCCCCACCTGCCGCACATATCCTTTAAATAGATATTTTGCAGACTTTCCCGCGGACGCGACCGTCAAATAGACGACCCACCTTGGTAATTTTGGAGTACTAATTTATGAGAGTCATCGCCCGAAAACCGAACCGGATAAAGATATTCGCCATCTCATTGGCCGGAATGCTCGCCATTGCCGTATTTATTTTTGATGGCCAGCAGCGAGTCGAAGCGTCGGCGTCGGGACCTTCGCCAAGGTTTACAGGAGCTCCCGGTGAAGCTAAC
This sequence comes from Pyrinomonadaceae bacterium, assembly GCA_046155085.1. Taxonomy (GTDB): domain Bacteria; phylum Acidobacteriota; class Blastocatellia; order Pyrinomonadales; family Pyrinomonadaceae; genus OLB17. Next base: position 23,160 of record JBJXEG010000006.1, on the reverse strand, counting down.
TGCACCGCCTGTCATACTACTTTTCCCGTAAATGACGGTACCGGATTTGTTCAGATCAGCGGCATCCCTCATGACTATTACCCCGGACAGCAGGTGACCGTTTCGGTTACAACAAGCCTGGTGGGTGCCGTCTATTGGGGCTTTGAAATGACAGCGATCGACCACGCCGGGAGACAGGCCGGGGTTTTTACATTTCCTCTACAGAATCCACCTATTATGCAGTTAAAGAGCAGTACCGTAGATGGAAATCCTCGTCAGTATATCGAGCACACGTCCGACGGCCTTTTTACAGATAACGTTTTCAACTCGAATACTTGGATCTTTACCTGGACCGCACCGGCGCAGCGGGTCGGCAAGGTCGGCTTTTACGCTGCCGGTAACGGCGCCAACGGCGTCGGAGGCCCCACCGGCGATCACATTTATACTACTTCAACCGCGAGCCTTTCGGGTTCGGCGATCGCCAACTTTGACGGTGATTTTACAAGCGATATTGCGACCTATAACCCGCGCACCGGGGTTTGGAACAGCTACAGCATTCAGACCGGTGCCAGCCAGAGCCTCACATTGGGTTCTCCGGGCAGCCGCATTGTTCCCGGTGATTACGATAAAGACGGTACGACCGACCACGCGGTCTTCGGGCCGACCGGTATCTGGTCCATCCAAAGAAGTACACTCGGCTATATCGAAATACAGTTGGGCACGGGCTCCGACATCCCCGTTCCCGGTGACTACGACGGCGACCGCGAGACCGACCCGGCTGTTTTCCGTCCGGCCACGGGCGAATGGATCTTAAGAAGGTCAACAGACGGAATGATAACCGTGACGCTGGGCCAATCGGGTGATAAGCCTGTACAGGGTGATTATGATGCCGACGGCAGAACCGACGTCGGCGTGTACCGGCCTTCGAATGGGACATGGTACTTGGAACGAAGTTCGCTGGGGCCAATAGCCATTCAATATGGGGCAGCCGTCGACCGCCCGGTCCCGGCCGACTATGACGGAGACGGAACAACGGATATTGCGTTTTTTCACCCGGCAACCGGCACTTGGAATCTGCAACGATCGTCTGCCGGGCCAATAACAGTCCAGCTTGGTAATAGTAATAGCATTTCCGCTCCGGCTGACTACGACGGCGATGGCCTGGCCGATGTCGCTGTCTATAATCCTTTCGAACAAAAACGAAAAGGGGTTTGGCATATTCTTCGAAGTTCGGATTCAAGCACTTACAACTTAGCTTTAGGCAGTCAGCGGGACATCCCGGTGCCGAGCGGTTACCTCGCCCAATAAAAAAATGCCGTCAAGCTTTTTGCACTTGACGGCACTCGGACGAAACATGTTGATCGATTTACACTTACGGCTTAATTACCGGAGTGGCCTCAGGCCTTGTCGTTGACGGAGCCTGCAGGATGATCGGCTGCTGCGGCGTAGGGATCACCGGTGACGAATTGGACTGGGGATTGTCCATCGGGACCGGCTGAATGATCGTTGGATTGCGTGGCGGAGCACCCGCTTGGGTCGTGGCCGCATAGTCGGGCCGCGTAATACGGGGAGTGATGAAGAAGAGGATCTCATTCGTGTTACGCTGAACGCCTTTCCGCTTGAAAAGGTTTCCAAGTAAAGGGATACTTGACAAGCCGGGCGTCCGGTCCTGACTTTCCCGCTCATCATCAAATAAGACACCACCGACAACTGTCGTTCCGCCGTCAGGAACGATCACCTGTGTCGTCATACTCTGGGTATTGATCGCCGGTGAGCCGCCTCCGACGACCGTCGCTGTCGAGCTGTTTTCGGCGACGACAGTTAAAATTACCGTTCCCTGATCCGTGATCTGAGGTGTGATAGCAAGTCGCAGCGGCACGTCCACATAGGTTGTCGTCGCAATAATTGCGCCGCCGACCGAGCTGCCCGGCTGGACCGTAGTGATTGGGATCTTTGTCCCGCTCTTTATCTCGGCCGGACGGTTGTTTAGTGCTGTAACTCGCGGCGTCGCGATGACCTTGGCCTGGCCTTTTTGTTCACCCGCCGTGATCAAAGCACTGATCTGCGCCGTTCCAAAGATGCCTGTTGTCAGGCCGATGGCCGTGTTTGCGATCTTCGATGCGAGATCACCATTTGGCGAACCGCCCGGTAAATTAGCCGGTGCACCCGACGTGGCAAGTGTGCCGCCCTGGGCGCCGCTTCCGTTTTTGCCAAGTACGAGACCGGCTAGCTGAACGCCGATGTCACGACTGAAGTTACGCGAAGCAACGACGATACGGGCTTCGATCTCAACCTGCGGTTCGGGCTGGTCCAGGATCGCAATCAGCTGCTTGATGGCTGCGATGTTCGAGGGGACATCCGTAATAACTAGTGAGTTGCTTCGCGAATCGATCTCGATCGAACCGCGCCGCGACAATCGCCTCCGGATTATCGGCAGAAGGCCGTCACCACCACCGCTTGCGGCGCCGGACTCAGAAGGGCCGCCGCTGCTGCTGCTCCCGGAGGTTCCCGCTGTGGGTTTGCTCGCACCTGCAGGGCCCGAGCCGGTTGCGTAATTTAGTCGGATCAATTCTGTTACCAGCGGCGAAGTGTCAAGTTGATTCTTTGTCCGCTCACGATACAATTCACCCTCGGTCGCGAGCGTCTTATTGTCGGCTATCCGGAGAATATTTCCGTTGACCTGGATACCGAGTTCCTGAGCCTGCAGTACCGAGTCAAGCGCGACATTCCATGGAACATCGTTGACCTTGACCGTAACCGGTACCTCTTTAACGGATTTATCGATAACGAAATTGATTCCGTATTGATCGGTGATGTATGAAAGTATGTCGCGGATGTCGGCATTTACGACATTGAGATTGATCGGTTCACCGCGAAAGCCGGGCTCACCGTAAAACTTGCCCTGCGACAGCGGTTCAACCTTTTGCGCAGATACACCGAGAACGAGGGTGCTTGCGATTGCCAGCGCGAAAAGAGCGTTTTTCACCGCTTTGTTTAATTTGAAAAGAGACTTCATGTTTCCTCCGTAACTATTTCGATCGTTTTCCAATTGGGTAAAGAATCGGATCATGTGGGATTATTTTGTACCGCTATTTTTAGCAACCTTGACAGGTTTCTTTGTTCCTTTTTTCGACTTGTCGGCTTCGGGCTTGACCGATGGGTTGTTCATCTCGTCTAGAGGCGAGAGAAATGGGTTAGCCGAGGGCTTTGCTCCCTTCTCAAATGGGTTTGACGGCTGTTCGCTTTTTGCGACTTCAACGGGTTTGTCTGACGATTGGGACGGGGCGGTCCCCTCGATCTGCGACCGCATCGAGAACTGTCTCAACGGTTTATTCTCGACCGATGCAACAAATTTACCGGCTCCGGTCTTTGTTACCTTGCGAAAGACGAGCCGGTTTTCCTCGACCGCGACAAGCTGTCCGTCAAAGAATTTTTCGCCCGGATATATCGTGTAGGAAAGCTTGATCGGCGTTGCCTCGACCATTGCGGCGTAGCCACGTGGAGTTTTGAAAATGCCGGTCACGGCCATCTCATTCAAAGTCAAAACGCTCGTCACCTTAGGTATCACTGCACCATTGGCGGCGGCGGCCTCTCTGAGACGCTTATAATACTCGATGCGTGCCTCGATCGCCGGCGGGCCGTAATTTATCGGGCCAGCCGTCGTCGTAAGGCCCGGCTTGCCGGCTTTCGCACTTTCAGTTACCGGCTTTTTTTCCTGTTTATATCCCGGCTTGGCAAACGGGTCACGTTGAGCCTTGACCTGAACGAACAGTCCGCAGATCAACAGCAGACCGATCGCGGTCACGCTTGCACGTAGATTTCGAATTAATTTCGATTTGTTTGTCATTGCATTTCTCTCGTAAAAGATTTGTCAGATAGTAGAACGGCTTATTTGGCGACAGGAGCCGGAACTGCGGGTGCGCCGGGTGCAGCAGGCTGGCCCGGAACCGGCGGTTGGCCCGGCTTTGCTGTATTGTCGGCAGGAGCCGAGTAATAGGCCGTCAGCAAAAATTGAGCATGTATTGTTCTCGCCTCGGTCTGTTTGTCGATCTGATTTATCTTAAAATCGGTGACGGAAACAATTCGCGGCAGCTTCGCCATCGCGTCAAAAAATGCTCTCAGGTTATTAAAATTGCTGTCGACCTCGACCTCGACCGGCTTAGCTTGGATCGAGTCCTGCGTCGTATCGTCCCGCGGTGCAAAGCGCATCACGATCAGCCGGCTGCTGTTCGCCGTATCCTGCAGGCCCTGCAGCACGTTTGTGATCTCACGCTGCTCGGGCAAAAGTACCTTCAGCTCCTCATATTCTTCGGATTTGCTGGCATAAAGCGCACGAAATTCGTTGATCCGCTGTGTGGCTACTCGAGCCGTCTCATTTTTCGCCTGAAGCTGCGAGACTTGCTCGTTTAGAGTCACGACCTCCGCCCGCGTTTCGCTGGTCACGAAATACCATATACTGGCGTAAATCAACGCGGCCAGACTGACGAGCATTAGCAGGTGAAAGTGCCACTTTAGATTTTTGATTTTGTCTAACATTCTGGTTTCCTTCTATTTATCTGGGTGACTATCGATCATTTCTTGGCGATCTGGGCGGGCGGGGCAGGAGCGCCTGCACCGGCAGCGGAGGCCGTTGTCTGATTTCCGTTATCCGCATTCGGGGCCTTAGACGGCGTATATGAGCATTTTATGATGAAATTAACGATTGATAATTTGGGGGCCTCGCCACCAGCACTCGCTTTCGGCGGGGCGGCCTGATTTTGAATATCTGCCCGCGTCGTTTCGATATTAAGATTTGAAAAAAGCCCATTCGAAAATTCCAGGCTGCGTCCAAATTGCGTCACCTGCGCCTCATCCGGCGAACTGCCCCTGACTACCAAACCTTCGCCCGCCTGCTCGATATTTTCGAGATACAGTCCCGGAACCATAGCTATCCGCTCACGCATTGCATCCAAAACGGCGCTCGGCCCAGCCTGCGAAGAACGGAGTTTTTTGATCGCGTCGATACGGGTATCAATATTGGCGATCTTTCCCTCGAGCTCTTTTTGCTCGTTCATTACGATCTCAAGTTCGGCGGCGATCTGCTTCTGTTCGGTCATCTGACGCTCGGCCTCGGCCTTTGCCATTTGGGTGCTGATAATATCCCAGCCCACAACCGCAGCAAGCAATATCGCCACGACAACCGACATCAGGATGATCCGCGAGGCCGGACTGGATATCTTGCGGTCAACCGCGATAACCGTCCCGCTTTGCCTTTCAGTAACAGAATTGAGTAGATTGATCTTGATCATCTTTATTACACTCCCCTTATGGCCAGTCCGACGGCTACCGCCATTTCAGGCACGATCTCGTTGAGATAATCAGGGTCGAATTTTTTATTATCGACTTTGATATTGCGAAACGGATTTAAGACCTCGACCGGCAGTTCGAGTCGCTGCGAAAGCTCTTGAGCGAGACCCGCCAGCTTGGAACCGCCGCCCGAAATGAGTATCTTTTGCACCACTGTCTCATTGTCCTCGGTCGTAGCCCGGTAAAAATCGAACGTTTTCTGGATCTCCATCGCGACTATCTCTGTCACGTTATTCATTAGCGGTTCGATCGATTTTTCCTCGATTCCCTCAACCGCATCGGCGACCCCGCGTTTTACAGCCTCGGCTTGCTGAAAGTTGAGTCCAAGGCTTCTCTGCAGGACGTCTGTAAACTGGCTACCGCCGACTGTGATGTCGCGGGTAAAGAGTGAACGCGTGCCCTTTACGATATTGACGTTCATCGTCGAAGCCCCGATATTCAGAAGCGTTACAACGTCGTCCTCAGTTGGCTGATAGTTGATCTCGTAGCAATTTTGCAGAGCAAACGTGTCGACATCGATGACGACAGGTGTTTTGCCCGCCAGCTGAATGGCTTGTTTGATATTGTCGATACGTTCGCGTTTACAGGCGGCGATCAGTACGTGAGTCGAATCGGCCGTTTCTGCCGTAACTTGGTAATCAAGGCTGACATCGGCCAGATCGTATGGGATATGCTCCTCGGCGTGCCAATCGATAGATTCTTCGAGCTCGTCCCGGCTCATCAGCGGCAAAACGATATTTTTTAGTATCACCGAGTGTCCGCTGACGCCCGTGACTACGTTGTTTGCCGTCACCTGATGGTTTGCACAGACGCTCTGGATAACATCCGAAACAACGTTGAGCTCCATTATCTGCCCGTCAATGATCGTGTCACCCGGCAGATTTTCAAAGCCCAGACTTACCAAATTAAGATTGTTTAACTTGCCCTCGAGCTCGACCATCTTTATCGAGCTGGAACCGATATCCAAACCGGCCACACTTTTCTTTTTACCAAACATGATTGTTTTCGTTGCTCCTTGCTAGCCGCAATGTTTTCTTTTCTAACAGTTTCCTTATATTCCCATCCGAAAGTGCGAGTTCTACTTGCTGAGGATTTTGTGCCACCTATTGATAAGCCGGAAGACGGAGATTATTCATTCGACAGGTCAACTAAAGATATGGACTAAAACCCGCATTTTTCGGATGTTTCGATCACGACCCGTGATCAACGGAATCTAACTAATAAGAAAACTTTGCCGCATTTGGTGGCGATAGGTGTACGACCCTTAAAGCCGTTACTCTTAAAAGTTACAGGAATGTTCAACGCCTGTCAACTGTTTTTTACAATGTTTAACGCAGAATGAAAGAAAACTCGGTAGGTTGATGTAATCAGGCGGTCAAAGTGACCGGCACATACTTTGATCGACTGGTCGAGGTCAGGCAGCTCCAATGACCGTCGCACCGTCAAGCGCACGATCCTACAATGTTTAATTGCATCGTCCGCTTGTTGCTGAGTGGCGTCGAGTCCCGGATACCGAATAGCCACGGCAAAGGCAGTGAGATCGCGTAGCGGTTGCCAGAGAAAATGCCAAGTCGGCTCCGCATCCAAAGCGAGTTGGTGCAGGTAAAGTAGGTCATGGGATTTGCGAAATGCTATGCTTGAGAGAACCAAACGGGCCTTAAGATATTTTTCAGAGCATTGCTGGGCATGAAAACAAACCGCGTCCAAATTCGGATCTCTCTCGACCGAATGTTCGAGGAGAACACTACGCCAGTCACGTTCGGCCTTATTTATCCAAGCCGAGATTTCCGGCGTCATATAGGATCCTTCCACTCTCGATAATTTCGCGGACAAAAAAATCCCCTGCGGCAAGTCTCTGCTGTACCTGTGTCGGTGTCTTAACAAGGACGTCGAGAGGCATCTCGGAGCTTAGCACACCGCGTACCTCAGCCATCTTTTCCAGTTCATTACCCTCATAAGGCATGATCACCAACAAATCAATATCCGAATCTTCGTTCTCCGCACCCAGTGCATACGAGCCGAAAAGAATTATCTTTTCAGGATTAAATCCACGAACGATCTGATCGCACACAGCCCTTATATGAACTTGAACATCCATCACTTATTATTTAACTCCATCTTCGCGACTGATTCAAGATGCACTTCGTCCGGACCGTCAGCTAACCTGAGCGAGCGAGCGTAGATCCAAAACTGTGCGAGGGGAAAATCCTGGGAGACGCCGCCACCGCCGTGAACCTGTATCGCGCGGTCGATTATTTGCAGCGCCATCTGCGGAACGACGGCCTTTATCATCGCTATCTCGCGGCGGGCGGCCTTGTTGCCGGCGGTGTCCATTATCCAGGCGGTTTTCAATACCAAAAGCCGAGCCTGATCGATCGCAAGGCGAGCCTCGGCGATCCATTGACGAACGACTCCTTGATCTGCGACGGGTTTGCCAAAAGCAACACGGGCCTTTGCACGCGAACACATTAATCCCAACGAACGCTCGGCGACACCGATCAGCCGCATGCAATGATGAACGCGTCCCGGCCCGAGACGGCCCTGCGCGATCTCGAAACCGCGTCCTTCGCCGAGCAGCAAATTTTCCTTCGGAACGCGGACATTTGTAAACAATATCTCCGCGTGGCCATTTGGCGCGTCGTCATAACCAAATACATCGAGCATCCGCTCAACCGTCACGCCGTCAGCGTCCATAGGGACGAGGATCATCGACTGCTGCAGATGTTTTGGGGCCGTTGGGTCCGTCTTGCCCATAAAGATCGATAGTTTACACCGCGCATCCCCGGCTCCGGTGGACCACCATTTCCGGCCGTTTAGAACATAGTCCTCGCCGTCGGGCACGATAGATGACTCGATATTTGTCGCATCCGACGATGCCACATCCGGCTCGGTCATCGAAAAACACGAACGTATCTCGCCATCAAGAAGAGGCCTTAACCATCGCTCTTTTTGCTCCGCCGTGCCATATAAATGGAGCACCTCCATATTCCCCGTGTCCGGTGCCGAGCAGTTAAAGACCTCGGATGCCCAGACTACGCGACCCATTATTTCAGCGAGCGGAGCGTATTCGAGATTTGTAAGGCCTGATTCGCTTGGCAAAAACAGATTCCACAAACCGGCTGCTTTCGCCTTTGTTTTTAGCTCCTCGATCAACTCGGACGGCTGCCAGCGATCGCCTGTATTTATCTCAATGGTAAAAGCAGCCTCATTCGGGTAGATATGCTCGTCCATAAAGACGCTGAGAAGCCGTCGTATCTCCTTCACTTTTTCCGAATAATCAAAATCCATATTCGCCTATCTTCCTACACAAAGTCGCGATGCTCAACACTCTCGCTAAAATTATATTTGTTTTATGCATAATACACTTGACAATCGTTGCAACAAATGCTATGGTCGTTATATTATTGATATTTGACAATATCGCCTAGGACCCTGAGGAATGCGAGATCCGCCGCTCGCGTTTCGCGAGATTCCCGGTCAAAGCCAATTTTATCATCGATCACGTCGCTCATTTTCGATGGTAATATCATTCTTAGCTTTGTCACCGCTCATTACAAGAAAGATATGGCAGAAACCAAACCGGTACGTCCGGGCGAAGAAATAGACACGACACGTCTCGGCGCTTTTTTGAGTAAGCAGCTTGATCTGTCCGGCGAAGAAATTGAGGTAGAGCAATTTCCCGCAGGCAGCTCAAACCTGACCTATCTGATCCGTCTGGGACGCGTCGAATACGTGCTCCGCCGTCCGCCATTTGGCAACACGGTAAAGTCGGCTCACGATATGCAGCGAGAGTTTGACGTTCTGTCAAAGCTGTCTGCCGTATATCCTCCGGCCCCAAGACCGCTGCTTTTTTGCCACGACGAATCGGTCATCGGCTCCGAGTTTTACCTAATGGAACGCCGAAATGGCCTCGTTATCCGCGGCAAGGTCCCAGGGACGCACCCGCTTGGAGTCCCGCCTTTAGGCGGCTCTTTGCTCGAGACCTGGCCGCCAAAAGGCGGAACTCCGAACTTAGCCACTCAGGTCTGCCGCAGCTTTATCCAAAACCTCGCTGACCTCCACTCCCTCGATCCCAGGGACTCAGGGTTAGAAGACCTCGGCAAACCCGTTGGCTACAACCGCCGCCAGGTCGAAGGTTGGACAAAGCGTTACTTCGCGGCCAAAACCGACGAGGTGCCGGAATTAGAAAACGCGATCAAGTGGCTGAACGCAAACATCCCTGCCGAATCCGGCGCGTCCCTGATCCATAACGACTACAAATTCGACAACGTCATGCTCGACCCCAACGACCTGACGAAGATCACGGCAGTGCTCGATTGGGAAATGGTCACGATCGGCGACCCGCTAATGGACCTCGGCACGACGCTTGGCTACTGGATGTCCTGGGACGCGCCGGACGAATTGCTCAACATGCCCTTCAACCCGCGAGTCCTGATGGAAAATATCACGCGGCAAGACCTCGTCGATATGTACGCCGAATCGAGAGCGTGCGCTTTGCCGGACATGCTTTTCTACTACGTCTTCGGCACTTTCAAGATCGCCGTCATCGCCCAGCAGATCTACGCCCGATACGTAAAAGGTTTTACCAGGGACGCAAGATTCGCAAACTTCGACAAATTCGTCGCGGCATTGGGACGCATCGCCGAAAACGCGATCCGAAGAGGCCGCATTTAATTAGCTACGCTCGCATATGCCCGCCAGTCAGATTGGTGTTAAGCTAGACGCCGAAGCTATTATTTCATTATTTATGCAGACGCATCCTTTTTAACAGTCATTGAGCGCTTGAGGGAACGGACATGAAACACCTCCTCTTACCATTCCTTGCTTTTTCTATTGTCCTCTCGATTTCGGGACAGGAAAGACTCCGGACGATCCAAACCGGTTACGAACCCGCAAATCCACCCATCGAATTTGTAGGATGGGAAACAGGTGGCAGACCTTTTCTAAGTCTAAAACAAGTGAAGGCGGGCAATGATTGGTGGAAGTCTTTGATGTTGACGGTGCGAAACAAAACTCAAAAGACTATCGCATATCTCGACATACACTTACTGGTTCCAAAGCAAGGCCAGATGCCGTCTCAGATCGGGATGCCGCTCTACGTCCGTGCGCGTGAAGATTTATCTGGTTCCGGCAAAAATCCAAGATGGTTAGGCCCGGGCGAGACGATTCAAATGGAGGTTCGCAATTTTGCTGTTGTTAGCCTGAGTGAACGGCTCAATGAATATGGTATTACGGATTTCGATTGGCTTACGGTTTACCTCAGTCAAGTTTATTTTGACGACGGAACCGGTTGGAGCCATGGCAAGGATATACGTTTTGAATCCTCACACTCCGCCGACTCGAGTCAAAAGAAGATCGAAAAGGTTTGGATCGGCGGTAACGAACCAGTCGAAATCGTCAACATTCGAGCAAACGGAAAACAAACCGTACTGGACCAGGTCTTTAAAGCAGATGGCAACTGGCTGAAAGATCTGAGACTGAACATTCGAAATATCTCGGACCGTCCGATCAACCGAATACTGTGCTATCTTTCTGTGCTCCAAAGCAAACCGATCGGACCTCCAACAGGTTTTCCTATCGAGATAAAGACTTCATCGTTTGGCGTCGGAAATACATTCGAGGAGGTGTTCGATCAATACGACTTGCTGAAAAAGGCATTCTCGTACACCGAGGACATAACACTTCGTAATACGGCTCAAATCCGTATCGCCGAGGTCAATTTCGCGGACGGCACAAAATGGCAAAACGGTTCATTCTTCAAACCCGATCCGGACAAACTCGGGGAATTCATTCTCGATAATGAAAGGTATAAACGGAATCCGATGAAGAAATGATTCAGTTCCCCGCTGTCCGTTCACGCCAGCTTTCTGTCGGGCCGCCGGCGTCGACGCGGATCATTGAGATCGCTCCGGGTGAAGGACAGACGAGGGCACAGAGGTTGCAGCCGACGCATTCTTCTTCGATGACGATCGGGTATTTTACGCCATTGACCTCTTCGAATTTGAAGCTCTGATGGGCGCCGTCTTCGCAGGCGACGTAGCAGAGATTGCAGCGGATGCAAGCTTCTTTATTGACGTGGGCTTTGACGTCGTAATTGAGATCGAGATCCCCCCAATCGGTCATTCGATGAACGGATTTGCCGATGATGTCGCCGACGCTCGCAAATCCCTTTTCGTCCAAATAATTATTGAGCCCATCGATCATGTCTTCGACGATGCGGTAGCCATAATGCATCACCGCCGTGCAAACCTGAACATTGCCCGCACCAAGCAACATGAATTCGACCGCGTCACGCCAGGTGTTGATGCCGCCAATGCCGGAGATCGGAATATTGAATTCCGCATCGCGGGCGAGTTCCGAGACCATATTCAAAGCGATCGGCTTGACCGCCGTGCCGCAATAACCACCGTGAGCCGCCATGCCGTTGACGTTTGGATAAGGGATCATCGTGTCGACATCGACGCCGATCACCGAGTTGATCGTATTGATAAGTGAAACCGCATCCGCACCGCCGCGTTGGGCAGCGTGTCCGGGCGGGACGATATGCGTAACATTTGGCGTGAGTTTTACGATAACAGGAATGTCCGAAACTTCTTTCACCCACTCGGTGACCATGCAGGTATATTCGGGAACCTGGCCCATCGCCGCTCCCATGCCGCGCTCACTCATGCCGTGCGGACAGCCAAAATTAAGCTCAAACGCATCGCATCCCGTGTCCTGAGTCCGCTTGGTGATCTCCTGCCAAGCCTCCTTTTTCGACTCGACCATCAGGCTTGCGATCACCGTGTGGTCAGGATATTTCTTTTTGCACTCGGTCATCTCCTTGAGATTGATCTCAAGCGAACGGTCCGTGATCAGCTCGATATTATTCAGCCCGATCATCCGCACAGGTCCCTGATCCAGCGCCGCGAGCCGCGACGAAACATTCACGATCGGCTCACCCAGAGTCTTCCATACCGCCCCGCCCCAACCCGCGTCAAACGCCCGCTCGATCATCGGCCCCATATTCGTCGGCGGCGCACTAGCGAGCCAAAAAGGATTAGGAGACTTTATCCCTGCAAAATTTGATGTTAGATCTGCCATAAGAAATATTTGCCGCAGATTTACGCGGATGCCGCAGATAAGAAAGAAAAATTACTTGGTGTCTCTCATCTACGCATTTTGATTTGTTAACGTCGTTTACGGTCGTTACCAAAAGCCAGTCGCTTGAATTCGGGCTTAGAGCCAAAATTCAGAAGCAGTCCAACCTCGATCTCGGTAGCTTTCAGATAGTTCATCAGCTGAGCAACATGTGCCTGATCGATAGTACGCACTGCCTTCAATTCGAGGAAAACACAATTATCTACGAGAATGTCCGCTTCGAATGTCCCGACTTGGATTCCGCGAAAAAATACCGGAATCGCGATTTGCTGCTGAATTTCGTATCCTTTCGCTCTCAACGCAACCGCCAATGAATTTTCATAAACGGATTCAAGAAAACCGGCACCCAATTCGTTATAGACGTCATAAAAAGTCCCAATTATCTTCTCGGTTAAATCCCGATGTTTGAATTGTTCATTTGTTTGCGACTCCATCGCGAATATCTCAACGAAAATAAAATTTCCTGATCCGCGTCATCCGCGAAAATCTGCGGCAAAAAATTCTTATCTATTTCGAACCTGCGAACGCAACCTTTTCACCAGTCAACGCTATGTGAATTCCCTGTGCGGCCATCTTGCCCATTTGCGAAGCATCGACAGCCTCAGCACCGCCGTTGGCACAGTCGCCGCCGGAGAAGATTTTGGGATTCGATGTCTGCATCTGGTCGTTGACAACAACGCGGCCTTTTTCATCTACCGCGACACCGGCAACATCGGTAAAGAACGACGCCATTTTTTGCTGGCCGACGGCTTTGATCACCATATCGCACTCGATGGCAAACTCAGTTCCATCCGGCTTTGCACACAGTATGGCGGTCACATGTTCGTCACCGGCGATCGCGATCGGTTTGGTTTGCCAATAAAATTCGATGCCATCTTTGCGGGCCAGCTCCATCTCGTAATCATACGCCTGAGCGTCTTGTTCGGTCCGGCGATAGACCATCATTACGCGTTCGGCTCCGAGTCGTTTGGCCTGTGTAACGGCATCGACAGCCGTGTTTCCGGCCCCGATGATCACTACATTGCGGCCGAGCGGAACGCTCTTCCAGTCGCGCGTTTTTATCTGCTCGATAAATGCAAGCGCGTCGACCACACCGTCGAGACCTTCGCCGGGGATATTGAGTTTATTAGTATCACCGAGTCCGGTCGCGAGGAATATAGCGTCGTGCCATTCATGCAGCAGATCGATACTCACGTGATTCACCGGGCCGATCACCTCGGGTTCACCTTTCCCGGCGGCCGCAATGTCGGTATTGAGCATAAATTTGACGCCGAGAGCGGCGATATGCTCAACCTCGCTCAGGGACACAGACTGCGGCATTTTATACTCGGCCATACCGTATGTGTCGAGGCCACCCGCCTGCGGTTTGCGTTCGTAGACGGTCACGTCGTAACCGAGACGTGCAAGATATGTCGCACACGAAAGCCCTGCGGGGCCTGAGCCAACAATGCCGACGGATTTTCCATTTGGTTCGCCTTTTTCGAAGATGGGCCGGCCGCTACTCATCGCATAATCAGTCGCGTGCCGCTGCAAGCGCCCTATTTCGATCGGTTTATGAAGCAGGGTTCTTTCGACGCAAGCACCCTCGCAAAGTACGTCGACGGGACAAACACGTGCACAACTCGCCCCTATCGGATTGGCGTCAAATATCACACGGGCCGAGCCATGGAGATTACCGGTAGCGATCTTTTTGATGAACGACGGCACGTCGATGTGCGTCGGGCAGGCGTGCATGCATGGGGCGTCGTAGCAATACAGGCAGCGATTTGCCTCAACGCCGGCCTCGGCAACGGTCAACGCCGGGTTGATCTCGGCAAAATTCTGCTCGATGCGGGCGATGTCGAGCGGTGTGCAGTAAGAGTCTCCCATATTGTTCGATACAGAAATCAGCGGACCTTGACGAAATACTTGCCGTTAAACCGGTACGTGATAAATTTTTTCGTAACCCGGCCCTGAGGTGTTTGTGCGTCTTCGATCACCACGGGAAAGCGGAATGACTTTTTAGCCTCGTCATAAAAAAAGAGCTTTACAGGACGCTCAGGATGGTCAACAACGGAAAAGAAATCATACTGAAATCCCACCGAATTGGTCAGCCGCGTTTTCGTCTGAATTAGTCTGACATTTGAATTCAGCTTTTTTCCGTCAGTACGAAATAGTGAAAGCTCCTGGGAAGCCAACGAAGTTGAGGCAATAAATGTTGAATTCGCAAGATATACTCGGCCAGTGGGAGTATCGACCTGAAATATCTGGTGGTAAAATCCGTGCACATCACCCTCGCGTCCACGGGGAACTAGATACGCATATACTTGCCCGCCCTTAGCTTGATATTGAAATATATTTTCATGATCTCGCATCGTGCCGCCGAACTCATTATCCCAAGAATAAATACGAAATTTCCCGTCCTTCGACGTCGTTATCGTCATCTTGCCCGCAAGAGCTTTGAAGTCATATTTGAGTGTCGCGGCCTTTTTACCGTACAAAAGGAAGTTTTGCTTTAGGATCTTGTTCTCTTTATCGACCGCGGCCTCGTTGCGGGCACCACTGACGCCGGACGCTTTTTCAAGGTTCGTCAAATGGCGGAGCAGATCGGCTTCGATCGCCTTATTTGTCTGCGCGGCGGTAGACAGGGCGATAGAGCAGACAGCCAAGGCAACGATGATACATCTTCGCAAAATGAGCATTTTATTAATCGGCAACTATCGGCCCGTAAGCATCAGGCCGGCGATCTCTGTAAAACTGCCACGTGTTGCGTACCTCGCGGATCTTGTCCATATCGAGGTCGGCGACGACGAGTTCGTCCTGGTCACGCGAACCCTCGGCAATGATCTGGCCGCGCGGGTCGCAGAAATAGCTCTGGCCGTAGAACTCGCCGATATTCCACGGAGCCTCGGTGCCGACGCGATTGATCGCACCGACAAAATAGCCGTTCGCGACGGCGTGTGCGGGCTGTTCGAGTTTCCAGAGATACTCGGACAGGCCCGCGACGGTCGCCGATGGATTAAACACAATTTCGGCACCGTTCAGCCCGAGACATCTGGCTCCCTCGGGAAAATGCCGGTCGTAGCAAATATAAACCCCAATCCGTGCAAAGGCAGTATCGAAGCACGGATAGCCGAGATTGCCCGGACGGAAATAGAATTTTTCCCAAAATCCGGGATTCACATGCGGGATGTGTGTCTTGCGGTATTTTCCGAGATACTTGCCATCGGCGTCGATCACCGCGGCGGTATTGTAGTAGATACCCGTCTGTTCTTCCTCATAGATGGGCACGATCAGCACCATTCCGTGCTGCTTTGCGGCATCCTGCATCAGCCTTACAGTCGGGCCATCCGGAATGCGTTCAACCGCCTCGTACCACCGCGTCGTCTGCTCCGCACAAAAATACGGCATCGTAAAGATCTCCTGAAAACAAAGCATCTGCACGCCCTGGCGGGCGGCTTCCTCGACAAATTTCATTTGATTGTCGATATTCGCCTGTCTGATCTCAGTTATCGCCGCATCGGTCGGAGCCGCATTATGAGCCTGGATGAGTCCGCATTTGATCACTCTAGACATCTCGGTTAGTCCTCACTCTATTTTTTTACAGCCGGCAAAATAAATTTAGCGTCGTTGATCGCGGGATTGATCTTTACATCTGTGATCTTTCGTTTCCATTGTATCTGCGGCATCGCGTAATTGATGGTCGTCGGCAGCTTAACGCCGCCAAAATCTTTATAATCCTTATAATCGACCTGAAAAACGTGATTGCCAAAAATGGTTGGCGTAAATGCCGCTCGACGGACCAACAACCCGTTCGCCGCATCAAAATAAAGCCTTTCGCGTTTATTGTCGGTCGTAGTCGCGAGGATCATATTTACCTCACGACCGTCGATCTTATCTAGAAAGCGAAATTCGAGCTTGGAATATAGCGGAATCAAATTCGGATTGGCAAACAGCTGAGCCTCACGTTTTAATTGATCCGATTCGTCCATTTTTAGATCGATCTTTACCTTATCTCCGAGTTTCCAAAATTCCACTCCGTCAAAAACTTCGCTGACAACATATGTACCATAACTCGTATTAGCCGCGAATTTGATTCCCTTCTGAAAAATTTCCTCGGGTTCCGTAGTCTTACCATCGGGCTCAATGCGAGTTGCTTTGACCTCACGTGATGTGACCTTAGCCAGTTTTTCCTTGCCGCCGAGAGCTAGTTCGTATTTTGCCAGAATCTCTTCGACGCTTGGATTTTTTTCAGGTTGTTTTGGACGCTCCTCCGGTATGACGGCGGCGGTCAAGGGAAAGGTCGGCTGCGGATGTGAGATGCCGTGATGACACGTATTGCAGTTGATCTCAGGACGTCCGTTGAAATTTGCCTTATTGAGATCAAACATCATTTTCATCATTTTCCGGGCCATGTCCTTATGCTCAAAGCCCTCTTTTTCGTAATCACCGTCATTCGAGGCATGGCAAAAGCCGCAATTTACGCCCAAGCTCGCGGAGATCATATTCATCACCTTACCCATCTGCTCCGCAGGCATGTCATTTAACACCTTTATGCTTTTAAACTTTTGCCCGGCGGTTTCGACCTGAGTCTGCGCTAGCTGTCGAGACTGAACAAATATTAGCGATGCGATGGCCACTGCGGCAAAAATTAACCCTATTTTGAGATTGTTTTTCATAAAAAATATCGCAGATGCCCCGAAAAAGTAGAATTATTTGATCGTCGACACTTTAGTTGGCGGAATCGCCGCCATCAATCCCCAGTGCACAAAGAAAGCAACGCCGAAACCAACAAACCATGCATAGTCATATAACGGACGAAGTATCGGAATTATCAACCCTATCCATGCAAAAAAGCAACCTAGAAGCGTGGCAAAGACAGCCCGCCAATTCCACCCGCCATAAATGCCCTTGCTTCGATAAAGATCGCCAAGATTCAGCTCCTTGCGTCGAACAAGCCAATAGTCTGCGATCAGTACACCCGCGATCGACCCCAGTCCGCCCGAATAACCGACCAACCAGCCAAATATGTACCCGTTCGGATCGGCGAGTAATTTCCACGGCATCATAAGTATGCCGATAATTCCTGTGATCAAACCACCGGTACGGAATGAGATGAGCTTTGGAAAAGCGTTGGCAAAATCGTTGGCGGGCGAAACAACGTTTGCGGCGATGTTAACCGAAAGCGTTGCAACCACCACAGTAAACATCGATATCGCCACGACAATCGGCTGCGAAAATTGGCCGACCAGCTTTACCGGATCCCACGCATCGGCAGGATTCATATGCGGAAAGACAATCACCGCCGCCGAGGTGATCAGAATTCCCATCGCCGCAAACAAGGTCATTGTGGTCGGCAGAGCGATCGCTTGCCCAATAACCTGCTCACGCTGGCTCTTACCAAACCGCGTAAAGTCCGGCATGTTCAAACTCAGTGTTGCCCAGAAACCGATCATCGCCGTTAGGCTGGGAATAAACACCGGCCAAAACTCACGAAGTGTCTGGAATTTGCCCGGCTCATTCAACAAGAAACCAACTCCGCCAGCCCGGTACAAGATCCACCCGAGCAATAACGCCGTCATTATTAATACATACGGTGCGGCCCAATTTTCAACAATTCGGAGCAAGTCCATTCCCTTGAAAATGATCGCAATATTCAGTCCCCAAAAAAGCAAAAACGAAAGCCATTCGGTCGGCGTGTGTCCGCCTATCGGACCGCCAAGCAGCGTCGCCCAGCCAGGGATGAACGCCGCAAAGAAAGTCTGCAGAGCCTGTCCGCCAATCCACGCCTGAATACCAAACCAACCACACGCTACGATGGCTCGCATTAATGCCGGCAGATTTGAGCCAAATGTGCCGTAGCTTGCACGGGCAAAAACGGGAAACGGAATGCCGTATTTTGTGCCGGGATGCGAATTGAGCAATATCGGTGCGAGAACGATGATATTGCCGAGTAGGATCGTCAGCAGAGCCTGCCACCAGTTCATCCCGGCCGAGATCAGCCCCGACGCCATCATATACGTCGGTATGCAATGTGCCATCGATATCCACAACGCGGCATAGTTATACGTCGTCCAATTGCGTTTAGCGACGGGTACGGGTGCGAGATCTTCGTTAAAAAGTGACGATGAGCGGATACTCTCTTCCGCATCGGCATTTAGCTCGACGCGTCCGTCATCGTGTTGGATTGTATCGATCATAAGCTAAGCCCGTCTGCATTCAGGCGTCGTTTCATAGAAATAGCGTTAACGTATTAGCCCATTATTCTAACCTACTAACTGCCATTTTGTGCGTGTATAGGCGATGTGAAAGCCATTCTTTTGAGCATTTTTTTGCGACTGGCTGCCCGGCGATGCGCCCATTACGGCGAGGTTGCAGCCTAGGTTGGCGGCATGGGCGAGGCGGGCGTAAAACAGCGCATTTTGTGCACCTCGATTGCGGCCTTCGGGTATGGTGCTGGCACCGGCAAACATCGCGACATCGCCGTGGACGAACATCATCCCCGTCGAAATCGCCTTGCCGTCAAGCTCGGCCAAGTAAGGATATGCACCCGCACATTGAGCGCTGATCTGGCCAAAATTGAACATAAAATCTGCCAGTGATTCGTGTTCGGTCGCCCAGCCGCCTGCGGAGGTCTTGGCCCAGAGATCAACCTCGTCAGGAGCGATGACTCGCGTCTTGATCTGCTCGTTTGGGACACCAAGATTAGCCTCGCTATCGATCCCGCGATACATGACGCTAGTTAGTTCGATCGGCTGATACCCGCGTTCATTAAGCATTGGCATCAAGGATGAATCAGCCATCGGGCTGACTTCATGAAATACAGGAGCACCTTTTTGATGGAAAAATTCTTCGAGCTCTTCAAAATGTTTTTCCGTGATCTCATCAAATATCCCCAACCCAAATGTCTGCGTACAAGGCGATTCCACACCATCAAACATCGCATAAGCGCCGCCAACCTCGATCCAGGCCGCACCGCTCTCCGGCTGCAGTCTTGCCCGCGTTTCGACAAAATCGGAATTCGAGCGTGCCTCGGCCCGTTCGATCTTTTCTGAAAAGTCTCTGTCAATATAGATCATTTATCTTTTGCTGTAGACGCCCCGCAATTATAGGACATAATTGTCGATTTTCGAAAAATTTCGATGCCGTCATTCAGACTTTGGCCGGTATTGGTTAGAATGGTGTCAATCGTTCTGCAGAATAATAGGAGACTACTACTTTGAAAAAACAATTCCGAATGATACTTACCGTTGCGACCCTTATCGGAGCC
Source organism: Pyrinomonadaceae bacterium (assembly GCA_046155085.1). Lineage (GTDB taxonomy): Bacteria > Acidobacteriota > Blastocatellia > Pyrinomonadales > Pyrinomonadaceae > OLB17. Next base: position 3,446 of record JBJXEG010000006.1, on the reverse strand, counting down.
GCTCTATTTATAGCCTGCGATCAGGTCGACGAAGCCAATAAGCTCATCGACGCCTCGAACAAAAAGGTGCTTGAGGCTCAGAAGGTTTTTGAAAAAGCCAACGCGGATAGCGATGCTTTGCTCGCGGGCGAGGTCGATGATCTGAAAACTAAAAATCAGGCCAAGGCCAAGGAGACGATCGCAGCATATGAAAAAGCAGGCGAGATGTTTAAGGCAGCGGCAAAAGATTTTGACGACGCCGGCAAACTAAAACTCAGCGACAAACTCAAGACCTATGTCGGCCTGAAGTCCAAGGAACTAGTTAAGACAGGCGAATATGTGGCATCGCTAAAGGAAGGGCTGCAGGTGCTGATGACTGCTAATGTCGCGGATTTGGAAAAGAAAATGAACGACTACAAGACCAAAAACGACGCACTTTCAAAAGAAGTGGACGATCTCGCCGCACAGGTCAAAAAGTTTGAGGACGAGAACAAAGACGTCATCAAATAATTCGGGTTGAGAAAAAATGGCCCGCTGCCGAATAAGCATTCGGCGGCGGATCTTTTTACTTACCGGCCGCAAGCGGATGGAAACCGGCAACCTTTATTCCCGCACTTTCGAGGGCCCGTCCTTTTGAAGTATTACCAGTAAGTAGAGTCACCGACTGCACACTCAATTCGGCGAGGATCTCCGCCGCAGGTCGATAGTCGCGGGCGTCCGCTGCAAACCCCGCCATCTGGTAAGCCTCGCTTTGACTGTGTCCGGCCTTTTTGAATGGAATGCTTTTCATCAAAGCGAGATGCCCGTTCCCCTTGCCTTCCTGATCGAGATAAATAATGACACCGCGTCCGGCTTTCTGAATTGCCGCCTGAGCGGCCGCCATTTCCTCGGCACACTCGCATTCGACGCTGTTGAAAACATGCCCGCCGATACAGGCCGAATGAATTCGGCAAAGTACATCCTCGCCGCCCACGACGTCACCCATAATGAGCGCTATCGATTCGGCTTGGCCGTCGTAGTATAACGCCTCAATAAAAGTTCCAAACTTGGTCTTTAATTCTCTCTCGGCAAGACGAATATTCATGTTTCGAGAATTGAAGTTGCTTCATCTATTGTAAGGCATTAGATGAAGCAGAAAAAAAGTTGTATTTGTTCGATCTGCGTCATCCGCGTCTATCTGCGGCAAACAATTCCTAGATCTTCACGCATTCGCCCCGTTTGAGAAACTGCCCATCGCCTTGTTTGCCGGTGTGCTCGCCGTTCTGAATGACGACGCGGCCGCGAGACAATACCGTCTCGACTTTGCCTTTGACCTTCCAGCCTTCGTACGACGAGTAATCGACGTTCATATGCTCGGCGTCGACGCCGAAGGTGTGTTCGGTGTCCGGGTTGAAGATGACGATGTCTGCGTCGGAGCCGACGGCGATCGTGCCTTTTTTGGGGAAAAGGCCGAACATCTTGGCCGCCGCAGTCGAGGTCAGCTCGACAAAGCGATTCAACGATATACGCTGCTCGACCACGCCGCCGTTGTAGATGAGGTTCATGCGATTTTCGACGCCGGGAGCGCCGTTTGGGATCTTTGAAAAATCATCTTTGCCGAGTTCCTTTTGCTCTTTCATGCAGAATGGGCAGTGATCGGTCGAGATGACTTGCAGGTCGTCCATCTTGAGGCCTTTCCACAGCTCGGCGCAGTTGTGCTTCTCACGCAAAGGCGGCGTCATGACGTATTTCGCACCTTCCCAGCCATCGCCGTAATCGTCTATCGAGTGGAAAAGATATTGCGGGCAAGTCTCGGCAAACGCCGGAATGCCGCGATCTCTCGCTTGACGAACTTGATTCAAGGCATCCGTACAAGAAAGGTGAACGATATAGACCGGCGACTCAGCCATCTCGGCAATAGCGATAGCACGATGAACGCCCTCGGCCTCGGCGATAGTCGGCCGCGTCAAAGCGTGATACTTCGGAGCAGTGCGGCCATCGGCGAGAAAACGTTTGATGATCTCGTTGATAACGATCCCGTTCTCGGCGTGCATGCAGATCAGGCCGCCGCGTTTGCCGGCTGCCGACATCGCACGAAAGATCGTCGCGTCGTCCGCCAAAAACACGCCCGGATACGCCATGAACAGCTTGAACGACGTGATTCCCTCGTCCATCAGCTTGTACATTTCCTTCTCATCGCCGTCCTCAAACTCGGTCGTGATGAGATGAAACCCGTAGTCGATCGCCGTCTTGCCCTCGGCTTTCTTATGCCACGCATCGACGCCCGAGGTCATCGATTCGCCCTTCGTCTGCACCGCAAAATCAATGATCGTCGTCGTCCCCCCAAACGCCGCCGCCCGCGTCCCGGTAAAAAAATCGTCCGACGAATGCGTCCCGCCAAACGGCAGTTCCATATGCGTATGCGGATCGATCCCGCCCGGTATCACCAGCCTCCCCGACGCGTCCAGCACAACATCCGCCTCCATATCCAGCCGCTTGCCGATGGTCGTCACCGTCTCGCCGTCAATAAAAATATCCGCCCGATAGTCGTCCACCGCAGTAACGACACGCCCGTTTTTGATCAGTGTTTTCATAAGATGTTCACCACAGAGCCACAGAGAGCACAGAGGAAATCAATTCATTTTTCTTCTAATTCCGTCTCTCAATAAGGCGACATTGAAATTGATCAACAGTCCAACTTTCTTGTTCATTAATTTCAAATAAGTTAAAAGCTGAGCTTCGTGAATTGGCAAAATCCTTTCAACAGCTTTTAGTTCAAGTATGACTGAATCGCATGCCGGTTGCCATATCCGAACCGAGTAAAAGCCAGTATCCAGAATTATTGAACTCCCAATACTCTGCTGTTTCAGAAAAAAAAGTAACCGTTACAAACAGATTCTCGGATTTGTTTTTTCTTAACCCGTCCAGATAAACACCGTCTCTTTTAATTTCCAATTCGTGAAATTTGTTATCAGACAATGAAATTTGTCTTTTCAATAAAACCTCATCATCCGTTTCGCCAGTTTGAGAAAAAATCACTGAAACAGAAATCAAAATTCACAAAATTAAAATTAATTTTTTCATATCTTCTCTGTGCTCTCGGTGCCTCTGTGGTGAATTCCTTCTTTTTCTTAACACAACGCCAAGCCGGCATCGAGAGCCTCGATGACTTTGTCGATCGAATCGGTGGTTGAGTTGAGCATGACGCCGGTTCGGATGACGTTGCCGTAGAGGCCGCCTTTGCCGATGAGGACGCCCTGGCGTTTGGTTTCTTCGAAGACGCGAAGGACGAGGTCGGGGGCCGGTTCTTTTGTTTGGCGGTCCTTGACGAGTTCGATGCCCTGCATCAGGCCCATGCCGCGAACGTCGCCGATGCAGGCATATTTTTCCTGCAATTTGAGCAGCTCATTGTGAAAATAATCGCCGACGACGCGGGCGTTTGTGCGTAGGTCGTCTTCTTCGATGACCTTGATAACGGCAAGGCCGAC
>JBJXEG010000020.1:0-27406 GCA_046155085.1 Pyrinomonadaceae bacterium | reverse complement strand
CTGTTGACGGGATCGATCGTCAACGCAAGGACAAGCGGGTCGAGATTGGACGCGCCCAAAGCAGTGGCATAGTCCGCGAGCACCGTCGCCGGCCCGCCCGAGATCGCGCCGCGGATGAGAAAGGCACTCTGGCCACCAGTGCCGTCGCTGACGATGGCGTAGTAGAAGCCAGCGGCCGAATCGACCACCATGTTCTCCACGGAAAATCCGCGCAGATTGTTTCCGGACGCATTATCGATAATCCGGAACTCGGGCGTCGTCGTCCCCTGATTATAATAGGCGATCCGCTTGTCGCCCTGTAAACCATCGGTCCCGAAGAAAAGCTGTCCCGCCGTCGTCGCCACCATCGGTGCGGCAGGATTACCGGTCACCGCTGCCGGATCAACCGTGCCGCTGCTTTGGCCAAGCGAGAACGCCTGGGAAACGATCCCTAATTGTGCCGCAGCATAAACAGATGCAACAACTACAACCAGGCAAACAACGATCAGACGGGTACCCTTAGGAAACGACATAACTTCACCTCATTTTCGACAAATACGGATTTCTAAAAAAAATTATTTTATCCCGTTACTCAAAGCTCGTCAACGTTTTTGATGGCAAGTTTTACATGAACAGGTAGAAGCGAGGTTATTTTTTAATTCTGATCGAAGCGGCGGACAGAACGGAGATAACGCGGGGAATGAACCCCACCTACTCCGGCAAGTCGTGAAGATATTTTTCGGCCCTGACCAGACTCCTGCTTGGAGTTCAGGCAGCTTTGCCGTTGGCTATGAGGGTCGGGTATTTGCCGCTCCAACACGCGGTGCAGGATGTGGAATTGTCGATGCCTATCGCCTCTAACATTCCGTCGATCGAGAGATAGCCGAGCGAGTCTGCTCCGATAAACGAGCAAATCGCGTTCACGTCCGTATCTCCCACCACCCCGTCAGCCGAAGCGGCTGCCACCCCTCCTCCGGCAGGAGGAGAGCTAAACCGAGCGGCGATCAGGTCTTTGCGGTCGGGCGTATCGACGCCATAGTAGCATGAGTGAGCCGTCGGCGGGCAGGAGATACGCATGTGGACCTCGGTCGCACCGGCGTCGCGGACCATCTCGACGATCTTTTTTGAGGTCGTGCCGCGGACGATCGAATCATCGACCAGCACAATACGGCGTCCGTTTATCAGATCTTTGATCGGATTGAGCTTGAGACGCACACCGAAGGAGCGGATCGATTGCGAAGGCTCGATAAACGTGCGGCCAACATAGTGGTTGCGGATGATCGCCTGACGAAAGCTAATGCCCGACTGATGCGCAAATCCGATCGCGGCGGCGACACCCGAATCCGGAACCGGCACGACAAGATCGGCGTCACAGGGCTGTTCGACGGCGAGGCGTTTGCCCATTTTATGCCGCGATTCGTTTACCGATCTGCCAAAAATTGTCGAATCGGGCCGCGAAAAATAAACGTGCTCAAAGGTGCATACCGAAACCGGTTTTTGGTCGAAAGGCTTTGACGTAGCGAGGCCCGCGTCGTCGATCACGAGCATCTCGCCGGGCTCGACCTCACGAACATATTCGGCGTCGATCAGGTCAAATGCGCAGGTCTCGGACGCCACACACCAGGCACCTTGGAATTTGCCCAGCACGAGCGGGCGAAATCCTCGCGGGTCGCGAACGGCGATCAACGCCGTAGGCGTCAGAAACAGCAGCGAAAAAGCCCCCTCAGTATTTTTCAGCACTTTTTCGATCGCCTCAACCGTCGTTTTCGCCGGTGTACGGGCGATGCCGTGCAGGATCGTCTCGGTATCGGATGTCGATGAAAATATCGCCCCGCCACGCTCGAGCTCACGGCGGCTGGCCTCGGCAAAGGGCAGATTACCGTTATGGCACACGGCGATCTTGCCGTGCTGGCATGTGACTGAAAAGGGCTGGACCTCCTTGATCGTATTCTTGCCGGCGGTGGAATAACGTGTGTGCCCGATCGCGCTGGGGCCGGTCAGCGTTTTGAGAATTTCAGGGTTGAGAACGTCAGCAACAAGCCCGATCTCGCGGTATTCGTGCAGATCGCCGCCATCGGACGAGACGATGCCGCACGCCTCCTGACCGCGGTGCTGCAAGGCAAACAGCCCAAGCTGCGTCAGCGTCGCGGCCTCAGGGTGGCCAAAGATGCCAAATATGCCGCATTCCTCGTGGAGTTTGTCGAGAACTAAGTCCATCTAATTCTATTTTGCCACAGAGAGCACGGAGAGCACAGAGTGAAAGATTTTTTGCCGCGGATAAACGCAGATAAGGCGGATCAGAAATGATTTTGAATTGTTTGCTCTTATCCGCGTCATCTGCGTCTATCCGCGGCTAAATTTTCTTAGCCCGCAGGGAGGATGCGTCCCCGGCATTCGCCAAAGCCGATGCGGCGAAACCCTTCGCGTTCGCAGTAGCCTTTCATTATTATTTCGTCGCCGTCTTCGAGAAAGCGGCGTTGCTCGCCGGACGGGAGTTCGATGGGTTCGGTGCCTCGCCAACTCAGTTCGAGCATCGAGCCTCGTTCGGATTTTTCCTTGCCGGAGATCGTGCCGGTGGCGATGAGGTCGCCGGTCTGGAGGTTGCATCCGCCTGAGGCGTGGTGCGTGAGCATCTGGCCGATCGTCCAGTAGAGGTCCTTCATATTGGACTTGCTTAGAAGGTGCGGATCGATATTTTCCGCACGCATCTTCTCGGTCTGGATAAAGACCTCGAGATTGATGTCGATGCCGCCGAATTTCTCGTTAGTCTCGTCGGCAAGATAGTCGAGCGGAGCGGGATCGCCTTCTTCGCGTTCGAACGCCTTCGTGCGGAAGGGTGCGAGAGCTTCCATCGTAACGACGAAGGGCGAGATGGTCGTGGCGAAATTCTTGGCGAGAAACGGACCCAACGGCTGGTATTCCCACGCCTGTATGTCGCGGGCGGACCAGTCGTTCACCAAGCACAGCCCGAAGATATGTTTCTCCGCCTCGCCGATCGGGATCGACGTGCCAAGCTCATTCCCCTGCCCGACAAAAAACCCGACCTCCATCTCGTAATCGAGACTCTTACACGGGATAAACACGGGCGGAGCTTCCTGATCGGTCCGGTTCTGCCCCTTAGGCCGCTTGATGTCCGTCCCCGAGATCACGATCGACGAAGCCCGCCCGTGATACCCGATCGGCACATATTTATAATTCGGCAGCAAAGGATTGTCCGGCCGAAACATCGACCCAACATTCGTCGCATGATAGATCGAGCAGTAGAAGTCGGTGTAGTTCGGCATAAAGTGCGAGAGATCAAAGTATGCGTCTTTAATTGGGAACAATGCTCGCTTCGCCGCTTCGCGCACTGACGTCTCGGCGCTTTCAATCAGAATTTCCCGAATGCGGGAGACGAGTTGCTTTTGTATCCTTTCGCCAGCATTCATTAAGTTCGTAATTCTCGCTCCGCGATGACCGACGATTCCGCCCATGTCTAACTTCAGCCCGTTTAGCAATCCCCATTGATAACAGACTTCCAAGTCAAGTATCTGGTCCCCGATAGCGACACCGATACCGAAACCCGAACCCCATTGCGGATTACCGTGAATCTGAACAGGAACAGGGCCGAATCTGCAAAACGGCAAATTCTGTATCGGAAAATCCGTATTCGGATCGTTGGCGGATTCGACCCAGCTTTTGAGGTTTGGGTCGTGTGTTTCGTTAATTTCGTAAGTCATAAATCAATATTAGTGTCACAGAGGCGGAAACACGACCGGTAGGGAGTGTGTTTCTTCGAACCTTGAAAATCAGCCAGCCTGGAGCATCCCTCACTCCCGCTCCTAACCACTAAGAACGCATCGCTGTCCGCCATAAGAACACACTCCCTACCGGTCGTGTTTCTGCCTACTGCGTCAGAAGTTCGGCAGATCATCTCCCTGGCCGTAGAGCACATAGTTGATCGCGCCTTCCAGATGATTTGGCTTCCACAGGTATCGTCGACTGCCGCCTCTTGACCATACACTTTGGCCTACAGATATCAATCCTGCTTCCTTAAGTTCCCTCGTGGCATTTGATTTGAACGAGATAATGATCGACTCGGGCTTTTTCAGAGACGACACAACCGAGTGAGCATGGTTAGTTCTGACATTGATCGCATGCAACCCATACCCCCGCAATATGCAAACATTTCTAATAGCGTTTTCGACGCATTCCCGCTGGCGACCGTCTAATACGAACGCATCAGTCTTGCGGTTTTCACTCATTAGATTCGATAAATTCTTGTTTGGCTCGATCTTAGGCGTTCCGTAAATGTTCTTGCCGTGCAAGTCCATCGAATGACGTTCGCCGCCATGGAGCCACGTCCCGTAAGTTCTGATCGTGATCAGATATGCAAAGGGCCCTTCGTTTTCGTCCCAGTCGTAGTTGCCCATACGCAAGAGACACACTCCCTACCGGTCGTGTTTCCGCCTACAACACCCCCAGCTTTTGCAGATCGGCGACCGGCTCGTCGAACGAGCATGAGCCGAACGACTGGATGCCTTTTTCGCGGAGCAGCTCGATCTGCCGGGCGGTGAGCGAAAAATCGTCACGCCACGTCACCGATTGATCTTCGAAGCGAAAGACCTCGTCAAATTCCTCTTCCATCACGTCTTCGAGCAGGCCGGACCGATAGCCTTCGCGGGCGAAACCGGTCATCAGAAAGAGGTTTAGAAAGCCGTGCATCGTGCCGCGCGGCGCATCGATTTCGTACGTCAGCGGGCGAAAACACCGGATCGGATGATGCAGTCCCGCCGTCGCCTTAAACGCCACATTGGCGGCGAGACACGCCCGTACAAAGCGAATAATATCCTGCGTTTTTGGAAATGCATCGGCCGTGACGCCGCCCGTGCGGATCTTGGCACGCTGCCCGTTGACGGCGAGGGTCGCGATCATGTCAGGCAGGCGTTCATCGGGTGCAATTTCAAAATAGGCGGTTATCTCATCGGGCAGTGCAGCCGCGGCATTCTCGATCACACCCGCCGAGTCAGCCTTGATCTCGACGGTGTCGCAGATCACTCCGGGGCCATTGGTGGCGTTAAAATCATCGACCCCACGGATTGTGTCTATCACATCGTCGCCTACCACGACGCTTAACCGCCAAGCGCTCGCGGCATCGCGGGAGATAAAGTCGCGTGCGCTCTCGTAAAACTCGTCCAGCCGCGCTGCCGTCACGACAAACCGCCCGAGCACCCAGCTGTAATTGCTGTTGCGATACGTCGCGTAATTGATCACGGCCTCAGGCATCGACAACCCTGCGGGCGGAAATAGCCCGGCGTAGTCGATAGCTCCGGCGAGCAGACAGCGCACTGATTCTTTCAAGGTCGATCCTGTTACCTGTGTGTCCATTCGTAAAAACAGATAATAGAAGATTTCAACGCAAAGTCGCAAAGATGCAAAGACGCAAAGGAAGAATTTTTGCCGCAGATAAAAGCAGATCGACGCAGATAAATCCAAGTTACTAATTTTCAGGTTCTTAATCTGGGTTCATCTGCGCCATCCGCGGCTAATTTCTTTTGCTTCTTTGCGGCTTTGCGTTAAAAAAGCTCCGCCGCTTGCAATTTTGATAAACTTTGGAGTATCTTGGCTTAAATTTGCCGCTAATAAATTGAAATAAAATGCGCGTTTTAGGAATTGATCCCGGCAGCGAGACGCTCGGTTGGGGCGTCGTCGATGGCAGCGGGACAAAATACGCCCTTGTCGATTTTGGCACCGTAAAGTCAAACCCGAAGCAGCAATTTTCCAAACGCCTTCTCAATATCTATATCGGCGTAGCTGAAATAATTGAAAAATATTCGCCGGACGTACTATCGGTCGAGGACACCTTTTACGCGGTCAACGCCCAAGTCGCGTTAAAACTCGGCCAAGTTCGAGGGGTAATGTTGCTGCTTGCCGAGCAGCGCGGCATCGGGATAGCCGAATACGCACCGCGACTTATAAAGCAAACGGTCGTCGGCTATGGAAACGCCGAAAAGCATCAGGTCGGGCAAATGGTCAAAATCTTGCTCAAGCTGACTGAGGTGCCTACGCCGCACGACGCGGCAGATGCGTTGGCAATCGCGATATGCCATTTTCACCACAGTACGATGCAGAAACGAATAGATCTGGCGACGAAAAAATAAAAATCCTGATTGCGAATGACCAAATGAAATTCCCATTTTCCGCAATTTTTATCTTCGCTCTCCTTGTGGCAACCAATGTCGCCGCGCAAAAAAAGCGGCCGGCAGGTCCGCCGCCGAGACCCAAGACCGCGGTTAGTCTTAGGTCGGGCGAGATCGGAAATTCGGCGGTCGTGATCGACGAGACGCTTTCAGTTTTGCGTAAAGATCCAAGCCTGTTTTCCGAATCTGTCCACCGGATGCAGCGCGGACGTAAGGTACAGATACTCGGCATGACCGAGGCCGACGGAGTAAAATTTTATAAGGTGACGGCTCCGCCGACGAGCTTTGGCTGGGTGCAGGCAGACGCTGTTTTTGGCAAGTTTCGCGCCGGTGACGAAGAGCGGCTCGCAAGGCTCGTCCAGGCCTTGGACGGCTTTGATCAGATCGAGGCCGCGGTTCAATTTTTTGCTCTGTTTCCGGATTCAAAATTCCAACCGCAAATCCGGCTTCTCTTTGGCGACCTGCTCGAGGAGGTTGCTGTAAAGCTCTCAAAAGACGCTGGCAATCGACTTAAACGGAGCGAAATGGCCGCATCCGCCGCGCCGCTACACAGCTATTATCTCAATTTCGTCAGCCTCGACCGCTACCGCAAACTCGGTGTTATTTTTTTGTTTAATTCTGCTGCCAAGCAGTTTCACTACGACGGCACCTGTTGGAAGGAGATCATTGCAAAGTTTCCCGCATCGGCCGAGGCCGCCGAAGCCCAAAAACGGCTCGATTCGCTGAAATCAAAGATGGAAAAGCCACTCGCGAAGTAGCTCGTTGGCATTTTCTTTCAATTGCCCCTAGCTTTAGCTAAGGGTTGGGTTGATTAATATTTTCCGGCTTTAGCCGAACAGATTATTGGGCTAAAGCCCGATCATTTTTTGTGAAAGCTGACCTCCACCTAAAGGGTGTTGGCAATTGATTTAAACGATTACCTTTGCGATGGAAGCTGCCACCTTTGCGTTGTTTTCGAGCAATGCGATGTTTGCGGCCAGGGTGCGGCCACCGCTACGCTCGGACATTTGGGCGAGAAGAAAAGGTGTTATTTCTTTGCCGCGAATTCCCTGCTGGTCCGCTAATTTCAAAGCGTCGGCGAGGATCGATTCCAACTCGGTTCGATCAATTTCAAATTCTAAGCGGATAGGAACGGTTACAAGCACCGCATTTTTCAAACCCAGCGCATCGCGTGCGGCCACTATATTGGCGACCTCTCCCGCCGTCTCGACTCTTTCATCGACATCTAAACCGCTTGTCCGCGAGTAAAACGCGGGCATTTCGTCGCATTGCCAGCCGAGTACGGTGACGCCGTGAGTTTCGAGCCATTCGCGTGTGGCGGGCAGATCGAGAACGATCTTGGCACCCGAACAGACGACTGTGATCGGCGTTTGCGCCAGTTCCGGCAGGTCGGCCGAGACGTCCGCGGCAAATCCGCGATGCACCCCGCCGATGCCGCCCGTGGCAAAAACCTTGATCCCGGCCCGGTGAGCGATAAATGCGGTCGTCGCAACCGTGGTCGCACAATCGAGCTTTTTTGCAACAGCTATGGCCAGATCGCGGCGTGAGATCTTTCGGATGTCTTCGCGGGTCGCGAGTTGCTCGATTTGTTGATCATTCAACCCAACACAAAACTCACCGCCAAATACGGCGATCGTCGCCGGAATCGCACCGTTTTCGCGGATGATGGATTCAAGCTTAAGGGCGGTTTCAAGGTTTTGCGGAAAAGGCAGGCCGTGGGCGATGACGGTGGATTCGAGAGCGACAATGGGTTTACCGTCGCGGATGGCGTCAACGACCTCACTATTGTAATTGATCTTCATTGCGAAAAGCCTGAGCTCGGAGTCCCTGCTTTAGCAGGCATCTTTGCCAGCAACTTGCCGCCTAAAGGCGGGACTCCAAACCGCTATTTTACAAAATGGCCGATCCGGTTTAGACGCGGATGGGTGACACAGCCAAAGAAATCGCCGTTTGACGCGCCTCTGTCACATGACCAATAGACAAACATCGCCCGCCCGATGATCAGTTCACGCGGCACAAAACCCCAAAATCGGCTGTCTTCGCTGTTGTCGCGGCTGTCGCCCATTACGAAAAAACTGTTTGGCGGCACGATCATAGTTTTACCTGCGACGCCAAATTCATAACCGCGCCGCGAGAGATGCTGGCCGGCCTTCACAGCATTCATGGTGGCCTGAGAATAATAAACGTTGTACTTGTCCTCGGGACGGCGTTCTTCGAACTCGGAGACATTGAGCGCCGATTGACTGTCATTAGCATCGCCGAGCATACGGTGCTCGGGCAAAAGCTGGTCATTGATAAAAACCTGATTATCACGAAACTCTATCTTTTCGCCCGGCAGCCCGATCACGCGTTTGACGTAGTTTATTTGATAGGCGACGAGCTTACGCGAGCTGTCGTTTTCGGGATGGACCTTATTGCCGGGATATTTGAAAACGATGATGTCGCCGCGTTCTATCTCACGCTGGGGCAAAAACGGCAAGCTTCCGCCGCCGGGCGTAAATACAAATTTATTGACCAGCAGATAATCGCCGACGAGTATCGTATTTTGCATCGAGCCGGTCGGCACGGTAACCGCTTGCAGGATAAACGTCATACCAAAAATTGCCATAACCAGCGTTATGACAAACGACTCAAAATATTCACGCACCGTCGATTTTGGCGGGCCTGTAGGTTTTGGCTGCTCGGCGGCGTCCTTTGTCTCTTTCTTTTCGTCACTCATATTTAGATAAATGATACGTTAATTTTCTTTTCCTCGTTTCGCCGATTCGGTGTTTTCGGGTTTTATCATGTTCAAAGCCTTTTCGGCGGCCATCATTTCGGCTGATTTTATAGAGTTTCCCTCGCCTCGCGCCTTGCCCGTTTGCCAAACGGCCTCGACGAGAAATGTCCGGTCGTGAGGCGGGCCGTCGGTTTTTATGACGCTGTAGCCCGGTGCCGACATTTTATTAGACTGGAGCATTTCCTGGAGAAGCGTTTTATAGTCGATCGAATTTTTTGGCGTCGCACTTTTTATCTCTTCGGCAAATAAACGGCCTAAGAATACCCGGGCGGCGACGTATCCTCCATCCAAAAAAACAGCGGCTATCACCGCCTCGAGCGTGTTGGCAAGCAATGCCTGCTTTTTACGGCCTCCGGTCTTCTCTTCGCCGCGTCCGAAACGCACAAACTCACCGAGATCCAGCTTATCAGCGATCCGTGCAAGCGTCGCTGTACTGACGAGATGGTGTTTCATAAGCGTCAGGTCGCCCTCGGTACTGTGCGGATTGTTTTGATAAAGCCGCTCGGCGATCACAAGCCCGAGCACGGAATCGCCCACAAACTCCAAAGATTCATTCTCCGCGTCGCGGATCTTTTCCTCCGTCTCGCCCGGTAAATTTTCATACGCCCACGACCGGTGCGTGACCGATCGCTGGAGCAGATCGGGATCGGTAAAGCGATGCCCGATGAGGGATTCGAGTTTTGCGAGCTTGGGCGTCATTGTCGCTAATTTTAAGTAGATTGGCGGGAAAAAGAAAGCCGGATGCGATTATTCGTCGCACCCGGCCGATTTTTAGAGCAATTCGAGGTAGTTAGGCTACCTTCTTCTTTTTGACAACCGCTTTCTTTGAGACAGGCTTTTTGACCGGCGGTTTCGCCGGAGGGGTTGTGTTCTTGACCGGGGTCGTATTTACAACGGTTTTCGGAGCTGCTCCGTTGCCAACACCCGTGCCGTTGGCAGCACCCACACCTGAACCATTAGCCGCACCCACGCCCGTTCCATTCGCGGCACCAACACCGGTACCATTTGCGGCACTTACGCCGGACGCATCCGTCTTGACCGGTTCAGGATCGCTGATCGGTGCGATCGGGGTCGTCGGATTGATAAACGGCTTTGCGGCAACTCCGGCGATCCATGCATCTACGCCTTCTGTTTTCGAAAAACGAAGTTTATAGGCATCCTCGACGTTCTTCTTCATCCTGGCTTTGTACGGAGCATCCTTTCCAAACGTGTAGGCTCGTGAAAAGGCGTCCATTGCACGCTCCGATGTACCGTTTGACATAGCCACGAGTGCCTTGATGTCATCGATCTTTTTCTGAGCGACATCGGGTGCATCAGTATCCTTTTGATCCTTAGCCTTGATCTGGATCTGCTCAACGATCTTATTGAGCTCGTCAAAGTAGTATCCGCCGATGAGTTCATACGGAACCGGATTCTTTGCGGTGTCGGCAGCCTGTGTTGCCTTGAATAGATACGGAGCTGCGGCCACCTTATTCTTTTGACCGACCTGAATGATATAGCCGATATACAGGTTTAGCCAACCGATCGCGTCTTCCTTGGTCGCAAACTCAAAGTTATATGAATCCTTTAAGCTAAGGCCGAATCTGGGCTTGCCGCCCAATATGAAAGGCTTTCCGCCTTCAAGATCGGTGATCGACTGCTTTGCAAATCTGAGGGCGTCGTCATTATATTTGAAATTGGCTTTGAATGCTTCCTCACCGCCGATTGCACCGAGAACGATCTCGACCGTTCTGAATTCGTCAGGAAATTCTTGAAGGATTTCTTTACCCGCGGCATAGACCGCGTCCCAATTCTTGCCTTTCAGGGCCGTGTCAAAGCGACCAGTAAGCTCGGCAATCCTTTTAGCTCTGATCATTTCTTTGATTATGCCCTCGACCTTGGGGATCTGGACCTTAAGATAATCCGAGAGCTCTTTGGCCGGTTCGCACGCACCATACTTTTCCAAAAACTGCTTGCCCGATTCGACAAAGGCCTTACGTCCCTCGATGGTCTTATCGGCATATTGTGCCCTGACCTTGTCACCGAGGGTCGTCTGCCCTTCGGCATCCGCGCACGGATCCTGGGCAAACCCCGCCACAGCTCCAAATGCGATAATTGAGGCTAAGATTAGCCCTATGTTTAATGATCTAAAAATCGTTTTCATCGAAATACGTCCTCCGCCTATTGCTCTAGGCAAATATAATGTTCATCCGCAAATTCAAAGATCTGTATCTATGAATTCGCGTGAAATCAGATGATACACGGCGCAAAATAGTTGCAAGATTTTGCACCGAGTCAGTTCCCTTCGGAATACAAAATGATCAATCAAAAGAAATCTCTTGAAAAGCTAAATAATCCGTAAGTTTCGCTTTTGTGTCAAGCCCTTATGATACACACCGGGACCTCACGGCGACAAATAGCCGCCGCGATATATGAGCCGACGCGAGAAAACGGGTCATTTCGAGTCGCCTCACTATTCCGGTTTGCGGACGGTTGCGGGTTTGGTATCTTTCGGGCCTTTGTCATAGGTAATGACGACCGGCGGAAAAAGCGGTTTTGAATCGGCCGTTTTTGTGACCAATTTCTTTCGGGTCGATCTGTCGGGAGATTCGAGCCGCGGTGCACTCGGAATGAGGATCACGTTTCGGCCGTCTCTAGAGCTGTCGGCCGCAGCATTGGCATAGGAGTTATCCGCGTCGTCGTCGCCCTCGGAGTCAGCAAGCCTAGCCGCCGTCTGAGGATCGATCGTGGTTTTAGGAATGATCTTAAACTCGGTTTGGGCAAGATTGCGGTCCGTCCTGACGATCTGTGTGGCCAACGCCCTATATATTTGTCCGGCGACGGCAGCGGCGTATTTACCGCGTTCGCCCTGGCCGCGTGTGATTACGGCGACAGCATATTTTGGTTTTTCGATCGGAGCGACCGAAGCAAAAAGCCCGACCCACGAGCCCTTATCGATGCACGAACCGGTCTTACCGGCAACGCCGAGCGTCTGGTCCATACCGCGCCGGGCTGTGCCGTATGCGGCGGCTCCCATCATTCCGGGAATTACCCGGCGGATGTTTTGTTGCGGAAGATCTACGTTTGCCTTATAAAAGGTGCGAAAATCAGCCTTCTCAATATTATTACGCGGGATCCGCGGCAGGACGCGGTGGCCGCCGTTAGTGATCGCGGCCGCCATCACTGCAAGCTGCACGGTCGTGACCTCGGTATCGTCACCGTGCGAATAGATGCGGGCGTTGTTGTTGTTATAAGGCAATCGTCCAGGGACCTCGCCATCGAGATTGATGCCGGTCTGCTCGCCGAGTCCCAACTTTCGCCCGTAGTCGACAAGTTTGGTATTGCCGAGCTGTGATCCCGCGCGTTGAAAATAACCGTTATCCGAAAAGGCAATTGCATCATCGAGATTGCGGCGGGTCGAAATATTACGTACCGAGCCATCTTCTTTACTTATCACGCCCTCGTTAAGAGCAGCCGTGGCGGTGACGAGCTTGATCGTCGAGCATGGCCGGATGCTGCTGCGGACGGCCCAATCCTGATTGACGATCGTCAGTATCTTGCCCGTCTGGGCCTCCATGACGACGACCGAGCCGGCGTGGCCGCCAAGCGCATTGACCGCCGCTGCACGTATATTGAGGTCCTCGCCCTCTGTCGCGTCCTTACTTATGTTTGCAACTGTCTCAGTACGCAGGCCCCGTTCGAATGCCAGCTTGCGTGCGCGGGCCTCACGGGCGAGCTGCTCGCGGCGGCGGCGTTCGGCGAGGATTGCCTGTCGACGCTCTTCTTCCTTACGGCGACGTTCGGCCTCTATCCGTTTTGCTTCGGCTGATTTTTTAGGATCTTTCCCCTTTCCGGCTAACTTCTCATTTTTGTCTTTCGTCGCTAGTTTCGAACCATTGCGATCTTTCCTGGCATCTTTTGCATTGGCTTGGGCCTTCTTAGCAACGACCGCTTTGACCACGGCCTTTTTAGCGGCGGCCTTCTTTTTCGACTGAGCGGCGACGCCGCCGGCCAACATTAGGCCAATCATAGCGAGTGCGAAAAATGAGCCGGTAATAGACAGTCTGGAGAACATTAACTTCATGCTTTTACCTCTAAGGACCGAAGAGTTGTATTTGAAATTTACAGGGAAGAGATTGGAAAATCCCGGTTTGACCGCAATAACATTAGCCGTTGCTGGTATTTGCGAAAAAACTAAGGATAAATATAACATTCAAACGTCAGGGACGCAAGTAGTTTTTCATAAGTGATTTTTGTAGGATCTATGCGATTCTTTAATACATTTCGCGGGCGGCTTGTGCTGATACTTGCAGTTTTGCTAGTGGCGACGCTCAGTGTCCAGTATTATCTCAATCTGCTGACACAGCAGGAGAACGACGATCTCCGCGATTCGCAGGGCCAGGCGCTGGTCGCGGGAATTGCGATCGGATCGAACGGCCTGACATCCGGCGAGTATATGCAGGACCTGATAAACCGGAGCGGGCAGACGTTTTTTGACGACGCTGCGGCAGAGCGGATCAAAGACGTGCTCATAATCGACAATAATTGGCGGATCACCGACAGTTTGATCCCGGATAATCTGCCGACCACGGACGACCTTACGGGCGAGACGGTTTATAAGAAATTGTCCGATCTGACTGATCTGCCGCCGCTGATGGAGGACGCACGGCTCGGAGACGACCTCGCCCAATTTCCCAACAAAAGGGTCGAGCCAAATAAAAAGTACGACGACGAAGCCCACGCAATCCCTATCGAAACAAGCAAGGGCCGCTGGTATGTCATGGTGCTGCTTAAAAACGACCGCAGCGCCGCCGCCCGGCGTGCGGCACGGCCGCTGATCTTTACGCTTGGCATCCTACTGGTCTCGTCTCTAATAACCTTTCTGCTCGTTTGGCGTTTTTCGAGGCCGATCGCCGATCTATCTGACGCGGCACGGCAGGTGGCGGACGGGAATCTTAATGTCCGGGTGCCGACATCCCGGAAGGACGAGCTCGGCGAGCTTTCGCTCAATTTTAACGAAATGGCGGCCGAGCTTGAGAAAAAGCGCTATCTCGAAGCGCAGCTTCAGCAGGCTGAAAAGTCGGCGGTCGTCGGACGGCTCGGCGCTGCGATCGCCCATGAGATTCGTAATCCGCTCAATTACATCAATCTGACTCTAGACCATCTGCGTTCGAAATTTGCACCTGAGGATGCAGATAGGAAAAAGACGTTTGAAAAACTGACGTCTCAATTAAAGGCCGAGGTCGCACGGATCGACCAGCAGATCTCAGATTTTCTCAACTATTCGCGCCCGACAAAAGCTGATCTTAAACCGGTCAAGGCGCGGAAAGTGATCGAAGATTCCCTGCGGATCGTCGAGCCCCAGGCCGAGGAGAAAAATGTGACCATCGGCGTGGTCGAGCACGAAAATGTACCTGAGATATTGGGTGACCCCGAATTCCTCCGCTCCGTCTTTAACAATCTATTTATTAACGCTCTCCAGGCGATGGAGACGAACGGCGGGCATCTCGGCATCAAGATCACGCCCGATGCAGACGGCAAATTCGTCAATTTTGAGGTCACCGACACAGGCAACGGCATCAGCCCCGAAAACCTCAAAAACATATTCGAGCCCTATTTCTCAACCAAAGAAACCGGCACCGGCCTAGGCCTCGCCATCGTGCAAAAGATCATCGATATTCACAACGGAGAGATCGAGGTTGAATCAACTGAAGGCAAAGGAACCACGTTTACGGTAAGATTACCGAACGCCGATTGAACCGCAGAGACGCGGAGACGCTGAGGAAGGAGAGTTGTTGGGTATGCTCGATGCAGAACACGCTAGCGAACGAATCAATTTTCTGACCGAAAAGATAATCGGCTGCGCGATCGAAGTGCACAAGGCAATCGGGCCGGGGCTGCTGGAATCGGCATATGAAGAATGTTTGTGCTATGAACTTGCTCAAAATGGCCTAAAGTTTGAACGTCAGGTTCCGTTACCAGTAGTTTACAAAGGTGTAAAACTCGAATGTGGATACAAACTGGATATTATTGTAGAAAACATTGTAGTTATTGAACTGAAAGCTGTAGACCGCATTATCGCGATCCATGAAGCCCAACTCCTTTCATATCTGCGAATGCTAGATCTAAGGGTCGGCTTGATTCTAAACTTTCACTCATCCGTTCTAAAAGAAGGTATTAAACGCATTGTGAATAGATTTTGATCCTTTCTTTCTCTGCGTCTCCGCGTCTCTGCGGTGAAGAACACTTATGGCAAGAAAAAGCATCCTCGTCGTCGATGACGAGAAAAATCAACGCGAAATTTTAGAGACGATCCTGTCGGGCGAGGGCTATGACGTGACCACGGCTAGCTCGGGTGAGGCGGCGATGAAGTTTGTCGCGGACCGGCATTTCGACCTTGTCCTGACGGATCTAAAGATGACCGGGATGAGCGGGCTAGATCTGTTAAAATCGCTCACCGATTTTGATAAATCGATCATCGTGATCCTGCTCACGGCACATGGCACGATCGACTCGGCGGTCGATGCGCTGCGGCTCGGTGCGTTTGAATATCTGCAAAAACCCTACGACAGCGAAAAGCTGCTCGAAACCGTCTCGCGTGCATTGAAAAAACTGACAATGCTCGACGCCGAGATCGTGTCGGTCTCGCCCGAGATGGACAAGGTCAAAAAGCTTATCCTAAAGATCGCCAAATCCAACTCGACCGTCCTCATCCGCGGCGAAAGCGGCACCGGCAAAGAGCTGATCGCCCGCTCGATCCATAAAAACAGCCTCCGCTCAAACGAGGTTTTCCAGGCCGTCAATTGTGCCGCGATCAACGAAAACCTGCTCGAATCCGAGCTATTCGGCCACGAAAAAGGCTCGTTTACCGGAGCCATCGCCGAGAAAAAAGGCCTCTTTGAGATCGCTCATAACGGCACGCTTTTCCTCGACGAGATCGGCGAGCTCGACATTGCCCTGCAAGCCAAGCTGCTGCGTGCGTTGCAGGAAAAACAGATCCGCCGCGTCGGCGGCATCCGCGACATTGATGTTGACGTCCGCGTCGTGGCGGCGACAAACCGCGATCTCCTCCACATGACGCACGAAAAACGCTTTCGCGAGGACCTGTATTATCGGCTCAACGTGCTCTCGATCGAGCTTCCGGCCCTGCGCGAACGGCGAACGGATGTTCCTGTATTGCTTGATTATTTTGTCGCGAAACACTCTAAGGGCTCGGGCCGCAAGATCGCGATCGCCGCTGACGCCCGGCACCTGCTCGAAGATTACTCTTATCCCGGCAATGTTCGCCAACTCGAATCGGCCATTGAGCGGGCGATCCTGCTATGCGAAGACGACAAGATCACCCTCGACGACCTGCCGCCCGAAATGACACATGGCGGCGGAAGAACGGCAACAGCGTCCGCCGACCTTTTCAAGCTCCCGCCCGAAGGCGTAAATTTTGAAGACGTCGAACGCAGCCTCATAATGCAGGCCATGGACCGCACCGACAACAACATCACAAAGTCGGCCAAACTGCTCGGCCTCACCTTCCGAACACTCCAATACCGCCTCGAAAAATTCGGCTTCAAAAAGGAAGAAAGTGACGAGGGACAAGGGGCGAGTGACGAGGGACAAGGGGCGAGTGACGAGGGCTAAGATATGGTTGAAGACGGTAGCTACAAAAGTCTGATCGTTTGGCAAAAGAGCATTCACTTGGTAAAAATTATTTATCAACTGACGAATGTTTTTCCAAACGAAGAGAAATTTGGTTTGATATCACAGATCCGTCGAGCAGCTGTATCGATTCCGTCAAACATTGCCGAAGGGCAGGCTCGCCGAACGACCGGTGACTATATTCGTTTTGTTTCAATTGCTGAAGGCTCATTGGCAGAACTCGAAACGCAACTTATAATCGCAATTGACTTAGGGTTTTGCATTGAACATCAGGCTGCCGAGTGTTTTGGATTAATGACCGAGGTCCGTAAAATGCTAAACGCTCTTCGACGCAGTTTGTTAGCAAAATTGACAAGCTCGTAACAAGGTTTTCCCTTGTCCCTCGCCCCTTGTCACTCGTCCCTCAATCCGGAGGATTCTATGGAATGGTTCTCAACATTAAGTCTGGCGCTTGGATCTGCATGGACGAGCGGCATAAATCTTTACGCGACGGTAGCGGTTCTCGGACTGCTGCAAAAGTTTGGTGCGACCAAGTTGCCCGGCGGTCTTGATGTACTCGACAATTGGTGGATCATCGGCGTCGCTGCGGGGCTGTACCTGATAGAGTTTTTCGCCGATAAGATACCCTATGTGGACAGCGTATGGGACGTGGTGCATACATTTATTCGTGTTCCCGCGGGAGCGGTGGTCGCCTATGCGGCGACAAACCATCTCGATGCCAGCATCACCATCCCGGCGACTCTGATCGGCGGCGGGCTGGCTTTCGCTTCGCACGGAACAAAAGCAGCGGCGCGTATCGGGGCCAATTTTTCACCCGAGCCGGTCTCAAATTGGGCGCTGTCGATCGTCGAAGACATAATCGCCTTTGCCGGGGTATTTCTGGCGGTTTATGCCCCGGTGATAATAGCCGGTGTGCTCATAATCTTTTCCCTCGTTTTCCTATGGTTTTTCCCAAGGGTTTTTCGGGCGATCTGGCGGCTATTCGCCGCGGTCGGCGCATTTTTCCGGGGCGACGGTTTTGAGACCGTTGCCCGCAAGGCGGGCTGACCTATGGAGCGAGTGTTTCAGATCGCGGCGGTGATTCTAGCCGGGATCGCCGCATTTTTTTTATGGAGAGGCGAAACGGAATCTGTTTTTGTTTCGATCGTTCTTTGCGCGGTAGCATATCTGGTGAGCTTGAGATTTAAGGTTAGAGCGCGGATCAAGCAGCGAGCGGATGCGGAAAGTAAAACGGCGGATCACGTGGAATAACCGCATCGATGTATGGCAAGAATAGTTCTCTCGACCACCGGTTCGCTCGGTGACCTTAATCCGATGATCGCTCTCGCTCTTGAGTTGCGGCGGCGCGGACATACCTCCGTCATTAATAGCTGGGACGGCTATCGGGAAAAGATCGATTCACTTGGGTTTGAATTTCGTCCGCTGCGGCCTTCGATCGACCCGACCGACCGCGAAATCGCCCGCCGTGTAATGGACGCGCGCAAGGGGCCCGAAATGGTCATCAAGGATCTGATCTTTCCAAATCTGCATGCAATGTATGACGACCTCGTGGCCGCATGCGACGGGGCTGATGCGATGCTCAATGGCGAGGTCATATACGTTGCCGGATCGGTCGCCGAAACGGCCAATATAAAATGGATATCGACGAGCCTCCAGCCAATGTCGATGTTTTCGTCCTACGATCCAAACGTTTATCCGACCGTCGAATGGATGCAATTGTTTCGGCCGATGCCGCCGGCCTTTCACGATGCGATGTTCAGCTTTTTGAAATGGACGATAAGCGATTGGTTTGAGCCGTTCAAACAATTTCGCCGTGATCTCGGCCTATCGCCGAACAATGATCCGGTATTTACGGACAAATACTCTAAACTGCTTCATCTGGCGATGTTTTCAAAGGCGATCGGTAAACCGCAGCCCGATTGGTTTTCGCCAACGCTGCAGACAGGTTTTTGCTTTTATGACGAGAGTGAAACCGTCACGCTGCCGCTGGAACTAGGTGAATTCCTCGACGCCGGTGAACCGCCGATAGTTTTTACTCTCGGTTCGGCAGCGGTAATGGACGCACGCGATTTTTTTGACGAGAGTGCCAAAGCTGCAAAGATGCTCGGCCGCCGTGCGGTCATGCTGTACGGTAGGGACAACGAACCGCCAAAAGGGCTGAGTGAAGATATCGTCGGTTTCGAAACGGCGCCGTATTCGCTTGTCTTTCCAAAAGCGGCGTGCGTCGTTCATCAGGGCGGCGTCGGGACGACGGCTCAGGTTTTGCGCGCCGGTGTGCCGCACCTATTTATGCCGTATGCCCACGATCAGCCGGATAATGCAGCCCGCTGCCAACGCAACGGGGTCGCTGAGATCATCAGCCGCACACGCTATAATTCGTCGTCTGCGGCCGCAGCATTGAAGAATATTTTGGGCAATGATAAATACGTTTCTAAAGCATCACAACTAAAGCGGGTAATCGATTCCGAAACCGGCACAAAAACCGCCTGCGACGCGATCGAAGATATTTTGCGTAAATGACCGCAGCGGATAAGATAGTAGAATGATAAAGATCGACGCCCTTTTAGAAAATAATAAGCGTTGGAACAACAGCGACCGCCGATGACCCGGCCTCAAGAGTTTACGAAAAGCCTATCTTTTTAGCGATAAACGCCGCGCGACCAGCCCGGCATCAAAATAATATATGCGGTTAACATCACTCAAATTTTTTGCGGCTGCGGCGATTGTGCTGCTGACCCTTTCTTCATTCGCGGCGGCTCAGATGTCACGCAAACCATCGCCGACCCGCGAACCTGCCGGCGCCATGGATAAGAGGCCGGATTCGTCCAAGAATTCCCTTCCAAAGGTCGAGTCGCGAAATGCTTTTAATTCGATCGCCCGCGTTTATCATCAGGGTACGCCATACGCCCTGCCGCATCTGATGTTTGTCATTGACCGGAAAGCGAATAACAAGATCTATTTCGTCAACTCGCAAAAGTTTCGCTTTCACAAAGACTTTATGCTCGCAACGTATCTGATACCGCGCGGGGCGGATGTTTTTAAGCCTGTTTATGTCGATCCGGATCGCCGGTTTATTGTCGGCACCATCGCCTGGCAGGCCCCGGTCGAGAAATTTACCTGGGAACTGTGGGAAGGCGACCTCGCTACCGCCGATATGATCAAAACGGCGAATAACACCATCGCCGCCGCATTTTTTCAAAAGGCTTTTTTCAAGCCAAATTCGATCCGTCAAGAGGATGTGTCGGTTAACATCGGCCTCGACCGGATCTTGCAGGATGAACTAAATCGAAATCAGGCGTATCTTGCATTGAATACGGGCTCCGCCGTTGGCCGCGTCCACATCATCGACAAGCTCGACGACACGGTCGAGATCGGCGACAACGAGATCATTGTCCTCAAGGAATTGCCGCTCACTTTGCCGCCCGTACGCGGCGTGATCGTCGCCAAGCCATCGTCGCCGCTTTCGCATATCAATATTCTGGCCAAGGGCTGGAATATCCCAAACGTTTATATTAAGGACGCCGATAAGCTGTTCCGAGAATATGACACATATGTTTTCAAACTCGAGGCAAACCTGACGGATTACAAATTTGACCGCGCCTCGGCTGACGATGTAAAGCAAAAATTTGTCTCACCCGACGAACAGATACCACCCGCCGATCTAAAAACAACAAAGCTTGCCAGCCTCCGCGAAATGCGTAAAAAAGACAGCGTCATTTACGGCTCGAAATCGGCAAATCTCGGTGAGATGCTAAATTCCAAATTGCCTAGTCTCACGGTTCCTGACGGTTTCACGGTTCCGTTTTACTGGTACGACAAGTTTATGAAAGAAAATGACCTGAACCGGGTCATTAACGATCTGATGGATAACAACGACTTTGTCCACAATCCAAAGATCCGGCGGCAAAAGCTCGAGGAATTTCGTGGCCTTATTCAAAAAGGCAAATTCGATGAGAGCCTAAAAACTGAGATCATCGCAAAATGGAGATCGCAGCTTGGCGGCAAGCCAGTCTTTGTCCGTAGTTCGTCTAACAGTGAAGATCTGCCCAATTTCAGCGGTGCCGGGCTTTATTCGTCCAAGGCAAATGTCATCGAAGCGGATAAGGTCATTGAGGCGGTCAAATTTGTCTGGGCATCACTTTGGAAATTTGAGGCCTACGAGGCCCGTGTCCGCAATTATGTCAGCCAATCGGACGTTTATATGTCGGCACTGATCCAGGTCGGCGTGGATATGGAAAAGGGCGGCGTGATGATCACCAAAGACCCTTTTGACGACCGCAACAAAAATGCCGTCTATATCAGCGCCGTGTGCGGACATAATTCTAAGGTCGTCGATAATACGGGCATTCCCGAGCAGATTCTGTTTAATCCGAAGTCAAATTCGGTGATCGTGATGACCCTTTCGCAGCAGGAAAATGCTCTTGCCTTTGACGCTAAAGGTGATCTGAAAGAAACCGTCGATAAATGCGCGGGCGCGAAAAAGCGTGTGTTAACGGATGTCCAGGCCCGCAGCCTGGCAAAAGCCGCCATCAATATCCGCACCGCCTTCGGAGGCAAAAAAGAACAGGACATCGAATGGGGTATACTAAATGGACGGATTTACATTGTCCAATCACGGCCCTATATTGATAAAAAGTGATATATAGTTGACGCTTTTTGCGTTCTGCTTGGTTTTAACTTTGCGTACCTTGCGGCT
The DNA here is from genome assembly GCA_046155085.1 of Pyrinomonadaceae bacterium. GTDB lineage: Bacteria > Acidobacteriota > Blastocatellia > Pyrinomonadales > Pyrinomonadaceae > OLB17. Next base: position 6,141 of record JBJXEG010000020.1, on the reverse strand, counting down.
TTGCGTGAGAATCTTAGTGAAACATTGAGGCTCTTACGCCAAGACCGCAAAGAAAGAATTAAGGGAGAATCGAATGAAATTAATATTAATCGGCCTTTCAGCATGTTTTGTAATAGGCTGTAACAACGCCGCAAAACCTGTTGAGCAAACTCCCAACACGCCCGGAGTCAAAACAAATACTGAAAGGTCACAGACCGCGATCTCGCATTCGTCCGAAAATCAAACGCCGCCCGCCGCGACAAATACTGGTGCCCCATCAAAATGGACACAGAGCGGGGACCCGATCGATACCAAGGAATTTGATACATCGATAGCAACGGCCGAGGTCGCTTTTAAGAAAAAGCCCGATGACGCCGCCGTAAAAAAAGCGCTTGGCGCCGCTTATTACAAACGGGCTGACGCACTCACCGCTGCCCGGCAATACGCCTCGGCACTTGGCGACTATCGCCGGACGATAAAATACGACCCAGCCAACGCCGAGGCTAAAGAATGGATCGACCGCATTATCTCGATCTATGCCTCGATCAACCGTGAATCTCCAAAAGAGGGCGAGGAACCGCCACCATTACCATTCAATAAAGGAGTTAAATAATGAAAAAAATTATCGTTAGTTTGTTTGCGATCATGATGCTGGCCGTTTTTGCGACGGCTGCTTTTGCCCAAAAACCAACTCGCATTACATTCAAGGCAGGAGCGACAAGTGCGACCGTAACCGGGACATTAACCGGCTATAAATCGCATCGGACTTTCGTCATCCGCGTCCTCGAGGGGCAAACGCTGACAACCGAATCAACCGGAAAAAACCATATCACCATCGGCATCGATGCCCCTCCGGGATCAACTTATGAACAGGACATGGCCGCCGACTGTCACGATCATAACGAAGTAACGCCGACCGCGAAAGGTGATTATAAGATCACCGTCACCGAATGCACAAAGGCAGACCCGTGGAAGGGATCGTTCAAATTCAAGGTCGTCGTCAACTAGACAAGAGCGGGTTGCGAAATCTAAACTATCTTTTTTCGGTTTAGACACATTTTTTTAACATAGCTCAATTTGTTTACGATTTATGGCGATTTCAGCAAATGATATTCGAAAAGGTATGGTAATTGTGCACGAGGGCGTGCCGGTCAGGGTGATGGAATTTCATCATCACACGCCGGGCAACCTCCGTGCGATGGTTCAGGCACGGCTGCGTAATCTGTTGACCGGTAACTCGTTCGAGTTTCGCTTTCGGTCAAATGATACGCTCGACAAGGTAACGCTCGAGCAGCACAAAATGGACTATCTCTACTCGGACGGTTCGCATCATCACTTTATGAACTCGGAAAACTATGAGCAGGTCTCGCTCACCGAGGATGAACTGGGCGATGCGGCACAGTGGTTGATGCCAAACCTAAAGATCGAGGTCGAGTTTTATGACGGGACGCCGATCGGTGTGGCCCTGCCTGCCTCAATGGAGTTGATCGTCGCCCGAACCGACCCCAATCTGAAAGGAGCTACGGCATCCAACTCAAACAAGCCTGCCACACTCGAAAATGGCGTCACGCTCTCGGTACCGCCCTTTATCGAGGAAGGCGAAAAGATCCGCGTCAACCCGACCGAGGCCAAGTATATGGAACGGGTGAAATAAAGTTTATAGAGTTGCAGCGTTTTCAGAGTTTCGGAGTTTGATTCAGGGTTACTAAGGTCGGCGGATTAAAACTCTGTTACTCTGCAAACTCTACAAACTCAGCAACTCTAATGTTCTTTCTCTACAGCCTTTTATACACGCTCGGCTTTATCCTGATGCTGCCGCTTTTTCTGGTGAGCGCGATCTTTCGGGGTAAGCATGCAGCGGGCTTTTTTCAGCGCCTCGGTTTTCTGCCGCGATTCAAGCGGGATGGCCGCCCTGTGATCTGGCTTCACTGCGTCTCGGTCGGCGAGACCAACGCCGCCAGGCCCTTGGTCGAGGCGATAAAAACATCATTCCCAAACCATCGCCTGATCGTTTCGACCGTCACCCGAACAGGTCAAAAGCTCGCCCGGTCTATCTTCGCAGATGCGGCTGACTGTGTTTTTTATGTACCGTTTGATTGGAAATGGACCGTCCGGCGGGCGTTGCGCAAATTCGAGCCAAAGGCTCTGCTGCTCATGGAGACGGAGATCTGGTTTAACCTGATCCGCGAAACCTACAAGAGCGGCGGGCGCATCGCGATAGTCAACGGACGTTTGTCCGAGAGGTCGTTTACCAGATACGGCAAGATCAAAAAGTTTATGAAACGCATTCTCGGCTATCTCGACCTCGCCCTGATGCAAGAAAATCCGGACGCGACGAGGCTGATGTCACTCGGCCTGCGTGCGAGCAAGGTCAAGGTGCTGGGCAATCTGAAATTTGACCATGACCTCGACGAAAGCGAAAACGCACTGACTGCCGAAATGCAGGAGCGCTTTGGCACGGGGCGTGACGCACCGCTTATCATTGCGGCGAGTACGCACTCACCCGAAGAAAAATGGATCCTCGCGGCATTTAAGAACGTCTGGAAATCATCCGGCAACAATCTCCCACGGCTGATGATCGCACCGCGTCATCCGGAACGGTTTGCGGAGGTCGCCGAGCTCGTCAGGACAAGCGGTTTTAGCTGGGTAAGACGCTCTGAGAAAGTATCCGGCCGCGACAAAACGGCCGAGATCATCCTGCTCGACAGCATCGGCGAGCTTCGCGCCGCCTATCCGCTAGCCGAGATAGTATTTGTCGGCGGCAGCATGATACCGCATGGCGGCCAGAGCATTTTCGAACCGGCGGCGGCCGGGAAAGCTATAATTGTCGGGCCGTACACTGCAAACTTTGAGGTTGCGGTCAAGGAATTTCTTGACAAACAGGCCGTTGTTCAGCTCGAACGCGTCACTGAAAAGGACGCTGACCTACGCCTCGCGGTCGCCTTCGCCGATCTCCTTTCGCACCCCGCGAAACGCTCTTCCCTTGGATCAAACGCCCTCGAAGTGATGGGCCATAATCGCGGTGCGGCAAAACGCACGATCGAATACATCACGCCGATGCTCCAGGCCCGCCCTAATAAATGATCTTTGTCTTTTATTTCTTTGCCGCAATTTTGGTCTTGCTGAGCTACAAGTCGTTTCGCGGCGGCATCGCTTACCTCAGATTTTTTAGGACAGAACTCGCCAAACCACGTTCGGAATTCACACCGTTTGTCACAGTCATCGCCCCATGTCGTGGGCTCGACGATGGCCTTGAGCAAAACCTGGCAGCCCTTTTTACGCTGGACTATCCGGATTATGAGTTGATCTTCGTCGTCGATGACAAATCCGATGCGGCGGTGGCGGTAATAAATGGGATTTTGAACCGCAGAGACGCAGAGACGCCGAGCCAGCTAATTGAAAATGGAAAATGGAAAATGGAGAGTGAAGGAAAAGATCTCGCATTTTCGACATCCAATTCTTCATACTTATTTTCTTCAGCTTCGCCGCACCCCCTCGATAAGAATGGCCCGTCGGCGAGATTGGTGATCGCACAAAAGGCGATACACTCCAGCCAAAAGGTTGAGAATCTCCGCGAGGCAGTTTTACACGCGGCGGCCCGATCTAAGGCATTTGTTTTTGTCGATTCTGATGCACGTCCGTCTAAACGGTGGCTGAGGTCATTGATCGCTCCGCTCGCGGATGAGACAGTTGGAGCGACGACTGGCTATCGATGGTTTATCTCGGAAAATCCGACTTTCGGCTCCGAACTACGCTCTGCGTGGAACGCCTCGATCGCATCGGCTCTCGGGCCGAATACGAAATCAAATTTTTGCTGGGGCGGCTCGATGGCCGTTCGCCGCGACACTTTTGAACGCCTTGAGATCCGTGACAAATGGGTCGGGACGCTCTCGGACGATTTTGCTGTAACGCGGGCGGTCAAGGCTGCCGGTTTGCCTATTGTATTTGTCCCGCAGGCGCTCACCGCGTCGGTCGAAGACTGTACGTTAAGCGAGACGATCGAATTTACGAACCGTCAGATGAAGATCACGCGTGTTTACGCGACCCCGCTGTGGATCTTATCACTGGTCGGTTCAGGGTTGTTCAATGCGGTTTTGATCGCGGCTTTCCTTATCGTAATACTCAGCGGGAGTAACGGCTTGCCCGTTTGGGTCAGCCTCGCCGTACTTCTCCTCGTGACGAGCTTTAGCATCGGTAAATCGTGGCTGCGGCTCAAGGCCGTCCGCCTCATCCTGACAGATTACAACGATGAACTGCGGCGTCAATTTTGGACGCAAAACACGCTCTGGCTGCTGGCACCTGCGTTATTTCTCTATAATTCGCTGGCCGCACTGGCATCGAGACAAATGACGTGGCGTGGCATCCGCTATGAATTGAAATCACCCACCGAAACTGTCATCATTACCGATTGACGGCGCAAAAAACGCGATGACACAAAATATTTTCGACGATGACGAGCAGAAAGAGCGCGAAGACGCGGTCGTTTTGGTCGATCATCAACCCGAAACGACCGAGGAAACCGCACGCCGCGGCGGCCTCGCATGGTCGGCTGGTGTAGTCTTTTTTAGCTCGATCGTTTTTATGCTGTTTTTGGGATGGATAGCGGATCTCGTGCTGGGAAGTAAACCTTGGGGATTGGTCGGTGGTATCGTTCTCGGCTCAGTGATCGGTTTTGTACAATTTTTTCGGATCACATCGCAAATCTTTCCGTCAAAAGGCAACGGCCCCAAGGTGCGTCCGTTGATGTCCTCACACGACGACGAAGATGAGAGCCGGTGATTTTGAATTCCGCCACGTTCTCTGTAAAATGTAGGTTTGGCAATGAGCGAGGATATTGATCCTTTGACAATCGAAAGCACCCCAACGCCGATCTCACACAGAGGTATTCTGATCGTGATGGCCGGCGTGGTCGCCGCCGGAGCGGTCGCCGGGTTTGTATTTGGCGGTGTTAATTTTGGATTTGGCGTGATATTTGGCGGAATTTTGTCGTTTGCCAATTATTTCTGGCTGGAGCGGTCAACGCGGGCAATGTTTGACCAGGCAGTCTTGGCCTCGACCGGCCTGCTGGCAGCCAAATACATTTTGCGGTACGTTGCGATCGGCGCGGTTTTGCTATTGGTTTACGTGACGAATGCGTTTCCGGTCGCGGCGGTGATACTCGGGCTTTCGGCTTTCGCTTTTGCAGTCGTGATACAAGGTTTGAAAAATATTTTTTCTGGTTCTGTTTAGAAGGATTTTACGATGTTTTTATTTGCTGAGGGCGGCGGCGAACACACGCCTCTGATAGTCCAATTTATAAACCACTATTTTGGCGAGCCGGTTTATCGTTTTGAGATGGCTTACACTCGCCCGATCTGGGTAAAATTCTTTGCGAATTTTGGCACCACTCCGGAAAAGGTTTTTGGAGTCGAATACAGCCCCGAGACGGCGATCCCGTGGTATACGGTGATGTTTGTCATCGCATGCGCGCTGACGGTATTCGTCGTCTATATGCTGAAAGGCAAACTTTCCGAGGAGGATCCGCAGTCCGGCCAGTTGACGCTCGAGGCCGGTTATCTGGCCGTCATGGATATGATCGGCAGCATCATCGGCGTGCACGGCGCCCGTCATTTTCCGGTGGTGGCGACGTTTGGCATTCTGATCCTCGTATCAAATCTGATGGGCCAGTTCCCGATGTTTATGTCGCCGACGGCCTCGGTAAACGTTACATTTGCCCTCGGGTTATCTTCGTTCGTTTATTACAACTATGTTGGCATCAGCGAAAATGGGGTTGTCGGTCATATCGCCCATTTCGCCGGGCCAAAACTTCCTATTTTAATGGCGTTATTTATCACGCCGCTCATTTTTGTTATCGAGATCATCAGTAATTTGATCCGCCCATTTACGCTTGGCGTCCGGCTGTTTGCAAATATGTTTTCCGACGAACAGGTCTTTACGCAGATCACAAATCTTGCCCCGCCATTTACACATTTTATTTTGCCGCTGGCATTGACGCTGCTCGGCGTGTTTGTGGCGTTTGTTCAGGCATTTGTGTTTACGCTGCTCTCGATGATCTATATAGGCGAGGTGTCGCACGCACCGCATGATGATCATGAACATGCGGAAGAGCATATCGGCGAACCGGCACACGCGTAAAAAAGTTTGGAGTCCCGCCTTTAGGCG
>JBJXEG010000016.1:0-134222 GCA_046155085.1 Pyrinomonadaceae bacterium | reverse complement strand
TTAGGCGGCCTCCACATTACGGAGCAGCCGCCTAAAGGCGGGACTCCAAACAGGAGACTTGAAGTTTCTCTTTGATTTGAAAACTTGCGTTTTATAGCAACTATGCCCGCACGCAGGAGACGCGGACTCTACGGAGTTTAAAATCCGCGGCATACCGGAAGCGAGGCGAAATAATACCACGCAGCAAGTTTTTAGACGGAACCAAAGTCTTCTTATCTAACAAAACAGGAGATAGAAATGAAAAACTTAAAATTTGTATTCTTTGCGATCATGGCGATCGCCCTTTTGGCGGTTGCGACGTTTGCCCAACCGGGCGGCGGCGGAGCGGCTAACAATGAATTTAGCGTTAGCGCCGCTAAGGCGATCGGCGGCGGTATCGGGTTTGGACTGGCCGCAGGATTGGCCGGTATCGGTCAGGGACTTGTCGGTTCCAAGGCCGCCGAGGGAGCCGCCCGTAATCCCGGAGCAGCCGGTACGGTACAGACGCTGATGATCATCGCGCTCGCCCTGATCGAGTCATTGGTGCTCTTTGCCCTGCTTATCGTTTTCGTCAAGCTTTAATCGAAAATGTTAGTTATACATTCGCGGGTGGGGTTTATGCTCCATCCGCGAATGTCGTTTTTTTGAACGGCGATTAGACGGATCAAGCGGATTTCACGGATCAGATAAATCCCATATCAATTATTCCCATCCGTTTTATCTGCCTGATCCGCTGAATCCGCGGTCAAAACCCTTGCGATACAAAACAATAATAATTATTGAAATGAACATCTCATAGCTTTATTCTTTAGTTGCAACTTACGCTGCAGTTTCGCGTTCTAATCTTTAATGATCGACGACGTTTTAGGAAAATTAGTAGCTGATAAATACCGCATTGAGAGCCTCGTCTCCGAGAGTGAATCGGGCGATATCTTTACCGGACGCGACGAGGTGCGGGACAAGCCGGTGATTGTCAAGATACTTTCGTCGGCCCTAGCGATCGATGCCCGTTGGGTCAAACGGTTTATCGACGAGGCCCGCGCCGCGTCGTCAATCACGCATCCCAACATTCTCAACATCACGGATTTTGGCACCGACGCAAAAAATATTTCATACGCGGTCTTTGAGCAGGCCACGGGCACCACTCTGCGCGAGACCGTGTCCGCCAAAGGGCCGCTCGATGAAACGCGTGCCTTAAATATCGCCCGACAGATCGCCGCTGCGGTGTCGGTTGCCCATGAAAAAAAGGTTATTCACGGTCGCCTCAATCCGGATTGTGTTTATGTTGAAACTTTGGAAACCGGTCTTGACGAGGTCAAAGTCTCCGGTTTTGGAAGTGACGCAAAATACGTCGCCCGTGACGCCGATCCGCGATATTTGGCACCCGAGCAGTGCACGGCAGATCCGTATGCCGACGAGCGGTCTGACGTCTATTCGCTTGGTGTGATGCTGTACGAAATGCTTAGCGGCGTCGTGCCGTTTGACGCGGCTACAGCGAAAGAGATATTGGCAAAGCAGAATTCAGGGCCGCCCACTTCCCTTTCGGCGTTCCGCCGCGACCTGCACCCCGAACTCGAACCGATCATCCTAAGCGCGATGGCTGCCGATCCGGATCGCCGCTATCCGGCCATGAGTGCGTTCGCCCAGGATCTCGAACTGCTCTCAACCGGAAAAGTTGCAACGCCGGCCGCGGCGGCAGCCGGTGCTCCAAAAAATTTATGGCAAACGGCGTTTATCGTTCTCGCGGGAATTACGCTGCTGTCGATGCTATTAATTTACGCAACATCCGTACGTAAGACCGACGCTACCGCTAAGTTAGAGGCAGACCCCGGCAGCCTGCCGGTGCAGCCGATCGGCCCTGCAACCGGTGCGCAAGAAGAGAGTCTTGCAAAATTACCCGAAATGACCGAGGCCGAGATCATGGCCGCATCGGCCGGCACGATGGAGGTGCCGCCGGGAACGCTGCCGGGCGGTGACGGATATAACGCTTGGGCAAATAGCGGCGGAGCTCCTCCTGCGGGTGCTCCGGCGACAGGTGCTCCGCCAACCGGCATGCCGCCGCCGCAATATGTTTTACCCGGCGGCCAAACCGTGACCATCGACCCGAACGGCGGCAGCCAGTTTATGCCTAACGAGAATGGCATCATTCTCGTCCCCGTTCCGATGCAGACAAATACGAATACTGCGGCCAAACCAACTCCGACTCCCAAGTCTCCGGCTGGCAATACTGCGGTTCAACCCTCGCCGACACCTAAACCAATGGCTACGCCGCTGCCCAAGAGTACTAAACCGGGAACAAAACCCGCAGGGAAGCCTCCGGCACAGCCCGGCAAGCCATCCGATTCGTAAGTAGGATCTAACCGCAGAGACGCTGAGAAGAATTTTTTATCTTGGAACTTCGACAGTTTTTAGAATGTCGGAGATGACCGCGTCGGTAGTGGCTCCGTCGAGCTCGGCCTCGGCCCGCAAAGCTAGCCGGTGACGCAAGACCGGCGGTGCCACATCGCGGATGTCGTCCGGCGTCGGAAAATCGCGGCCTCGAATCGCAGCTAAAGCCTTTGAACATAACAAAAGAGCGACCGATGCCCGCGGGCTCGCCCCGTAGAGGATAGTCGGATGAGTGCGCGTTCGGCGGACGATCTCGACAACGTATTTCTGCACCCCCGGCTCCATTCGCATATTCCGGACCTCAGCCCGGCATTTCTGAATCGCGGACGCATCGGGCAGCGGCTCGATCTGAACCTGTTCGAGATGACGCGAATTAAATCCGGCATCCCAACGGGCTACGATCTCTTCTTCGTCCGCCTGCTCGGGATAATCGATCAGTATCTTCATCAAAAAACGGTCAAGCTGTGCCTCCGGGAGCGGATATGTGCCTTCGTATTCGATCGGGTTTTCGGTCGCAAGCACGGTAAAAAGCGGTGATAGGGGATAGCGTTCGCCATCGATTGTCGTCTGGCGTTCCTCCATCGCTTCGAGCAGAGCAGCCTGTGTCTTTGGCGGTGTGCGGTTGATCTCGTCGGCGAGCAAAATGTCCGTAAAGATCGGCCCGTGCCGCATGCTAAACTGCGACGTTTGCATGTTAAAGACGTTCGTACCCGTAATGTCAGACGGCATCAAATCAGGCGTAAACTGTATCCGCGAAAACTGAGCGCCGATGATGTGAGCAAGAGTCTTGACCGTCAGCGTCTTCGCCGTACCCGGAACGCCCTCGATCAAAGCGTGGCCCTCGGCCAGGACCGCGACCAATATCTGCTCGATAACGTCATCCTGCCCTACGATCGTCTTGCGAAGCTCGTTCAAGATATGTGCAACTGTTGTAGGTGTGTAAGTTAGCATGAATTATTTTAAAGAATATTTGGCCGCAGATTAACGCGAAGGACGCGGATCAGGAAAAAAAATAATTCTTCTTATCCGCGTCATCCGCGTTAGTCTGCGGCTAATTTTCCTTTCATTGTTTTCTAGTCCTCAAGTAATTTATATAAAATCGTAAAACGTCTTTATCGCCAATAGTAAAACCGTCGTCAAAAATATCCGCCGCAGCCAGATCTCGTCGAGCTTTGTCACAAAATGTGCCCCGGCGTACGCTCCGGCGAACATCGTGATGCCGAGGATAAGTCCGAGTTTATAATCCACTAAACCTTGCCACATAAATACGGCGGTCGCAATTCCGGACGAAAAAACGTTGATCAGTTTGGTCGAAGCCACCGCCTCGGAGTATGTCATTCCGAAAAAAGCGACCAGCGTCGCCGTCAAAACCGTCACATAGCCACCGCTGTAAAGCCCACCGTAGATGCCGAGCAGAAACGTCAGGACAAAGGTCAAAACAAGCGCCCCGCGTGAAACGGTCGCGGTTCTTTCGATCCCCGCTTTTGGCTTTATCAGCGTAAAGATCACAACAGAGATCATTGCGATCGAGACGATCAGCTTAATCGTTTCACCAGTTATCAATCCGATAATTGCCGCCCCAAGAGCGGAGCCGATTACTGTCACGCCAATCAATGGCGAGATCCGGCCAAACTCGATCTTTCCCTGCCGCAGAAAAGGTATAGTGCCGCCGACCGCCATAAATACAAGGCCAAACATATTCGTCGCGACCGCAACCTTTGGCTCGATGCCAAACTGAAACATAGCGGGCACGGCAATCAACGAGTTACTGCCAGTCACGACGCCGACAACGCTCGTCAAAAAGAAAACGATAATCAGGACGATCAGAGCGTAAGTTGCCATCGGCTAAATTTTTGTTTTCCTAAGGCGCGACATCCCCAGCTTTTGCTCGATCGCTCGCAGGGCGTCGGCGAGCTGAACGACTTCCTTTTTGCTCGTCGGCTCGCCGCGAATGATCTCTTCGCATTTGAAGAGAGTTTCCTCGACCTTTCGTCTATCGATCCCGCCGCGTTCGGCGATCATCGCGGCTATATCCGGGCTCTTGGCGGTGTAATTATCGAGGCCAAAATACCGCGATGCTCGCCGCCGAAAATCAGTATAAATATTCTCGATCGCGAGATCGTATGCCCGAGTCCTCTGCTGCAACTCTGCCATTGCGGCGACGTATTCAAGCTTTGAAAGCCGGTCCGGTTCAGGTTCCGATACTGCCCGCGCAAAACGCCTGCTCTGCGAAAAGAAGATAAATCCGATAAGGGCCGCCGCCTGCAAAAAAATCGCGACGACAGGTGTGCCCGCAAAAAACTGTAGAAAACGATTGTTGTCCGCCCCGTAGCCTTGATGATACTCGTCGAATGCGACGGTTTTATCACCGGCGGCCACAAGGTTGACGGCAAGTTGGGCGTTATCGACCATGGCGATACCGCCATTAGACACCACGAACGGATCGGCTAAAAATACTATCCGACCTTCGCCATACGCGGCGTCCACCACCAAACCATTATCGCCCGTCGCCATATGGACAACAGGAGCAATATCGCTCGGCGTAACAACCGCGTCCGTCGCTCTCGGCGGGGGAGTGTCGCTGTTAGCTCCCTCCTCCCCTTTTCTTTCAAACGAGATTACGGACGCAAATTGAGACGCCTGGACAGCCGTGACACCGCTCGTAAAAGGTGACGGCTGAACGGGCTTCGCGGCGGCGGTATCACCGATCATTTGCTTTTGATCAGACGGGTCGGCCGATAAGATCTGATACGATTCTTTATTCTCAAATTTGATCGTCCACGCGGCGGATGTTTTAGCCAGGCTCTCAGGCGGCGTCCGATCGATCACCACCAGCCGTCCGCCAGCCGCGACCCAGCGAAGAATAGCGTCGGATTCGGCAGCCGTAAATTCGCGTCTTAGAGCTCCAGCTACTACAAAAACTGACGGCTTGCCCGTTCTGGCCGTTAGTAGGGCCGCGGGCGGTTCCTGCCACCGGACAACCTTGCGGCCCGACTCAGCGAGCAGCGTGTAAAATGCCTGAGTGCCGGTCGCACCGGAATTATAGGTCGAGCGATTTGGCATCAACTCGGTGTCCGGGGATTTTTCTTTTTGGGTGTACGACGCGGCATTTAGCCCGACGAGAACGGCGGCCAGCAGGATCACGAAAATAAGGATGATGAGCTTTTGCTTCACGATTCTTTAACGTTGCACCTCTGCGATCGTCTGCCGGTAGCGGCTTCGAAAATCTTCCCAATCCTGTATCTCCGCCAGCCGCAGGCCGTACCAATTGCGTTCAAAGTTGGTCGTCAGTCCGGTCATATTTTCGAATAGATCGGTGCGTTTGCGCACGTCGCGGAGGTAATCGCGATTTGTCTTGTGCCGGGCGAGGCCGATAACTTTGCGGTCGCTAAGTTCGCAAAGCAGGGCTATATAGCCCTTACGGATCGCACCACGCAGATCACCGTTGCGAGCAAGGATCTCGGCTTCGTCAAATAGGCTGGCGGCCGACTCGTCACTGCCGATCCGGTCACCGAGGATGACACGGTCGCCTTTTCCTTTTTCTTTTCTTTTACCAAATCTTTTCGCGAAAAACGGAGCAAATCGGTATAGCAAAAACCCGACCAGCCCGATCACAAGCGCAAAGATCAAGATCTGCAGCCCCATCTTTAGCGAGCCAAAATCGGTCGACGCGCCCGGCGTAACCGCGGGCTGCGGAAATACCTTGGCGAGCCATTCCGTAAATTCCCGCATCCACCGCTGAAACAAACTCTCTTCTTTCGGCTGGGCCCGTTGATACTCTTGGCGTTTGAGGATTTCGGCGAGTTTTTGCTTATCGTCGTCCTTGGTCGGCCCCGTCCCCGCCGGTTTTTCAAGCTCGTCTATCTGCTGCGTGATGGCCGATAGCCGTTCATTGATGCCGGTTAAAATGACGCCGCGCTTTGTCGAATCCTGTTCATTTTGAAACGCCGCAAGCTGTGCGAATAGCCATTGATTGGCCGTCTCGATCGAGCCGCCTTTCCATTCGACCTTTTCAGTCGCGGGCAGTGTCTTACCTGCTTGGGCGACCAATTCCCTCTCGGCGTACTCGTCCCGCTTACCAAGCTCGGAGCTTGCCACCGTCTCAAGCAATTGTCCGACGACGCCTTTTGTCGATTCGATGTTCTTCCTATAACCGGATAGCGTCGTGCCAAAGGCGGGAATAGCGACGATCAGAGAGACAAAACACAAAAACGCCCATCGCCTGCCGATTCGTTTAATGGTCATAATTGTTCTCACACAAGCTGCCATTACTTTAATCCGAGACTGATTAGCGGTGATCTGTCGCTCGGCCCGGATGCTGGCGGCGGCGAAACGCCGACGCTTGCGAGCGCGGGCTGGAGCGGATTAATGTACGTCGTCGGCACAGATGGTATCTCGCCCAGCCGCCGTGCCGCCATCAGCTCAATATCATAGCCCTCAGATCTCACCCGTTCATCGACATACAGCAGGCACAATCCGGCCATCCAAACCGGCGACATTAAGATAAAGCTTACCTGCCAGATCAAATTATAAGCGATCTCATACCAGGCAGGAATGAGGTCGGCGTCAAACGTCATAAGCTGAACGCCATTTGCCGATGCATACCACGCAAGCGGAACATAGAGCAGGGCGAGGGCCGAATAGGCCGCAACCGTGGTAAAGATAAATAAAGCCGCGAGCCGACGGACGTTTCGCCCGGCGAGCGTGGCGCTCCGGGCTATCGCCGAAAAAACACCTTGCCCCTCGACCAGCATTACCTGCGGTACATAGGCGAGCCGCGACGCGGCCATAAAAAATAGCCATGTCATGCCCAACGCGATCGCCGCTCCGACAACGACCGATACGATAAATGCCAGTATCGGGACGAAGCTGAGCGTCCACGCGATCAAGAGTATGGCGAGCACCCCGACCGTCAACCCAAAATAAAATATCGCCAGCCCTAATGACCCGAGAATTATGGTGATCAGCGTCGATGCGACGATCAGGCCGGGCAGGCGTTTCCAGGTATTGAGATACGTCTCACGAAAAGTGATCGCCTCGCCAAAGAGCAGATGCCGGACAAAGTTTCGCGAGGCCCCGCCCATCACCACAAGCGTTGCGACCGTCTCGGCGAGCCATATTATTAGGGTGCCAAACCACAGAAAAATTGCGTAGAAAGTATTTTCGGCAGAAAATTTATCGGCAGTAAGCGAGAATATCTGGCGGCCCGTGATCGTCCAGCCGACCGAGATCAGCGTGCCCACGATCACCGGCGGCGACGCGATCAGCACAAACGTCCAAAAAAACTTGCGGTAAAACCTAACGGCCCGGTCGATCAGATCACCGGCGCCGAGCGGTTCGAGTTCCAGATATTTTTCGCGGTCGACAGTTGCCAAGATGAGAGAGATTTTACCACACCAAATAAAAAGGGCGTCGCCGATCTCTCGACAACGCCCATAAGCGATAATCAAACTTTAATTAAAAGTTGATACGAAGTAAAAGGTCAATAACACGTCCACCCGGATTATTCGTTGTCGAAAGATCCTGATAAGCCGTACCCGCTCCGAGCTGGCCGAAGGTAGAACCGCCGACAGCCGAGGTAACCACATCATTTGCCCATCCGCCGATGCGGAATGATGGTTTATTCAAAACATCGAGGAAGGTTGCCCTTAACTCGACACTGCGTCTTTCACCAAATCCTACGCGTTTCCCGACGGCTACGTCAAAAGTGCGAAACGCGGGGCCATGGACAATTAGGTTTTGAAAACCGCAGTTGCCGCTGTATTGCGACTGGCAATTGCCGTATCCCGCCGGAGCGAGAAAACGCCCGGTCGGAGCACCGCCGCCGCCAAATTGCGTTCCATAACCACCGGCGCCCGTGACACTAATGTCAAAAGCCCGTTGGGTATTGAGAATGATGTCGGCCGGTAAAAAGGTGACAACTGTCGGACCCTTCCGCACATCGATAGCCTTCTCAAGATCATGGATCGACATTCCTATAAGCTGAACGTTTCCAAAGCTGATCGGCGAACCGCTTTGGATTTTAACTGTGGGCGAAATTGTCCAGCCGCCCACGATAGCATCCACTACGGCATTAGCATTCCCGAAGAACATTCTTCCCTTACCAAACGGAAGATCGTAGGTTGTATCGATCTTGAACGCGTGGCGGATGTCAAATGGCTGGAAATTCTTTGCTATTCGTAAACCGCCCGGCCGGAGGGTGTAGTTCGACTGTCCTCCACCCGATGAGCCGGCCGCGTCCGATTGAGCTTTTGAAAACACATAGCTGGCCTGGACCCTAAGTCCGCCCGACAAACGGCGTCGAACCTCGATAACACCCGAATCGTACCAACTATGAGCGTCGCTCTGCAGCAGGAATGATCCAGCAGGCACGGCCGGGTTAACACGGAAAAAGGTCGACGGCCGACCATTAGCGATCGCATTTGCCCGTCGCGTTGCACTATTTTCAAACGAACTACTTCCGATAAAGTTAGCCAGTGAAGGAGCATTTATCGAAAGAGCGGTGACGAGCGTCGAATTCGCAAAATTCGTCGCAGTATAATTGGCCGTAACCAGCGATGCCGCAGCCAAGTTCGCCGCACTTCCGAAATTGGTAAAGTACGACAGCATTATGGGCAGCGGAGACGTTCCCGTGCCCGGTCCGCGATATGCAAAACCGCTTGAGGTAAAGCCGTTTGCGATATTTGCATAAAGATTAGCCTGCGCCAGCCGAAATTCCGCGCCAAATCCGTTTTCAATCGTGTTGTTTTCGTTAACAAAATTGAGCCGGGTAAGGTTTTTACCGCGGTTTCCTACGTAGCGTACCTCGACAACGGTATTCTTATCGACCTCACGTTGATAGCCAAAGCTGTAAGAATCTACAGTTCCGGTTACCAAATTTGGATCTACGGCAAGTGCCTGGCTGGCCGTTGTCAATGCAAGCGGAAATGAGGGTGTCGCCGAGAAGCCTGGCGTCGTAATATTAGGGTTACCCGGCGTTCGCAGATTACTTCCTACCGTAAAGACACCCGTAGAAGTACTGCGCGAAAGCGGAATAGAACCGCCGGGGGTGTTATTCGTGACGATTGTTTGGGTCGCCGAACCCTCGCGGACAAATGCCCTCGAGTAGCCTGCGCGGATGACCGAACGGCCACCGGTACCAAACAGACGGCCCATCATGCCTTTTCCGAGTTCGGGGCTCCATACGATGCCAACCGAAGGGGCGTAATTGTTAAAATCGTCCTTGTAGGCTTTTTCGCCAATCCTATAAAGCACAACCCTTGGATCGCTTCCGCCGGTAGCACCGGGCTGGAAGATGCCATTTTTACCGCCGATACCGTAAACCTGCTCCCAATTCTCGAGTTTACCTACGTTACCGGTATGTACCGTAAACGCTTCCTGAGGCTGCCAACGGACGCCGTACGAGAGTGTCAGACCCGGACGAATACGCCATGAGTCTTGAACAAAAAGCCCGTAAGTTCTCAAACCGAATTCCTGGGTCAAAGCGCCGTTTTCGACATACTTACCGCTTCCGTCAAGATACGCATTTGAGTCATAGCTGCTTACCCGACCGATCAGAGCCGCGTAGACACCGCGTGCCTCAGTCTGCTGTGCAGTGGTCGAGCCCGGAAAATTTGCCGCGTTAAACATTGTGAAGGCGGTACCTTCGGTGGAGTCAATGCCAAACCCGACTGTCGGCACGATGCGGTTACCATTGGTCTGCTTTGTACGGATAAATTTTAACTGTCCGCCAAAATTGACTGTGTGGTTTCCCGTGACCCATGTAACCGAATCTGTAAGGTCATACGTCGGGGTCGCCCGCGTTTGATTTGAATTACCGTTATACGGATTTGTGATATTCAGAGCAGCTGCGGCTCCTATATTGAGAAATAATCCATTTGTAAACGCGTAATCCGCCGGAGTTTGCTCTAAGAAAAAGGCGGTCGTACCGTATGAGGTAGAAGCCCGCGCCTCGTTGATGATATTGTTTCCAAAGGTCGAGCGGATGGCGCCGGTAATCGATTTGCGAACGCCAGACTGACCCTGAAACGGGAATCCGGGAAAGACCTCATCACGGCTGTTTAGAAAGTCCTTGCCCGGCGTGAAATTGTCCCGGTTAAATACAAACTCCAGACTATGATGTTTGGTCAGATTAAAATCCATTCGCAGCGCGAGAAAAGTTCGGATACTAAGTCCCGAGTTTGTAAAGTTATAGTTGCTGCGGTTTGGGTTGTTTGTGATCGGAGTGATCGTTCCGGTTGTTGCCGTCGCCGCGCGGATCTGGTTAAGTGCGGCAGCAATGGTCGGGTCAGGTGTATTCAGCTGGCCGTTGGTCGTGGCCAAATTGTAAAGGTTGACCGTTTGTGTTCCGGCTCCGGTAACATACGAAAAAACACCCGACTGCGCGAGCGGGGTAAGGATTACTCGCGTTCGTGTGGCTGATTCAGGGTTTCTATATTCTTCATAATTGATGAAGAAAAATCGACTGTCTTTGCCCGAATTGTAAGCAGGTACACCTTCGCCAAGGCCGAGAAATGGGATCGGGCCGCCGAAATGGCCGCCATACTGATTAAGAATGATCTTTTGACGAGGAATATTGTCGCGGTTGTTAAACCAGTAATTTGAATTTAACGCCGTATTTCGGTGCTGCCAAAAGAGGCCGCCTGTAAAATCGTTTGTACCGCGGCGTGTTACAAATTTGATCTGCACCGCTCCATCGCCGCCGCTTTCCGAACCGGGATTAGACGTCGAAACGGTAACCTCATCGATCGCGTCGATCCTAGGCTGAATATAAGTAAAAAATCCGTCGGTCGAGCGGTTGGCGTTATCCTGAGCATCGACGCCATCAAGCGATATGTTGATCGTTCCCTTAGGGAGACCATTTATCGAAGACGCTCTGGGCCGACCGGCCTGGGCGGTACCCGGGAGCAACAGAACGAGGTCAAGTGCGACACGCGATGCGATCGGCGTCTCAATGATCTGCCGTCCGGTGATCGTCGTTCCGACCTTTGCCGTCTCGGTCTGGAGCACTTCGCCGCCGCTGGTAATAACAACGGTTTCCTCGATCTTACCGGCCTCTAAGGCCGCATTTACTGTCGCTGGCGTTGCGACGTCAACTTTTACATTTTTAAAGACTGACGTCTTAAAATTGGCGGCGGTGATCGTCACTGTGTAGGTGGACGTACCAGCCGGAACGCCGGGTATATTATACGCACCGCTGCTATTGGTCGTCGCAGCAAATGATTGTCCGGACTCCCCCTTGACAGTTACGCTTGCCCCCGGGACTACAGCCCCGGTTGAATCTGCAACTGTACCAGAGATAGAACCGCTGGTCTGTGCATGAATAGCAACCTGGCACATAAATAGTGCAAAGCCGACTATCAAAAACTTTGTAAACTTTCTCATTCTTTCCTCCTAAGAAATAAATCTAAACCACTTAGAAAATAAGTGCGTGTGTATGTATATGATGAAAGGCCCCGATGTTCCGAGTCGCGTTCTGCAAAGCCATTAGCAGCTCGTCCGTCAAATCATTGTGCCGATTGCAGAGCAGCCTAAAAATCAAGTAGAACCAAGCTGAGCTATACGGCGAAACGTTAATTAAAAATGTTTACGTGAAGTATACGTTGAGTAAATTGGCAACTTTCGTGCCATAAAGACGGGATCGGCGGCAAAGCAGTTAACACTAAGTTAAAACAAGAGATACAAGCCCGGTTATAGGTCAAGAAAAACTCACGCTAGCCCTTTTTGACCAAAATCGCGTTGATTTTTGCAAAAATTCCAATTATTTGGATAATCCGACTAGACCGGTTTGGTGTGCAAGTTGTAGGTTTTTATCTTTGAATTGAGGGTCGTGGCGTTGAGGCCGAGGAGCCTGGCGGCTCGGGATTGGTGGCCGCCGGTTTGATCGAGCGCACGACGGATGAGGTCGATCTCGTAATTTTTTACCTCGTCGTAAAAGCTCACGCCGTGCGAAATATCGACACTATTTGATTTCCCGGCGGTTGCGGAGATCATCGCTCTCGTACTCTCCGGGTCGCGCACCTCCGGCCGGAGGCAATCAATAGTTATCTCGTCGGTCGGTGCGATGACGATGGCTCGTTCGATGATATTTTCGAGCTCTCGGACATTTCCCGGGTAGTTGTAATTTTCCAGCAAGGAGAGCACCTCAGGCGACATATTTTCCGAGACATTGCGGCCATTCTCTTCGGAGTATTTTCGGATAAAGTGCTGGGCGAGCGGCAAAACGTCTTCGGGCCTTTCACGCAGTGCCGGAAGCTCGATCGGCACGACGGCGAGGCGAAAATACAGGTCTTCGCGAAATTGTCCGTTTTTAACCGCCTCCTTCAGATCGACGTTCGTTGCGGCGATAATGCGGACATCGACCTTGGTCGGCGCCGTCTCGCCGATCGGCGTAAATTCTCTTTCCTGGATCACACGGAGCAGGCGAACCTGCGTTTCAGGTCGCAGATCGCCGATCTCGTCGAGGAATATCGAACCGGTATCGGCAACCTCAAAAAGGCCTTTTTTTGCTGCGATCGCTCCGGTAAACGCCCCTCGGGTATGTCCGAAAAGTTCCGATTCGAGCAGTTCCGAAGGGATGTTTGAACAATTAACGACCACAAAGGGATTGGAGGAACGCGGACTTGCCTCGTGTATCGCCTTCGCAACCAATTCCTTTCCGGTGCCGCTTTCGCCGGTGATCAAGACAGTCGACCGTGCCGGCGCGACCCTATCGACCAGACGAAAAACGTTTTCCATGATCTCGGACCGGCCGATAAAACCGTCGCGCTTCACAGACCTTACCATCGCCTGACGGAGAACCTGATGCTCCTCTTCCTTGCGGCGTTTTTTGATCCCCTTGACGACAAGAGCCAAGATCTGCTCATTTTTAAACGGTTTGCGAATGACGCCCGTCGCACCTTTTTCCCAAGCGGAGATCGCCGTATCAAAGGTTGCGTAAGCCGTAACCATCAGAATAACGGCCTCGGCATCGAGTTTGATCAGCTCTTCGAGCGCTGTTAGGCCGCCGATGCCCGGCATCGAGACATCCATCAAAACTACGTCGTAGGCATTTTGAGAGTAGAGGTCGACCGCCGCCTCACCGGTTTTTGCAAGGTCGACCTTGTAGCCCGCCGTCGAGAGGATAGTGCCGAGCACATCGCGCATTATCTCTTCGTCGTCACATATCAGGATCGAGCCTTTTTTCGCCATAGACATTAAATTAACTCAAACATGCAAGAAATAAAATGGCGCGGGGTTTGTTTGCTTAGATTTAGCTTCTCGAGGCGCGTTAATTATTAAACTTTCGACCATCGCTGACGTAGTATTTAACTATGGCAATGTCTAAAACAGGTAAGGTCTTTTTACTTTTGGGCGGGATTCTCCTTGCTCTTATTATCGTCTCGATCATCGGCATCGTTTTCGCTGCCCGAAATATGGGCAAACCGGATGTCACGGAAAACAGCGTGCTGATACTCAGCCTCTCCGGCGAGCTGCCCGATTACGTCGCCGAAGAACCGGTAGCAAAGGCTTTCGGTATCAAACAGCGGCAATCTTTTACGAGTCTATTGACGCAGTTGCGAAAGGCAAAAGTCGATAACCGGATCAGCGCCGTTTTGCTAAATATTGATTTTCCGGGGATCGGCTGGGGAAAGGCGGATGAATTTCGTGACGCGGTAAAGGATTTTAAGGCGTCAGGCAAACCGGTCTACGCCTATATGGAGATCGGCACCAACCGCGAATATTATCTGGCGACCGCCGCCGACAAGATCTTTCTGCCGCCATCGGGCGACATTTACATCAACGGTTTCGCCGCCGAAGCGATGTTTTACAAAGGCTCGCTCGACAAGCTCGGCATCGAGGCCGACGTGATCCAGATCGGACCGAAGTACAAAAATGCTCCGGATCAATATACAAAAAAAGAAATGGGCGACGGCCAGCGTGAGGTTATCAACGCCCTGCTCGACGAATATTTTAGCCGGTTTACAAACGCAATTGCAGAGGCCCGAAAAAAATCGGTCGATGACGTTAAGGCGATGGTCGACAATGCACCATATAACGCACGGAAAGCCAAAGAGCTTGGCCTAATAGATGATGCATTTTATCCCGAACAGGTCGATGACGAACTAAAATCGCGCCTCGGCTACGCAGCCGATGCCAAGCTACGTACCATCCGCGGCGGCGAATACCGCGAGATTCCTTCGGACAGCCTCGGTCTCAATAAAGGCGAAAAAGTGGCCGTCATTTATGCGTCGGGCGCAATAAACATCGGGCGTTCGAGCAACGGCCCGCTTAACGGCGAGATGGTCGGCTCTGACACGATCGTCAATGCCGTCAACGATGCCGCCGAGGACAAATCGATCAGGGCGATCGTGCTGCGTGTGGATTCGCCGGGCGGTTCGGCACTCGCATCCGATCTGATGTGGCATGCCATCGAGAACGCCAAGGCGAAAAAGCCGGTAGTCGTTTCGATGGCCGACGTTGCCGCGTCGGGAGGTTATTACATCGCGTGTAACGCCCATAAGATCGTCGCCGAACCCTCGACCGTAACGGGATCGATCGGTATGTTTCTCGGCAAGCCGGTGATAAAGGGTTTTTACGATTGGCTCGGTGTAAATAATGAATACGTTATGCGTGGCAAGAACGCCGGTATATTTCGTGAAACCGAAAAATTTACGCCTGAAGAGCGAGCAAAAATGACCGAGCTGGCAAACAACGTGTATTACGACAACTTTGTGCCAAAGGTCGCGGCGGGCCGCAAAAAATCTGCGGAGGAGGTCAATACGCTCGGCCAGGGCCGTGTCTGGACGGGAACACAGGCAAAAGGAAATGGCCTGGTCGATGAATTTGGAGGTCTCGAAAAAGCGATCAGCATCGCTAAGGAGCTTGCAAATCTGCCTGACGAAACGGACGTAAAACGTGTCGTGTTTCCGGCACCGCGGCCATTTTTTGAAACGCTTTTTGGTGACGACCCTTCCGCCCAGACCAAGGAACAGCAGGCCCAGGCGGCCCTGATCGAATCGCTCCCGGCCGATATTCGCCGGTCATTTCGCTACGCGGCACTCTTCGATCAGATGCAGCGCGGACAAGCGATGCTTCTGATGCCATTTGAGCTTGAGATCAAATAAGACTAGCCGCCAGAAACTATAGAGTGTCTTTTGTGACCTTGTGTATTTCTTTTTGCGAGTGCTTTTTTAATGCAAGCGGAATCGGCAGCCAAGGGTGTGGTCGGCTGTATGTCCGGCGATTGAGATCTTCGACGCGGGCTTCCTGGTCAGCCAGCAAATGCCCGGGCGGAAGGTCGCGTTCATTTTCATAGCAAGCGTGTGTAATACATGCAAGCGGCTTGCCCTCGTTGTGGACCAGGCAGCCTATTCCTTGTTCAAAAAGCGGGCAAGCGTATGTTTGGGCAAAAGTGTCGCCCTCGGCGGTCAGCGAGTATCGCTTGATCGTTTCATCGATCCGTGCAAAAACCAAAGCCTTTTTTTCCTCAGGAAATTTGTCGAGAGTCTGTTCTATCGCCACGGCTTCGAGCCGCGAGATATGCACGTTTACAAAGTGTGCGTCGAGACAGCAGGCCCCTTGTGTTTCGCAGGTCAGACAGCTTTTAGCATTTTGCTCATACGAATTTGAAATTTCAGCTCTAAGATCGTCTTTTAGCGTTTTCAGTCGGTTAAGTGCCTGTGTGTGACTAATTGGTTTCATTACCTTTGCGCGGCGTCGACTGCCGCGTGATACAATGCAAGAAAGTAGATTTTACACGAACAAGGGAGATTTATGTTAAAAGAAGGCGACACGGCACCAGATTTTAGAGCGAAAAACCAGGATGGCGAGTCCTTAAGCTTAAAGGATTTTGCGGGAAAGCGCGTCGTGCTATGGTTTTATCCAAAAGACGACACACCTGGCTGAACGAAGGAAGCATGCTCGTTCCGTGATGCGAACGACACATACAAAACCAAAGACATACAGATACTCGGCGTTTCTACCGACAATGAGAAATCGCACCAGAAATTTATCTCAAAGTTTCAATTGCCCTTCGATCTGCTCGCCGATACCGACAAACAGATCGTCGAGGCTTACGGCGTCTGGGGCGAAAAAAGCATGTACGGTAAGAAATACATGGGCACAAACCGCAAGACGTTTCTGATCGACGGCGATGGCAAGATCGTCAAAATATTTGATAAGGTCGATGTCGCGGCCCACGCGGACGAAGTGCTTGCAGCATTTGGAGAAAAATGATGAAATTGATTTTGCTTGCCGCATTTCTTGTATTTACTAATCTGGCCGCCTGTCAGACTGCAGAATACAAAAAATTTAAGGACGACGCCGATGTGCCCCGCATCACAATCGAGGATGCAAAGAAGGCTTTTGATGACGGTTCGGCCGTGATCGTCGACGCTCGGGCGCCTGAGATCTACAAACAGGAACACATAAAAGGGGCGATCAATATCCCGATAGGCTCATCCGACGAAAAATTTGATGTCATTCCTAAAGGCAAAAAGATAATAGTCTACTGTTCCTGACCGAGCGAACACACGAGTGCCAGTTTGGCATTCCAAATGAATCAAAAAGGTATTCCAAATGTTTTTGCTCTAAAAGGCGGAACTCAGGGCTGGAAAGCGGCAGGCTATCCGATGGAAAGTGAAAAGTGAAAAACTAACAGTGAACAATTGAGAAGTTGTCGGCCTACTCCCAAAAGATTTTATAACTTTTCACTTTTAACTTATTAGTTTTTAGCTAATACGTCACAGATGCGTTCCGCCGTTTTGCCATCCCAGAGCGGCGGGCGTCTTTTGTTTGAAATTTCAGATCCGCGATCAAATATTTCGGAAGCTGCTTCCTTGATCTTCTCAGGATTGGTACCAACCAAAATATTCGTCCCCATCTCGATAGTGATCGGGCGTTCCGTATTGTGCCGCAGTGTCAGGCACGGAATACCGAGCACGGTCGTCTCCTCTTGCAGACCGCCGGAGTCAGTCAGAACCAATTTTGCTCCGCTGTATAACCTCATAAAATCAAGGTAGCCCAGCGGTTCGATCAGCCTGATATTTGATTTTACGATCTTGTCCGCAAATCCAAATTCCGTGATCTTTGCCTTTGTTCGCGGATGTACCGGAAAGATGATCGGCAGCCTTTCGGCGATTGAAAGCAGAGCATCCAAGATGCCCGAAAACACATTTTTGTCATCGACATTCGATGGGCGATGAAGCGTCAGAACAGCGTAATCCTTTCCATCCAGCGACAATTTTTCACGCACCGTCGAGCTTTCGGCAAACTTTAGATGTTCGAGCAAAGAGTCGATCATCACGTTCCCGACAAAGCGGATCTTCTCGTCCGGAATTCCCTCCTGACGTAGATTTTCGTCCGCGTCCTGCGATGTTGTAAAGAGCAGATCCGATATCGAATCGGTCAGGATTCGGTTGATCTCCTCCGGCATCGAGCGATCGCGTGAACGCAAGCCTGACTCGACGTGAGCAACCTTTATACCAAGCTTTGCACATACCAACGCACACGCTATCGTCGAATTTACATCACCGACGACAAGCACCCAATCCGGCTTTTCCGCCAGCACGACCGGCTCGAATTCCGTCATGATCTTCGCCGTCTGGACGGCGTGCGAACCCGACCCAACCGCAAGATGAACATCCGGCTTTGGCATCCCAAGATCGTAAAAAAACGAGTCCGACATCGAGGCGTCATAATGCTGTCCGGTATGCACGATCATTGGCTCGAATTCCGCCGCCCGCCGTTTCATCTCGGCGTGGATCGGCGCGACCTTCATGAAGTTAGGCCGGGCACCGGCGATGAGGAGAACTTTGATCATCAGAGTCTTACGATCGTTGCCTTGCACCCACTTCGAATTTCGGGTGTCAGAGCGTTTCGTGTATCGACGACCAGCGACGCAAGCTCGCATACGCGTTTGTAATCCACCGGCGAGTGTTCGGTGCAGATAATGACACAGTCCGAATCGGCGATCAGGCCGTCGGTCAGTTCTTTATTAAACAACGGTTCGGCATCTCCGATGGTGTAGGCGTGGTCGAATGTGACCTCCGGCACGAACGGGTCGTGGTAATAAACATCCGCACCATCCGCGCGAAGCAGATCGATGATCGACAGTGCCGGCGACTCGCGCATATCATCGATATCCTTTTTATAAGCGACACCGAGGATCAATATTTTCGAGCCGTTGACGGCTTTCTTTTCATCGTTGAGGGCATTTGTCGCGAGTTCCACGACATAATTAGGCATCGTCGAATTGACCTGCTCGGCCAAGCTTATGAACTGCGAATCAAACCCGTGTTGGCGTGCCTTCCACGACAAATAATGCGGGTCAAGCGGTATGCAGTGGCCGCCGATGCCGGGACCCGGATAAAACGGCATAAACCCAAAGGGTTTGGTTGCGGCCGCCCGGACCACCTCCCATGTGTCGATGCCGAGTGCATTACAGAGCTTAGCCATTTCGTTCGCCATACCGATGTTTATTGCCCGAAACGTGTTTTCCCAGAGCTTTGCGGCCTCAGCTACACGGGCCGAGGAAACCGGAAATACCTCACCCACGATCTGACCGTAAAGCAATGCGGCGATCTCCGTCGAGTCCGCTGAGACCCCGCCGACCACCTTAGGTATGTTATGCGTCTGGAATTGCGGGTTGCCCGGATCGACCCGCTCCGGCGAAAAGGCGAGCAGAAAATCTTCGTCGAGCTTAAAGCCTTTTTCTTCAAACATCGGCAGGAGAATTTCATCCGTCGTCCCCGGATAGGTCGTCGATTCGAGTATGATGAGCTGGCCGCGACGCATGTATTTTTGAATCTCACCGCCGGCAGTAAGAATATAGGACATATCAGGGTCCTTGGTCTTTCGCAGAGGCGTCGGAACGCAGATGATAATGACGTCGCAAGCCTCCAGCCTACCGAAATCAGTCGTCGCGGACAGCTTACCGCCATCAATGCATTTTTTGACGTTCTCGCTCGTCACATCGACTATGTATGAGCGGCCGGCGTCGACCTCAGTGGCCTTGTGCTGATCGACCTCAAAACCGATAGCTTCGTATCCTTTCAGGCAAAATTCGACAATAAGTGGCAGGCCCACATAGCCGAGCCCGATGACGCCGATGCGCGCCCGTCCCTCTAAAATGAGACTTTGTAATTCGTTTTTGATCATGAGGTGTAAAAAGCGGGTGAATTAATTTAAGATTGCCGGGCGGCGGCCTTAACGGCCTTTTATTAAACTATGCCACGAAGATGCGGTTAGTCAAGATTGTGTTTGTTTATGCTAGAATGAGGCGGTCGTATCAGTCAGACATTTAGGGATTTTTGTAACGCATTCGCGGATTTTCCCAGCTTGATATGAGCTCCGAGATCACTTCGAGCAATCCAGTAGTTAAAGCCGTCCTCGAAGGCACGGCACCGCGGCCCGCGCAGCTTGCCGCCTCGCGTGGCGTCCTGCCTCTGCCCCAGCCCGACCTCCTCGAAATACTCGTCACTTTTTTTGGCGGTAGCGATGCCGAGCTTAAGGAAAATGCGAGGGCAACGCTCGCCGCACAAAATGTTGATGCTCTCGAGGAGACGATTCGCTCCGGCGAACTTGCTCCGACCGTAATGGCCTACTTTGCTGGCCGAGAAGACTTGCCCGCCGGAATTTATGAGACGATCCTTACAAATTCAAGGACTCCGCCGGCGGCGATCGCAAAATTTGCAGCAAAAACCCAGAGTGGCCCCTTGCTCGAGCTGATCTCGTTTAACCAGCAGTTGCTGATCAAAAATCGAGCCATCCTTGATGCGATCATCGGGAATGCTAACCGGACGCCTGAGGCCGATCGGCGGGCCTCAGAAATAAGACGCGAATTTTTTGAAAAAGAACGCGGCGCCCAGCAGATCGCAAATGAGCTTCGGGCCCAGGGTAACGAGGCGGCGGCCGAATTTATCGAACAAGCAGAGTTTGCGGCCGATCTCGGTGCTTCAGGCATGAGTGTCGACGACGCCCTCTTTCTCGCACAGCATATCGAGGTGCCTGATCGCGAGACTGACGACTCATGGCTTTCGCTCGAATACATCGAGGATATTTACGAGGAGACGGACGAGCAGAGGCAAGCGGCCATCGGAAAGATCATCGGCGAAATGCAGCTCGAGGAGGACGAAATACCCGGCGAGCGCATCTCGATGATCAACCGGATCATGAAGATGGGCATCAAGGATCGCGTCAAGCTGGCGATGAAAGGCGACCGCGAGGCTCGCAATATTCTCGTTCGCGATCCGAACCGGCTCGTCTCGACCGCAGTTGTTAACAACCCCCGAATTACCGAGCAGGAGGTCGAGTCGATAGCCGCAATGCGGTCTATACCGGAGGACATCTTGCGGCAGATCGCGTCAAACAGGCAGTGGGCCCGCAGCTACAATGTGATGCACAGCCTCGCTAAAAACCCGCGAACCCCGATTGCAAACGCGATCACTATCATGAGCCGCCTACAGCTTCGCGATCTGATGTCGCTCACAAAAAACCGCAATGTCTCGGACGCGGTCCGCCGGCAGGCACTCCGTCTATACTCCGCCCGCACCGGCGGCAAACGTTAGAGAAATTTAGCAATGCGCCCTGTTTTTATAAACGACCCCGCCACGTCCGTAAATGTATGGCTTGCGGCCCCGAGCCACAGCCCAATGAACATGAGCAGCGCGAAATTGCTGCCGAGATACGCACGCATAAAGCTGCCCAGCCCTTGCCATGCCTTAGCAAACGTATTGATCTCCGGTGTCTTTGCGCCTGAGACCACCGTCCAAATGACCGCAGCAATATAAATAAGAATAGTCGCAATCCCCATAAAATAGACCACGCGGATGAGAGCTCCGAGGATCAGCCCATGCGAGAACCGCGACCGGTGCTTGAAAAACGAGCGATACGGATACCACATGAACCGTAAGATAAACCAACGCGAATACTGACGCGAAACCGTGTCCAAGTCCGGCCCAAACATCAACCCGCCAAAAACAAACGCCACCGCCACGATCACCGATGCTCCCATGCTTCGCGTTGCAGCATATGTCGCGGCAAACGCCGGAGCGGCGAGTAGAAATGTGATCGCGTCATGTGTGCGTCCGTTGGGCATCGCTACATTCTACCGCGAAGCGGGTGTTCTAAAATATTGTGCTAGAATTTTGATTTTCGTTTCCAACATGGCATCCGTCTTTCAAAAACTAAAAACC
The DNA here is from genome assembly GCA_046155085.1 of Pyrinomonadaceae bacterium. Classification (GTDB taxonomy): domain Bacteria; phylum Acidobacteriota; class Blastocatellia; order Pyrinomonadales; family Pyrinomonadaceae; genus OLB17. The sequence goes on along the minus strand of JBJXEG010000016.1, from coordinate 112,680 downwards.
ACGCTCGCAATGATCAAATTTGAGCATACGCTATTTGCGTTGCCGTTTGCCTTTTTGGGAGCGATCCTTGCAGCAAACGGCCTGCCAGGCTGGAGACAACTGGTATGGATCACGGTCGCAATGGTCGGCGCCCGCTCGGCCGCGATGACCTTTAACCGCATTATTGACCGCGATATTGACGCCGCCAACCCGCGGACCGCGAACCGCGAACTCCCCACCGGCAAGCTATCGGTCGGCTTTGCCTGGACATTTCTCTACATCTCGATCGCCATATTTGTGCTTGCGGCGTACATGTTAAATTGGCTGACCTTTGCTCTCTCGCCGGTCGCTCTGGTTTTTGTACTCGGCTATTCATACGCGAAACGATTTACGGTATTCGCACATCTTCTGCTCGGAGCGGCTCTCGCCATCTCGCCTTCGGCAGCATGGATCGCCGTTCGCGGAGACTTGTTTGATGAGGTCCCCATCCTGCTTTCGCTGTTTGTATTGATCTGGACCGCCGGGTTTGATGTTCTCTACGCCTGTCAGGATTTCGATTATGATCGCAAGGCGGGCCTGCGTTCGATCCCCGCTCGCTTTGGCATAAAAAACTCGCTTTGGATCGCCCGGCTCTTTCATTTACAGGCGTTTATCGTTTTGCTCCTGCTATATCTCACAACTGGAATGAGTTGGCTTGCCCTCGTTGGTGTTTTCTTGGTCGGTGCCCTCTTCGTTTACCAGCACACGCTCGTCAAGGCCAACGACTTATCGCGAATGAACGCCGCGTTTTTCACGACAAATGCCTTCGTCAGCGTCATTTTGTTGCTGACATTCGGCGGACCGATTTTTCTCCAAAGATGAAACCACTTCTTGATAATGCTAGCGAAGATCTAAAACGAATTCTCCATGTGTCGGGACATAAACGCTCGTACGGAGAAAATCAGCAGATATTTGCACGGGGCGGTATCGCCGAATTTTTACCTATCGTCTTATCCGGCGCGGTTAAGATGATTCGTTCGCCGGAGGTAGGCAAAGAAGTGATAATTGGTATCTTTCGCGGCGGTGAGATGTTCGCCGTGCCCCCCGTCTTTGACGGCGGCCCTTATCCGGCGACGGCGGTCGCGATCGAGAATACGCAGCTCCTCCAAATAGGACGACGGGAGTTTTTAAATATTCTCCGCGAGTCACCCGAGTTCTCATTCAAGGTTATTGCCTGGACATGTGAGATGCTCCGGGAAAAAACCTCTATGATCCGAACCCTGGCCACTGCATCCCCGGAATATCGGGTCGGCCGCATCCTGATCAAACTCGTCGAAGAAGCGTGTACTACGATGCCGGTCCGGATTCGCATCCGTCGTAAGGACATCGCCGAAATGGCCAATTTGACTACTGAGACAACGATTCGGGTAATACGGCGGTTTGCCGAAATGAACCTCGTCAGGATCGTTCACGGAAAAATATTTATTGACGCTGCCGAGCCCTTGCGTCAATTCTTGGATCACTGATCGCCGAACCATCTCCGGCTATGAAAACCTGCATTCGCCCTGCTATCGCCCGGGCGCGGGCTTTAATGAGTTCGGCACGCTCCCCGGCAAATTCATCATCCACGGTTCTTTCAAAGATATATAGCCAACGGACAAAATGTTCCTTCACTAACTTCTCCCTGCTATCCAAAGCTTTATGAATAACAAGCGGATTTCTTCCGCGTTTTTGATAGCTTTTCGTTCCGAAAAGGAGGCTTTCCCAAAAATCCCCGATAACCGGGAGATGGGTTTCAATATCCAATGCGGCGACATCCGTAAAAATATAACCGATCTTGTCATCCAGAAATGCCCGTTCGTAAAACACACGCATCATGAGGTCAATATCCGTTCTGGTTTCTATATCTCTCATGGATGCTCCAATTCGGAGACCGGTGGGATCCGATCTTCACCTTTCGTAAGCATCAGTTGTAACGCGAAATATACAAATGCCACTGCACCGATCGCAAAGATCGTGTCGCCAAACATCCGCATCCATCGGAGTGTCTGCATCAAGCTTGTCTGCATAAACTCCGGACTTCGGGCTGACCAATAACCGACGGACACAGATTGGTAAGTTTGCAAGAGGCCGATCGGTAATAGACTTAGAAATATCTCAAGCAGCATGCCGATGTTGATCGTCCAAAATGCGAAGGCCAAAAGCTTGGTGTTCCATTGCCTTTCCGGCTGCATCGCACGCATGCAAAACAGCAGCAAAGCCAGGCCGAGTGTGCCGTAAACGCCATAGAGAGCCCCGTGTGCATGAACCGCCGTTGTGTTTAGTCCCTGCATATAGTACAAGGCGATCGGCGGATTAATCATAAATCCAAAAACGCCCGCACCGACCAGATTCCAAAACGCCACGGCGACAAAGAAATAAACAACCCATTTGTATTGTGCGAGCCATGGCCGAGCCTTGGAATGGCGTATATTTTCAAAAGCCTCATACCCGACAAAAACAAGCGGCACGATCTCAAGGGCGCTAAATACTGAGCCAAAAGCCAGAGCGACTGTCGGCGTCCCGGCAAAGTAAAGATGATGCAGCGTGCCGATGATACCGCCGCTCAAATATATCGCACCCGATAGGAGCGACGCCTGAGCCGCATGCTCGGCCTGAATCACCTTTAATTTGGCAAACAGATATGCAATGACCACGGTTGCAAAAACCTCAAAAAAGCCCTCGACCCACAGATGCACGACCCACCACCGCCAGTATTCGACAACAGTGAGATTGGTCCGCATTCCCCAAAACAGTCCCGGAGCATAAAACAATGCGATCCCGGCGGTTGTCGCCAGAAACAGCATTACGAGCGATTTGTCGGTGCCGTTGCGCCTTAGAGCCGGTATTGCAGATCGCCCGATCAGGAACAGCCATAATAATAAACCGATGAAGAGTGCTGCCTGCCAGACACGGCCAAGATCAACGTATTCGTAGCCTTGATGTCCGAACCAAAACCACAAATCGCCGGTGCCTAAGCGATGCATCACGCTCATCCATTGCCCGCCCATTGAGCCGAGCACGACGATCAGCAGAGCACCGAACAACACGTCAACACCCAATTTCTGGAATTTTGGCTCCTTGCCGCAAATGTATGGCGAGATAAACAGCCCGGCCGCGAGCCACGCGGTCGCTATCCAGAAAATTCCAAGCTGCGTATGCCACGTTCTCGAAACGACATATGGCAAATAATCCGACAGCGGTATCCCGTAGAATCCACCGCCCTCGACGCCGTAGTGCGCCGTAATTATCCCCATGATTATTTGCAAGAGAAAGAGCAAGGAAACGACGATGAAATATTTGACCGTCGCCCTCTGCGAGGGCGTCAACGTCTCGTCGATCAGCGGATCTATGTCCGGCGTATCGCTGTCCTTGGCCTCCGTTCGCCAACCGGCATAAAACCAGACCATCGCCCCGATGCTCCCAATCAGCAGGATCACGCTAACCCCTGTCCAGACGATCGCCGAACTGGTCGGGACATTTCCCACCAGCGGCTCTGACGGGAAATTGCTCGTATATGAAATGGTATTGTCGGGCCGGTTTGCCGTTGACGCCCATGCCGTCCAAAAAAAGAAAGATGTCAGTTGCCGTAACTTTATCGGGTCGGACTGAGCGTCTCGCTGAATGGCATAGTCTTTATTACCGTTCGCAAAGACGTCCGAATAATGTTTTAGGTTGTCCTCAAACGCCTTCACCCGAACCGGCTCGAGCGTGATCTTCCCGGTCGTCTCGTCATAGGTATTCTTCCGCATCATGTCCTGCAAACGTTGTCGCAAAACTGCTTGCTGTTCGCTGTTCAATGCGTCATAGGTTCGGCCAAATTCGCCATTTGACCAGTCATTCAGGACAAAAACCGACTCGCGGTGCAGATAATCGGCCGTCCAGTCTGGCGCAACATATGACCCATGCCCCCAGATCGACCCGACTTGCATTCCGCCCATCGCCTGCCAGACATTTTGCCCGTCAGAGACCTGTTCGGCCGCGATCATGACCGTACCGTCGGTCGAAACAACCTCTTTCGGAATCGGCGGTGCCTGACGAAATATCTCCGTCCCGACCCAGCCCAAAATCGCAAACGACAAAATAAACACCGCGCCCAATATCATCCACAGCCTTTTCATCTTGATTCTCTCCCGCGACTTTCGCTTTAACTGTCCTTAAATTTCGTGACCAGAATATGCAGTTCTGGATTCGCAATAACTTCGTGCTCCACACCCGCCTCGATCGTGATCAATGTCCCCGCTTTCAGACCCTGCGTATTCTCAAGATCGGCACCCGCATTAAAAACACCAGTCCCCGAAACACAGTAAACCGTGATCGGAACATCCGCGTGATGCCGCGACAAGACAGCACCATTCCGCAACCGAACCTCAACGATCCGTCGGAATGCCCCGTCGAATAGTTGATTGACCGTCTTATCATTCAACGGACCCGCCCCGTTATCGGCCTCTAATTCTTTTATTAATTCGATATATTTCATTGCTTTTTCTCACTTTACACATGAAACATACCGCCGAAAGCAAACCTAAAAAATGATTGCAATCATAAAGTAGATTTATCTGTAAGCAGACGTAAAAACGGCTAGCAAAGACATCTCGGCTTTCGTAAGCAGTCACATTTGTTCGGACTTCGATTTTCGAATGGTATGTCGAGCGGTAAGGTGTGTCTGTGCGATTACACACACTTGAGATATGGTTAAATCAATGGTCTCAACCTATCGGTCGAGGATTGAAACGAGTGTCCGGATTTCAGACGATTTAAAGCGTCGCTCGTTCATAAAAAGAGCGAGGCTCTCTAATTGTCCCGGGTCAGAGTCTTTGGGATCTGCAGATCGGTTCCCAATTTCTTATTCAGCTTTTTGATCAGATAGGCGGAAAGCAGCGGAGATTCCTTTTCAAGATTTTGATGGACAAAGAAGTTCAACTCCTGCAAACCCTGCTTTTTCCAATCCGCGATCCGCTCGACCCACTCGTCCAAACGGGAGTAGTCTGACGGATCATTTGCTCCGACCCAGCGAACAAAAGCCGTCGGCGTCGTAAGGCGCATATGCATCAGATCCCGCCGTCCGGCCGTATCGACCAGCACGTTTGTGATCTTATTGCTCTCCAGCAGTTCAAATAACTGCTCAGAAACATCCGGGTCGTTGTACCATTCGGTCTTGCGAAATTCCATCGCAAGCGGCGCCTTGTACTGCTTCCAGTTCTCGACAAAAGCCACGACACGGTCGATATCCTTCGGACCAAAATTATTATGCATCTGGAGGAACGGCATACCGAGCTTTTCCTTCAAATGCGACATATTGGTGACGCTGATGTCTACCAGTTCCTGAACTTCTTTCAGCCGGCGAAAATGAGAGATCGACTGCGTAAGTTTCGGAAAGAATTTGAAGCCCTCCGGCGTCGCCTCGTACCAGCCATCGTAAACGTCCGGCTTAAAAAGCCTGTAAAACGTCGCGTTCAGCTCGATGCAGTTAAACTGCGTCGAGTAATACCCAAGCTCGTCCTTAACACCCTTCGGATAAAATCCCTTCAAATCCGTCTTGTTCCACTTCGCACAGCCGATGTGGATCGACATATCCTTAGCCTTAGCCTTCGACTTCGCGAGCACCGCCTTCGACTCTTCCCGGTCGTCAGGGATGGTGAAATCTATCTCTTCGGGATTGGGAACCTGTCCAAATTTCATATTGTTCAGAGTGCGCGATTTATCGCGTATGGTTTTGGTAGAATATTAGCACACATGCGGTTTTCATTTGATCCAATATGAAGGTCAAAGAGGTCATTAAGATTATTGAACGAGACGGATGGTATCTAGTAAGAATAAGGGGCAGTCACCGTCATTTTCATCATCCTAGTAAAGTAGGAACAGTCACGGTTGCTGGAAAAGAAAGTATCGAAATGCCGATCGGCACATTGAACAGTGTTCTAAAACAGGCGGGTCTAAAAAAGTAGAGGTATTGAATATGCGTTACATGGTTGTGATCGAAAAAGGTGACACAAGTTTCGGGGCATATGTTCCTGATCTGCCTGGGTGCGTTGCCGTAGGCGAAACTGAAGAAGAGGTTAAACATTTGATTCAGGAAGCCATCGAGTTTCACTTAGAAGATCTTTCAGAATCCGGCGCCGTCATTCCGCCAGCCATTTCACGTAGCGAGTACGTCGAAGTTTTAGCGGCCTAGGTTTTTAATTAGCTATATGAGACTCCCAACTATTCAAGGCGTGATAAAACGACGGATTCTTGTAAATTTTCGTGCAGACCCTGAAACTGTGCAAAATATTCTGCCTGCTGGATTTCGTCCCAAACTGCATAAAGGCCAAGCGATAGCCGGAATCTGCCTCATCCGCCTCGAACACACAAGGCCGATGCACACTCCGGCGTTTATCGGTATCAAGAGCGAAAATGCCGCCCACCGCATCGCAGTCGAATGGGACGAAGCTGGTTCAACTCGCGAAGGCGTATTCATTCCGCGTCGCGACACCGACTCGACGCTTAACGCCTTTGCCGGCGGACGGCTTTTCCCCGGTGAACACAACCTCGCTGAGTTTAATATCTCAGAAGATGACAAAGGGGTTGATCTATCGATGAGATCGAAAGACGGTGGAGTTACGATCGACGTTAAAAGCAGGTTTTCCAATCATATGCCCGCGGGTTCGATCTTTGAGAGCCTCGATGAATCATCAAAATTTTTTGAAGCCGGTTCTCTGGGATATTCGGTCACACGCGACGGGAAGTATTTGGACGGCATCACATTGAAAACTAAGGAATGGGTCGTTAAACCGTTGGCTGTCGATGGCGTTACCTCGAGTTTTTATAACGACAAAGAAATATTCCCAGAAAGCACGATAAAGTTTGACCATGCATTGATAATGCAAAATGTCGAGCACGAGTGGCATAGTGCTCCAAACTACGACTTATCATAATATTGTTATATGCAGCTTTCATTTGATAAAAATTTAATAGACATCGCTTTCAAAGTAGAGGACGGCGAACGCCTAACTTTTGACGAAGGCCTAGCTTTATACAACACTTCGGACCTGAATGCGCTTGGGAAATTGGCTGACACTGTTCGCCGCAAAAAGCATGGCCTGACGACGTATTACAACGTCAACCGGCATTTTAACCATACAAATATCTGCGTCGCGGACTGCAAATTCTGCGGCTTTTACAAACGAGCGCGTCAAGAAGGTGCCTATACACATTCCGTGCAGGAAGGCATCGACATCGCCCGCACCGCAGTTGCCGAAGGTGCGACCGAGCTGCACATCGTCGGCGGTTTGAACAGCAAGCTCCCCTTCGAGTACTACACCGACCTTTTCTCTTCCCTAAAACGCGAATTCCCAAAGCTCCATCTCAAAGCCCTGACGATGGTGGAGCTGGATTTCTTCGCCCGCTTTTACAAGATGTCGGACGAAGACGTCATCGAAAAGCTCAAGGCTGCGGGTATGGACTCGTGTCCGGGCGGCGGAGCGGAGATATTCGCAGAACCTACACGCAGCCGCATCTGCGATCACAAATGCGACGGCGCTCGCTGGCTCGAGCTTGCGGGCAAAGTCCACGCCGCCGGCCTCAAGACCAACGCCACGATGCTCTACGGCCACATCGAGTCGATCGAAGACCGCGTTGACCACTTCGTTCAATTAAGAGAGCAGCAGGATAAGTCAGGCGGTTTCCAGTGCTTCATCCCGCTCGCGTTCTACCCCAGCGGCACCGCGCTCGACAGCCTGCCCGGCCCCGACGCGATCGACAATCTCAAGACCATCGCCGTCTCGCGCCTGATGCTCGACAACTTCGACCACATCAAGGCCTACTGGGTCATGCTCGGCAAAGCTACCGCCCAGACCGCCCTCCACTTCGGCGCCAACGACCTCGACGGCACCATCACCGACGGCGGCGAGCTCACCCACAGCTACTCCGTCGAATCCGGCGGCGAAGTAAAAATGACCAAACAAGAGATCATCGAAATGATCCAGCGGGCGGGATTCGAGGCGGTCGAACGAGACACGGTGTATAATCGTGTCGAAAAAGCTGTCGCGTGAGGTTTAGACGTTATGAATCCAAATCCGATCCCCAAAATGACCCCGGAAGAGTTTCTCGCCTTCGAGCGAGCGTCGGACATCAAGCACGAATATCTCGGCGGCCAAATAGTCGCTATGGGCGGGGCGAAACGAAATCACAATATTGTAGCTCTGAATTTGGGCGGCGATCTGAATAACCTCATTGAGGAAAAGGATTGTGAGGCTTACCTCGGGGATATGCGTGTTTTTCTTCCGGCTACGAGCGATTACGCATATCCCGATATCACCCTGGTGTGCGGCGAACCCGTGTTTCAGGATGATGTGTTAGATACATTGATCAATCCGCTGCTCATTATTGAAGTTCTTTCTGAATCCACTGAAGCCTATGATCGAGGGCTGAAGTTTAGACTTTACAGAAGTATCGATACCCTCCATGAATACGTTCTCATCTCACAGGATCAGCCTCGAATTGAAAAGTACAACAAAAAGGGAGACGGCTTTTGGGTTCTTTCCGAGACATCAGGAATTGATTCCGAGCTGCAGCTTGAATCGATCGGCGTAGCGGTACCGCTGTCGAGAATTTATCGCAAGGTTCGATTCGAAGAATCGGACGAGCCAATAATTCGACCTTTGCAATAGCGTCCGTCCGGCGGCGAAGTAAAAATGACCAAACAAGAGATCATCGCGCTTGTCCACCGTGCCGGCTTCGAAGCCGTCGAACGCGACACCGTCTACAACCGCGTCGCCGCAGTGTAAGTTAGCCGTCCAGTCTTGAGTCGAGTGAAGTGTGGGTGCGACGTTCCGTGTAAGGAGTTGAGTTATATGCAGACAATCGATGAACCGGTCTTAGTTGTCAAGATAAATCAGACGTACCGCGAGGGTATGAGTGCCGATGAACTGTATGAGATAGTCCGCGGCATCTGGAAGCTCGACAAGTCCAAGCTCGACAAGATTCAGTACGTGTTTGGCGTTCACAACGGAGTCATCAAGGCCGTTTACGAAGTCACTCATTGGCACGACGCCGGAGCCACGCCATACAAGTTTCGTCAACACAAACCCGAAACCCTCAGGGCCAGATCGGAATTTGTCGGAAAGCCTGCGTCGGAGGAAATGCAGGCGAAATACTTAGGCAAACGGATCGAACCAACGTATCAGACGATGAATTACTACAACTGCTAACTCATGGCCGACACATCACTTAACTTTGGCGTCACGCGTAAGATGCTGGGCGACGCGGGCGAGCATTACGCGTTAGGCCAGTTCACGTTCGCCGGCAGAGCGGGCTCAAAAATGCCCGAAGGCTGGACAGCGTACGACCTGGCAATTGAGTCCGGAAACGGCTTGGTGAGGGTGAGCGTTAAGACAAGGAGTGAAACAGAGAGTTGGAAGGCGGGCAGTTGGTTCGTGTTTGATGATCGGTCGATCTGCGAATGGCTCGTATTCATATTCAAGCCTAAGATTGGCCCCGTACGCTCGTGGGTCATTCCGTTTGATATCGCCTGTGAAAATGCGAATAAACCTGGTGCTCTACGGAAAGACCCGCACAATCGCGATATTTCATGGGCCAAGCTTAATCGAGCTCCGCTCATTAGTTATGAGGACAACTGGAAACTAGAGCGTAAAATCGCAGACGAAGCCGCGCAAGTCGTTCACGAAGGCGAAAAAGTTTGATACGAAGCGGTGCAAATCGCGGACGAAGCGCGTAAAATCGCAGACGAAGCCCGAAAATTTACGTTTGAAGGACGCTTAACCGCAGACGAAGCGGTGCAAGTGCCTTACGAAGAGCACAAAGTCCCTGACGAAGCGGTGAAAGTGCTTCACGAAACCGTTCAATCTTGCGCTTGGCCCAGCGCAGTGCGGTCAGGCTTGCCTGACCGAGAGACGCCCCCAAAAAATATCAAGCACGCTTTAGCGGGCGAAAGAGTTTGTCGGGGGCATAGCCCCCTCCGAGAATTATTTTGGCCCGTTTCGGTCAGGCAAGCCTGACCGCCGTGCATCATGGCGGAGCCAAGAAATTGATTCTTTATCTCAATCTCGAGTAATAGAATTATTAGACATTCGAAGAGGCCTGCGGCTAATTCGACCTTCTGGGCTTGCCCCAGCGCAGTGCGGTCAGGCTTGCCTGACCGGGCGACTTACCCTAAAATCCCCGGAGGAGGCTGTGCCTCCGACAAATGTTCCGAATCTCAAAAGACAATCCGGCATTCTATTTGACGGCGGTGACCAAAGACCGGCTGCCGATCTTCCGTACGGATTCGCTCGCGCAGCTTATGTGCAATGCCCTCAACGAGGCGAGACGATCGGGCAAATTCCTGATATTTGCCTACGTCATCATGCTAGATCATTTTCACTTGGTCACGGAAAGTAAGGTCGATTCAAAAGACATTCTCCGATTTATCAAAGGCATCGGCAGCCGACGGATCATCGATCACCTAAAAGAAAATGGCAATACGGAGTCGCTCAAAAAGCTGCGGGTGCAGCGTCGAAGCGACGGCTCCGACTACATGGTTTGGCAGCGGCATCCGAATACCCGACTGCTATGGAGCGAACAAATGCTCTGGCAGCGGATCCAGTATACTCACCTGAATCCGGTTCGAGCCGGTTTGGTTGACTATCCTAATGACTGGAGATGGTCAAGCGCCCGGATCTGGTGTGGCAGGGGTTTAGACGTTGAGCCTTTACAGCTTGATTCCGGCAAGATCGAGTGGCATCACTGATCTGTCGGAGGCACAGCATCCTCCAGCGATTTATAGAAAGGCATTACGGTCAGGCAAGCCTGACCGCACTGAATTGCGGCAAGCCGCGTGATAAAATGGCAAGCGACCTTTTCCGCACATCGATTCGAATCGGTCTAACGGCAAGAACAGCTGGCGGACTAAAATTATGACGCAAGCAAAAAATACAATTTTGTCTCTGGTACGATAAGGACGCTTGATGTGGCGGCTAATTTTTATGCGGCGACCTTTCCGGATTCGGAGGTGACGGCGGTGCATAAGGCGAGGTTTCGAGATCGTAACAAACATAACGGTGTATAATTGATGTAAATAGTTAGTCTGAACGGAGATTATGTATGACATTGGATAGGATCACATTTAACCCTAACGTAATGGGAGGCAAGGCTTGTATTCGTGGCTTACGCGTGACGGTTGGGACGATAGTTGGATTGGTTGCCTCCGGGCATTCCACGACAGAAATTCTGACTGCCTATCCCTATCTTGAACAAGACGATGTCCGCGAGGCCCTTGCCTATGCCGCCTGGCGTGTTGAGGAGATCGAAGTCCCGCTCGCCGCTGCATGAAGATCCTAATTGACATGAACCTGGCCCCTGATTGGACAGCCTCATTTACGGCTGCAAATATCGAGTCGGTTCATTGGTCAACCATCGGCGACCCGCGAGCCAAAGACATCGAGATAGTTGCGTACGCACGAGCAAATAGTTATGTCGTTTTCACCCACGACCTCGACTTTGGAATGATTCTGGCGCTGACCAATGCCGCTGGCCCAAGCGTCATCCAAGTTCGCACGCAGGACATTTTGCCATCAAATCTCGGCAACATTCTTATCTCAGTCATGCGTGACAACGAGCCTGCTCTTGATCGAGGAGCCTTGATCGTGGTGGACGAAGCACGAGCACGAGTTCGCATTTTACCGTTGCAGAGGAATTGACCGGAAAAAGTAGGATTGAAATTATGACGCAAGCAAAAAATACAATTTGTCTTTGGTACGATAAGGACGCTGAAGAGGCGGCTAATTTTTATGCGGCGACGTTTCCGGATTCGGAGGTGACGGCGGTGCATAAGGCTCCGACGGATTTTCCGGGCGGTAAGGCGGGCCAGGTTTTGACGGTCGAGTTCACGGTGTTCGGCATTGCCTGCATGGGGCTGAATGGCGGCGACTATTTCAAGCAGAGCGAGGCGTTCTCGTTCCAGATCGCGACCGACGACCAGGAAGAGACCGACCGCTACTGGAACGCCATCGTAGATAACGGCGGCGAAGAAAGCCAGTGCGGCTGGTGCAAAGACAAATGGGGCCTCTCCTGGCAGATCACCCCCGTCGCCCTCACCAAAGGCACCACCGACCCCGACCCCGAAGTCGCCAAACGCGTCTTCGCCGCCATGATGACCATGAAAAAGATCGACGTAGCCGCCATCGAATCCGCACGGAGGGGGTGACGTTTCTTCGTGCCGCGTAGCGGCTGCCTGATTTTAGCCGTGGGTTTCAACCCACGGCATAATGAAAAACGCGATCTCGTCGCGTAGCGACGACTGAATCGACCACAACATTATTCATTTGTCGCTGACGCGACAACGACATATTATCCGACGTTCCGTGGGTTGAAACCCACGGCTAAATTCAACTGATCGCTATGCGATCCTGGTGGTTACTATGTTACTATCAGTGCGATTTAGTATTGGAGGACTTGCAAAATGGCGGATCAGACAGAGATCGGCGGTGCATCGCCACTTTTTATCGTACAAAACGTCCCAGCGACGCTTGCGTTCTATCGCGACAAGCTCGGTTTTGAGGTCACGTTTGAGGGGCCGGAACCGGATGATATATTCTTTGGTATCGTCCGGCGTGGGCGCGCGATGATAATGTTCAAAGCGATCGGCGTCAAGCCGGTGCCGAACTACACGCGAGATATCGGGCACGGCGTCGCTGCTTGGGACGCTTATGTTTACGTCGCCGATCCGGACGCGTTGGCCGCCGAGTTTGCATCGCGAGAGGTCCGTTTCTTTAAGCCGCTCCATGATAACACCGACAATCTGCGTGGTTTCGAAATCGAGGATGCGGATGGCTACATCCTCTATTTTGGCCGACCGAATGCCTAAATCCTTTTTGTCCGACCGCCAGGAGATGATCAGAGAAACGCTATTTGAATTTCCAACCGCAACCAAACGCGATCCGTCTATCGAGGCATGGTTCGATGCCCGCGCGGGTGAACTCGGAGTGATCGCGAGGGCGTGGTTTGAAGTGATGCGCGGCTGCGGCGACGATGTTCGCGAGCTATTGCATGACTACCACCCCACAGCATGCGTCGGCGAGGCGGCATTTGGTTACGTAAATGTCTTCACAGCACACGTCAACGTTGGATTCTTCCAGGGCACCGAACTTGTGGATCCGAATGGTCTGCTGGAAGGCACCGGCAAATTCATGCGCCATGTAAAGCTGCGGCCTGAAACTGACGTTGATCCCGCGGCCCTAACGAAGCTGATAGAAACTGCATACTCCGATATGAAGGCTAATTCTTACATACTTTCTTAAATGTCTTTTCGCCTTTTTAGCTTCCTTCGCCCGAAAAAATCGCCCATCGAAAACATCAAATTTGGCGAAGTTGAACGGAATACCGTGTATAATAGGTTATGCAAATCCGCCGCCTGATGAGCTGATATTATGACCCCAAATCCGATCCCAAAAATGACGCCCGAAGAGTTTTTGGAGTTCGAGCGTGCGTCTGATATGAAACATGAATATCGTGACGGCGAGATTTTCGCAATGTCTGGTGCCGGGCGGAGTCACAATTTGATCGCATTAAATGTCGGAAGCGATCTTCATCGAAATTTGAGGGAACCGCAACCGGCGGAACCTATCAAGGCATCGAAGCCGTCAAAGCACACGTCGCCCAAGGCCGCTCAACCTGGGCCGAAGGTGCCTGCGAACCAGAACGCTTCGTGACCGCCCGCGACAAGGTTGTCGTGTCCTGCCACGTTCGCGTTAGACTAAAGGACCAAACCGACTGGCTCGAAGGTCGCACCGCAGACGTCTTTACATTCCGCGACGGCAAGGTAATTGAGTTTCGCACCTTTGCCGAAGAAAACGACGCTCTCGAATTCGTTGGTCAGAACCGGGAGCGATAGCGACTGGGTTCAAAAAATAGGAGATAAATATGCTACGAATCGTTTTGGGGGTTATCGGCGGATTTATTGGCTGGATGGTTTTGTTTATCGGAATCGAAAAGGTCATTTCCGCCGTTTGGTCCACGTTCGGCGTTAATCAAAAGGCGTTCGAGGAGGCTGTTAAAAATGGCGCCGGTGCGCCGGGATTCACCGCGGACACGACAATGCTGCTCACGCAGCTTGTCTTCGGCACAATAGTCTCGGTGATGGCCGGATCTCTGGCGGCACTCATTGCCGGTGAAAATTCAAAAGCTCCGCTAATCGCCGGGTGCCTGCTGTTACTCATGGGCATCGCAAAGGCAGCTATGTCTTGGCAGTATGTCCCGATCTGGTATCACGTGATCTTTACCGCCATGCTGCTTCCCTTAGCGATGGTGGGCGGGAGACTAATAACCAATAGTTAGTTAATTCTGCGACCTGAGTTCTTTATTTTCTTTGCGGTTTCCTTGGCGGACTTTGCGGCTTTGCGGGAAAAAAGCCATCTCACGCGAAGCCGCAGAGAACGCGAAGGAAGAAAAGTAAAACTAAACAATGAAATTTGAAAAACTAGTTCCAAATATCTTCTACGTCGATATTGCCGATGGCGTGAAGATCTTCGTCGATTGTCTGGGTTTTGAGATCGGGCATGATGAACGAACATCACGCCAACCATTCTGCGTGGTCGAAAAAGACGGCCTGCGGATAAATCTTTTTCAGAATGCGGAACTTGCCAAAGAGCATTATCCTGAGTTTAGGTTAGTGACCAAAAATATCGAAGAAGTTTACGACAAGGTTTCCAGGTCTCATCCCGAATTCCTCCACCCAAACCTCCCAAAGATAACCCTTCGCCCATGGGGAGCTAAAGAATTCGCATTAAAGGACGGACAACTTGGCGTTATTATTCAGGAGTGGTGAAATACGGAAAGATGGCAGCCTGTCGTCCACTTTTGCAGTGAGTGAAGTCCGGGTGTAGGAAAGAAATAAAATGTTACGCAGAATTAACAGAAGAACGCATTGGTCTGTGGGACTTTGGTTGGCTGCACCATTGCGTGCTAAATCTACCGACCTGTACCAGTGGCACGAAGTAGTAGCGGCTTACATTTCCAGTGAATCGTTCCAGACCTCATTTCTGCCGCCCGTAAGTTCTGCGACAGTGTAGTTTTAGGGGATAAGCTTTGCCCCGGATTGACGGATCGCGGAACAAACGAAATCAGCTTTCCGATGATAGCCCTTATTGGAATCGAGCCGGCTTGCCCGGCCGGAAGTATCGACCAATATGGGCTTAATTTATCCTCGCCTCGCATTTCCCGCAGCAGAGCCTCACCAATATACTTGGCGTGATTGATTCCCCAATCGCTGATACCGGTATCGAGAGTGCCAATTAGCCTGTGCGGCTAGGGTAAAGCTTTAGTAATCGGTGGTTAACTCTCTTTTCCAGGAAAAAAGTGTGGTCTTATTTTTTCGGTTGTATTTTTTGACCGCACCGTTGTAAGTCTTTAACAGTTTCCGTTGGTCACATAAGACCTCGATAAGTTTCCGGCGTCCGTATGTTTTTTCAATCATGACCGCCATTTGCCATCCGACTGTATACCAGGGGCCCTGAATTCCGTAAAATGAACGCGCAATTTCATTCTCTTCTTTGTCGGAAAGTTTTCCGGCTTTCAGGTCTAGAAAAAACCTTTCGACCGTCTTTAGGTCATTATCGAAGTTCGCCACGTCCTTTTCCCATCGGAGGCGATCGTCGGGTAAACTATATAAATGCGGATCAACATCGGGGCCGCCGGCAGCGGCGAGCATCGCAAACCCCTCACCAAAAGCCCCGATCCATTTCAAAATCTTTTGCCGATTCGGAGATAATTGATTAATGCTTGCGGTTGTAGAGGGTGAAGGGCAACTGCTCCCGTATCCTATGTGGTGCAGCTCATGAGCAAGCGTATTTTCAAATTTCTCTTTGCTGACCGAAGGATCAAGATAAAGAAAGATCGCCGGATCATCGGGGATGTCGAAGACAAAGCTATTTTCTCTAGGTTTGATAACAGGATAAATTTTGGCTCGGATCCGCGCGGTCGAGGGTAAATAGGCAAGGGCGAGTTCGGCGGGATGATTTATATTTATTTCCTTCCATTTTGACAGCGTGTCGTACAAAATTTTGCGCTTACCGCTAAGGTTTTCAGAAAGCACGAAATTTTTGAAGTCCGATTCTGCGAATGGGCGTGACAGTGACAGTTCGCGTTTCTTTAGCCGAACGTAGCCTTCGCTAGAAAATACCATTTGCCAGTCCGCGTTGGTTATATCCCGCGAGTTTTCTCTTTTTTCCAGAATTCGCAGGACGGCATCGGCCTCGTCGGTGACTATCTTGACGTTTACTCTATCTGCCGAAACGGTTTGAGCTGAAAATTTGACAAAGCCAAAAAGAAAAATAGTGACAAACAGAAGCGTCAGCGAAAATAAACGGCCAAAATTAAAGTCTTTCATAGTGGTTTTAGATCCGATCAAAACAAATCCTCAAATGTATAACACCGCAAAAATTGACTTTGTGACTTTGCTGTAGGCAAACCAAAAATTTTCCCCATTTTTCTATTACGTTGTTATCAGTTTACCGCCCAAAATCGCCGTTGGAAGCAGGATCGCAGTAAAGATAATGTTGTACCAAACGGGGAACATACTTCCACGACATAACAGCTTTCGTTATGCCCATGGCGAACGGTTGCAGACGTCAAGTGCAGCCAACTCTCAAAATAATCTAATTTCCCGAAACCATTCGGTTGCGCTTGACATACGCAACCGTTTGGTTGCATACTCTTGTTTGTAAGTATGAAACGAGACATTTTCCAAGCCATAGCTGATCCGACACGCCGAGCGATCATTGCTTTGATCGCGTTGCAGGCGATGACGCCGAATGCTATTGCGGAGAATTTTCACACGACGCGGCAGGCTGTTTCTAAACACCTTCGCATTTTGACGGAATGCGATGTGGTGACGCCGGAGCAGCGGGGGCGAGAAATCTACTACCGGTTGGAGATCGAAAAAATGAAAGAGATCGACGAGTGGTTAGAGCAGTACAGAAAGATCTGGGAAAGCCGGTACGAGCAGCTGGATGTGTTGCTTGCCGAGTTAAAACAACAAGAGAAACAGGAGCGAAAGATATGAAACCCGCCGAAGCAAGTCTTCCGTCAGATACCGAAGTGCTCGTCAAACGGAGCTTTGATGCTCCCGTCAAACTGGTGTGGCGGGCCTACATGGAACCTAATCTACTGCGTCGCTGGTGTACAGGTCCGCCTAATTGGTCGATGCCTGTCTGCGAGATGGATATGCGTGTCGGCGGCGAGTATCAGTGGCGTTGGCACAATGACGAAGACGGCATGGAGTTCGGATTCACCGGCGAGGTTTTGGAGGTAGTTCCGCACGCCAAGATCGTGCACACGCAAGCTTTCGATCCGGGCAACATGGGCGTTTCTATGGGCGCCGAGCCGTCGATCATCACCGTGACTTTTGACGAGGTCGACGGAATCACGAACGTTGCGACCACGATCAAATATGCCTTGCAGGCCGACCGCGATGCGGCCCTCGAAACCGGCATGACCGACGGCATGGAGATGAACTACAAGCGGCTCGACGAAGTATTACGTGCAGAAGCCCGCATGTAAGTAAGGGCGTAACGTTCAACGCTCGTTGGCTTTCTTTGCGGTTTCTTTTCGGGCTTTGCGTCTCTGCGTGAAATATTTAACGCAAAGTCGCGAAGAACGCAAAGGAAAGATAAGGAAGCCAAAATTGGGGAAAGAAAATGGATTTTATTGTTAATAAAGAGACGAAGACGGTCACGATAACCAAAGAATTTGACGCCGTACGTGACCTCGTCTGGGACGCTTATACAAAACCTGAACTGCTCGACCAATGGTGGGCGCCAAAACCTTTCGCGTCACGAACAAAGGTCATGAATTTCGAGGTCGGAGGACGCAGATTTTACGCGATGGTCAGCCCTGAGGGTGCCGAGCGTTGGATCGTGCAGAAATATACTTCGATCACGCCAAAGACCAATTTCAAGATGTTCAATGCGTTCGCGGACGCAGAAGAGAACCTCGAATTGCCGGGCTCGGATTGGGACCTGAGTTTCAGCGAGCAAGACGGAAGGACGACCGTTCACGTTTCTATCTACAACGAATCCCTCGAACGCTTGGAGAAAATGATTGAAATGGGCTTCAAGGAAGGATTTACTATGACATTGAATTACCTGGACGAACTGCTAACAAAATTAAAGCAGGAAAGGGAGTCAAAACAATGAGAGGAATTATGAATTGGAAACCAAAGACGAAAACAAAAACCTTTCTCATGATGACGCTCGTAGTGATGTTCTTGGCGGGTATCGCATCCGCGCAGCAGAAGCCGACAACGGGTTATGCGCCGGTCAACGGCATTAAGGTTTATTACGAAGTATATGGTCAGGGTAAGCCTATAGTTTTACTGCATGGTGCTTTTTATACCATCGAGATGAACTGGGCGCAGTTGATACCTGAATTGTCAAAAACAAGAAAAGTGATCGCCATTGAAATGCAGGGACATGGGCATTCACCGTATTCAGACAGAAAATTAGATATGGCTACCCTGGCAAGTGATGTCGAAGGCGTAATGAATTATTTAAAAGTTGACAGTGCTGATGTTGCAGGATATAGCATGGGCGGCTCTGTGGCTTACCAGTTAGCTGTACAAAGCCCTAAAAGGGTTAGAAAGCTAGTGATCATTTCTTCTACTTATAAAAGTAGTGGTTGGCTGCCCGTAGTAAACGGCGCTTTTAAAAATTTTAAGCCTGAATTTTTTGACGACACCCCGTTGAAAGCTGCATACGATGCAGTGGCTCCTGACAAAACGAAATGGAGAAAATTCGTAAAACAGATGATTGATTTTGCCGGAGTGCCGTTTGATTGCGGTGACTCCAATATTGCCAAAATGACTATGCCGGTATTGCTTATCTCGGGCGACAACGACGGCCTGGATAAAATTGAGTTGATGAAAACATATCAGTTACTCGGTGGTGGTGTATCTGATTTGACACCGATGCCGAAATCGCAATTAGCCATTGTTCCTTCGCAAGGGCATGTGAGCCTAATGATGCAGTCACAAACGATCTTAGGTTATCTTGATGGCTTTTTAGGGTCTTAGACTTTACGAAACTTGGAAGAATTATTTGCAAGTTTACCGAAGCGGCAATGTAAAGAAAATTCAAAATCAAATGACAACGGCGATGCTGAAAACCGAATAGAGTAAGCACGAAATTAACAAGCCAAAAAGGCTAAAGAGGAAAAATAATGGCACAGATCAATCCACATATTAACTTCAACGGAAATGCAGAAGAAGCATTTACATTTTACAGATCGGTATTTGGCGGCGAATTCGCAAAAATTATTCGTTTCAAAGAACTGTCAAGCCCTGAATTTCCGATACCAGAAAACGAGGAAAACAAAATAATGCACATTGCCTTGCCAATCGGCACAACCTCTTTAATGGCCAATGACGTTCCGGAAGCTATGGGACCAACAAACGAAAACGAAAACAGGTCTAAAATAGTTATTAATGCCGAAAGCCGCGAAGAAGCCGATAAATTATTCAACGGACTTTCCGCCGGCGGACAGATCGAAGGGCCAATTGGAGACAGTCCTTGGGGTACATATTTTGGTTGTTTTAGAGACAAATACGGAATCGAATGGATGGTGGACTTTGACCCAAGAAACAACGGATAAGAGCATCTGAGACTATTGCCATTACAAACGAGCTGGGGAAGTCAATTGCTCGCAAAGCTACATAACAAATGAAGGTTGATACAACATTTAATGTTTACTCTGACGCGCGAGGAGGAGATCCGGACAGCACGAGTCCGACACTTCGTTCATACCATAAATACTTGTGGAGCAAACCGTTACCAAATGGAGACATATTTGAGCTGACTGACCAGAAGACCGGAGTTTACTTGTATCACAATTCAGACTCTGGAGAATTTTTCTTGGGAAGTGATGCGATAACCCACTCATACAAAAACCACAAGCGAAAAATGTGGCTTACACAACAAATTCAAGATGAAGTATGTGAACTCTTTGACACAGGTTCGACCATCGGTGCATTTACATTGTTCCCAAACAACCGAGTTGACGGACAGCATACGATAAATCAAGCCCGAGGAATAAACAGTTTAATCGATGACAGATTTGATTTGACGTTAGAGTGTATTCGTCGGTTCTATTTGGAACAGGAAAGTCCGCTTTTCGACACATTATCTCGATATAGGAACTTCTTTGAATTGTTCGAGAGTTTTGAAGGCTATTTCCAGTTCTTTCTCCTCAACGACCTTGTTGACGGAGATCAAAACATCAGATTTTATCTGCCGTTTGACGACTTCGAAACCAAACAGACATTTACCGGCATTGATGAATACTTGATTTATAAAAAGGGCGTCATGAATTTCATTGAATCACGAAACATGAGAATTAAAAGCTATGCAGAACGTACAACCGAAGATAGATAAATTTATTGCGAGTCACGCGGAACCGAAACGCACTGAGTTGCAACAATTGCACGATCTCATTTTGGGAATAAGGCCGGGGTGTAAATTGTGGTTTCTCGACGGCAAAAACAGCGAAGGCAAGGTCGTATCTAATCCGGATATCGGGTACGGGTCTCGCGACCACAAATACGCCGATGGGACTATCAGCGAGTTCTATCAGATCGGCCTGAGCCCCAATAAGACCGGGATCTCCGTCTATATCCTCGGTATCGAAGACAAGAAATACCTGGCCGAAACATACGCCAGCAGCCTCGGCAAATCGGCCGTGACCGGGTATTGCATTCGGTTCAAAACTCTAAAAGATATAAACACCGACGTTCTCGAAGCGGCGATTGCGTTTGGGTTTGAGAATACGAATAAAAAACGAGATGCAACTACTGACGCGACGGACTAAAATGTTTTTCAGCGTATTTCCTTTAGTGATATACTCCGTGAAGAGGTGAAATTTATGCTTACTCAGATCGAAGCCGAAATCGATGTCAACGGCAGCGTAGTTTTGCTAGAACCTATTCATTTAGAGAAAAAAAGTCGTGCGATAGTGACTATCATTGACTTTGAAGACGCCGACGAGCGGCAAGAATGGCTACGGTTCTCTGCTGCGAATCTTGAACGCTCATACGGTGATGACGAACCTGATTACTCTTTAACCGCTCTGAAAGAGGTCAATCCCGATTATGAAAGAAGGTGACGTGCTTCTGGTCGATCTTCCCCAAACCGACGGAATGTGGAAAACAAGACCGACGGTTTATCGGCGTTCTATGCCCCCGTTTGATGATCTGCTTGTTTGCGGCGTCAGCACACAATTACGACATAAGTCGATGACTTTGACGAAACCATTGATCCAACCCACACAGATTTCACCTTAAGCGGACTAACACAAACTTCGATAATCAGGCTTGGCTTTTTGGCAATAGTTACTAAAAAAGACATCAGAGGGGCGATCGGTCATATATCCTCAGAACGTCATAACCTCCTGCTTTCTCGTATCAGCAAACATCTGTCACCCGAATAGATGTCCGGATTTGCAACCGTGACCGGCTATTGCATACGATTCAAAACTCTAAAAGATATAAACACCGACGTTCTTGCAACGGCGATTGCGTTTGGGTTTGAGAATACGAATAAAAAAGGCGAGTTGAAACGGCGAGAGTTTGTTAAAATTGAATTTGCAATAAATCATGAGCACATTTGATCAGATCCGTGAGTTGGTTCGACAGGGTTCGATCCGTATTTCCGAACACGGTTATGACGAACTCGCGGCGGACGGAATTCTCGCCCGCGAGGCAATTGAGGGCATCTCAAGCGCGGTTCTTGTCGAAGATTATCCGAATTATCCAAAAGGTGCGTGCGTATTGGTGCGGGAAACCGTTGGCGACGGGCGCTCCATACACGTCGTATGGGGCATACCAAAAGGTAAAACAGAACCGGCAGTACTAATTACCGCCTATCGCCCTGACCCCGATTTGTGGGAAAATGATTTTCTTAGGAGGAAGCAATGAAAAAAGTGATCCGAACAAAATTTATCCACGAGGGCGATTATGCCGCTGAGGTTCAGGTAGAGCTTACCGAGACCGATGACGAATGGTCGCCGTATCTGAGCGTAGAAGAAGCCTATAAACTGGACGACATCAGAGAAGCTCTCCGTCGGGGTGATGTGCGCATCGCAGGCCGCCACGCCCGCATCTTCACCCTAACGCCCGTTGCTGCATAGGGATTTCTCGTATCACTGACCTTGAATCCGAACTCAAGATGAAGCGCGACGTACGTGACCACAAATACGCCGATGGCACGGTTAGTGAGTTCTATCAGATCGGCCTGAGCGCGGGGCAAAGAGGGATCTCCATCTATATCCTCGGTATCGAAGACAAGAAATACCTGGCCGAAACTTACGCCAGCAGCCTCGGGGGCGTGACCGGGTATTGCATCCGATTCAAAACTCTAAAAGATATAAACACCGACGTTCTCAAAGCGGCGATTGCGTTTGGGTTTGAGAATACGAATAAGCGATAGCAGCATGATCTTGTCATGACGAGACCTGTCGTCTTTATATTGCCTATTGCTTTAAAAGGTCTGCGATCTTTTTCTCATCCGCCTTTGCAAGGGCAAGTTTCCCGACTTTTCGATAAAGCTTCGCCCTGTCTGCATAAAGGTCCACGGAGTTTGGAATCAACTCGATAGCCTTTGAATACTCGGGAATTGCCTTTGTGTAGTTGTTCAAGTCAAAATATACCAACCCACGATTGATGAACGCGATCGCATTCTCGGGATTAAGCTCGATTGCTTTCGAAAAGTCCTCAATGGATTTCGTAGTAAGCTTATTTCCCTTATAAGCCAACCCACGGTTCACGTAGCCGTCGGAGAAATTCGGGTTAGCAACAAGCATCTTATCGAAGTCCTCAATCGCGCCGTCATAAAGACCTTTGGTAAGACGCGCTATGCCCCTATTCCAGAAAAGCATCCCCTGCGACGTATCGAGTTCGAGGGCTTTATCATAATCTGCTAGAGCTCCGTCCACGTCCTTCTTTTTCATTCTCGCAAGCCCTCGATTGCTGTAAGCACCATAGAACTTTGGGTCGAGGTCGATAGCTTTGTTGTAGTCGGCAATGGCCCGGTCGAGATCGCCACTCCAGCTAATCACCAGTCCGCGGTTACTGTAGGCACGTGCATAGTTGGGATCAAGCTCAATTGCTTTTGTGAAATCTTCGATAGCACCGCTCCTATCATTGGTTCCCATCCGCTGGAACCCACGATCTACATAATCCTTGGCTGTTTGGGGAGTCTGAGCACTACAACAAATGGCTGTAAACCCAAGTATCCAAATTGATAGAAAAACGATAATTCGCATA
The DNA here is from genome assembly GCA_046155085.1 of Pyrinomonadaceae bacterium. Classification (GTDB taxonomy): domain Bacteria; phylum Acidobacteriota; class Blastocatellia; order Pyrinomonadales; family Pyrinomonadaceae; genus OLB17. Next base: position 89,396 of record JBJXEG010000016.1, on the reverse strand, counting down.
AGCGGTTTGATGTCCTTACAGCGTTGGCGGCGCCCTTTTGTTTGTGCTGTCTCGACGTGACTACCCAAAATCCACTCAGTGGATCTGCCGGGGTCGTCTGCGTTGTTTTTATATTACCGCAAACGATCCCGACAACTAGGATAGAGCTTATGGTTTCTTCTTCCGGGTCAAACCAGACTTCTTCTCGGATTTACGGACGAAGCCCATGGCTCCATAGAGCGCGCTGTCGTTGCCGTAGGCTGGATCGCCTGCGACGCCGAGGCCGACCTTTGATTTCAAAATTCACCACAGAGCCACAGAGAGCACAGAGCTTTTTAGAAGCGGTTCGAGAGGTGTAATAGATTTGATTACCTGCGATCCACTTTTTCTAGCTTTCTTTCTCCGTGTCCTCTGTGACTCTGTGGTGGATATCGTCGCGAACATCGCGTTTCATCTTCAGTTCCGATTCGAGATCGGCGATAGCCGCGTCGTCAGCGGCTCGCGGTTCTGACCTTAAGGTCTTTCACGCCCTTCGCGGACGAAATCGACAATTTCTTTGGTTGAAACGCCTAGATCAAGACCCGCAATATCAAGGGCAGAGCGCTTTGCTCGCTCCGGTTTAAGGATAAATGTCTGACCGTTGGTTCGTTTGATCCGAACTTCGCCCTCGTCATTCGCTCGCTCGAGTAAAACCGACAAATTCTCTTGTGTTTCCGTGTATGTCTGCATTTGTTAATTCGCCTCCCAAACTTCGACGCCCGCCGCTTTTGCCGCGTAAACTAATCCACCATCCAAAGTCAGCAACGGACAACCACGATCGAAAGCACAGGCGATCATATAAGCGTCGTATGCATAAACTTTGTGCTTATCAACTATCTCCAGCGCCGGTTTCAAGTCAACATCAACCAGATCGATCGGAATTTGCTTGTAAATCCCTATCGCCGCAGTTGCCTGTTCCAGGGTAATACGCCCGCGTTTAATCATCGCCGAAAAGGCGTTCCCAATTTCCAAATATAGCGAATAAGGTGCAACCAGATCATATCCCTGCGATTTAGTAATCAACACGGGCTTTTCAGGTTCGTTTGCAATAACGGCGATTATTGCTGATGTATCTACGACTAAATCCATATCCATGATTTCACAAATACAATTTTATCAAATTTGCGCCGTTCGTACCCCAAATATTTAATGCGAAGATAAGAAACCATTTGGTTGCACTTGACATACGCAACCGTTTGGTTGCAGAATGTTGTTTGTAGCCATAAAGGCGTTAAGATAATGAGAAAAATAATTGCAGCGGAATTCATGACGATCGATGGTGTCATACAGAACGAGGAAGCGGACGGCGACGGGTTTAAGTATGGCGGGTGGTTTTTTCCCTATGCGGACGAGGTGACGGGCGGCGTGGTGCAGGAGCGGCTGGCGAAACCGATGGATCTGCTGTTGGGGCGGAAGACCTTTGACGGTTGGGAGACGTACTGGCCGACGCATTCGAACTTCTGGCCGAACGTCATGACCGCGACGAAGTACGTCGCTTCGAACACGCGTGACTCCAGCGATTGGCAGCCAAACGTGTTCCTGAGCGGCGACATCGCCGAAAAGGTACGCGAGATCAAACTGCAGGACGGCCCCGATATCTACGTCATGGGCAGCTCCGATCTGATCCAGACGCTTTTCAAAAACGACCTCGTCGATGAGATGGAGCTGATGATAATCCCCATCACCCTCGGCACCGGAAAACGCCTCTTCGAAAGCGGCACCATCCCAGCGTCATTCAAGGTAACCAACAGCAAGGTCGCCCCAAAAGGCATCATCTGCGTCACATACGAACGCGACGGCGATGTAAAAACCGGAGGACCTCAGATAAAAGAGGATGACGATCAGTGATCCCCGAAGGGGAACAATGAAATAGCGTCGGGAGAATCCCGACGAACCATTGTTCAATGATACGATTGTCCCTGAAAGGGACAAACAAACTATGGCACAGACGCTATTCCAGAGCTATTTCCATATGGTCTTCTCGACGAAAAATCGGTTCGATTTTATCCAACCGGAAATCGAGGACGAACTGTTCGCGTATATTGGCGGGATCGTAAGAAACTTTGACGGTAAATTACTGAAAGCGGGCGGCACGTCAAATCACGATCATCTGTTGGTCTCGATGAGCAAAAATCATCTTGTGCCCGATTTGATAGGTGCCGTTAAACGGGACAGCTCAAAATGGATAAAGACCAAAGGAGGCATGTATTCAAAGTTCGCCTGGCAAGACGGCTACTCGGCATTCTCGGTCGGCTATTCGCAGATTACAGTTGTTGAGAGATACATCGCAAATCAAAAAGAACATCATAAAAAGCATTTGTTCGAGGACGAGATGCGCGGTTTCTACCGCAAATACAAGATCGATTTTGATGAGAAATATGTTTGGGATTGATCAATCGTGCCTGAAAGGCACAAAAAGCAGTAGCGTCGGGAGTATCCCGACGACGACAGCATTTGCCTTTCCGTCCTGTCCCTGAAGGGGACAAATTTCCCACGCGATCATCATTCGTCCCTTTCAGGGACGACGTCGATTTTGCGATGCGAACGTCGGGTGTTACCCGACGCTATTGAATATGTCCCTTTCAGGGACTCCAGGGTGACAAGCAGCCAAGTCGCCCAAAAGGCATCATCTGCGTCACCTACGAACGCGACGGAGATGTAAAAACCGGAGCACCTCAGATCGATGAGGATTAGAATAAAGAACGTGAATTACAGAGTTACAATCATTCTGCTGGCGGTACTTCTTCTCAACGGCGTATCATCCGGCCAACGAACCACGACATCCAATGCGAAGATAGAGTCTCGCGTTGACGCCTTTGTCCGATCAAAAATGGCGGAACACCATATTCCCGGATTGTCGCTTGCAGTGGTTCGTGACGGCAAGATAGTTCTCGTAAAAGGCTATGGTGTCTCCAATCTCGAACTCAATACTCCCGCCACATCGCGGACACGATATTCGCTTTTTTCGATCACGAAAACTTTCACTGCGGTCGCGGTCATGATGTTGGTCGAGTCTGGCTCAGTAGCCCTGGACGATCCGATATCAAAATATCTTCCCGACCTTCCGGTGGCTTGGCGAGAAGTCAAGATCCGCCATCTCCTTTCGCACACATCGGGTATCGAAGGATTTCGTGATCATATTGGGAAGTTGGGCGACCAAACGGCGGACCACACTCAGAAGGAGTTGATCGGTCTTACGGCTTCATTGCCGCTTCAGTTCGAGCCTGGTTCTAAATGGGATTACAGCGACACAAATTTTTACCTTTTGGGAATGCTTATCGAGAAGGTCACCGGCAAACCATACGAACACTTTCTTCGTAAACGCATCTTCGATCCGCTAAAAATGTCCGATACGCGGGTTGATAGCATTAGCGATATTATTCCCAACCGCGCGAGCGGATACGTCTGGGACAAAACGCGATTTGTGAATGCAAAACCGTACAGTCCAACAATCACATTCTCAACCGCAGGTTTATCATCTACCGTCCTGGATCTCGCGAAATGGGACGCGGCTCTTTACACTGATAAATTGCTGAAAAAAGACACACTAAACGAGATGTTTAGCTACACAAAGCTAAATTCGGGTGAGATGATCTCGAATACGGGAATAGGGTTCGGCCTTTCCCCTTTTCGAGGCCACCGGCGTGCGGGTCATGTGGGCAGCGGAGAGGGATTTGCCACTTCGATGTCGCGCTTCCTCAACGACAAAGTCACCGTAATTCTGTTAAGCAATGCTGGTCAGGAGGGTTTTACGATCAAGGATATTGAAAACGAGATCGCTGCCTTCTACTTCTAGCTGAATGCGATCTTCGGTTAAGGACAAGTGCGCCACAAGAGAAAATTATGAATTGGAAACTAAATATGAAGACAACAGCTATCCTCTTGACGATTATTATGATGATGTTCCTCGCGGGTATCGCGTCGGGGCAGCAGAAACCGGTTACGGGGTACGCTCCGGTTAACGGGTTGAAGATGTATTACGAGATCAAGGGCAGCGGTGAGCCGGTGGTGCTGCTGCATGGGGCGTTTATGGCGATCACGGACAACTGGCGTTTGTGGATCAATGAACTCGCCAAAACGCGGAAGGTCATCGCCGTCGAAATGCAGGGCCACGGGCGGACTGCCGACATCAAACGCGACATTACCTACGAAAACCTTTCCGACGATGTCGCCGGCCTGCTCGATTATCTCAAGATCGAACGTGCGGATATCGTGGGCTACAGTTTGGGTGCAGGCACGGCGATGATGACTGCGATACGCCACGGCGAAAAAGTGCGAAAGGTCGTCAGTATCTCAGCACCTATGAGACGCGACGGCTGGGTCAAGGAAGCAAACGACGCGTGGCCCAGCTTCTCGCCTGAGATGTTCAAAGGCACGCCCGCCGAAACCGAACGAGAGAAACTTAATCCGGTGCCGAACTCATTCCCCGATCTCTTCAACCACATCAAAGCGGCAGCAATGAGGCCATACGATTTCGGCGCCGACAACCTCAAGGCGACGAAAGCTCCGTTCTTCTTCATCCACGGCGACGCCGACGGCGTGCGGATCGATCACATCGCCGAAATGTACCGCCTCAAAGGCGGCGGCAACACCCACGCCGACATGCAGCCACGCGTCGAATCGAGATTAGCTATTTTGCCCAACACAACCCACGTCACCCTAATGGACCGCATGACGATCATTGTGTCGATGATAAACGACTTCCTTGATGCAAAGCCGCCAAAGTAGCGGATGATTTGCTAAAATTATGCTTGATGGGTTACAGATACCTCTTGTATGGAAGGAGAGCATTTTATGATTAAGTTTATCTATTGCATTACAAAACACAAGGATTTGTCCGACGAGGAATTTCACGATTATTGGCGGGAGAAACACGGCACGTTTATACGCAGAATAGCGAAGACGTTGAATGCTACGAAATATATTCAAAGCCACACAATTGATACGCCGATGAACGCTGAAATTGCCAAAGGGCGCGGACTGGAAACGCCTGCCTATGACGGAGTAACCGAAATTTGGTGGAACAGTATGGATGATTTTCTGGGGGCTGTTTCTTCACCCGAAGGAATCGAAGCCGCACAAAAGTATGTCGCGGACGAAGCTAATTTTATCGATTTTTCTAAATCGAGAGCTTTTTTAACGGAAGAGTTTACGGTTTTCGATGTTTCAGCGGAGACCGTTTGATTCAGTCGAATGCGACGCACGGGAGTGATTATATGGCAAAGGTGACAGGCATCGGCGGGGTATTTTTTAAGAGTGCGGGCAAGGGCTCGGAGTTGGCGGCGTGGTATGAGAAGAATCTCGGCATCACCCTTGAGAGCTGGGGCGGTTCGATATTGAAATGGACCGACGACAAGGTTGTTGACGGAGGCATGACGGTCTGGAGCACGGCGAGCGCCGACTCAAAATGGTTCAGCCCCAGCGAGTCGTCCTTTATGATCAACTACCGCGTTGATAACATGGACGAACTGCTCGCCCAGCTAAAACAAAACGGCGTCGAGATCGTCAAAGGCCCCGACGCCGAAGAAAACGGAAAATTCGCCTGGATCATGGACCCCGACGGCAACAAGGTCGAACTCTGGGAACCGGCGGTGATGGACGAGAAGGATAAGCCATAGATAAATGTAAGGCTTATCGAACTTAAATCACCTGTGATATTTCGTCGAGCGGTTTTCGCTTGATGTCCGGAACCATAGCGTTTTCCGCCGGATAACCGACCGGGATCAACACGAACGGCACCTCGTTCTTTGGCCGTCCGAGTATCTCCTGCAGAAATTTCATCGGCGACGGAGTATGCGTCAGCGTGGCTAGCCCCATGTTGTGGAGAGCCGCTAGGAGTAATCCGACTGCGATACCAACGGATTCTTGCGAATAATATGTCGGTTCGCTTTCGTCCTCTTCGACGATAGTAGTGATACGAAAAACTACGATCAGATAAGGGGCGATTTCTAGAAAAGGCTTGTGTTCGTCGGTACCGAGCGGGGCGAGACGCCGCAGCCATTTTTCGCTCATCCGGTTGTGATAGCTTTCATGCTCTTCGATCTCCGCAGCTTCGCGGATCTTCCGTTTGACTTGCGGATCGCGAACTACCACAAATCTCCACGGCTGCATGTTCGCTCCCGATGGTGCTGTCCCGGCTGAGGATATCGCGGTCTCGATCAATTCGAGGGGCACGTCGCGGTCAGAATATTCCCTGACCGTTCGCCGGCGGCTTATCATTTTGAAAAACTCTTGCCCTCGCGCGATTTGGTCGTCGAGATCAAGAGTCACAAAATCAAGTGGAGCAAATATGGGTTTTGGATTGTCCATAACTCAAAACATTACTAATGTTAAACCCTCAGCGAGCCGCGAAACGCCCTGGCGGCGTAGTACGATTCGGCACCATTGTGATAGGTAAAGACGCGGCCGAAGCGGCGATCGCCGAAGATGGCACCGCCCAGAGTTCTGATCGCGGCGGGCGTTTTAACCCAGCTCGACGTTTTCAGGTCAAATTCTCCGAGCGTTTGCAGCTCTCGATATTCTTCTTCCGTCAAAAGCTCTACGCCCATCTCGGCCGCCATGCTAACCGCGTCGTTTTCTGGTTTGTGTTCTTTCCTCAATTCCCACGCCGCGCGGTCGTAACAGAGGCTTCGGCGCTCCTTTGGGCTTTCCGGCGAGCAATCGAAAAAAATATATTCGCCGGTCTGTTTATCAAATCCGACAACATCCGGTTCACCGCCGGTCCTTTCCATTTCAATGAGTGACCACAGTTTTGCGGGATCGGCTTCGAGCTTCGCCTGCACCTTAGCCCACTCAAGGCCTTCGTGGCGGCCCGTGTTTTTCTCAAAACGTGTTTTTAATTCGCTGAGTAGCTCTTCGCGGTCAGCTGGTAACAATTCGTTTTTCATATCATTCACTGTCGAATAGATCACCTTATGCCCTTACTGCGGGCTAGCTTCGGCATCTCTCCTAATCTTTCTACTCTCAGGCCTAAAATACCACGACACTACGGTCAGGATCAGAAGCAGCACCGACGGGAATATTTCACCGATCGGATCGCCAATTATCATATGGGAAATTGCCGCGCCACTCATGGCGAAGAAAAAACCTGCATACGCCCACTCTTTTAGCAATGGATATCTGGGAACAAGCACCGCGACAACTCCCATCAGTTTCCAAATGCCTAACATTGTCAGAAGATACGTAGGGTAGCCAAGGTGTGCCATTCTATCCACATCGTCTTTCAATTTCATTAACTGCACAATACCGGTCGATGTCATTCCTAACGCAAGCCAGAGGGTGGCGACCCAATATATAATTTTATTTGCCTTTGTCATAACGCGCTAATTTGAGTTACGAGAGCGAACTGATCGTGACGTAATATCCGTCTGGATCGCGAAGCGAGAATTCCATTGTTCCGGTACTGGGGTTCGTGTTTGGCTCCTCTTCGAACCGGGTGACGAGCTCGCGTGCTCTTTTCAGAGCCATATCAAAATCATCGACGCGGAAAAACAAAAGCAGACCGTTGCCGGGCGTCGCGGTGTCCGGGCTGAAGAGAGAAGGATGATCATGTTCTCCCCACTGGTGGACGCATAGCAGGACGGTTCCATCCGAATCGACGATCTGGCCGAAATAATCATGCGCCGGTGCCGTCTCAGGCTGGCCAAAGAGTGACTGATACCATTTGAAGCTGCTCGGCACATCGCGTACGCCGATAATTGTCCAGATGCGTTTCATGGTCTTTAATGTCTGAATTACCTGAATATATTGTCGGTTGTAATCGGTATACAATGCAACCCTCATCCGCACGCCTGATATGCAGCTAACGCTCGTAGCGTGAGGCCCCCACGCGTGGATTCGGTTACAATTCAAATGGATTGAAAACTGCGCGTCAAAATCTAGTCCGGATTCTCCAAAACGCTCACGCAGGTGAGTGTGCGGCGGCGTACGCGTATCGCGGCCACTGGAAGTCGCTCAAGGAGTCTCCTGAAAAGTCGCGAATCCGCGAGATCGAGGCCGAGGAATGGGACCATCGTCGACGAGTCGGCGAATGGCTCCAAAAGCTCGGAGCCAAACCGCGTCCGATCCGCGAAAAGGTATTCTGGACGATCGGGAATGTGCTCGGCCCTTCGTGCTTTATCTCCGGCTGGTTTATGCCGATGTATTTCGCCGGACGGCTCGAGAGTCAGAACTCTGTCGAGTACGAGGATGCGGCCGCGTTTGCCCGCGAACTCGATATGCCCGAATGCGTCGAAGACCTCCTCGACATGGCTCGCGTCGAGCTAGAACACGAACAATATTTCCGCGAGACTGTCACAGGCCATCGTTTACTGCCCGCTATGAAGCGGGTATTCGGTTGGAGTTAGCAGATTTCTTATCGTGTCCGTTTACGCCTGTTACTGACATTTATCGTGTTCTTGAGATCCAGCGTCAGATAGCCCTCCCGGCTGAGTCCGGGCATCGCAAAACGCTCCGTCGCCTCGATCACAATATTGTGATGTCGGCAGAAAGGTGCGATGTGAATCACAAAATTCTGTCCCTCGCTCTTCGGTTTTACTTCAAAGCCATCAGGGTCCCCGGCGTGTGTAGATGACAGCCCGATCACCATATCCCGCTTATTAAACATCACCAACACGACTTCCGGGTTGCCCAATATTTCGCGTGTATATTTATTTAGCGTCAATACATACTTTGCATTTATTGACACCGAGAGCCGCTTGTTGCTAGGCACCGTCTGTCCGCCTCTAAAAATATCCCACTGTATAGCCATTTTGTTGTATTCCTGATCGCCTGTTGCATCTATGATACATTTTTTCTTACAAAAGTCAAGTACTCTTTTTCCAATGGTAATTCTGAGATCGGGCGGATATCGGACCCGTTTGAAGCGGACGAGGTCGTCGGCGGCATTTACGGAGCGGAGGGAATGGCACGGCACTTGACCCAAGAACCGAGGCGGATCATGGTGACACGGATTTAGCCCAAATTGTCATTTTTATACAGCGAAAAGGTTAAGTTTTTGATAGTTTTTCGCGTTTTTTTCCCGTTTCGCGGTTAGATCTTCGTTCGGAACCACTCGACAAATTTCGGTATCCCGTCCGCGATCTTTGTACGGGGCTCATAGCCAAGCAGCTCGCGAGATTTTGTAATATCTGCAAACGTCACCGGCACATCGCCTGGCTGAATTGGTTGGCGGTCAATGATGGCGTGAGTATCGAGCGAACGTTCCAATAGCGAGATCAGTTCGCCAAGCTCGATCGTCTGCGATTCGCCCAAGTTAAAGATCTCGTACATCGTTTTGTCATAATCGATCGCCGCCCGTACGCCTTGGATAATATCGTCGATATATGTGTAATCACGACGCGATCGGCCATCGCCAAAAACCTGTATCGGCGTGCCCTCGGTGATCAATTTCGAGAATTTATGTATTGCCAGATCGGGCCGCTGCCGTGCGCCGTAAACGGTGAAAAACCGTAGGCAGACGATCCGCATATCGTACAGGTGCGAATATGTGTGACAAAGCAGTTCGCCCGCCGCCTTGGTCGATGCATATGGCGAGATCGGCTGGTGGATGCGGTCCCCCTCGGCAAATGGCACCTTGGCGTTAATACCGTAAACACTCGACGACGAGCCAAACACGAATTGCTTTATCTTATGCTCTCGCGCAAGTTCGAGCAGATTCAGCGTGCCGTTGATGTTTGTCTCGGCGTAGAGTTTTGGCTCGGATAATGAGGGCCGGACACCCGCGCGAGCCGCGAGATGGACGATGACATCAAACTTATACTCGGCGAAAAGAGCCGTCATTGTCGGCGAATCGCGAATATCCGCGTCAACTACACGATAATTCGGCGATCTTAAATGCTCAGCAATATTCGCGTGCTTGATCTCAGGCGGGTAGAAATCATTAAAATCATCCACGACCGTGATCTGCCAACCGCCCTCAGCGAGCAGCCGGTCAACAAGATGCGAGCCAATAAATCCGGCCCCGCCGGTTACGAGAATATGCTTATCATTCATATAAAACGACTTAGATATCGAACTAGCCGACAGAGAAAAAAAAGGCGAAAAAAGTCGCGCCTTTTATAAAAAAATTATGCTAGCATTGTGACCATTAACCTATACCGTCAGTTTTAGTTTGCCCAAAAAATAAATTTTAAGGAGTTTCCCATGAAACCGCTGATAGCACGATCACTATTAGGACTTTTTTTCATCGCAACCGCGCTTCTCACCCCAACCTCGCTAACCTATGCCCAGTCTAAAATAGACCGCATCGAGCGCGAACGTCTGGCGTCGATGCTCAAGAACCTGAAAGGGGCAATAGCAAAAGACTATTACGACCCGACCTATCATGGTATCGACCTCGATGCCCGCGTTGCTAAGGCACAGGAACGCTTAAAGGAGGTGCAGACTACGGGCGAGGGACTCGCTGTCATTGCTCAGGTCTTGATCGATTTTAACGATTCTCACCTATTTTTTCGACCGCCCGCAACAAATATTCGGGTGGAATACGGCTGGCGAGCCCGGATGATAGGTGATAAGTGTTTTATCACGACAGTAAAACCTAAGAGCGATGCAGATGCCAAAGGACTGAAGGCAGGCGATCAAGTTCTAGCGATCGAAGGGTATAAGCCCTCACGTAAAGAGTTGTGGAAAATGATGTATTACTACAACGTTTTAGGAAGGAGATCCCAGCTAAGGATTACCGCTCTGGCCCCCGGCTCCGATCAACCGCGGGAGTTGAACATAGAATCAAAGATCCGGCAGATGCCCCATGTAGTCACCGCGGAAAACTTCTTTTGGGCAATGGATGACTTTGTCGAGGGAAATAATAATGACAAACACGGGTTTAAGAAATTAGGGAACATCACTATTTGGCGAATGCCGTCATTTGGGTTCGATCCTAGTTCGGTCGACACGCTCATGGGCGAAAATGTCGGCACCACAGGCTCTTTGATTCTAGACCTTCGCTCGAACGGCGGCGGGTATATTAAAACCCTCGAACGACTAACAGGTTTCTTTTTTGATAACGATATCAAGCTCGCCGACCTAAAAGGTCGCAAGCCAATGGATCCGATCTTGGCAAAATCGCGCGGAAAAGGGGTATTCACTGGCAAGGTCATCGTTCTGCTTAGCAGTGAATCTGGTTCCGCATCAGAAATTTTTGCACGCTTTATACAGATTGAAAAACGCGGAATAGTTTTAGGTGACGTTTCGGCCGGTGCCGTTATGCAGGCGATGGCTTTTCACGGTGAGTCTAGCTCAGGTTTTGCAAGTATTTTCTACGGTGCAAATATCACAAATGCAGATGTAATTATGTCGGACGGCAAAAGCCTCGAACACGTGGGAGTCATTCCAGACGAAATCATTCTGCCTACGGGTGATGATCTGGCAAAGGGCCGCGATACTGTCTTGGCACGAGCGGTGTCGATACTCGGCGGACAGATGTCGCCGGAAGATGCCGGAAAACTATTTCAATACGATTGGGAAACTAAATGAGTTTTAGAATTGCTGTCTCAATTCAAAAATCGCTGTTTTGTATGAAAGCGGTGTAGAATTTCCTCGAGAAAACCCTCGTAGGTAAAGTTCGCAAGGTTGTAGCCGGGTTTTAGTTTATACATTATGGGCAAGGCGATGCGCCACGCCATCCATAGGCGTTGGCGGTCGGTCAGATCCCATCGGCGACGCAGAAAAATCTCAACAACCTCTACTTCCCTTTCCGACAGCAAGGCGACATTCGCCTCAACGCCAGCCGGTTTTTGGACCCGACTAAAGGCCACATCGGCTATCCGGGCAGAGAATGTTTCGGCAAAGGTCGGGGCCTCTCCGGAGCGTTCGCGGATCACGACCGTACCGGCAAAAATATCACCGACTCGTTGGTCACGGTTGCTCATAAATATTACGATCAGGCCGATTGAATAAACGGGCAGCACGAATCCGGGCACGGCATCGCAGATCCTCAGCAGATTGCGGGCGATCGCCTCCCACAGAGTGACTGGCCGCCCATCCTCCCGGATGACGCGCAGTTTTAACAATTTCTTGCCGGGCGTCTGGCCGTTCCATAGCCATTCAAACACGATAAAATAACCCGCAAATATAAGAAAAAGCACGATTATCAAAATAGCGATTGTCCATTTCGGCATTTCGGAAAATATTTTATCAGGTGCATCTGTCACATCCGACGAGCTAAACCCTGCGAAGCTCAACGCGAGCCACGCCACAAGAATGATCGTGAAATACTGGATAAAATGATCTATCGCGACCGCCAGGAAGCGGTTCCCTATCGAGGCAAGCGCAAATTCGAGCGGCACGCGCTCGGGCGTTTCGATGATCAGGGTCTCTTCGGTTTCGATTATTTGCCGCGACATTTTACTGAAGGTATTATCGGGAGAATTGCCGCGGTTTGCAAAACCCGCTATTTTGCTTGTCAATCGCAAGCGGCGTTCTCTATACTTGAAAGCGGCGATGATATCGACTGCGGGAGAAGAAATTTGAAAACTGATCTACATCGGAGCGACATGACAGCAACCGGTTTTCGTTTTGCCATAGTCGTTAGTCGTTGGAACGACGAGCTAACATCGAAGCTTGCCAGCGGCGCCCAGGATGCTCTGAAAGGGGCGGGGGCGGCCGACGAATCGGTCGAGACTTTTCAGGTTCCGGGAGCTTTCGAATTGCCTGTCGCGTGTTTACGAGTGGCGAAGACGGGTGATTTCGATGCGGTGATCGCGCTTGGGGTTGTGATTCGGGGCGATACGCCTCATTTCGAATACGTCGCGGGGCAGGCAGCCGCCGGCATTTTACAGGCATCTATGCAGACGGGCGTTCCTGTAATGTTTGGCGTAATAACGGCTGATACGATGCAGCAGGCGCTTGACCGGACCGGCGAAAAAGCCGATAACAAGGGGTACGAGGCGGCAATATCAGCCGTCGAGATGACAAACATGTTTCGCGAAATGGATCGCAGAAACGACGAAAAGGTTTTTCCGCATGTCGCTTGATAAAGCAGAGAAAAGTTCCGGCACCAGGCACAAGGCACGTGAGTGTGCTCTTCAAATGCTTTTTGCAACCGACCTAGTTCACAACGACTGTGAAACCCTTACAAACACTTATTGGACTGAGCTTGGCGACACCGCGATCGACGACAAAACACGCGAATTTGCCAATCGACTTGCGTGCGGAACACTAAAAGAGATGGCCGCAATCGATGATGTGATCCGCACACGCGCCGAACATTGGCGGATCGAGAGAATGGCGATCGTCGACCGCAACGTACTTCGTCTCGCGGTTTTTGAGTTTCTTCATCAGGACACGCCAAATGGCGTAGCAATAAATGAGGCCCTGGAGACCGCCCGCCGTTTTTCAACGTTTGAATCGACCCAATTTATTAACGGTCTGCTGGATGCCATAAGACTCGATATCGAAGGCGAGCCGGAAAAACCCAAACTCGAAGAGGCCTCGCAAGCATCGACGAATTAATCTGATCCTGTGATAAAAGTTACCGCAATAAGCTTAAGCATTTTGATCGTGCTGCTTGTGCAATGTGCGTTTGCGCAAAAATTACCCTCAACCATTCGCGGCTACAACCTTTACGAAACAAAAGTCACGGTTGTTAATGCGGACGATTCTGATGCCATAAAGAAAGGAGCAGATGCTGCTGTCCGGCTTTTTGAACCGCAGATCACCGGTATGGGACTGTCGGGCGTAACGGTTGAGGTGGTCTCCGAGGTGACCTCGCTGAGTCGATCGGGCCGGGTCGATTTAATGACCTTTCGCGACTTTCAAATCAACGGGATCGCCATCCAGATCGAGGAATATGCGTCACCTTTTCCATTCAAAAAAGGCGAGACCGTCCGGTTCCAAAAGCCCGCCCGCATAACGATAAATGCCGCAAACATTGCGAAAGGTGCCTACAAAGAATTGATCGATCCAAAAAATGACTGGATCGTGACGGGCACTATTCTAGTGTTCGGCAAATTCAAGAAATTTGGCTTCGGCTTTAAGCGTGTCGTCCCGATAAAGATCGATCTTAAGGTCAAGAATCTTTTTCGATAACTCACCCGCCGTCCCTAACTTCGATTTTCGATCGGTTTGCTATAACATTATGCTAAGCGAGGAAAAAGAATAACGTGAGCGAAAAGACCCTTGATCTAACCGTTTTTATCAACGAAAACTTTGGCTCCAATGCGACCTATGTCGAGGGTTTGCTTGAGCGATACAAGACGGATCCGAACCTTGTCGACGAATCCTGGCAGGCTTATTTTAGCGAGCTGTTGAACGGCAAAACTCCCACTGAAGCGTCATTATCCGGACAAACGGCACCAGTCGCTGCGGAGGCTAAACCGGTCGTTGAGGCAGCCCCTGCAAAAGCTCCGGTCGCCGTCCCGCTTTCACCCGACACCGCCCCAAAGCCGATTACCGGCGTCGCCAAAAAGATCGTCGAGAATATGGAGCAGAGCCTGACGGTTCCGACGGCGACCAGCTTTCGTAATATCCCGGTCAAGGTCCTTGAAGAAAATAGGCGGATACTTAACGAACACCTGGCCGCGAAGGGCCACAGCAAAGTTTCGTTTACCCACATCATCGCTTGGGCGATCGTTTCTGCGATCAAGACTTACCCGCGCATGAACATTGGCTTTGGCGTTGTTGACGGTACGCCGTCCCGGCTCGAACACGAGGATGTAAATCTCGGTATCGCGATCGACATGGAGAAAAAGGACGGTTCGCGAAATCTGCTCGTGCCAAACGTTAAGGGCGGCAACAGGATGAACTTCGTGGAATTTTTTACGGCCTATAATCAGCAAGTAAAAAAGGCCCGTGACGGCAAGCTCGAGATCGCGGATTTTCAAGGTACGACGATCACGCTGACCAATCCCGGCACGATCGGCACGGCCGCCTCAAATCCTCGTTTGATGTCCGGGCAGAGCGCAATCATCGCCACTGGTGCTATCGAATATCCGGCTGAGTATCAGGGTATGGCACCGGCGTCTCTATCGCAGATCGGTATTAGCAAAACCGTCACCTTGACGAGCACCTACGACCACCGCGTTATTCAGGGCGCCGAGAGCGGCCTCTTTCTTGCAAAGATCAGCGAACTGCTAGTCGGCAAACACGCATTTTACGATTCGATCTTTACCGATCTTGAGGTAAATTACCCCCCGATGCGCTGGGCCCAGGACAACAACCCGTCGCTATTTGGCGGCGATCGAAGTGCCGAGCAGATCGAGAAACAGGCCAACGTACTCCAGCTTATTAACGCCTATCGCATTCGCGGACATCTGCTGGCTAATATCGATCCGCTCAACATGTCGTCGCACTATACGGCGGAGCTTGATCTCGAAAATTTCGGCCTCACTGTTTGGGATCTCGACCGCGAATTTGTTACCGGTGGACTGCATGGCGAAAAGACGGCGACGCTTCGGCGAATCCTCGAGATTCTCCGCCGGGCTTATTGCGGCACGGTCGGTATCGAGTATCGCCACATAGCCAGTAATCAGGAAAAGGATTGGATCAGGCGGCAAGTGCGCGAGCAGTTTGTCGACACACAGCCCCTCGCTGTCGAAACGAAAAAAGAGCTGCTTCAAAAACTTATCGAGGCGGAGCAGTTTGAGCAGTTTCTGCACAAAAAGTATCTCGGTCAAAAGCGGTTTTCGCTTGAGGGCTGCGAGACCGTCATCCCGATGTTGGACCAATTGGTCGAGGGCGCAGCCGCTCGAGGCACCGACGAGATATACATGGGCATGGCCCATCGCGGTCGTCTGAATGTGTTGTCGAATATAATCGGCGATCCCGAAACCGGCGAAATGGCTGAGCGCATCTTTACCGTTTTTGAAGGTACGTCTCACCCAAGTTTTCCGGCGGATGAGGGAGACGTAAAGTATCACCAGGGAGCCATCGGAACCCGTAAGGCTAAGACGGGCAGAGACCTACGCATTCAGCTTTCCTGTAACCCAAGCCATCTCGAGGCAGTGAATCCGGTTGTCGAAGGTATGGCCCGCGCTCGACAGGACGAGCTTCGCAACGGTGAGCAGAAAACGCGCGAGGATGTTTACGCTCAGATATTGCCTCTGCTGCTGCATGGCGACGCGGCTTTCGCCGGTCAGGGCGTCGTGATGGAGACGCTCCAACTTGCCGGTCTGCCCGGTTATCGAACCGGAGGCACGATCCATCTTATAATCAATAATCAGATCGGTTTTACAACCTCGCCCGAGCTAGGCCGATCGTCGATCTATTCAACTGACGCGGCTCACATTACCCAGACAGCGGTCTTTCACATAAATGGCGACGATCCTGAGGCCGCCTACCGCGTAATCCAGATCGCGCTCGATTATCGCCGCGCCTTTCAGAAAGATGTCGTTATCGATCTCGTCGGCTTTCGGCGTCTCGGTCATAACGAGGGCGATGAGCCAAGCTACACCCAGCCAGTGATGTATTCCCGAGTTAAGGCCCATCCCGGCACGCGACACCTTTACGCCCAACAGCTTATCCGCGAGGCTGTCTTGACCGGCGAAGACCTGACCGCGATGACGGAAAAGGTCGTCGAGAAATACGAGGGCATTCTCGCACGTGCTAAACAGATCGCCGCCGACAAACCGGCCAAGGCAACGCTCGCGGCTCCCGCTTCCGACGAAGACGGCTCGTCCATTCTCGAAACCGGCGTCTCGCCAGCCAACTTGAAACAGGTTTCTGAAAAGGTTTCGCTCGTACCCGATAAATTTCATATTAATCCGAAAATGGTGGGCCAGCTCGCGCGGCGAGCCAAGATGGGCACGGGTGAAATTCCGATGGACTGGGGCTTTGCCGAGGCAATGTCGTTCGGATCGCTCGTTTTAGAAGGGTTTCCTGTTCGGTTGAGCGGACAGGATTCCGGACGCGGTACGTTTTCACAACGGCACGCGTCGATGTACGACACGATGAACGGTGAGCGGTGGACACCCTTGACCGAACTGCGTAATGAGGCAAATCCGGCTGCCCGCTTTTATGTCTTTGACAGCTCACTTTCCGAATATGCTGTGCTCGGTTTTGAGTACGGTTACTCGGTCATTTCCTCCAAAGAACTCGTCGCGTGGGAAGCCCAGTTCGGTGATTTTTCAAACGGTGCACAAATCGTAATCGATCAATACATCTCATCCTCCGAAGATAAATGGCAGCAAAAATGCCGTCTCGTAATGCTGCTCCCGCATGGGTACGAGGGTCAGGGGCCCGAGCATTCGTCCGCCCGGCTCGAACGTTATTTGCAGCTCTGCGGCGAGAATAATTTACAGGTCTGCTATCCGTCCACGCCCGCCCAGTATTTTCATCTTCTGCGGCGGCAAGCCAAGCAGGAGATCATCCGGCCCTTGATCGTGATGACGCCAAAGAGCCTTTTGCGGCTGCCGGCGGCGAGTTCGGCCATGCCGGAACTAGAGTCAGGCGGGTTCCAGCCCTTGATAGATGACGCCAGAATCACCGACCGAACCAAGGTAAAGCGAATAGTAGTATGCAGCGGTAAGGTTTTTTATGATCTTGACTCAGCCCGCGTCAGTAGCCCGGACGGAAGTCAGGGCTCGGATTCGGCGGAAAGCGCTATGGACCAGAATCAATTCACAGGGGTGGCTGTTATCCGGCTCGAACAGTTTTACCCGTTTCCGGTGTGCAAATTGGTCGAAATATTTGCCTCGTATCCAAATACGACCGAGATTGTCTGGACACAGGAGGAGCCGCAGAATATGGGCGGCTGGACGTTTGTCGAACCGCGCTTGCGTTCGATTACACCCGACGACGCTACGCTGCATTATATCGGCCGGGCCGCGTCCGCTTCGCCAGCGACGGGATCATACTCAATCCATAATCTCGAACAAGCCAAGCTGGTAAATGATTCGTTAAGCATTGTATCAAATGAAAGTTCTGCGGCGGTCTGATACGCCCTATCATAAACACCATGAAAATATCTCTACTGATCTTCACTATTTTGCTCTCACTTTCCGCCGCCTGCTCCAGCAGCGTTGACGCCGATGCTGCGGGAAACCGAGCCCCTGTTCCGGATCCAACTCCAAAGAACCGTGAACCGATCACCATCGCGGCGGTCGGCGATATTATGATGGGCTCGCCTTATCCGAATGACAGTCGTATGCCGCCAAATGACGGTGCGGACCTGATGAAAGAGGTGACGCCGATACTCTCGGCGGCGGACATCGCTTTTGGCAATCTCGAAGGCCCCATGGTCGATGGCGGAAGTTCGGGAAAATGCGGCGGCAGCCGTGGAAATTGCTTTGCTTTTCGGGTTCCAACGCGGTACGGCAAGTATTTGAAAGAAGCCGGTTTTGACGTGATGAGCGTAGCGAATAACCACGCGGGCGATTTTGGACTGGCCGGCCGTACCAGTACGCAAAAGGTGCTCGACGAGCAAGGCATCAAGTATGCCGGCAGCCTCGATCCGCCGGCAACAACCGCTTACCTAGATGTAAAAGGCAAAAAGATTGCAGTTATCGGCTTTGGGCACAACAATGGTATGCCGAACGTCAACGACCTCGATGGCGCGCGCCAGCTTGTGGTCGACGCCAAGAAAAAAGCAGACATTGTCATCGTTTCGTTTCATGGCGGGGCCGAAGGCACCGACCACCAAAACGTGCCCAGCCGGTCAGAGATATTTCTCGGTGAAAACCGCGGCAACCTACCCGCATTTACCCATGCGGTCATCGATGCCGGTGCGAGCCTCGTTCTCGGCCACGGCCCGCATGTGATGCGCGGCATGGAGTTGTACAAAGATCATCTGATCGTCTATTCGATGGGCAATTTCTGCACCTACGGCTGGTTCGGACTGGCTGCCGAGACGGCCCTAAGCGAGATCGTCGAGATCAAGATCGACGCGGATGGCAAATTCATCTCCGGCAAGATCAACGCCGCTAAACAGGAGGGACGTGGCGGCCCGCTGCTCGACAAGTCGGGCGCTTCGATTCGCGTCGTACGAGGTTTGTCGGTCGCCGACTTTGGCGCAAACGCTCCGAAGATCGCCGACGACGGCACAATCGTGCCTAAGTAGGCTTCTTTTCGGAACGGTAACGGTTGTGACAAAAGAGAACAGATGACACGATTGCACCGTCCCTATAAAAAGATTTTCTCTATTTCTTAATTTTTTCGATCTGTTTTATGAGCCTTTCTGCTCGATTGCGGGCAATAAGGGGAAGGCGTTCGTCAGTGGAGAGCTGAGTCAGGAAGGGGACGAGATGCGGTGGGTCCGAGATCTCTTTGCGGTTCACATATGTGTCGATCACATCCATCAGGCCCGGCGTCTGCAGCGGTTGATTTTCACGAGCGATGAGGATCTCAAATTTCCACGTGGCCTCATTGCTGATACGCCGGTATTCGTCCATTAGGAATTTGGCATCTTTATTCTCGGTCCAGTTATATTTTGCTTGTCGCGAACGGCCGTCCTTTTTAAGCGTTATCGTCACGTTTCCCATATTGGAAAAATCGCGGCCCGGAAACTGGTAGCTCTCTGTTGATCCGATAAAGTTTAGATCGGCAAATGCCCCTTTTAAACCACCCATCGTGACCTCGGTAAGCTGGAGCGGATCGGTCCAAAGATCGTCATAACCGTCTCTCCTGAAAGATATTTGGCCCTTACCTGTTTCATCGTGTTCGATCAGGATGTGAGAATAGGTAAATCCGGGGCGGTCGTATTCATAAAAATAAACGGGCGTAAAGGTATTTACCGACCCGATCTTTTTGCCATCGTCGGGCCGCCCGTTCTTTTTTGCGGGCGTCTCAACCTGAGCATCTGGCGGCGGCTGCGGCGTAGCGAGAACCACAGGCGTCGGCTTTTTGGGTTTCGCAACGGTTTTTTGTTTTCCCGGCTGCGCGGCCGCGGCGAGCGGCAACGCAAGCAGCGTGATAAAAAGGATTTGTCGAAGCGGCGATCTCATCAATATCAGTCTAAGTGATTTTGGATGCATGACGCTAGCTGGCGGTTGGCAGGACAGTTAATAGTGAATAACGAATCGCGAATAGTTAGAAGACCACTGTTCACTCAAATTTGACCGAGACGACCTTGGAAACGCCCGCCTCTTGCATTGTAACGCCATACAGCGCACGAGCGGCCTCCATCGTGCGTTTGTTGTGGGTGATAACGATAAACTGAGTGCGTTCGGACATCGCCGCGATCTTATCGACAAAGCGGCCGACGTTGGCGTCGTCAAGCGGAGCATCGACCTCGTCGAGCAGGCAGAACGGCGACGGGCGGTATTTGAAGATAGACATTACGAGAGCGATTGCCGTCATGGCCTTTTCGCCGCCGGAGAGCAGTAGGATATTTTGCAGACGTTTTCCGGGCGGTTGGGCAACGACCTCGATCCCAGCTTCGAGAATGTCATCGGATTCCATCAGCGTCATCTCGCCGCGGCCACCGCCAAAAAGTTCCTGGAAAAACTCGACGAAATTGATATTGATCGCTTCAAATGCCGCCCGAAATTTTTCACGCGAACGATGTTTGATTTCGCGCAGGGCCTCTTCGGTAGCGGCAATACTGTCGATAATATCCTGCCTTTGGGAGGTCAAGAAAAGATGCCGTTCCTCAGCCTCGCCCAACTCCTCGAGCGCGAGCATATTGATGGCCCCGAAATTTTCAAGCCGAAGACGCAGTTCGGCGGCCTCATGCCGGGCCGTTTCGAGAACAAAATCGGCGTCGGGTTCGGCATCGGCGACAAGTGATGCGAGCGGCAAATTCAATTCCTGTCGGCAGTTTTCAGCGGTATTTTTAAGCTCGGTCACCGCCTCGGCCTGGGCAATTTCGATAGCGGCCCGACCATTGCGAGCTTCGCCCGCGCGATGGTTAAGCTCAGCCAGATCCTCGCTCGTTCGATCAGAATTTGCACGCGCCAATGTCAGGCCCTCGACAGCCGCTGCAAGCTCAATGTTCTCACTATCAACCTCGCTCCCCGCCGATGCGATTCGATCTGTTATCTCGTCGATCGAATTATGCAGACTCTCAATCTTGGCCTCTGCCTCAGCGATCTCTAGCGTCTGCAGGGCAATCCGCGACTCAACTTCCTTGACTTCGTTCTCGACTCGCCGAAGTGCAGAAACCGCCGAACGCCGCCTCTCGTCCGATGTCGCGGCGACCATTCGCTTTTCGTTCAGGACCGCGTTGGCGGCATCGATCCGAACGCGGGCCTGCGCCAGATCGGCGGAGACACGTTCGAGCGAGGCAGACGCCTCCATCCGGGCCGTTTCAGCCGCCTGTTTGCCCTCGACAGCAGCCACAAGTTTTGCCCGCGCATCGTTGATCTCGGCATTTACTTGGGCGGATTCATCGGCAACGACCTTTCGATGGCGTTCGGTTCGCTCGATTTCTTCGCGGGCCGACCGAACCTGTATCTGCAACCCGTGGATGCCCCGATCGACCTTGATAATCTGCGATTGCAGATCGACCGTTTTACTCTCGCTCTCAATGAGAGCAGCACGAGCGGATTCGACCCTTGTACCTGTCTTTTCGATCACCGCTGCAAGGCGAGCACAATCTTTGTCAAGATGATTTAGCTCACGTTTGAATGCAAGCAGGGACTCATTTGTCCCCGTAGATGCCCGGTTGCCACCGACGAACAGTCGCCCACCCACGAGTAGATCGCCTTCATAATTCGAAAGAATTTCACCATCGGACATTTCATTTGTCAAAAAATCGGGTACTAGCCTTGCGGACATCTCACGCGGAAATATCTGCCGCAAAACTTTTTCCAGATCACTGGATACGCCGAGCAGATCAGCGATGGTATCCCCCGTTCTGCTGCTTCGTTTAGTGGCCGTCGTCCCACCCGGCAAAATAATCATCGCCGTGCGGCCAAGATCGTTATCTTTTAGCCATACCGAAACCCGCTGTGCGTCAGCTAGAGATTCAACGACAATCGCTTCTAGAAATGCCCCGAAAAGTGCTTCGACGGCTGTCTCCGCTTCACGGGCCACACTCAACCTATCAGCCAAAACTCCCGCCAGCCTGACGCCAATATTCTTTTCCTCGGCGAAAATCTTTTGCACCTGCGGGGTATAGACAGCACGCTTTTCTTCGAGTTCCAGAAGGGTGGCAAGACGATGTTTTTTTGCCGAATACTCGTCATTCAGAGCGGAAAGTTCGCTTTCGGCCGCCCGTCGGGCATTGCGAGCATCGGCCGTCGCGGCAAAAAATTGATCTTTAGTGTTATTGAGACCAACGAGTTTCAATTCCTCCGTCGCAAGGGTCTCAGCCAGTGCATCCGCTTCCTTTTGATTTGACGAGTATGTCTCGTGGGCACGATCGCGTTCTTTGTTAAGCTCATCGGCACGGGTTGCAAGCCGTGTAAGATTGTTGTCCAATTGCCGCGCGATCTCATCAAACCGCTCGGTAGCCGCAGTATGCTGCATCAGCTCGGCCCGAATCGTCTCCACCGTGATCTCTATCTCTCCAAGGGCCTCGGCGGCCTCACGGTGAGCGTCCTCAGACTCGCGAAGAGCGGACTCCGCATCCGCGTGTTCACTGCTTTCGTGTTGCTCATCTTTTTTTAGGCGTTCCAACTCCGACGTAAGCATCGTGAGACGCTGTTGGCTATTAACAACCTCGCCGCGCAGGGTTTCGCAGCGCGTGTTGAGGCTCACGATCTGGTCAGATTTGTAAATATGTTCACGTTCGGCTCTATCACGCTCAAGGGCATTATTCGCATGAATGCCGCGAAGTTCGGAGAGGCTCTCCTCGGCGGCACGAGCAGCGGCGGTTGCCTCGCGCGCGCATTCTTCTTTCGCGGCGACCTGCTTGATTAGCTCAGTTTCGTTAAACTCGGCAACCGAAAGCTGGCGTTTTAGATCTTCCGATAAATCGGAGAGATACTTGCCCTCGGCCGCATACAACCGCCGCAGCAAATCTCGAAATTCCTCTTGCAAGATCTTGAACCGCCGTGTCTTCGAGGCTTGGCGGCGGAGCGAATTGACACGTGTTTCTATTTCAGAAACGATGTCGAATATGCGGCTAAGATTTACTTTCGCAGACTCGAGACGAGTCTCAGCCGCCCGCTGGCGGGCACGAAACTTCGAGATTCCCGCCGCTTCCTCGATCAGGCTCCGACGGTCTGCGGGTTTAGCCGATAGTATTTGGCCGATCCTGCCTTGCTCGATGATCGCGTAATGAGCCCCGGACAACCCTGTACCGGCAAACAGGTCGGTAATGTCGCGAAGCCGGCAGGTTTTGCCGTTCAGTTGGTAATCGCTCTCGCCGGACAGATACAAACGTCGTGTGACCGAAACAGCCTCGCCGGGAGCGAATTCCAATGCAAATGATCGAGGTCGCCAATGACGTTTTGTTTTTACCTTGGTATCGACGACCCGGGTTGAGCCGACAGCGGCGGCCTGCACGGTCGCAACCTCAAATTCGTCATGAAAGCCATTGCTTCCAGCATCAATTTCCGAAACTAGTTGATCGTCTACCGTCGCGGTCTCGTCGGGCGGCACGATCTCTGACATATCGATGGCATTCTCGTCCAAGCCGCTCAGAGCCTCATCGATATCTTCAAGCTCATTTTGATCTATGTCGAAAAAAGTGTCGTCCCGAATGAGGTGAAGTACAACTTCGGCCGCTCCGCCCGGTTTGCGGTTTTTCGTCCCCTGAAAAACAACGTCCTTCATCTCGCCGCCGCGCAAAGATTTGGCCCGTTGTTCGCCCAGAACCCACGAAATAGCGTCAGATACGTTCGACTTGCCGCAGCCATTCGGGCCAACGACCGCCGTAATGCCGCTACCGGAAAAAACTAGCTCGGTGTAATCCGCAAACGATTTAAATCCTGTTATTTCTAGGCGCTGGAGCTTAAACATTCTATAGTGCTTGGATCAAGGGGAAACACTATATTTTGTTGTATATGCGGTTTTAAGTCAAATAAAGAAGAGAGCGAATATAGATTGATAAACCCATGACAACGGTAAGGTTTTTCATTGAAAATCTGAATTATCCGACATCGAATGTCTGGTTAGATCACCTCGTTGCCGACATTTCTAAGTCCCTGCTTTTCGGCTCGCTCATTGTCGAGTTCGGTAAGCACGTCAAGGAGAAAAGTGGTATTGCTGGAGACGGCAATGACAACTGGAAATTCGTGGTCCGATGTTGAGAATTCAAACGTCCCGCCATTTATCTCGATAATCTCCCGAAAGGCCGCGACGCCATTATTGCCATTACATTCAGCGTCGACGATCTTACCCTCGTTAAACGCAACATTGGCGAGATGCATGTCCGATTTAATGACAAGCAGGCCTGTCATCTTCGCACTTTCGATCACTTGGACCGAGTCGAAAATATTAACGTAAGCCAGATTTCCGGCAAATGTCACATCCGTCCGGACATTTTGCGGTGTGCGGTCGCGGTTAGTCGCAAAATCGGGTCGTCGAGCACGTCGTATAGCCTCGAGCCCCGGTGCGACCGATATTCGAGGGTCAAGCAATTTGGCTTCCTGCAGACGGTCGTAGGCGATGTCAAAATCTTCGCGGGCAATGTAAAGGCTTACTAATGCCAAACATTGCTTGGCGGCCTCGCTCAAATTCTTTTGCCTAACGCAAATATCACGCATCTTTTCGCGCAAGGATATCGAACGCGGGCTGCGCTCAAGAGAGTTGCGCAGGAGAGCAAACGCCTTTTCCGGCGAGCTGTATTTTACAAACAGATCGGCGTCTAATAGAACCGAATCGATCGTTGTCTCACTAACCGCCGCGATCCTCTCTGCCGTATTTGCGCTCATATTTCAGGAGTGAACAAAATTGTTCAACACTATAACTTAGCATAGAAAGTTATGCGGAGTCATCAAGAATTTCGGATAAAAAAAGGCCGCCCTTTTAGGACGGCCGTTTATCGATCATCGGTGCGATCTTAGAAATCGATTCTGAATCCAAGTCTCATTCGGCGATGCGTCGCTGTACGAGTGGGTGCCAGAAAACCGTCACAGGTGGCTTGTTGAGAAGTAGTCAAAGAGGTTCCACCCGAGCACAAACTCAGATTATCAAAATTGATAAAGTTTGAACCAAAACTAAACACCCGCATGTTGAGAGGATTAGTAACCTCCAACGACGGACGAAGCTTGATCCTCTCGGTAAGTTTCCATTCGCGGGTAACATTCAAATTAAACTGCCACAGCTGCGGACCTGTCCCGGCATTCCTGCCAATAGTTCCAGGGCTACCTATCGGGGCAAGTGAGACCTGTTGAGCGACAGCGGTCGGGAATGTTGAGCCATAGATTCTCCAATCGATCACACTTGCTGGCCCAGCCAAATTAGGCCGATCATTACTCACGTCGTCAAGGTTCCGATCAACTCCACCCGAAGAGAGGTTGAAAGGGGCTCCAGATCCCCAGCGGAACAGCGGTGAGAATCTTAGTTTTCCAAGCCAGTAGGGCGTATCCACTGATGCAATAAGCGAAATACGATGGGTGCGGTCAACCAAGCTTCTTGACCAGTCTTTTGAAAAATCCCCCGGTGATGAGGGGTCCGATGTATTTACTATACCGTCGTCCATAAGACGCGAGAGGGTATAGTCAATTCTCCAACTCGCGCCAAAACCGCCGCCAAGCTTGCTATAGCGTTTTCTAAGTTCGAATACAGCTCCAATGTAGCGGCTATTGCCCACCGGATTTACCTGTTCTAACTGAACCGGCCCAAGCGATGCGTACTGGGACGGGCGAAGAGCGTTGACCGCCGCAAACGCACGACAAACAGGCGTATTTGTTGTAGTCGTAGTCGAACACGATGTACTGCTGTTGCTACTAATAGTGTTTACGTTTACATAGCAGACCACCGTTGTAGTAGTGCAGTTCGCAGAAGTAACGTCATTATTCGTAACATGAGTTCCAGCTCCGCTTCCATTTACAATCAATGGTGATCCATCGCCATACGCTCCATTGAAGAATTGGTTTGGCCCCGTTGTGATACCAAGTAAATAATCTGTAAAGGTCACCCTGCCATCGCCATTTCGATCGGGCACTCCTGCCGGAAGAACCGGCGCGTTAGGGTTTGTCTCACGCCACAAATGAACGGTTTTGTTATAAGTAACATTTGTCTCAAATACGAGGCCCTTGGCAATCTCTCTCTCAAAACCCGCGTTGATCTGATAACTTTCTGGGATTACAAGAGTCGGGGATAAGCTGCGAAAAACCGTTGTCGGGCGGGAAAGGTCTTTCACCGAGAAACTCTGTGTTGCATTGATCGGAATGATCGTGTCTAATGTGACTCCTTTGGGAAATTGACTAGCGAGGAAATTTCGCCAGATCGATCCGGTCACTACCGTTCCTGTTGGTAAATTGAAGCTATTGGTGTCCAATCTCCGCGACTGAGAGTCGGAGGTGTAATCATCAATGGTCCTAAGCAGGACACGGTTGTAGAAAATACCGGCCCCAAAACGAATCACTGTTTTGGAGCTGGATTTGAAGGGATTCCATGCAACAGCCAATCTCGGGCCAAAATTGTTATTGTCTCCCAGTACGGACTCCCGCTCGTACCGAACTCCGGCACTGAAGGTTATATTAGGTCGGACTCGCCATTCATTCTGAACAAATATTCCAAGGTACTTGTTCAAAAGGTTGGACGAAGTGTTGAAATTTTGCTGCAATCGCGATGCCGAGTTACCGGCAAAGAACGAGAAATTACTAAAGGTATAGGTACCCGTGACGTCAAAGCGGTCGATAAATGTCGTATCTACGTTCTGATAGTCGACGCCAAAACGCCAAGTACTCGGTCCCGCTACCCATGTAAGCGTGTCCTGGACCTGCCACCTATTCTCTTTGCGATCAGAGGAGTTCGATGTTGAACCAAATACCTGTGTGGTCGAGCTCAGACCAGGTGGTGTAAATGTAACAAGAACAGCGGGAGATGCTGCACCTGCTGCTTGAGCCGCACTAGGATCGAGCTTAGAATATTGCACGCGTAATTGGTTGATGATATTTGAGCTAATTACCCAGTTATGAGTCAAATTGTAAGCGTCCGTATTGCGAACGCGACCAATTATGGAATCGGCGATTCGATTTGTTCCGCTAAATGACCTCAGGTCATTTGACCGTCCAAGCTGCCATGAGAAAGTTAGGCTGTGCGCATTATTTACGTTCCAATCAATGCGTGTAGAAAAAATGTGTTTCTTCGCCGGTGTATCCGTTGGCACCAGATAATTGCCGATCACGATTGCCGGACATACTTGAGGTGCACAACTTGAAGCCGCTAAAGAAACCGTCCCGGCCGCTGGATTGTTTGGTGCAGGTAGTGCGAACAGGGGATTTCCACCCGACACGGGCGTCCAAGCGTCCAGAAGAGTTGTATCAAAAATGTTGTCGTATTCGTAGGAAGTGAAGAAGAAGAGTTTGTTCTTAAAAATGGGCCCGCCAAACGTAAATCCGGGATCATTGTCCTGAAATGGTGCACGTGCAATACCGCGACGATTGTTGTTCCAAGTATTGGCATTCAAACTTTCATCACGGAAATAGTAGTAAGCTCTGCCACGAAATCTGTTGCTGCCACCTCGAGTACTAATGTTAACGCGCCCGCCGGATGCACGGCCATATTCCGCCGAAAATTGATTGGTTATTACTTGTACTTCCTGAACAGCATCAATAGACGGTTGGAATCGAAATGATGCCCCGCGGTCGTCGTTATTATCCAAACCATCGATCGTGATGTTGTTTGAGTACCCGGCACCGCCAGAAAGCCCGAAGATGCCAGCCTCCTCAGGAGTAGTTCCCGGAGCCGTCAAACCACGTGCTCCCCTGTCATCGGAGAGATCTCTAGTAGAGAGTTGCTCTTCTGTTGTTCCGCCTAGCGTAAGCACCAGATCTAAAGGATTTCTCGAATCTACCGGAAGTTCCTCGATCTCACGCTGAGTAACCGTGCCTCCGACAATCGTCCTGGTCGTATCAACGGGCGGGGCGTCATCTTCGGTCACCGTAACGGTTGCTTCGGCTTTAACATCCGCCGGGGAGAGTTTGAAATCTTTTTGAATATTTTGAGCGGAGATGGTCTCGATCTCTGGCGTTTCCAGTATTCCGAACCCTTTGGCAGTTGCTTTTATCGTGTATGTACCCGGTTTTAGTTTGAGAATCTTATACCGGCCGTCATCATCGGCGACTACGGAGCGGACTTCGCCGGTTTCGACTCGGGTTGCGGTGACAATGGCTCCTACGATGACCAGGCCATTCGAATCGGTAACCTTTCCGGTGATCGTTACATCATCAAGATCCTGAGCGGCAACGATCATTGAAAAAAATAAAACGGCGAACGTAAACGCAAGACTACGGGACAAAATTCTTCCAAACATCGGATTCTCCTAACGATTTTGTAATTGTGAAACTCAAAATCCTATCTCAAAAGCACTTTGAAAGCAAAGTGAAACTGACTTGGATTTAACCGAATGTTAATAACTTCCGGCGCGAGCAGAATTGTATGTCGTTAGAGGTTATTCGTCTGACGGAGACTGTGTCCGAAATCTTGTCACTCGAAGCCGTGAGACTGGAATAAGGGCCTCGCTGGATGCAAAGACCTCGCTCTGGCGGGAAAATTCGCTGGCGTGCGTCTTTAAATAGTCAAAAAACTGCTCGAATTCGCGCTGCATCTGATCCATCTTTGTCCGCATATTCAGGATGATCTCGACACCAGCGAGATTGACACCGAGCTCACGGGTTAGAGAGAGAATGACCTCGAGGCGTTCGAGATCAGAATCCTCGTAAAGACGTGTGTTGCCGATCGATCGCGATGGCAGCAATAAACCTTCCCGTTCGTAGAGGCGCAAGGTTTGGGGGTGGATGTCATAAAGCTCGGCCACCGCACTGATCGTATAGGTTTTTATACGCTTTTTCATTCGAGCCCCATCGTCTTTCTTGGGTTCTCCGGATTTAGCTTTTCAAACTCTCGTAAAACCGCCTTTGTTTCTTCGGAAATCACTCTCGGCAGAGTGAGCTTGACCTCGACAAATTGATCGCCACGAAGGCTGGGATTTCTCAGGGACGGGAACCCCCGCTCGCGTAAGCGGATCTTTTGCCCTGATTCCGTGCCGGCCGGTATCCTTAACTGTGCCTTACCCTCGACTGTCGGCACCTCAATCTTTGTTCCTAAAGCGGCTTCGGAAACGGTGATTGGAACGCTGATATAAATATTGTCCCCTTTGCGTTCGAGAAATTTGTGCTCACCGACATTAGTCAGAATAAACAGATCGCCCGGCTCGGCCCCAAGCCGTCCGCCGTGGCCTTTTTTTGGGACACGAACCCGCGAGCCTGTATCCACGCCAGCTGGTATCTTGATCTTGACCTGCTCGGTCTTTGGCGTAACCCCCTTACCGCTACATACTGAGCACGGCTGACGCCGGCGGCCTGTTCCCTCACAATCCGAGCACGTCTGCGAAAACTGTAGGCGGCCTCCCGTTCGCATTACCTGTCCTGTCCCTTTACAGGTCGGACATGTCACGACCGGCCCTCCGGTATCACCGGCTCCCTGACAGCGGGAGCACTGCTCGGAACGGTTAACTGTAATGTTTGTTGTGAGTCCGGCAAACGCCTCTTCGAAACTTAAAGCAAGCGGTATCTCGATATCGCGGCCCTTTTTAGGCATTGCCCGCGGAGGTTCGGGTTGAGCCTTTGCTCCGCCACCGCCGCTAAACAGATCGGAGAAAATATCACGAAAGCTGGAGCCGCCGCCCGACTGGCCCGGAGTGTTTGAAAAATCAAAACCAGAGAAATCAAAACCGCCCCCCTGCGGATTGCTCGCAGATCCCGCGCCAAAGGGCGATTCGGCGTCCAGATTATCTGCGTAGTAACCAAATCGGTCAAAAACTTTACGCTTTTTCTCATCGGACAGCACATCATATGCTTCCTGCACTTCCTTAAATTTGTCCTCCGAGATCTTATCGTTCGGGTTCACATCCGGGTGATGCTTACGCGCCAGCCTGCGATACGATTTTTTGATCTCGTCCGCTTTTGCGTCTTTTTTGACGCCGAGTATTTGATAATAGTCTTTTTTCGTCATCTTAATCGCCGAACAAGTTTATGCGGACGAGGGACGAGCGGCAAACTCGAAACTTAGCTTGTCCCTCGTCCCTCGTTTCCTTTTATTTTGTGTTACTTCTTTTCTTCTTCGGTCGAATCCTCAACATCAACATACTCCGCGTCAATGACGTTATCATCCGCTGCCGCTGTGCCGCTGTCGCCGTCGGCACCAGCCGTTGCTGACGAAGCCTGTTCGCCGGTTTCGCCGTCGCCCTCCGGGGTTGCAGCCTGGCTATAAAGAGCCTCTGCCAGTTTATGCGAGGCCGTTTGCAACCGTTCGAAAGCGTTGTCCATCGCACCGGTATCCTCACCGCCGAGGGCGGTTTTTGAGTCGGCGATCGCTGTCTCGATCTCAGTTACGACTGCCGCGTCTACCTTGTCCTTGTTTTCGGAAAGCGTTTTTTCGACGCTGTAAACAAGACCGTCAAGACGATTGCGGGCCTCGATCGAAGCCTTTTTCTTCTCGTCTTCACCGGCGTGAGATTCGGCGTCCTTCATCATCTTGTCAATCTCTTCTTTTGAGAGGCCCGACGAGGACGTGATGGTGATCTTCTGCTCGCGGCCCGTGCCGACGTCCTTCGCAGAAACGTTCACAATCCCGTTGGCGTCGATATCGAATGTAACCTCGACCTGGGGCATACCACGTGGTGCCGGTGGAATGCCGACAAGGTGAAATTTTCCAAGCGTTTTGTTATCCGAAGCCATCGGCCGCTCGCCCTGTAGAACGTGCACTTCGACCGAAGTTTGATTGTCCGACGCAGTTGAAAATATCTCCGATTTGCGGGTCGGGATCGTTGTGTTCTTCTGGATCATAGCTGTCGAAACGCCGCCCAACGTCTCGATGCCGAGGCTCAGAGGAGTAACGTCAAGCAGTAGAATATCGGTCTTCTCGCCACCCAAAACACCAGCTTGGACCGCAGCTCCGAGAGCCACGACTTCGTCTGGGTTGACCGATTTATTCGGCTCTTTGCCAAAAAATTCCTTGACCATTTCCTGAACCTTTGGGATACGCGTGGAACCGCCAACCAGGACGATCTCCTCGATATTCTTTGGTTCTAACCCGGCATCTTTGATAGCCTGTTCGACCGGCGGCATGAGGCGTTTGAGGATAGGCTCGACAAGCTGTTCAAATTTTGAACGCGTAAGCTTCATCACGAGATGCTTAGGACCCGAAGCGTCAGCGGTGATAAACGGCAGGTTGATCTCTGTTTCCATTGCGGATGAGAGCTCAACCTTCGCTTTTTCAGCCGACTCTTTCAGCCTTTGAAGTGCCATTTTGTCGTTGTGCAGATCGATTCCCTGATCTTTTTTGAACTCGTCGATGATCCAGCTAACGAGCACCTCATCGACATCATCTCCACCGAGATGCGTATCGCCATTGGTCGATTTTACCTCGACCACGCCTTCGCCGACCTCGAGCACGGATATGTCAAAAGTACCGCCGCCAAAGTCAAAAACAGCGATGATCTCGTCCTTTTTCTTGTCGAGGCCGTAAGCCAAAGCGGCGGCTGTCGGCTCGTTGACTATACGCAAAACTTCGAGTCCGGCGACCTTGCCGGCATCTTTTGTAGCTTGACGCTGTGCGTCGTTAAAGTATGCGGGCACCGTAATCACGGCCTGGTCGACCTTCGACCCAAGATAGTCCTCGGCGGATTGCTTTAATTTTTGCAGCACCATTGCGGCGATCTCGGGCGGGTTGTACTGCTTGCCGTCTACATTGATCCGCACATCGCCATTCGAGGCCTTTTCTACCTTGTACGGGACCTGTTTTATCTCATCCCCGACCTCATCAAACTGCCGGCCCATAAACCGCTTGATCGAATAGAGCGTGTTCTCGGGGTTTGTCACGGCTTGACGCTTAGCGACTTGGCCAACCAGGCGATTGCCGTCCTTTGTAAATGCCACAACCGACGGCGTTGTGCGCCCGCCCTCAGAATTTGTAATGACGATCGGCTCGCCGCCTTCCATAACGGCGACGACGGAGTTGGTCGTTCCCAGATCGATACCTATAATCTTGCCCATAATTTTTATTATCTCCAAAAAGTATTATTGCCTCTCAAATTTTGCCTGTTGCCTTTTTTACTCTTAACTTGGCATTACTTGAGCATGTAGAGATGATAATACTTGAGTGTGTTGTTGTCAAGTTTAAAAGCTGTTCGGGTTTTCGAATATTCGATGTTTTCCGTTTCTTCTTTTTACCCTATACGGATTCTCGATGGCTTGTTCGCGGTTCTTTAAGGAGAGTACGGACAAAAGCGATACTCGCGACAAAAACCGCAAACGGCGGCGGCGATCTTTAGAGTTTGGATCAGCGAAAAATGTGTTGACAATACCTGCCATGTATAATATACTGTCTTATCGATGCAACATACGATGAAACCTCACGAAGAATGGCATGTTTTTACGGGCAAGCAGTTTGGCCGGACGGTCAAGAAACAGTCACGCGTGACGCTGGGCAGCTTTGGTACATTTTATATCAATGCCCATGCGTACGCTGAATGGGGCAGCCCGGCGGCGGTCGAGCTGCTGTTTGATGTCGGACGCAGACGTATCGGGCTCCGCCCAGCACCGCCTATTCTGCCACACGCATTTAAGATCGTGCCGCATACCACGGGCGGTTACCAACGCCTGTCCGCCGCCGCCTTTTGCCATCACCACCGCATCCATTTCAAAGGCACCCTGCTGTTTCACGACATCCGCATCGAAGACAGCGGAATGATGACGCTCGACCTCGTCAACACCACCATCGTCACCCGCGGCGCGAGGTGAGAAAAAAATGCTCCCAACGCATTACTAATGGCGTTGCAGGCACGCCAATTCATATGGTTTATCTTCAACAATAAGGTGTTGTAATATAATGTCGAATATATAAATCAAATCTATGAGAACAAGGGACTTCCACTTAACGGTACTTACGCTGATCCTGTTGACGGTCTTGACGGTGGCGATTCCGGCCCAGCGTAAGCGGCCTGTTATTAAGCCGATCACGGCGACGGTTACGGTCAATGGGACGGATAATTCGCCGTCGGGGCGGCGTATGACTTCGTTTGAGATGGCTTGGTCGGTCCTGGGGCAGAATTATTTTGATAAAACTTTTGGCGGCCTGGACTGGAACAAGATACGCGACGAGTATAAACCTCGTGTCGGGGCGGCAAAAACGGACGCGGAATTTCACATAATACTAAAAGAGATGATCGCCCGTCTGGGCAAATCGCATCTCAACGTAATAATCCCTGAATATTTCGAGCAGCTTGAATCCGCGAAAAAGCAGGCACGTGTTCGCGAAAAACAATTGGCTGTCGAAAGGCATACCGCGAGGCGTGACACCACACCGGAGACCGATGACGATGAGCAGTTCGACGATCCTGAAAATGCGCGATACGGCATCGGGGTAGAGCTGAGAATGCTGGCAAATCAGATCGTGGTCACGCATGTTGACGCCAAATCGGGTGCCGAGATAGCAGGGCTGAAACCCGGCTATGTCATCGACAAGGTCAACGGAGTTTCGCTCAGCAAACTGATAGAGGCGGCCCTGATACGCGGAGCGACTGCCAAAGACATCCAGTATTTTTTCTCGCTCGAAGTGATCGAATCGTTTCTAAACGGGCAACGGGAAACGTCTGTGTTTCTTTCGTGTTTGGACGAAAACGACAAACCAAAAGAGCTGACCGTGCCACGTCTGAGGCTTGACGGAGAGGCAATATCTATCAGTAAAAATCTGCCCGAGCAATTTCTGAAATATGAATCTCGTCTCTTGAGCCCCGATGTCGGGTATATAAAATTCAACGCATTTGCTTATCCTGTGGTCGGAAAATTTTGCGATTCGCTGACAGGGTTTCTCGACAAGAAGGCTCTGATCATCGATCTGCGTGGCAATCTGGGCGGCGTGATAGGGTCGATGATAGGGCTTTCGGGAATGCTGACGGACAAACAGGTCACTCTCGGAAATTTTCGTACGCGGGCCGGAAACGAGCCATTTACGGCGGCTTCGAAGAAAAAACATTTCGCGGGCCGCATCGTGTTCCTGGTGGATAACGAGTCGATGTCGGCATCCGAAATGTTTACCGCTGGTATGCAGGCAAACCGAGGAGCGGTCGTCGTGGGTGAGCGAACCGGCGGCAAATCGCTGCCCGCCGTATGGATCAAACTGCCGACCGGAGCGGTGATGATGTATCCGATCGCGGATTTTATCACACCTAAAGGCACGTCGCTTGAGGGCATTGGCCTGGAGCCGGACCGTATTGTTGTGCTCGACCGAAAATCGCTGCTGCTCGGCGAGGATGTTCAATTAAAAAACGCCCTCGCCATAACCGGGGATGATACTGCATTTGCAAAAAAACTGGATGTCGCACCAAAAGAAATGACGGTCGCTATGAGCGGTGAGCCATCACCGCCGCCCCTTATGGCTCCGCCGCCCCCGCGAAAAGCAACTCCAAAACCAATTCCGACTACCGACCCTGGCCCAAGCGATGCTAGATCGATCAAGATCATTGCAGATTTTGCTGCCGCCGTAGGTGGTACGGAAATGGTAAAACACATCGCTTCGTATGAGGCCAACGGCCGCATGACCGCCGGGCCTAACGGCGAGGTGGAAGCCGAGGTTTATGCGGCACGCCAGTTTCCGGACAAGTCTTTGTTCGTAATGAATTCAGCCTCGATCGGCGAGATACGCGAGACGCATAACGGCACCACGTCATTTCTGCAATCCGATATCGGACTGGACCGCAACCTTTTTACGGGGGCTGATACTAAGCGTGTGCAGCTTTTTGCACCTTATTTTGACGTGCTCGATGCCGATTATCTAAAAGGCATCAAGTACCAGGGCGAATACGAGGTCGATGGCCATATGCGTCATGTCCTGTCCGCCACTGGCCCAAGAGGGGCTGCCATCGGGCTCTCGTTCGATTCCTCAACAAAAATGCTGGTCAGCTATTCCGCCCCGGGCGTTTTGTATCAGCTTGACGATTACCGAAAGATCGACGGCGTTATGCTGCCTTTCCACGTCGATCTCGACCGCGTGATGAACGTCAGGCTATCGTCCGTAACCGTTAACCCCAAGCTAGACCCGAGCAGCTTTGAGAAAAAAGAAAGATGTTTTGATAAGGCGAATTAGGTCCTTTGCGATATGTCACAGATCCTCGCCTCGATAGTCAATTTCGACGTATGCCCGACGATGTTTCGCTTGGAAAGATCACTCCTACAGGTGCGGGATCGGCGGCGCGGAAGGATCGGATGGATTATTTTGATCCCCGCGGTTTTTCGTCACACGATCTAATCTAGGGTTACGCCCTAGCTTTACCCCAGGCTTGAATATTAGTCGCCGTCGGCGACGAATAGAGAAAATGGGGTTTGAGAAAACAAAAAATGCTTTGGTATTATTTCCAAGCATCTTAATTCTCAGGAGTTTTACCAAATAATGAAAAAGCTATTTTTGACAGGGGTTTTGTTGGTGATGGCGATGTCGGCGGTGCAGACATTTGGGCAGAAGCAGATGTCTAAGGACGAACTGTTTAAGGCAATGTCGGCCCTGACCAAGACCCAAAAGCCAGAGGACATAGAGAAAGCTTATGTGATGGCAAAGGAGTTTGTTGCGAGATTTGGCAGCGATAAGGACAAAAAAATGGTCGACCAGATCAAAGATTTTGTCGCCAAATATCGCGAACATCTGTTTTTTCAGGCATTAAAGGATCAAAAGCCCGCCGACGCATTTTCGGTCGGGAAGGAGATTTTGGCTGAGCAGCCGGAAAATACCGAAATTTACGTAAATCTGGCTTATGGCGGCTACAATGCGGGGGCGGGCGGCAGTAAGACGTTTGCCGAAGACTCGATGGCCTTTGCTCGAAAGGCCATTCAGCTTATAGATAGCGGCACCATGCCGAAAAATTTTGCACCGTTCAAGGATAAGGACGAGACACTGGCGTTCATGTATTTTATTGATGGCCACCTATCCGTCGATAGAGACCTGAAATACTCCGTCAGCAGTATTTATAAAGCTACAACTTATGAATCGGGGATCAAGAATACCTCGTTGCCCTACTATTTGATCGCCGCTTATTACGAGGATCTGTACGCAAAATTGTCGACCGGGTTAAAGGCAAAAGTTGATGCTAAATCGATTAGCGATGCGGCTTTTAAAACCGAATCGGAAAGCGTTGATAACGCCGTCGATCTAATGATGGACGCCTACGCCAGAGCCATAAAACGCGGCGAAATAGAAAAGGAACCTAATGTTGCCGCATGGAAAACTCGACTGACCCAAGTGTACAAATTTAGAAAAAAATCTGACGTAGGTTTGCCCGAATATATCACCTATATCAACACGACTCCGCTGCCTGACCCCGGAAAGTTTTAGAGATCAGGTTCTGGCGTTGTTTTCGGCGTTTCTCATAAGCCGGGCGACATGAAATATGTAATGGACGCCGGAGAATACCGCAAAGGCAACAACGGTCGTGTAAACGGTCGGCAGATAAAATCCGTGAAGCTCGGGAAAAACGGCCGCCACCAGAATTAAGATGACGCCGACGACCTGGACGAACGTGCTTGTCTTGCCAAGCCATGAGGGCTTAAAGTCGCGAAAGCCGGTCATGATCGTGATCGACGCGGCGATCGCAATTATCAGCACATCTCGGCCGATGACCGATGCGGTCACCCAAAAAGGGACCGGTAAGTGACGGGGTGAGCCGACTACGCTTGAGAGCGTCAGCATTATAAAAGCCGTGGTCATCAGCAGTTTGTCGGCGATCGGGTCGATGATCGTTCCGAGCTCAGATTCCTGTTTCATGGCTCGAGCGATAAACCCGTCGATACCATCGGAGATACCTGCGATCGTAAATACGATCAGAGCCCAGCCCTCGTGGTTATACACCAGCAAAATAGCAAAAACCGGTATCAGCCCCATGCGCAGAAACGTCAGAATATTGGGGATGGTAATGATCTTGGTCGAGATTTCAGGTTCGCTCATGCTAATGGCGGCTTGCGTCGGCACTAATCAACACATCGAAGCTCAAGCATAGAAATTTCTGGCGGGCATTGATACCGCATTGGAACGACAACGGTGCCGATGCCACGTGTGATGTAGATTTGCGAATTTTTCCGCTTGTGTAGGCCGCTGGAAAGTTTCCGGCGCGGCAAGATGCGGTTTTCGTCGTGGCGAATCTTGATCTGTCCGCCATGTGTGTGGCCGCTCAAGGTGAGATCGACGCCATGGCGGGCCGCCTCGCGAAAGATGATCGGATTGTGGGCAAGCAGCAGCTTCATCTCGTCCGGAAATGAGCCGCGCAAGGCCGCCGGGACATCCGTTTTGCCGACCATGTAATCATCGACCCCAGCAAGCCAAAATGACGCACCATCATTCTCAAACCTCAAACCTTCGTTGACCAAAACCTTGATTCCCTCGCCGCGAAAAAGATGAGTAACGAGATCCGCGTCGGTCCAGTGGTCGTGGTTGCCGAGACAGGCATAGACACCGTGCTTCGCCTTAAGCTTGCCGAGGACCGATGCGACGGGGGCGACGTATTCACGCTCATGCGAGACGTAATCACCCGTCAGCATGAACATATCGGGCTTGAGCCGATTGGCGATCTTAATTGCTCGTTCTATGTGTTCCAGCCCGGTAAGCGGGCTGTGATGAATATCCGAAAGATGAATGATCTTAAATCCGTCAAGCTTTTCCGGCAAACGCCTGAGGCCGATCTCTACTCGCTCCAAAGAAAGGCTATTAGCTTCGTCGAGCGCGATCCGTGCGGTCTTTGACCAGTTTCCGGCCATCTCTCTTAACGGTGAATCGCCGCCGACATAGGCGTTAATACGCTCCGACAATTTGACTCGCTTTGTTGCAGTTTCTCTCATTAGTTAATATGGATTATAGCGTGATGCGGTCGACCAATGTCAAAAAATATTCTTAACTGGCAATAACCCGGAGAAATTTGCGTTTGCCGACTTGGAGTAAAATGACATTCGCGTCGATCTTGATTTCGGCATTAGCGGCCGTGGTCTTTTCTCCATCGATCTTGACGCCGCCTTGTTCGATAAGACGGCGGGCTTCGCCCTTCGACGCAGCGAGGCCGACTGAGGCGAGAAGGTCCACCAGTTTATAGTTGCTTGCAGCGATCTTTCTTTCTTCGACCTCGTCGGGCACTTCTTTTTGGACGAAGCGTTTTACAAAATCGTCTTCGGCGGCATTTGCATCCACCTTTGAATGAAAATCGGCGATTATCAGTTTCGCGAGATTTACCTTGATATCGCGGGGATTGCTGCCATTTGAAATTTCAGATTTGAGATTTGAAATTTCAGATAACGTGAGATCGGTCAATAGCTCGTAATATCGCCACATCAGGTCATCCGATATCGACATAATTTTGCCAAACATCTCGTTCGGGGCGTCTTCGATGCCGATGTAATTACCGAGAGATTTTGACATTTTCTGGACGCCGTCGAGGCCTTCGAGCAGTGGTGTGGTGATGATGACCTGCGGTTCCTGGTCAAACTCGCGTTGGAGATTGCGGCCCATCAGCAAGTTGAATTTTTGGTCGGTGCCGCCGAGTTCGACATCGGCCTTTAGTGCGACGCTGTCATAGCCCTGGACGAGCGGATAGAGTAATTCGTGGAGCGAGATCGGCTTTTCTTCGGCCATTCGCTTGGTAAAATCGTCGCGTTCGAGTATCTGTTTGACGGTGGTTTTGGCGCAGAGCTTTACAAAATCTGCGGCTGTGAATTTATCGAGCCATTCGCCGTTAAACCTCAGCTCCGTCTTCTCAGGATCGAGTATCTTGAACATCTGCCGTTTGTACGTTTCGGCGTTGGCATCTATCTCTTCGCGTGAAAGAGGTGGACGTGTAACATTCTTTCCCGAAGGGTCGCCGATCGTTCCCGTAAAATCGCCGATCAGAAAAATGACGGTGTGCCCGAGGTCCTGAAACGCTTTGAGCTTACGGATCACGACGGTGTGGCCGAGATGGATATCCGGCGCGGTCGGGTCGAGGCCGAGTTTTACACGCAGCGGTTTGCCGGTTTTTTGGGCACGCGCGAGTTTTTCACGAAGGTCTTCCTCGCGGATCACGTCGACCGTGCCTTTTTTCAGGAATTCGAGTTGTTCGTCAAGGGTCATAAATCGTCACGGCGTCTTTTCTATTTACGATATTTTGCCTTAACGCCTATTTTTTAACAAACTAGACGTATGGCGAACCAATTGAAAAATCTGCATTTGGCGTTTATTGGCTGCGGCGTGATGGGCGAATCGATGATCGCCGGGCTTTTGCGAAAAGACCTCGTCGATCCGAGAAATATCTCGGCGAGCCATCCTCGTGAATCGCGTCGGACGGAACTTGCGGAAAAGCATGGCATCGCGGTATTTGAAAGTAACGCAGAAGCGGCAAAGTCGGTCTTGGGACGTGAGAATTCGGCGGTGCTGATCTGCGTCAAACCGCAGCGTTTACCGCGAGTATTGAATGATCTAAACGGCGTTTTGCATGTGGACCAGCTTGTCTTGTCCATCGTCGCCGGAGCTACGATATCGCATCTGGCTGACGAACTCGGCACCGCAAAGATCGTCCGGGCAATGCCGAATACACCATCGCAGATCGGTGCCGGGATCACCGCCTGGACCTGTACCGAAGCGGTCGAAGAAGCAGAACGCGGCCACGTTCGCGAGATGCTGTCGGCCCTCGGCAAAGAGCTATTTGTCGAGACCGAAAACATGATCGACATGGCGACATCGCTCTCAGCCACCGGCCCGACCTATATTTTTATGGTGATGGAAGCTCTGACGGACGCGGGCGTCCATCTAGGTTTTTCGCGCGACATGGCAAAAGAACTTGTGCAGGAAACGATGCTCGGCTCGGTCAAATTCGCGATAGAATCACACAAACACCCCGCCGAACTCCGCAACATGGTCACATCCCCCGGCGGCACCTCCGCCGAGGCGATCTACCAAATGGAGAAGGGTAGCTTACGAACCGTGCTTTCAAAGGCGGTATATTCGGCGTATAAACGTGCGGTCGATCTGGGTAAAAAATAGTTACTTTAATTCACTTTCTTTCTCGCCCATCGACATCGTTCCGCCGTGGGCGTAGCCGCTTGATCCGCGGCCTTTTTCGTCGAATGATATCGCCATCAGATCGAGAGCATCGGGAATGCCGAAATCGATGCGATAAAACCAGACCTCTTTGTTTTCGATCGTTTTTTTGATGTCGGGT
This sequence comes from Pyrinomonadaceae bacterium, assembly GCA_046155085.1. Classification (GTDB taxonomy): domain Bacteria; phylum Acidobacteriota; class Blastocatellia; order Pyrinomonadales; family Pyrinomonadaceae; genus OLB17. Next base: position 49,222 of record JBJXEG010000016.1, on the reverse strand, counting down.
TCGCCAAGCGTTTTGATGGCCGCTTCGCGGTTACTGATATCCGTTTTCGGATTGCGAAACATATCCCGCATCATCCGGCCGCGTTCGATCTTGTCACCGGCCAGCCACTCAGCCGACGAGAACGGCTTTGGCGAATAATCGCGCCAGGGCTTTTTGAAACCCATACAAGCGATATTTACAGCTGCAAAAATCAAAAGGCACGCTGTTAGGTTTGCCCCGGCGGTAGAATGGAATAAAGTTTTTTTCATCGGCTTCCCTCTGAAGTCTTTCTACTGATCACACTTCCCGCCCTGCGGAGCAAACAGCGTTCCCCAAACCTTAAAGCACGGCTGCGGGCTGGCGGCAAAGTCGGCATCGAGCGTGGTCGAAAATACGTTGTTATTAAGCGTTGTGCTGGCCACGATCGAAATAGTGATCGGCATTCCTTTCGCCGTTTTCGATGGCAGAGCGATCAGGCGAAACTTACCGCCGAGCCCGTTGAGCATTCCCGTCGAAAACGTTTTCGGCATCGGTACGGAAACGCCGTTGATGGTTTGCGTTTCCCAAAAAGTGACGACCATTGAAGCGTCATAACCGGCATCATTTTGAAACCTGATCTTGCGTGATTCGGTTATGACATCGCCAACGACATCGTCGCAAGTCGAAAACCCGTCGCTGTACAATCCGCCTTCGAGCTTGAAACAGACCTCGCCCGTAAAGCTGTATGGCACAGTTATCGGGACGGAACGGCGCAGCACTTCTCCACGCCCGTTAAAGCTATCAATATATGCCACCTTGATCGGCGACTTTGTTTTCGACACCGGCACCTCGACGCTCTCTGCCTGTCCAATTGATAGTATGCCGGTTCGGACGATCTGGCTGTCGTCGTAAGTGATCTCCAGATAAGCGGTGCCGGCGGAGTTGTTCCAAAATCTGATGGTCCTCGCGGAGCTGCTGATCGCACAGGGGCTTACCTTTGGAAATACCGAGGATCCCCAGAACTTATAACAGCCCGAAAGTTTCTCGTTCGCGCCGAATTCCTTCGTAAATGTGGTGCCGCTTTGGTCGCTGCCGCGGCCATAAAAATTTACCGTCCTCGGTGCTGACGCGGCGTCGCGGGGCGTATAGATCTTTCTGATGTACCCGAGCAGAGTGTCGTCTGTCTTAAATATTTTTTTCGTATCACCGTTGTTTATCGTGCCTCCGGTGTATACGACCTCGACGTTTGCGATCATGACGCCCTCGTTTCGGACGGTCACGTAATCGTTTTCCGTCGCCACGGTGTTATCACAGGGCTTGACGAAGGCCTCATAGACCGAACCGCTGACGGCGAAACAAAGCGTCGAGGCTCCGGCGGCGACCCGCCCACGGTAGATAGGTACTTCCATCGTCCCGATACCCGCAGCCGCCTTCATGTTAATCTCGACATCGAGTTCTGCGGCCCGCGGAAGATTTGCCCCAAAACTCGTGCTCGGAGATCCACCGCCGTCTATATATTTTATCGAAGCCACCGGAAGCGCGTCGGAGGCACCGCTCACGGCCTTGTAAACATTAATGGTGACAGTCATGGCACCACCGTTTCGAAGCGTCAATGTCCGATCGTTTGGCACCGGCGTAGGCGTTGGAATTGGCGTGGGTGCGGGGGTAGGTGTAGGCGTTTCCTGCACTACCTCGATCTCCGGCCTGTCGAAGATGTTATATCTTTCCCAGCGAGCACCACTTGACCAGTCGATCCTCTTGCCGTCCGGCGAAACGGTTCCTGTCAGTCTCCAAGGCTGTACATTCAATTTAGAGTCCTGCAAGAAAGCTGCCACCTTGCTCCCGTACGCATTATCGAGGGTTATCGTCGTTCCCGTCTGCGTTATGATCGCTTTTTTGTCGTATTGCTTTCCGTTCGCCTCAAACATCTTCCACTCGCCGTTCAGATCGATGGCCGTCGGGGAACTGACTACAAAACAGCTTTTCCTGACATTCGGAACCGGGTCCGGTATACCAAACGTCGCCGGCAGACAAACCGATCCGCCCTTGATCACCTTTCGCACAAAAATATTATTCACACCGTATATCACTTCCCGGTCGCCCTGAAATTCACAGATCTCTCCATCATAAGCACAAAACTTCGAATTCGCCGGTGCCTGGGCCTGTATTTTCGCCGGAGCAAATAACGTTACAAACAGTGGCAGCACAAACATTGCTACGGCGGACATTGCAGTTCTCAAATTGATGTTTTTCACGATGTAATTCTCCCTGGTCTGTGACGGATATAGCTTCCGCTGTCATTAATCCATTGCCGTTGCCGAAAGGTTAAAAGCTTTCTTGGAAAAGGCGTTCGGCTATCAAAAAATTTCTTCTGGAGGTTGTTGGAAATACTCTACTCCAAACGGCTTTGTGATTCAACAAAAATTGGGCCCGGATAAAACTACTGGTTCTCGGTCAAAAAAAACCGTACATTTGCTCAATTATCTTCTTTATCCTTTGACACGAAATATAGTGGTGATAGAATACCTGACCAACAACCTTGTTGCCAGGGAAGAGTCCCCCCTTCGCTTTTTCCGAAATTCACCAATTTAGCCGGTATGTTTCCGTTTCAGAAGCATCTTCGGCCTACAGCAAATTAGGATCGTAAGGAGAAAACCCACGTGAAAAAAGTATTGGTAGTCCTCGCCGTTTTTGTAGGAGTGCTTATTGCGTTCGGAGTTGTTTCGCGGCAAGCTGAGGCGAATAAGACAGTTTTTAACACAGGCTCGCAGGATGAACGCGAACTAGCAAAACAAAAAAGTCTCGATATTCTACGGGGCCGCTCGCTCGGGCGTGCCAATCGTGCCATTGGCAACGATGATGATTTCGACGTAAAACGCGTCGAAATTGACGGGCTAAAAATGGCCCACACGCATGTGCGGCAAACCGTTGGCGGAGTACCGGTTTGGGGCGGCGAGGCGATCGTTCATCTGAGGCCGGATGGTGAGCTTTCGACAATTACCGACAACCTTTCCGACTCGGTTCAGGTTAATACGATGCCTAACTTTACGGCTCGTGAGGCGATCAGGCTCGCAAAAGGCATGTATGCCGGTTCCGCGCAGCTTACCGAGCGTCCGGTTGCGGACCTTTGGATATACCGTGCCGACGACCGCGACCATCTTACATACCGCGTGCAGATGCACCGCGAAGACGGTACTCGATTTACATCGATGCCCGTGATATTTGTCGACGCCCAGACCGGGGAAAAGGTGTTTGAGTACGACAATCTCCAGACGGGTACCGGCTCATCGCTATACAGCGGCACGGTTTCGATCTCCACGACATCCGTCGGCTCAACGTTCTATATGGAAGACACGACCCGCCGAATGGGTACCTTTAATATGAACAATACGGGCAACGTAAATACCGGTAGCGGCGGCACACAATCGCGTTACACTGATACCGACGACAACTGGAATGCTACCAATCAGCGTGCCGGTGTTGATGCCCATCTAGGTGCTGCGGCGACCTATGATTTTTACAAAAACACATTTGGCCGCAACGGCATCGACGGAAACAGCGGTCCGGGTTCCACCACGGCAGCGGCTAACAGCTCGATCACCCTCGTACCGTCGCGTGTCCATTTTGGCAGCGGGTACAACAACGCCTTTTGGAACGGCAGCTCGATGACCTACGGCGACGGAGACGGCTCGACCTTTACGCCGCTTGTTACACTGGACATCGCGGGCCACGAAATGACCCACGGTGTTACCGAACGAACGGCAGGACTCGTTTATTCGAAAGAATCGGGAGCTCTTAATGAATCAATGTCCGACGTGATGGGCACCATGGTCGAGCGATACGCCCACCCAACAACTTGGAACTGGAAGATAGGCGAAGATGCTTACACGCCAGGCACGGCAGGCGACGCTCTCCGCTTGATGGATAATCCGAATGCGGTAGGTGACCCTGATCATTACAGTCTGCGACTGTATCCGGGAACCTGTACGCCCTCGAATGCGAACGATCAGTGCGGCGTACATACCAATTCGAGCATTACAAATCATGCTTTTTTCCTGATCGCAGCCGGCGGCACAAATCGTGTCAGCGGTGTTGCGGTTGCGGGCATTGGCCCCGATGACGCTTCGAAAATCTGGTATAGAGCGTTGACGGTTTATATGACATCAAGCACCAATTTCGCTGGGGCTAGAACGGCAACATTAAGTGCGGCAACCGATCTTTTCGGGGCTGCAAGTACTCAATACAATTCCGTCGCGACAGGCTGGTGTGCGGTCGGCGTCGGAACTTGTCCAGGCGGCAGTACCCCGACCCCAACACCTACTCCAACCCCGACACCCACTCCGGGCGGAAGTGAACTGCTGACAAACGGCGGGTTCGAGACAAGCGCTTCGCCGTGGGTTGGCTCTGGAACCGGCTATTTTTACACGGCCAGCGGAAGCTCCCCGCATGGCGGCACCGGTTATGTCTATTTCGGTGTCAATAACAGCGTTTCCGGCCAGTCGTATCAGCAGGTGGCGATTCCGACGACCGCAACCGGAACACTGACGTTTTGGCTCAATGTCACCTCGAGCGAAACGACGACGACAACCCAGTACGACAAGCTCTTTGTCGAGGTGCGTAACACGTCGGGCACGCTGCTGACGACTCTGGCGACCTACAGCAACCTGAACAAAGGAACGGCTGGCGTTTATTCGCAAAAATCGTTTAGCCTTGCGGCCTACAAGGGGCAGACCGTTCGTGTTCAATTCCGCTCGACGATGGATAGTTCGGTCACGTCAACATTCCGCGTTGATGACGTGTCGTTGAAATAGACCATAATCGATCGCTATGCGAAGATAGGGAACGGCCAAATGGCTGTTCCCTTTTTCTATGCAAAAATGCTGATTCAACTCATCGGAAAAATCTGGAAACGAATGCCGCCGAGTATGCGCACTCTTCTAACGCGTGGTACGCAAGAGACATTTACGGTATCAGCGGCCGGGATAATTACCAATGAAAAAAACGAGGTACTCCTGCTTAATCATGTTCTGCGGCCAGCCTCGGGCTGGGGCATACCCGGCGGGTTTCTCGATGCGAATGAGCAGCCGGAAGCGGCTTTCAGGAGGGAGATCCGCGAGGAGGCAGGCATCGATCTCATGGATGTCAGAATTTATCGTGCCAATACGCTCCGGCGGCATATCGAAATCCTCTTTACTGCCAAGGGTATCGGCGAGGCACGCGTCGGGAGCCGGGAGATAACTGAATTAGGATGGTTTGCTCCCGACGATTTGCCGCCAGAGATGAACATCCGTCAACAATTCCTAATCCGGCGGGCTCTCGGAAAGGAAGATTAAAAAAGCCGCTTACTCTTTTTGGATTCCCGCATTAGACGGATGTATAATTACGACTTAATAAAAGGAGAAAAGACATGATCGATCTGATCCCGCCGGCCGAATCGGTGATGGACATACTTACCAAAACCGGAGCCTATAGAAAAGGGCATTTTGTTTACCCGAACGGAAAACATGCGTCGCACTATTTCCAAATGCCTCTTGCATTCAGGTATTACGACAACGCCCGGATCCTCTCGGTAGGCCTGAGCCGGATGTTTAGGATGGAGAAAGCGATCGCGAGCCAATTGCCGAAAGTTTCGGTCATAAGCCCAAGCCCCGGCGGCATCATGGTCGCCTTTGGCGTGCGCGAGGCGCTCGGAGCACAGCAGATCTATTGGGCCGAGATGGAGGACGGCAAGCGGCAGTTTCGCCAATATATGTCAGACTACGAACTCTACCCGGCGGTGATCGTGGATGATATCAACCGGTCGGGAAAGGCAATGCAGGAGACGATCGATCTTGTCACCAGCCTAGGTACCGAGGTTATCGGGATCGGGACTGTCGTTGCCTTCGAGGGGGCTCCGCAAGAATTTAACGGCATTCCTGCTAAGAGCATGCTTACGTTCGACGTCAATTTTTACGATTCGGAAGACGATTGGCGATCTACCCACGGTACGTCAGAAGCGGTGACCGAAACTGTTAGATTCTAAATTTGTTCAGATAGCGTGACGATTGGACAGGGCCTTATCCATCGTCACCTCATCAACAAATTCGAGATCGGCCCCGACCGGCATTCCCATTGCTATTCGCGTAACCAGCACACCGAGCGGCTTAAGCAGGCGGGCGATGTAATTCGCCGTTGCTTCGCCCTCGGTCGTAGGATTGGTTGCGACAATTATTTCCTTTATCTCAACCCCTTCATTATTATCCGGCCGCAGCCGCGGCAGAAGATTTGCGAGCATCAATTCATCCGGACCTATCCCGCGCATCGGCGACAGCGTCCCGTGCAAAATGTGATAAAGCCCGTGAAAGGAGCGGGTCTTTTCGACCGCTACGAGGTTATATGGTTCCTCAACGATACAGATTATCGACCGGTCACGTTTTGGGTTGGCACAGTAGAGACAGGGGTTGACGTCGGTAAGGTTGTTGCATACCGAGCAGAAGACGATCTTTTCTTTGACCTCGCGTAGTGCTGACGCGAATTGCTCGACCTCTGCCAACGGACGGCGAAGCACATAAAAAGCCAGCCTCTGCGCTGACTTACCCCCTATGCCGGGCAAGCGTTTGAATTCGTCGATCAGCTTGGCGACCGGTTCTGAATAGTCCAACATAGTGAAGAGTGAAAAACTAAAAGTTAAAAGTGAACGAGAATAATTCTTAACTATTCATTTTTTCACTATTAACTAAATAAGTCCCGGCGGGAGCATTCCGCCGAGTTTGCCTTTTAGCGATTCTTCGACCTTGCGACGTGCTTCGTTGAGAGCAGCAACTGTCAGATCTTGGATCATCTCTACGTCACCCTCCTTTATCAGGTCGGGCGAGATCGCCAGGCTGATAACTTCAAAATCGCCCCGCATTTTGACCGCCACGGCACCTCCGCCCGCCGCCGCGTCGACGGTCATCTCTTTCATTTCGCGGCCCATTTGCTCCTGCATCTGCTGGGCCTGCTGCATCATCGCGTTTATATCCATACCACCCGGTAACTTCATTTTTAACCTCTAATAATTGTTAATGCACTCTTTCAGTACCAAAGATCTTAGTTACGTAATTGTATCACTCGACTTTGAGAAAGTCTTGAGTTCGCGACATCGTCCGACACTACATACTTGTCGAAAATTACAAAATTAAAAACATATCGGTAAATATTGTTTAAACTTTAATAAAAAGATTGACACTGATGATTTTTTATTTTAATCTAATTTACGGTGCAGCAGTTTTGCACCGCAAACCCACAACAATCACCCACAATTTACGATACGCAGACTAGGTTCTAGAACTCGTTAATTGACGGGTATGTTTGCGTCAATCCGGGAGACAGTTCTACCTGTAGGTCATTATTGCATTTTGAGAATCCCACGGTTTCTCGAGTCGCTAGAACTGCATCTGCGTCCATCACACAGTCGAAAAAGGAGATTATTAAATCAATGTTCAGATCAATAAAAATAGCCGTAATTGCGGCATGTATGGCTGCGTTTTTCGTAGTTGCAGCCAACGCTCAGTCTACAACGGGCACCGTAACAATGAGCGGTGTGGTTTCAAAATATGTAGAGATCGCATCAGGCGGCGGCGTCACGCTTACAGGCAACACGACTGGCGGCGTCACAACCGACGGCACCTCGGGCAGTACGCTCGGTGTTGTTATTAACCTGGGCGAACTCGGCCCAAGCAATACAAATAGCTTTGTAAAAGCTACTGTACCGCTAAGACTTCGCAGCAATGCCGCGTATAGTGTGTCGGTCGCCACCACCACCTTTACCAGTACCGGCTCGGCCGCGAACAAGATCGTTGCGTCAGATATTGGCTTCGGTATTGCTAACATCACGCGTTCAGGTGTAGGTGTTGCCGCCGGCACTGATACGAATTCAACGACAGGCGACCCTACTACCGGGGGAGCAGCCGATGTCACGAGCGGTCGATGGACGTTTGCTTCGGGAAACAGCAATCTCGGAGTTTTTACCGCAGCCGGGGCAACGGCTCTGAACGGCCCATTTATCATGAACGCAGTTCCACGCAGCAATGCAAATGCGTTGACGGCTAATGCCATTTTCGCTGTCAAGCCTCAGTTTTATGACGTCGGCACATTGAATGCAGCCGTCACGTTCACCATCACCGCTCCTTAGTTCTTGATAATGCGCATATTTCGTATTTCAATTCTATTCGCGGCTATCTCGCTCGCAGGCCTGGGCAATATATTTGCCCAGGCACTCGACATTTCTTCGGGCGGTGCTCCGACAATTACCGGTGCGGTCGGCGGTTCGGTGACAGGCAGCGCAAGCGTTCTCAACAATCTGGCCGTCACGATTAACTTTGGCGAGATATCACCGTCAAATACAAACAACATCGTCAAGGTTACCGTCCCGATCGCCGTCCGCAGCAATCAGGCATATAAAGTAACCGCCACATACTCCGGTGCGATCAATGCTAACGCGCAGGCTTTGCAAAAATCGGACATCGGCTTTGGCTTAAACAACTGGCGGGCGATGGGTTCGAATTCACGTCCGTGTGCTCTGCCGCATACGATCTATTCCCCATTCAGCAATGATCCGGCGTCAAGCGTGTCGATAAACCCGATAACGGGGCGGGTGCAATACGTCTCGGACCTCGCTGATGTAACGACTGCCACAACAATTCTCAGCGGCCCGCGTCTTTCAAACGGCCCTAACTCCCGTGCGACGAACGACGGGTACATATTCGACGCAATATTTACGATCACGCCGCAGTTTTACGCGGCGGGCACGACAAGTGCGACCATCACTTTTACCATCTCGTCCGGCCCAACGGCCAACTGCTAAACAGCCATGTATAAACTTACTTCGATATTTTTTGCCGTTGTTACCCTCGCCGTTTCGGCACTTGCTCAGTCCCCCTCAAGCTCCGGCGGAATGGCACTCGGCCCTGCCCGTTTTGAACTTGAGATGAAACCCGGCACCGAAACGACGGTCGTCGTAAATCTTGATTACAAGACGGGTGACAATATCAACCAGCCCGCTCGCATCGTCGCGACCCTCAACGATTGGACGATAACAAAAGATGGCCGGGTTGAGTATTTTCCCGCCAATACAAGGCCTGATTCGGCAAGCTCGTGGCTCATCTACAGCCCGGGCGAAGCCGCCGTCATGCCGGGCACAATTCACCAGATCCGCGTTACGATCTCGGTTCCGGCAAATGCTACACCGGGCGATCACCTGACCGCTCTGATAATCGAGCAGCGTCCCGAAACGCTCAAATACGACAAAAACGTCCGCCAGATGATCGTAAAATACCGCATGGCATCGGTCTTTTATATCAAGGTCGCTGGCCTCACGCGGCAGGGCGATTTTGGCGATCTACTTGCCGAATCAACCCCCGAAGGCATCGTCGTCACACCGACGCTAAAGAACGAAGGCAACAGCATGATCCGCCCGCTCGCATCCGTAAAAGTTCTTGACGCCGAAGGTAAGATCGTCGCCGATCTGCCAGAGGTTGAGCCGATACCGATACTCGGCGGAGCTGAAACAAAACAACCGATGCTCATCGCAAAAGAATTGCCGCCCGGAAATTACACGGTGAAATACCGCGTCGATTTTCAGGATGGAAAAATCGCGACCGAGGGAATTACCGGTCTCGTAGTAAAAGCCGCAGTGCCGCAGATAGCATCCTCAAACAAGGTCCCGCAAAAGCCCTAATCTCGTCGCAAACTACTAATAAAATGAACGGCGCATCTCTTTTTAGAGGAATAGTACTCGTATGCATGGCCTTCCTGCAGACGCTGCTGATGCCTATTCATTCGTACGCAAAACCGGGCCCGAAATCTCCGGCAAAAAAGGCGAGTACAACCCAGAGTGAATTCGCGGCGATCATTGTTAATGGACGGACACTAAGCGGGCCGAACAGCACAGCTCTTAGACAAAATGGAAATCTCGTGATCCCCGTCGGAAGCCTCGCTCGCTCGCTTGGGGACGTAGTCAGCATCGATGTACGGTCGCGGATCGTCTCTGTAAAACGGCAGACCGGCGCCTTAACCGAGTTGGACGGGCGGCTCGGCCAGATACGTGAAAATGGCCTGATCGTACTCTCAATCTCAAATGCGAATGAATTTGCCTTAACACCTAACTTAGACCAGCTATATTTACCGGTCGGGATCGTTTCGGTTCTCTTCGAGGTTGCCATCCGGTACGACGAGGCTCAAAAAGCCTTTATTATTACGCGAGGACAGGTAGGCGAAGACGCGATCCAGAGTCGCAGCAGCCGCAGTGTTGCGGACTTGTATAAGATTGACTACGATTACAATCTTAGCCGCTATTCATCGTTCACATCGCATAATCTGGTCCTGACCGCGATCGGGCGGATCGGTGACGGACGCTTTTACTTTTCGTCAAATTCGAGTTCGACCATATCCCGCCGAATTTGGCCGCGGAGTGTCACTTTCAGTCTGGAAAGACCGAATGGACAACGATATACCGGGGGTGATTTTGGAACAGGAACAAACCTCCAATTCCTTGCGGCAAATATTCGGGGCGGTATGGCGGCGATTCCCTTTCGTGGAGTAACTCTTACGGCCTTTGCCGGACGGGCAAATTCGGGAACCGTATTGCCTCAGCCACTCACGCTAGATGCGGACCTATCGATTCCGGTTCGCGAGCAGTCCCGATACGACACGAACGTTTTCGGTTTTTACGCGACAACCAGTTCTGTCTTAGGTTCGCACCGTCCGTCGCCTTTAACGCTGTCATTTGGCGGGATGCGATTTGCAGGTCCCTCAAAAAAAGGCGAGATCGCGGCGGCAAGCGCAAATTACGGCGGATCGAGACTCCGTTTACAGGCCGATATCGCCATCGGCAAATTTGACGGAATCAATTCCGACAATATACGTATCAAAGGTATCGGTTCAGCGATCGACCTGTCAGGAACCCTTCAAGTGACTGACAATTTTGCTGTCCAGGCACGTTATGCCTATATCGGACGCAACTTCCTCGGTCCCCAATCCGGGGTTCGCGATCCGATCGATCTAAAAGCCGCAGGGGTCACTTATTCACCAACGAAATGGCTTTCGGCGTCTTTTAATGGAAGCACAGTGACCCGACCGGGCGACGCGTCGAAACGCGACAATACCGCAACGGCCGCATTTGGCATCACGCCCGGCGGAACTGCTCCGAGATTTTACTTTTCACACACGCAGAGCAGTTCGGCTCAAGGTGGATCGTCAGCGTTTACTCTGTTTAACGCGACAAAAGACTTCTCCCGATTGCGTTTTTTCTTGAATGCTACACGAATCAAGACCCTCGGAACGGTATCGACCAACGCCCAGTTCGGCGCCAACTTTTTGATCAATGATGCAAATTCGATTGAGTTCAGTCAGGGTATCGGCAGCAAGCGGTCATTCAACGGGCAGCTAGATTGGCGAACGTCAAATCTTTTCGGCAGGCGGCTGAGCTTTAGTGCCGGGGCCGGTTACAGCTACGGCCCGACTTCAAAAATCGCAGTTTACGAGCGTTTTACCGCATCGGTAAATCTGCCCGGTCAATCAACCTTTCAGATAAGCTATATGCAGACAAATGCCGGCCCGACGCTGCTTGTCAGCATTCGCGGTACCCTCTTTCGTAAGCGTGAGGCGTCGGCTTTTCTAAATTCAAGCATCTCGGAAGTAAATTCCTTCGCTAAGATTTCGGGCCGTGTCTATCAGGATCTGGATATGAATGGACACTATGACGCTGGAATCGACCGGCCGCAGTCCGAGGTGAAGGTACGCTTTGACGGCAACCGTTATGTTGTTTCAGACGAAAGCGGGATATTCCGGTTTGATTCGGTGACCGCCGGAGACCACAAGATATATCTCGATCTGCTGTCGGTCCGAGCCGACCTGACGCTTCTCAACGGCGATGCTCAGGTAGCCTCGCTTCGAGCCGGCCGCGAAACAAATGTTGATTTCCGGCTCGTGCGGACTGGCCGCGTGCGAGGGCGTGTCTGGCTCGATCTCAATGAGAACGGTAAATTTGACGAGGGCGAAAAACCGCTTGCCGATGTCAGAGTGATGACCGGCAGCGGACGCGACACCCTGACCGACGTAGACGGCTTTTTCTTTATCGGTGATCTTGCCCCCGGTGAGCATACGATCCTAATCGATGAAAAGACCTTACCAGAAAAGACAAGATCCGCCCGTAGTGAGCTTTCGATAAATGTATTTCCCGGACGCGAGACCGCCGACATTGATCTGGCAGTGATGATGATCCCGGCGGAGATCAAACGATTCGGTTCGAAATCGAACTGATCAAAATCTCTTAGGCTCCGATTCTTGCCTCAAAACCGCTTTCCGCTTAAACTCGTTATGTCCAAATAACGAGATCTCTAAGCGATGAACTTTTACAATGACATACTCGGGCTGATCGGTCACACGCCGCTCGTCCGGGTCAACAACATAACGCGCGAATTGAAGATCAAAGCCCGGATTTACGCCAAGATGGAGAGCCTCAATCCCGGCTACTCGGTCAAAGACCGCATCGGTATCTCGATGATCGACTGGGCCGAACGCGAGGGTGTGCTCAAGAAAGGCGGGACGATAATCGAAGCTACGAGCGGCAATACGGGCATCGGGCTGGCACTGGTCGCGGCTGTTCGAGGGTATAAATGTATCTTTGTTCTGACCGAAAAGGCTTCGACCGAAAAGGTCCGCTATCTAAAAGGCCTCGGTGCGGACATCGTCGTCTGCCCGGCAGCTGCAAAGCCCGGCACGCCTGACCATTACGTCGCGACGGCAAAACGCATTTCCGAGGAAACGCCGAATTCGTTTTATCCCGATCAATACAATCATCCGGAAAATCCTGCGGCGCATTACCGCACGACCGGCCCTGAGATCTGGAACGATACGGACGGTAAGATCACGCACTTTGTCGCGAGTATCGGAACCGGGGGAACAATCAGCGGAACGGGACGCTATCTAAAGGAGATGAACCCGAACCTAAAAGTCATCGGTGCCGACCCTTACGGCTCGATATTTAAGACCTACAAAGAGTCCGGTTTCATTCCCGAGGCGACGCCTTACCTTGTCGAGGGCATCGGACAAAATCTGCCGGTCGGCAACGCCGACATGAGCACCATCGACGAGATCATCAACGTTACCGACCGCGAATCGTTCGACCTCGCGCGCCAGCTCGGACGTCGCGAAGGCATTTTCTGCGGCGGCTCGGCCGGGACGATCTTTGCGGCTGCCCTGAAAGTTGCAAAAGACCTGGACGAGAGTGCCTGCATCGTATTTATTGTCTGCGATACCGGAGAACATTATTTAAGTAAATTCCATTCGGATGAATGGATGAAAGAAAAACTGCTGCTCGAACCGCAGCGGATCACCGCCGGGCTGATCGCTGAAACAAAGAATTCCGGCTCGCCTCAAGAGATGATCTCTGTCGGGCCTGATGATCTGGTCAGCGGTGCTCTGGCTAAGATGAATGAGAGCGGCATTACACAGATCCCGGTGCTCGAGGACCACCGCTCGGTCGGCAGCCTGCGTGAAAGTGGTATTTTGACAAGGCTGCTCGGCGACCGCGAGCTAATGAATGCAAAGGTCAGCGAGATCATGGACAAGAGCTTTCCGGTATTGGATGTGGACACGAACCTTGCGGAGATCAAAGCCAGACTCCAGCGAAATCCGGCGGTATTGATCGAGGACTTTAAGCGAATAACGGCCATCATTACCCGTTCGGATCTATTGGATATTCAAGGGTAGTCGGGTCTATTTTTACACTTGGGGGAGTGCGATGAGCGACGAATCCGAATCAAACGAAAAACCTGTAAACGGTGAGTGGGCAATGCCCGAGCCGATATTTCGCACTACCGACGGGCGAACACCGAGCAGTTTGCATGAGACCGTGCCGGCAGATGAAACGCCGACCGCACCGGGTTTTCGCGACGCCATTACCGTTGAGACCGAGGGTCTGCCTCCAGCGTCCGCAGAGGAACGCGACAACGGCACGGCCCCGATCTCCGCAGAGCCGGTCAAAGTCAAAGCCGCTCCTGCAAAATCGAAACGCGGCGGATGCGCTAAGACCTTTCTCGTCATCCTCAGCCTGATCGGCATAGTAGCAATAGCTTTGATTATTGCCGTGGTATATTTTCTGGTCTATTTCCGGCCTGCGGAAACGGGAACCTTTTAGCTTAACTACTCTTCACGCTTAACGTATTTCACAGACGTTTTCCACTTGCCATTGACAAGGGTTTTGGTTGTGACCTTTATTTTGGTTTCGTCTTTGATCAATGCGTCTTCGACCTCTTCGAATATCTTTCTCAGGCGGCCGGCGACGACATCGTAGCGTTCGGTGATGTGCCAGCAGCAGCCGTCTTTGTTAAAGGTCTGGAGCGTCTTTTTTTCCTTATCGACGTCAAACATCCCAAGGCTGATCAGCGTTTTGGTAAACGCGGCGTCATAGACGAATTTCTTTGCCGCCTTGGACGAGAGATAAACGTTATATGACGGCACCCCGTAGGGGCCGTTGTGACCCGTGCAGACCGCCACGTCTTCCATCCCGTCAAAGTTAAAGTCGCCGACATTCACTACACTCTGTTTGTCATAGAGCATTGTCGCATTGACCTCAGGCTGGCCGCCCTCGCCAAGCTCGATCTCGGTATCGGGCAGGCTGATGACCTGATACGGTTTATCGCCGCCCTTTTTATAAAACGAAAAGGTAGCCTTGCCTTTACAGTACATATCGTCGCACTCGGCGACCTTGACCTTGATGTCAAAGAATTTCGACGCGTCTTTCAGATCAAATGTTTTTTGAGCAAACGCTGACGTCGCAAAAAGCAAAACGAGAGCAAAGGTTAGTTTTTTCATATTATTTAGAATTCGCCTGAACAGTCTGCAGATGGCTTTCGAGATCCAAGGCCCGGGCCTTGTAGGCTTTTGTAATTTCGATAATTCTGACGGCAATATAACCGGTTCCCCGCGATGTATAGAGGTCGGAGATCAGAGCTTCTTCTTCTTTCTGATATTCGATCCAGGCCGTCTGCCCGTCCACAAGCTCTTTTTTCATCTGCGGCGACAATATCTTTAACAAGATCTCATATGAGGCCTCTTCTTTTTTTTGCCACGCATCGGAAGCAGCTGAGTAGCATTTAGCGCGGGGCATCGTACCGTGATGCGTTTTCAAGCATTGTGCTTGTGCGACATCGATCGGATCATTGGCAGTCTGAGCTGAACCCGATGCGTAGAAACACGTGACGAGGCCAATCGCAATAATTATGTAATTGAGTCGCATTTTTCTTTCCCTCATCGTTTACGGGTGTGTCATATCTTCGGCGATGACGAGTTCGTCAAATTTCTCCGCCGTCAAAAGCTCCAGTTGGACGGCGGATTCTTTTAGCGAGATGCCTTTTTTGTGTGCGTTTTTTGCGATCTTGGCCGCATTGTCGTAACCGATGTGTTGATTGAGCGCCGTAACGAGCATGAGCGAATTTTGCAGGTAATGATCGATCTGGTCGCGGTTAAGCTCGATGCCCGCGATACAGTAATCGACAAAGCCGTGGCACGCGTCGTGGATGAGCCGCACAGAATGCAGAAAATTGTGGATCATCACGGGCTTGAAAACATTTAGCTCGAAATTGCCCTGCGAACCTGCAAATCCGATCGCCGCGTCGTTGCCAAAAACTTGCACCGCGACCATTGTCATCGCCTCGGACTGTGTCGGGTTGACCTTGCCCGGCATGATCGACGAGCCGGGCTCGTTTTCCGGTAGCGAAATTTCGCCGACACCGCACCGCGGGCCCGACGCGAGCCAGCGGATGTCGTTGGCGATCTTCATTAAGCTTCCAGCAAGTGTCTTCAAGCCGCCGGAGGCGAACACGATCTCGTCGTGAGCAGACAGAGCGGCAAATTTGTCGGGATGCGATTTGAACGGCAATCCGGTAAGCTCGGCGATCTTGTCCGCCGCACGCTGCGCAAATTCTGGATGAGCGTTCAAGCCTGTGCCGACCGCCGTGCCGCCGATCGCAAGATCAAACAGCCCCGGCATTACAAGACGCAGACGTTCGATATCACGCTCGACGAGCGATGCCCAGCCGCCAAATTCCTGCCCGACGGTCATCGGCGTTGCGTCCTGCAAATGCGTTCGGCCGATCTTTACGACATCTTTGTACTCTTGGGCTTTGGCGTCGATAGCGTCATGGACCTTCTGAACCTCAGGTATCAAGGCCGTCAGACGCTCCGCTGCCGCGATGTACATCGCGGTCGGAAACGTGTCGTTCGACGACTGCGATTTATTGACGTCGTCATTCGGATGAACCGGCGTTTTCGAGCCCATCTCACCGCCGGCTATCTCGATGGCACGGTTTGAGATGACCTCGTTGGCATTCATGTTCGTCTGCGTGCCCGAACCCGTCTGCCACACACGCAGCGGAAAATGCGCGTCGAGCTTGCCTTCGATAACCTCATCCGCCGCCTGCACGATAAGGTCTAACTTACTCTTTTCGAGTTTGCCGAGATCATAGTTGACGATAGCCGCCGCCTTTTTCAAGATGCCAAGCGCTCGGATAACTTCGCGCGGCATCACGTCGAACCCGATATTAAAATGCAGAAGCGAACGCTGCGTCTGCGCTCCCCAATACTTGTCACTCTCAACCGCGATCTCGCCCATCGAGTCGGTCTCGGTTCGCGAAAATAAACGCTCAAGTTTTTGTAATTTTTGAGATATTAACTCATAGTCCTTCGCCGAGTCGGCGTTTTCTCGCAAATCACGAATTTCCTCCGTAAGTTGCTTTCCTTTATATTCTCTTTCCGTTTCAGATGTCATTGTTTCGACTAATAATTGTGTGGATTTTCGACGGTTAGGCCTTCGCTCTTGGCCGCATCCAACAATTCATTGTCGGCGGAGACAAAAGTAACGACGGGTAATCCGGTTTGGACCTGACTAAGATTGAGACTCAATGCAACCGCCAACTGAACCGCGTCGTAACCCCGCAAACCGTATTTTTTAACAAGCGAACGTGCTTCGGCAAAACAAGCCGAAGTGGCCTCTAGACTGATATATTCATTAAGCAGGTCCGCTTCGAATCGATCAAGCGCCGCTGCTGCGTCTGCAATGTTCAATGTTCCGCTGCGGCTTCGTCGGGTTATTGCGGACGTGATCTCAACTGAGGTTATTTCCGAGACAAAAACCACATTGCCGGTCGCAAACGAACAAATATGCTTGACCCAAGCAGAACCAATTTCATTTATATATCGTTTGGCGAGTCCACTTGTGTCAAAGTAAAAATAAATCATCAACGACGGTCCTCGATGATGGTTTGAGAGAGCGGTTTTCCTTTAATCGGAATTGGGTCAAAATCCCCCGGCGTAGGGCGTCGGCTGGGAACCGAGCTTAACATGCCCTTTTTTTGCAGGCGTCTGAATAATTCGGCTTGAAGTGCAACCGGATCAGTACCATTTGTTGGGTCGCCTGACCGCCGCAGTGCGCCCAAAACCTGCTCTTTTTCGATAGGAGAAAGTTTTTCAACTTCTCTTAAAATTTCCGTCACGCTCATAACGAAACTTTATCACGTTCATATTGAGAAATACATACTTATCACCAATGTTCCGATCTCTCGGCCGTTTCAGTAGGCAGATAGGCGGCGATCCACGCCGCCGTTCCGCCCGTGACGTTATAAACTCTACTAAAACCGGCGTTCTCGAAGATGCTGGTCCCGATGCTCGAACGATACCCGCCCTGGCAGATGACAAAAACTGACGTAGTGGGATCGAGTTTATCGACCATATTTGCAAGTTTGTCGAGAGGAGCGTTCCAAGTGCGTTCCGCGTGCCCCGCATCGTATTCGCCAGGCCGCCGCACATCGACGAACTGCAAGTATTTTTCGGTCTGCGTCAGGCTTTCCATCTCGCCGACACTAACTTGTCCGATCACTTTTTTCTCGCCGGTGTAATTGCCGAACAGGATCGAGCCGGTGACCATTTCGTGACCGACGCGGGCTAGCCGCATAACGGCTTCGTCGATCTGAACATCTTCATCCGCCACTATAGCGATCGGCGTTCCAATAGGAATGAGCGTCCCGGCCCACGAGGCAAACTGCCCGCCGAGGCCGATGTTTATCGAATTTGGAACGTGTCCGGCACCGTATTCAAAATTCTTACGGACGTCGATCACGACACCGTCAAAGGCGAGAATTTCGTCAGTAGATAATGCACGCGGCTTTGGCAGATCTGAAATCGCGGCAGAGCCCTCAAGGTTTTTTGCTGCGCTCTTTGGAAAATAAGCGGGCACCTCGGGTTGGTCGCTGGCCACGATCTTCACAAAGTCCTCTTTCGACATCGGCTGGAGAGCATAATTAAATCGGCGCTGATCGCCAAGAGTGGACCAAGTCTTTTTCGATAGCGATTTACCGCATAGCGAACCGGCTCCGTGCGCCGGATAAACCTCAGTTTCGTCCGAATAAGCGAGAATGCTGTTGTGAAGTGAGTCATAAAGCATCCCGCCCATTTCGGCTGCCGAAAATCCGACCGAGCCGATAAGGTCGGGCCTGCCGACGTCGCCGATAAATAGCGTGTCACCGGTGAACATCTTTAGCGGGGCAGCATCGTCCGCAGTATCTTTGGCGATGATCGTGATGCCCTCAGGCGTGTGGCCGGGTGTTTCGAGAAATGTGAGCTTGATCTTACCGACGGTCAGTTCATCTCCATCATTTACTTTGTGGGTCGGAAACTTTGTATTCGCCCGCTGGCCGTAAATGATCTCGGCACCGGTTTTGGCGGCAAGCTCAACATGCCCACTGACAAAATCGGCATGCGAATGCGTCTCAATAATGTACTTGATCCGTGCCCCGTGCGCGGCAGCCTCGTCAAGATATTGCTGGACATCCCGCTGCGGATCTATGATCGCCGCATCGCCGTCAGAGCCAATGTAATAAGAAGCGTGTGATAGACATCCGAGGTAAAACTGTTTGAAGTCCATACCTAGATTATACACCGGATGTCGACGGCAAAAGAACCCAGTCGCTATCGCTCCCGGTTCTGACGCGTATATTCGACGACAAAACGAGGAGGTTCGTCTTCCTCGACTGGCGGCATCACGACAAAGTCGGTTTGAGTGAGGCCGTTTTCTAAAAAGCGTGCAAGGTCTTGGCGTGACATAGGCCATGGCAAAACGTCCGGCTCCACATCATCTTCGCGGCCGCGTGTCACAACGACGAGCTTGCCGTTTCTCGCGACGAATGCAGCGATCGCATCAATAACCTGAGGCCTTATTTCCAGCGGTAGAGGCTGGATCGTGTAGATCTCAAGCACAAAATCAAAAGCGCCTGCCCAATCTTGAGGCGGTGCAAAAAGGTCCGCGGCCACAAACCGAATCTCTGCGTCGCCATACAGCTTTTTCGCCCACTCAATAGCAGTTGGCGAAATGTCGAAAGCCGTGACCTTAAATCCGAGATCGCGCAGATATTTAGCATCGTCGCCTAAGCCGCAGCCGACGACGAGAGCCGTGCGGCCGTCGCCTTTCAACCCGGTCGATTCTGCCCACGTGCGAAAATAGCTGTTAGGTTCTAGATCGGCCCACGGTATCTGATCGACATCGCCCGCCGATTCTTTGTAAAAGGCTTCGAACCAGCCGAGCGTATCACCGCGTGCCGCAAATTCGGCCGCCATGGCCCGCAGACGCTCACGTCGTTCCTCTGTTTGATCGACCATAATATCGACTTATTCGGTCGGCGCCCCCGATTCTTGCCACGCCGCCCAGCCGCCGTCCATCGAGATGACGTTGGAGTAGCCCATCTTTTGCAGCATGTCGGCCGACAAAGCCGAGCGGTAACCGCCGCCGCAATATAGGACAAGTTCGGTGTCTTTGTCGGGAAAGGCCTGGACGATATCGCGCTCGATAATGCCGCGGGCCATATGTTTAGCACCCGCGGCGTGTCCTGCTGCAAACTCATTGTCCTCGCGGACATCGATCAACACTGCACCTGCGGCAACACGTTCGCGTGCTCCGGCGACATCCGTCTCTTTAACGCGGCTTTTGGCATCGTGAACAATCGTTAAAAACTCTTCTGAATGGATCATAGATAATCATTGTAATCTAATTCGAAACCGCGTAACTAGATTGGCTCACGCTAAACGCCTATAATGTGTAAATAGCAATTATTTTTGTTGGTAAACGAGGACACTACATTGGCAGAACAATTTGACGTAACGATCATCGGATCCGGGCCGGGCGGCTATGTTGCCGCCGTGCGCGCCGGACAACTTGGATTAAAAGTAGCAATTATCGAGAAAGAAAAAGACGCGCGGCTCGGCGGCACTTGCGGCCTGCGCGGGTGTATTCCGACGAAGGCCTTATTGAACGCGGCTCATCTGTATGACAAAGCGGGACATTTTGAAAACTATGGCCTCAAAGTCAAAGACCTTACGTACGACTGGGCCGGAGTGCAGAAATACAAATCCGACGTCGTCGCCAAAAACTCGGCCGGCGTGACCTATCTAATGAAAAAGAACAAGGCCACGATATTTAATGGCTTTGGCAAGATCGTCGGCAAAGGTAAGGTCGAGGTCGCTCTTGCTGACGGCAAAAAAGAGACGATCGAAACAAAAAATATTATCATCGCCACCGGCTCGGTCGTGCGGCCGATTCCCGGTTTTGAGACTGACGGCAAGACGGTCGTAAATTCCGATCACATTCTAGAGCTAACGAGTGTACCGAAATCGCTGATCGTCATGGGATCCGGAGCAGTCGGCGTTGAGTTTGCGAGCGTTTATGCTCGATTTGGCTGCGACACGACGGTTGTCGAGTTGATGGACCGCATCGTGCCGATCGAAGACGCTGATGTGTCGAAAGAGCTTGCACGTTCATTCAAGAAATCCGGCATCAAATGCGAGACGGGTGTAAAACTCGACAAGCTGGAAAAAAATAAGAGCGGCGTTAAAGTTTCGGGAAAGAACGCCAAAGGCGAGACCATTTCGCTCGAAGCCGAGATGCTGCTCGTCGCCGTCGGGCGTATGCCGATGATCGAAGGACTCGGCCTCGAAAACACAAAGGTCGTCGTCAACCCACGCGGCACCATCAAGGTCAACGACTATTGCGAGACCGACGAACCAAACGTTTTCGCCATAGGCGATGTTATCGACACAGCGTGGCTTGCCCATCTCGCTTCGAAAGAGGGCATTCTCGTGGTTGAAAAACTCGCCGGCAAAAAAGTCGAGCCGATCAAACAAAACCTCGTGCCGAACTGCACCTACTGCGACCCCGAAGTCGCGAGCGTCGGCCTGACCGAAGAGAAAGCAAAGGCCGCCGGTTACGACGTCAAGGTTGGCAAGTTCCCCTTCTCAGCATCGGGCAAGGCACGCATCCTCGGCGAGACTGACGGTTTCGTCAAGATTGTCGCCGAGAAAAAATACGACGAGGTCCTCGGCGTCCACATCATTGGCCCGCACGCCACCGAGCTCCTCGCCGAAGCCTGCGTCGCCATGGCGCTAGAAACCACGGCCGACGAACTAGGCCGCATCATTCACGCCCACCCGACCGTTAGTGAGGCTGTGATGGAAGCCGCAGAAGGTGTGCATGATCTGACGATTCATATGTAGGAGGGTGTAATGAATCCTTGGGGATATCACACTCCGATGGATTATCTAGAAGCTGCTAATTCCAGCTCCTCGGTGGAAGAGTTAGCGTTTTTAGCTAGGGCTTCGTATGATTTCGTGCGGTTAGCGGTAGCCCGTAATCCAAGCACAACGCCTGAAATATTACGAGAACTCGTTCCTGCTGAGTACGTGTCGTGGAACCAACAAGAGCTTGCCGGGGCGATTCTCGAAAACCCAAAGACGCCGGATGAGGCGTTGAGGTCGACAGCTATCGGCCTTCGTCCTTTCCTTACCTTTGGTCGTGATACGGAAATGGCAGGGCTTGCGGCGGTGAAAGTATGTGATACCCCACATGTTCCGATAGAGATCATCAAGTTGTTATTTGACGCAACCGAGACATCACCTCGACTTCGTCGTAAACTCGCAAATAACTGTTCGCGAAAGGACGTTTTGGAACTCCTTTCGACCGACCCTAGCGAAGCGGTTCGGGCACGTGCGGAACGCGCTCTGGCCAACCTTTAGTTCTTATGCCCAACACATCTTATCCCCGAACAAAGATCAAGATACTGCTACTCGAGAATATCTCGGATGCGGCGGTCGAGGAGCTGCGTGTTGGCGGCTATGTTGACGTCAAACGTATTAACGGTGCACTGAGTGAGGCTGAGCTGATCAAAGCCGTCAAGGGCGTTCATCTGCTTGGGATCCGGTCCAAGACGCATATCTCTGAGAACGTGCTTGAGGCGGCGGACAAGCTGGTGGCGGTCGGGTGTTTTTGCATTGGGGTGAATCAGGTCGATCTTGCGACGGCGACAAAAAAAGGTATTGCGGTTTTTAACGCTCCGTATTCAAACACGCGCTCTGTCGCCGAGCTTATCATCGGGCTGTGCGTGATGCTCATCCGCAAGATCCCGGATAAGAACGCTGCTGCGCATCGCGGTGAATGGCTAAAAGAGGCGGCGGGTTCATTTGAGCTGCGCGGCAAAACGCTTGGCATTATCGGCTATGGCAATATCGGTTCGCAGGTGTCGATCATGGCCGAGGCTCTGGGGATGCACGTCACCTATTACGATACCGCGACCAAGCTGCCGCACGGCAACGCCCGTCAGATACGCGATCTAACCGCTTTGCTCAAGAGCTCAGACATTGTCACGCTCCACGTGCCCTCGGACACCACGACGCGAAATATGATGGACGCCGCAATGCTCAAAAACCTTAAAAAAGGTGCGGTGCTGCTCAATTACAGCCGCGGCGATGTCGTCGATCTCGATGCTTTGGGTAAGGCCGTGACATCAGGCAGGCTCTCGGGTGCGGCGGTCGATGTTTTCCCGGTCGAACCCGAAAAGAACGGCGACAAATTTGAGAGCGGGCTGCAAAATCTGCCAAACGTCATCCTGACACCGCACATCGGCGGTTCTACCGAAGAGGCCCAAGCCAACATCGGCCTCGACGTGACCGCAAAGCTCATCAAATATCTCGAACTCGGCATTTCACAAGGGTCGCACACCGTACCATCAGTTTCCCTGCCGCCCCAAGCCGGCACTCATCGCATCCTGCACATTCACAAAAACGTCCCCGGCGTGCTCGGCCAGATAAACTCGCGGCTGTCCAAAGTTGGCATCAACATCACCGGCCAATATCTCAAAACCAACGACGAGATCGGATATGTGATACTCGATGTCGACCACAAAATATCTAAAGAGGCGTTTGAGATACTAAAGGGCATCAAAGGTACTATAAGAGCACGAATGGTTTACTAAATTTAACCGCAGATGACGCAGATAAGATAAAGAGATGAACGCAGATCTAAAAATAATCCTCTGATCGATTCTTATCTGCGTCATCCGCGTTATCTGCGGCTAATTACCTGTATGAAGATTCTACTTTGGTTTATTACATTGCTGTCTCTGGCGACTCTTTGTTCAGCTCAGTGGGTCAAGCAAACGGTCAACACAACCGCCAGCCTTCGCGGGCTGTCGGTCGTTAGCGAAAAGGTCATCTGGGCAAGCGGCACCGGTGGGACCGTTATAAAGACCACGGACGGAGGAAAGACTTGGAGCGTAATTCAGGTTCCGGATGCTGCAAAACTCGACTTTCGGGATATCGAGGCTTTTGATGCGAATACGGCATACATCCTGAGCATTGGCAATGGCGAGAGTTCGCGTATATATAAAACGACCGATGGCGGGGCGACATGGGATCTGCAATTTACCAATAAGGATGAAAAAGCCTTTTTTGACGCGATCGCGTGTTGGGATAAGAACAACTGTATCGCGATGTCCGACCCGGTTGACGGATTTTTTCTGCTGATCTCGACCACGAATGGAGGCGGGACATGGCAGCGTATCGCAAACGTAAAAGCTGCGGAATTAAAGTATGGCGAATCGGCCTTTGCCGCGAGCGGCACGTGCCTGATCACACAGGGAAAAAACGCCGCGTTTATTGTGTCGGGTGGTGTTGATGCTCATGTGTTTCGTTCGACGGATCGCGGTACAACCTGGGCCGATGCAAAGCCCACATTCACGAGCGGCACATCGGGAAGCGGTATTTTCTCGATAGCGATGTTTGACACAAATTCGGGCGTCATCGTCGGCGGCAACTACGAAAAGCCCGAATTGAACAAGGCCAATCTTGCGTTCACCACAAATGGCGGTGTCAGCTGGACGCTTGGGAAAGGTCTCGGCGGATATCGTTCTGGGGTTGCTTATGTAGACAAGGATATGCTCGTTGCCGTCGGATCTAATGGCTCTGATATTACGACCGATGGCGGCAAAACCTGGAAGAATCTTGACACGGATAACTACAACGCAGTTCAGGCCAAGGGGAAAAAGGCGATTTGGGCCGTCGGAGCGAAAGGTTTGGTTGCGACGTATGTGGTGATACCCGATCCGCTGAAGATCACGAAACTCAATAAAGTTTGATGAGGTACGCTTGGTACGACATTCTCGGCACATTCGGCGTCAGCCTAATAGTTGTCAGCTACGTTTTACTCCAAGCCGAACGCATCCGAAGTGAACATCTCGTGTATTCGCTGGCAAACGCCTTGGGAGCATCAATCATACTCATTTCGCTTTATTACAACTTTAACTTTCCGGCGTTCATTGTTGAGTTTTTCTGGTTATTGATTAGTCTATTTGGGGTGGGTAAGTATTTGAGACAGAAACAAGACCGATAGGGAGTGTGCCCCGTTCGTGGTTTGCAACACCCTCCCTACCGGTCGTGTTTTTCCGCCCTTAGGTTATGCAGAGTTTTACAACTGTTCCATTTAAGACCGAAACGCATCACGGGCTGTCGTCTATAAACGGCGTCGCTAAGTTTTCGTCTGCCGGGATCGTACTCGAATTCGAAGCGAAACTGTTCGGCTTGATCGCGGGCGGGGTTAAGGAAGTGCTCCTGCCAGTCGCCGAAATTCTCGATGTTAAATTCAAAAAAGGTATTTTCAAGCGTGGTGCCAAGATAGAAATAAGAACAACTACTTTCACAAAGCTCGCGGAGCTGCCGAACAACGACGGCAAACTAACCTTAAAACTCGGGTCCGACGATTTCGAACGCGGCCGCGACGCCGTTGAAAAGCTGCAAAAAGATATTTCGGGATATGCCGACGCACTCCAGCCGCCCAATATGCCGGTGAGTTCTCTTTTTGATGGAAGCGAGGACGAGACCGAGGATCTAGGGCAGAAACCCGACCTGTAGGGAGTGTGTTCTTCAACACAAAAGCAAAAAAAGGCAAAACTAGAATACTTATTCCGATTTTGCCTTTTTACTTTTACCTTTTTACTTACAAAAAAACACACTCGCTACCGATCGTGTTTCTGCCTTTACTGTGCCATCCGCGGATCCGCTTTGGTCTTGATCTCGAATTCCTTTGGCGGCTCGGCACCTAGCAAGTGACGCACGAAATAATCCCAACGCCGCCGCATCATGTAAAAGCTGGCGCCGCCGTACCCGTGGCGGGCGTTCGGTATCAATAGCAGATCAAAATCCTTGTTTGCCTTGATCAAAGCATCGACAACGAGCAGGGTGTTCCCCGGCGGGACGTTGTCGTCCATCGTGCCGTGTGCGAGGAGCAAGTGGCCTTTCAGATTTTTTGCGTAGGTCTGATTGGCCTGTTTTTCGTAGTTGTCACCCGCCAGCAGTCCGATGTAACGTTCGCCCCAGTCGTCTTCATAGTTGCGGTTGTCGTGGTTTCCGGATTCGGAAATACCGACCTTAAAGAAATCGGGAAAGCGAAACATCGCCGCCGCGGTCGCAAACCCGCCGCCCGAATGCCCCCAGATACCTACTCGATCAATGTCAATATACGGGTATTTCGCCGCCAGTTGCTTGATTCCCCCGATCTGATCCTCGAGCGTATTATCCGCCATATTGCCGTAACACGAATCATGAAACTTCTTTGATCGCAGCGGATTGCACATACCGTCGATCTGAACGACGACAAACCCAAGTTCGGCAAGCGCCTGATTATCGCCGCGAGATGCATTAAACGATCGGGGACCAACGCTGCCGCCCTGCGGGCCGGGATAGATGTAATCGATGATCGGATATTTCTTCGCGGGGTCAACCTTTGTAGGCGTGTATATCAGACCGTAGAGATCAGTCACGCCGTCGCGTGCCTTGACGACGATCGGGGTCGGCGGCTTCCACCCGGTCGCGGCTAGACGTGAGACATCGGCCTTTTCGAGATCGGCAACAAGCTTGCCCGTTGCATCGCGAAGCACCGATACAGTAGGGGTATTCGGTGTCGAAAAATTGTCCACAAAATACTTTTTATCGGGGGACCAGGTTATATCGTGGTGAGCCATCTCAGGCGTCAGGAGCTTAAGATTTTTGCCGTCAAAACCAACGCTGTAGGTGTGGCCGAAATATGGGTCATTTCCCTTCTCACGGCCGCCCGCCGTAAAGTAAATAACTCGGTTGGCTTCGTCTACATTCGAAATATTCCAAACGGCGTATTCACCGCTCGTGATGCGGTTTTTAAGCTTGCCGGTCGTTACATCATACAAATATAGATGTCCCCAACCGTCACTCTCGCTAAACCAGATAAATTCATTTGACGCTGGCAGATAACGCCAACTGGTAGTCCCCTGTCCGGATTCGAACTGCGTCGGACTGATCTCCTCGTATACATCGCGAACGACTCCCGTCGCGGCATCTGCTACGCGAAGATTTTCTTTTTTGTGATCGCGCGATGTCGAGACAAACGCGAGCGTCTTTGTATCGGCGCTCCAATAAACGTCATCCCAGCCGCCATCGCAAGATATGTCGTCGCACTGCGTCGAGCGGTGCGGGTCGGCGGCCATCTTTAGGCTGACCACCTTTGGCGTATCGACCTCAATTATGACCCGCCGGATCGTCGCAATATTGGGATCGCCGGGCAACGCCGATTTCCATTGACTCAGCTTTGGTGCACCGACATTTGTCGTGATGAGATATGAGTCACTCACCGTCCGTTCGTCTTGTTGAAACGTCGCTATCTTTTTTGAATCAGGCGACCAAACAAGGATCGCCCGGTCGCTGTGTTTCCAGCCCGCGTTATCCGTCGCATAACCGTAATCCTTGACGCCGTCGGTCGTAAGCTGAGTCTCCTTTCCGGACGTGATGTCCTTGACCCAGAGATTGAAATCTTTGATATACGCCGACTTTTTGCCGTCCGGCGAAGTAACTCCGTTGGCGGCGCCAAATCGGCCGCCGGCAACCGAGGGTGGGGGTGAAGGAATGCCTAAGTCTATCGTCGACTTTCCGGTTTTTCGCGTTCCGTCAACCGGGTTCATTAGCACAAATTCACGTCCGGTCGGAGTTAGCACCGAATACCAAAATCTGCCATCGGGCAGCCAAGTCGGTCGAACGCCGTTGCGGTCAACAAACGGCGCCGTGCTAAAGCCGAGCATTTTTTCGGCCCGAGCATAATCATCTGCTGTGATAACCGGCCGCTGAGCGATGGCGGCAAACGTGCACAAAAGAATAGAAATGGCGACGACAGGGATTTTTTTCATTGGTTTTTCTACGCAAGCTTACGGAATATGTTTCGACGAATCGAATAGCGAATATTCTATAGCAATCTGCGGTTTTAACAAATCATGTATGGAGCTAATAACATCGACTCTATGATCAAGTCGATGTTTTTCATCCACCGCGATTTCTTGTATTCTATTCAATTGGTACTTCCATTTAAGACTGCATGGAGAACTTATGAGCGTTGAAGTCGTAATGCCGCAGATGGGCGAGTCGATAACCGAGGGCACCGTTTCGAAATGGTTGAAAAAGGTTGGCGAACGCATAGAAAAGGACGAAGCGATCCTGGAAATTTCGACTGACAAGGTCGATGCCGAAGTTCCAAGCCCGGGTGCGGGAATTTTGCTTGAGATCCGCACACAGGAGGGCGAAACCGTCGAGGTCGGAACCGTCGTGGCGATCGTCGGCGAGGAAGACGAAACCTCCGCCGTGAGCAGTCAGCCGTCGGCAGTCAGCAGTCAGAAAGAGATCGAGACTCCTGTTTCGCAGCCTGAACCCGAGCCCGAAGTCAGTGCTGCTCCAACTCAAGCTCCTCCTGCCGCCGCTACCGCGACTGAAATACCGATGCCCCAAATGGGCGAATCGATAACCGAAGGCACGGTTTCCAAATGGCTCAAAGCGGTTGGCGACAAAATCGAAAAAGACGAGGCATTGCTGGAGATCTCGACCGATAAGGTCGATGCCGAGGTTCCATCGCCCGTCGGTGGAACGATCCTCGCGATCAATGTACAGGAAGGCGAGACTGTCGAGGTCGGGTCGGTGTTGGCCTTGGTCGGCGCGGCAGGAAGCCCGGTAGGCGGCGGGCAAAAGATGGTAAGCGGTCAACAGCCTCCGATAATTGAAGTGCCGACACCGGAACCAACGCCGGTTGCTCCGATCGCGGCGGCGGCGGCATCATCAAATGGCGGTTCGAACGGGAACGCCACTCTCGATGAGCTAAGACGCACAAAATCGAGCCCGCTCGTGCGAAACATTGCTAAGGAACACGGCGTCGATATTACCCGTATTCCCGGCAGTGGCATCAGCGGCCGCGTGACCAAGCACGATATTCTATCGTTTATCGAGACCGGTGCGGCATTGCGTCCGCAAGACCTGCTAGTCAAGGGAGCAGGTGGAATTGCCGCCCCCTCAGCCGCAAAACCGGCGATCACATTTACTCCGCCGCAGACAACGGCGGCGACAGGCGACCGTGTCGAAAAGATGTCGGTCATGCGAAAAAAGATCGCCGAGCACATGACGTTTTCCAAACAAACGTCGGCCCATGTGACGAGCGTTTACGAGATCGACATGACGAACGTTGCGAAATTTCGCAACGCACATCAGGCCGATTTTCAGGCAAAATTTGGCACCAAACTGACCTTTATGCCGTTTATTTTTCAGGCGGTCACGGCGGCAATCCGTGAACACCGAATCGTCAATTCGCAGGTAGACGGTGACAATATCGTTTATAAGGGCGACATCAATATCGGTATGGCTGTCGCCCTCGATTGGGGCCTGATCGTCCCCGTTATCAAGAATGCCGAAACTTTGTCGTTGTCAGACCTCGCTATAAAAGCAAATGACCTGGCCGATCGCTCCCGTGCTAAGAGATTGAGCCCGGACGAGGTCCAGGGGGGTACGTTTACGATCACAAATCCGGGTGTTTTCGGCGGCCTGTTTGGCACGCCGATCATCAATCAGCCGCAAGTTGCCATCCTGTGTGTCGGCACAATCGAAAAGCGGGCCAAGGTTTTGACCTCAGCCGACGGCGATGATTACGTCGCTATCAGGCAGATGGCCTATTTCGCACTGACATACGATCACCGTGTGGTGGACGGCGCCGACGCCGAGAGATTTTTGGCCTATTTGAAGGAATATCTGGAGGCCGCGCCGTTCTCGTACTAATAAAATGCTGGTTTTATCGGCCTTTCGACCGCACAAAAACTATTCCAATTGAGACGTATTTGCTGTATGCTTTACATATTGCATTCGTGCTATCACTTAATTGAAATCTCAATTTAGGCCGCCGGGTTTTATGCCGGAAACTTTTTCATCGACAACCCCTACTCAACCATTTGCGTCTATTCAAACGGTGTAGTTTTCCGGAAATCTATAATCTTCGAGGAGGAAATTATGTTTAAGAAATTATCAGTTATTTTATTGACAGTTGTTCTTGGCTCCATGAGCCTGTTTGCTCAGAATTCGCAGCTCCGGACGGCCGTTGCTGGTCAGAAATATAAGATCAAAGGCGTGGTTGTCTCTAAGGACGATAACGGCACTTTCATCATCCACGATTCGGTCGGTGTCGACACGAAGATCGTTATCCTACCAAACGCCAGCGTCAAGTCGAACGGCTTTTTTGGCGGTAGTAAATATTCACCGGCGGCCGTCGTCCGCGGCCTGAATATGGAGGTCGAGGGAATCGGTGATAGCACGGGTGCCGTTTCAGTTTCGAAGGTCAGATTTGATAAATCGAGCCTGGCGACCGCCCAGGCCATCGACGCCCGTATGGCCCCCGCAGAGGAAAGATTGACGGCCGCCGAGCAGAACGCGCAACGTGTGTCGGGTCAGATCGATGAGCTAATGGCGATCTCGAATGCAGCTAAGGGCGGTGCAAAGGCTGCTCAGGACACCGCAGACGCCGCTGTCGAGGGTGTTAACGCGACAAACAAACGAATTACGGATCTTGACGATTATGTCGTGCAGACGACCGCTACGGTCAATTTTAAGGTCGGAAGTGCGGTGCTTTCTACAGAAGGCAAGGCTTCGCTTGACCAGGTAGCTGCAACGGCAACGACGCTAAAGGGCTATATGATCGAGGTTACCGGTTTTGCTTCGGCGGACGGTAATGCAAAGACAAATAAAGCTCTCAGCGAACGCCGAGCGCAGGTTGTCAAAGATTACCTGATCGAGACGCACAACATTCCGCTTCGCAGAATGAGTACCTCATACGGTTTTGGCGAACTTCAGGCGGTCGCCGATAACACGACCCGCGAGGGCCGTGAACAAAACCGGCGTGTCGAGGTCAAGCTTTTGGTCAGCCGCGGCATCAATCAGAATGTCGAGGTCAAACGGACCAACGACGATAAATAACTCCGTTTTCAGAGGGCATTGCGAGGCTGAGATCAAGAATTTCACTCAGCTTCGGTGCCCTCTGACCTTTTCATTATTCAACCCCACCAAACGACGCCATGGTTTATACCCGGTTTAGACAATTTTCGTTGATCCTGTCGGCCATTCTAACGATCCAGGTGTTGGCCTACGGCCAGACACCGACGCCGAAACCAACACCCGACGATGAAGTGATCAAGGTCTCATCAAGGCTTGTCGTTGTACCCGTTTCGATCACCGATGCCGCCGGCCAGGCCGTGACAGGGCTCACGGCTCAGGACTTTCGCATTTCGGAGGAGGGCCGACAGCAGACGGTCGAAAGCATCGGAACGGCTGATGTGGTGCCGCTTGAGATCGCTTTACTATTTGACGTCTCAGCGAGTACGGACAAGATGTTCAAATTCGAGCAGGAGACGGCGGCGAAGTTTTTGCAGGATGTAATGCGGACCAATGATCGGGCAACCGTTTTTACGATCGCCGGAAAGACGCAGCTCGTTGCCCCGCGTGATACCCCCGAGCGGGCAGCCGCGGCCGTTAGATCGATCGTTCCGACCAAGGATGCGACAGCTTTTTTTGACACGGTCGGCGATGCCGCCGCCTATCTCCGCAAAAACGCACCCGAAGGTACCCGTCGTGTCATAGTGGTGATCTCGGACGGCGAGGATACAAATAGCTCACGGATCGCCAAGGCCATTCAGGACGGCTATCGCAAGGTTGGCGAAAAGATCAATACGATAGATAACAAGGCTCTATATCAATTGACCGTTAAGAACCGAAACGACGCAAGCGTGCAGGAACGCCTCAGGATTTTGCGGTCGCTGCAGGACGCGGATACGGTATTTTATTCGATAAATCCGGCCGGCAGCTCGTTTCAACTCAATAAGATCAGCGTTTTTGGCCAGGAAAATATGCAGAAATTTGCCGAGGACACCGGCGGCACCGCCTTTCTGCCAAAGTTTCAACCCATCGATACCAAAGACGAATACCAGAACGCGATCAGCACCCGCAAAAATACCGAGCTGCTCGACCGCATCTTTCGCCAGCTTGCCAATGAGCTTCGCTCGCAATATCTGATCCAGTATTATTCGGAGGCAGAATTTCCGCTAAATAAATTTGTCAAGCTCGATGTCGGGCTAAATAAAAAACCCGAACTTCGCGTTCGGGCTCGTCAGGGTTACTACGTAAAAAATTAATTCCAACTAGCTGTCTTTGCGGCCGGTGTTTGGCATCACCCGCATTTTGCCGATCTCAAATTTCGTCGGCGCTTTCGGAGCGTCGATCGCGACATTTCCCTGTATCATCGACGGTTTGCCTTGAACCGCATTCGAATTTGTATTCGTATTTTGCGGCGGCAATGCGATCGCGCCCATTGTATGTTCCATTGGTGGCGTCGGCGTGGTAAATGGAATTCTCAGATCACCCATCAGCGGTTTTTGTTTTGAGAAAAGCGATACGAATAAAACTCCGGTAAAAAGGGCCATCAATAAAGAGACTACCGCTGTCGCATAAATTTTTGTCCGCTGCTTTACCTTTGCCCATCCGACCGGGCAATCCTGCGTGATAACACTGCCGTCCGCACGTCGGTAAAAACGCACGCACAACCGCCCCTCGGCATTCATTACTAACGCCTCTGCCTCGTCTTTCGTCATTCCCGAAAGATTATAAACATTAAGCTTACAATCGCCGCAGAAACGCTTGCGTCCGTCACCATACATCGCTTCCCAATCCGCCGGACACGGGCTCGCGACCGTAATATTATTCAAAGGGCTATCGAATTTAGACATATAAAAACTCCGTTCAATAAAATGCAGCAAATGCTGTTGAGTATTGAACGGAGTTCGCTTTTCTTCTTGCAGAAAAATTATTGGATCTCGAATCTTGCCAGGATCACCATTCGCACCTTTTCGGGAGCGAAAGAAAGCGGCCGACTATATCCAGACACGTTGGCAGGAGCAGCTGTATTGTAACTGTAATATTGAGGTCTCCTCTCGTAGTCAGGAATGTCATAATTGACCTCTTTTACATAGATGGCAGTTCCGACCTTTCCGTTGATCGCGGCCATTAGGTATTCGGCCTTAGTTTTTGCAGCCTTTATTGCTTCAACACGTAGCTCGCGACGGATATCCTCGATGTGCGAATTCTCAGCAATGACGAGGTCGAGACCGCTTGCATTTATTTTGTCAACGATCTCCTGTAGCGGAGCAACTTTGTTAAGATCACGAATTACCAGACGGTAATCCTGACTGGCAAGCACATCTCTGACCTTCCGGCGGACGTATCTCGCTGAGATGTCGTAGATCGACAGATCTTTTGCGAGGTCTATGCCGATCTTCTCTAGCTCGCCGCGAAACTGAGCCTCTTGCTGTTCGATAGTGATCTTGCCGCGGCTTCCCATCCGCTCGGTCAACGTGATACGGAAAGTTAACTCGTCAGGAACTACCATCCGTTCGGCGGTTCCCGAAACCTCGATACCGCGAATTGCGTCGACGACGCTCTGTCCGAAAATTGTCAACGCCAGCCCCACAATTAAGATGGTGGAAAGAATTATCGCTTTCATAAAGTTAACCTCCTGTCCCATGGCGGGCGCGATGCCATTTCTGCCACCCTTCCGGAATGGGTTTTCCCCCATTGTTCGCCCTGATCGCAAGAAATTGATAATATTGCTCCTGCAACTGCGCGAGCCTTTCGATCTTCTCGAGAGGCGAGAGCGAACGCAGATAGTCGCGAGAGATTCTCTTCCGTTGCGACAATTCGACAATCGAGGGATTCGTCGTTTTTCTTTGTTTCTCAATCATTTTCAAAACGATGCCGTTCCTTGTCCCATTTTACCTTTAGTCCATGGCGTTCGACAATATCCAGAAGACTCGGCCCGTTTGTCAATTCGTTTTCGAGAAAGATCGCGATCTTGTTAAAGTCTTTATTTCGTCCCGCAAGTAACCACATGGCAACAAGATAATCGGGTTTAATAACATACACACTACGATCTCCGACTATCACGCTATCGGCGTTCTCAATAGCCTCCGACCAAAGATCGTTGGTGCTGGACTCCACAAACTGAACAAGCCAGCCATAAATATTGATAAACTCGAAATATTGATAAACTCGTGATCGAACGAAAATCCGCGCTCCCGAGCATATTCGTAAATCGTTGAAAGACTGATCACCGAAGTGTTTTGAACATGCGAAAAAACGAAAAATATATCCAGATCAATAGTCGCTATTGGTTCGTCGTGTAAGGTCGCAGCAAAAGCGCCGCCAATCGCATATTTTGCAAAGATACGGCGATCACACATGTCTTGCAGTACTGCGATCACGTCGCCAAAATCCGAGATGTTCATGTCCGTTGTCTCCGATACTTATGCGTGATCGGACGGCGGCGGCCCACGCCGATGGCGTTTTTTGAGATTATCAATGTCGGCGGGAGTTGCTGGCGTTTGAATTCGTTCGCCGGATGTTCGACCTTATTGAGGATGCCGTAAACGAGTTCTGCGTCGTTACCGGCGGCGATGATCTCGGCTGGCGACGCCTTTTGTTCAAAATACATTTGCAGGATCGGATCCATCGCTTCGTACGGCGGTAGGCTGTCCTGGTCAAATTGGTTTGGGGCCAGTTCAGCGGAAGGTTTTTTGTCGATGATCTTTTCGGGTATGATCTCGCGGCCGGCGTTAATGTTTATTTGCCGGGCGATCTGCCAGACCTCAGTTTTGAGCACGTCGCCGAGCACGGCGAGGCCGCCATTTGTATCGCCGTAGAGCGTGCAATAGCCGACGGCGAGCTCGCTTTTGTTGCCGGTCGAGAGCAGCAGGCGGCCTTCCGCGTTTGAGATCGCCATCAGGATGACGCCTCGGATGCGCGACTGCATATTCTCCGCCGCGAGCGATTCCCCGCCCTTGGTCGGCTTATGGAGACCCATCTGCTTAAGCAGGACCTCGAACGTATCGGAGATCGGTTCGATGCGGCTTTCGCAGCCAAGATTACGCACCAATTCTTGGCTGTCCTTGACGCTGCCCTCGGACGAAAACGGCGAGGGCATCATCACGCAAAGCAGATTTTCCGGGCCAATGGCCTCCGCTGCAAGGGCCGCGACGAGCGTCGAATCAATCCCGCCTGAAAGCCCCAGAACACATTTGGAGAAACCATTTTTTCGAGCGTAATCGCGTATTCCGAGCACCAGTGCTTTTCGGATCGATTCGATCTCGTTGCCAGTAATGCCGCGTGCATCGGGCTTTCGCACATCAAGCTCGACGGTCTCGACAAATTCCTCAAAGGCCGTCGCTTGCAGGATAATATCGCCTTCCTCGTCGGCGATAACGCTCGCTCCGTCAAAGATGATGCCGTCGTTACCGCCGACAAGATTTACAAAGACGATCGGTTTTTTTTGCAGCTTGGCACGGTGTGCGACCATGTCGCAGCGGAGCTTGATCTTGCCCTTGTTGTAGGGCGAGGCGTTGATCGAGACGATCACATCCGCCCCCATAGCGATCACCTCGTCGGTCGGGTCGCTCTCGTAAAGCCGCTCTTTCCAAAAAGTTTTATCGTTCCAAAAATCTTCGCAGACGACGACGCCGAGCTTAACTCCGTTTATCTCAAATAGACGCCGACCGATGCCATCGCTCGGCTCAAACCATCGCGGATCGTCAAAAACGTCATATTCGGGTAATAGGGTTTTGTCGGCAAAACCGAGCAGTTCGCCATCATGGATCACCGCCGCACAATTAAATAAACGACGCCCGTCGCGTGTCTCATTTGGCCGTATCGTGCCGATAATTGCCGTAATTCCGGCTGTCGCAGGAACGATCTCACGCAGCGGATCAGCCGAGTGCTCAATGATATCCGCGTCCTGAAACCAGTCCTGCGAGGTGTATCCGTGAGTTGTTATTTCGGGAAAGACGACGAGATCCGAACTGTGTATGCGGGCCTTTTCGATGGCTTGGATTATCTTTTGGGTATTGCCGACGAGGTCGCCGTTGGTGGTATTTATCTGTGCGATCGTGACTTTCATAGCCGAATCCGAGTTGCAATTAGATTTGAACGGGTACTCATCAAAGCTTTAGCTTGCTCGTGGTTGAGTCCGTCACGCTATCCGGAACTCGAATAAATCGTTCCGGCGGCAATTCCAAAAGCGGTCTGTCAGAAATCTGAGCAGATTTACTTTCCTTAAGGTTTCCTTTTCTTCTGACGGGCTTTGCTCGTAGTTTATTGAGGAGGACCATGCAAACGCCCCCAAGAAGTGTACCGAAAACGAACAAAATTAAAATCGAAAACTGTGGGCTGTTAGACAAGAGCGCCGCTAGCAAGAAAACAACGACGACAAATAAGATCGCTCCCAACAGAAAATTACCCAGCAAAGAAAACCAGCTATTTCTATAAACGCCGGCGGGCAAAGCCACAGATTCTTCTCCGCAGTTTCTACAAAATGAATCTCCGTCCAAGATTTTAGTTGCGCACAAGTAGCAATACATTGGTACATTCCCCCCAAACCCGAATGCGGTGCCTATCAACTTGATTACGACTTACCTAACCTTTGAGTTCCGAATTATCAATTTCGCTTCTCTTAACCATAGTAAGTCGGTTGCCGCGATCGTTGTACTGGACCTCGTCCATGATGTTGTAGATAAACAGCACGCCTCGGCCGGAGGTTTTGAAGAGATTTTCGGGGTCGAGCGGATCGGGGATGTTGTTGACGTCAAAGCCTTCGCCTTCGTCTTCGATGGTAAATTTGGCTTCCTGCTTTGAAACTTCGGCGGTGATCCGCACAAGCTTACCGGCGTCAAATTTATTGCCGTGCTTAACCGCATTTACAAAGGCCTCATCGAGGGCAACAAAAAGGTTTGACTGCTCCGCCTTAATTACGCCCAGCTTTTCGACACGCTTCATCAGATATTCGAGAACGATATGCATCAGCGAGATCGCGCTAGGCAGCTCAAACTCGATGTTTTCGTGCATCTCCGCGACAAACTCTTCGGTGTCGACAAACCTTATTTTGTAATCCAGGACCGTGGCGACCAGATCTTTCAGCTCGTTCTCGTCAAATTCGTCGCGTCTGAAAGTGGCCGCACACAGCTTGAACGCCTTAACATGCTCATCCGGCTCGATATCGTCAACCGTCGGGAGACACGTCGGCCCATCGCCATTTAGCGCCGCAACCGGCCCATTTCCGGCGACATCGAGATCAGTGATCACGAGGTCAAACTCATCAAGATTTTCCATCGACAAAGCTTGAGTCCGTTCCTTGAGCACCGTTACTTCGTGCCCCACGTGCGAGAAAACCTCTTCGAGAGCGGTGGCGAGATTGTCGTGGTCGTCAATAATGAGAATTTTTCGCTGCATAAACACGCGTGGGAAAGCTATCTTGGGATACGAAATATCCCTTTCGTTGTTGCAAATAATAACCCAACTTGATAGTTATTTTCTAACTGTGCGGGAACAAAAAGACAAAGCTTACCAGTTTAAGTCACTATCCGAATATAGCTTCAAACAACGGCTTATAATTCGCCTTGCGGGCTGGTGTTTTTCTATGTTGATCGGGTTGATCGGCCGTACGCTCAGGATCGAAGTCGAAGGGATCGACTACATAACAGACCCAAACATAGGTTATGATGCACCGATCTTATGCCTGTGGCACGACCGGATATTTGCCGGTACCTACTATTTTCGTGATCGCGGCCTGATCGTCATGTCATCGATCAGCTTTGACGCCGAATACACGGCGCGCTGCATTCAGCGATTCGGTTTCGGCGTGATCAAGGGGTCCTCAACCCGCGGCGGCACGCGCGCCTTGGTTGAAATGATCCGCTTGGTAAAAAAGGGAGTCCCGATGGCCTTCACCATCGATGGCCCGCGCGGGCCGCGATACAAGGTAAAAGCAGGCCCTGCACTGCTTGCCAAGCGTACCGGGAGCCCGATGCTGCCGTTTAGTATAGAGACAAAACACTGGACATTGAATAGCTGGGACAAGGCTCAGATCCCGATACCGTTTACCCGGGCAAGAGTCTTTTTTTCGGATCCGATATTTGTACCGCCGGACGTAGATGAAAACGAACTGGAGCAAAAAAGCATCGACCTGCAGATGGCGCTAGACGATCTTGTAAAAAGAGGCAGAGAATGGGCGCGACAGGAATAATTTTCGATCCTATGCCTCGTCGGATTTCGTCAACTCCCCGGGAGCGGAAAGAAAGCTCGCCGCAAACATCACATAGCTGATCCATATCGCATCGGCAAAGAGGAGATGTCCGAGCTGCATCAGGATCGGGGCCAGAAGGAATAACGTCAACGAGCCAAAGCCGATCTGAGCCAAAACGAGCAGCGACAGAATATTTGACCAACGTAAAACCGCTCTGTCACTTCCACGTTCCTTCGCGAGCCAGCCTGTCAAAAAAATCAGAAAAACGCTTGTCAAGATCGCCGTGATCGGGTGCAGCAGCCTCAGACGCAGAAGTAGATTTGACGTGGCCGAAAAGTCTTTTGCAATACCCTCGACCAGGGTTCCAGATGGAAAGATCATGCTCGACAAAGCCGCGATAGAGCCGCTTATACCGACAACAAAGATCGCGGCAACGCCGATCGCCAATGCGGCGAAATACTTCGGTTCGACCCGAAATCTCAAAGCCCGACCACCGCTGGCCGACCTTGCCGTAAGCGTCAGAAATGCAAGCAATATAAACGTATTGATCAAATGCCCGGCCATCCAGAACGGGCGCTCCGGCGTGAGAGTTTCGGCGGTATTTCCGGTCAAAACAAGGCCCCGCCCGATCAGGCCCTCGATCACCACAAAAACAAACGAACCGGCGGCCAAGATCAGTGAAAGTCTATTTTGGGCAGTTTTCTTGACATACCATCGCCGGATGGCCCATATCAATAAAGCGACAATCAAAATCCCCGCCAGCGAACTTGTGATCCGATGCGAAAACTCGATGATCGTTTTTAGCTCTGGTGCCGACGGCAAAACCTCGCCGTTACACGTCAGCCAGTGCTGCCCGCAGCCATCGCCCGATTTCGATGCCCGCAAGAAAACTCCCCACAGAATTACGAGCAGGTTAAACCCCACAACCAACCATGCGTATTTCGCAAACGCGACGAGCTTTGTTTCCGTTCCCATTTTGCTTAGAATAACACTTTCGGCCTGACAGAAAAATGAATGTGAAATACGATGCCTCGCGAAAGGATAGATAAATTGCTCGTCGAGCGCGGCCTCGCGGATTCGCAAAAAATGGCCCATGCCCTTGTCATGGCGGGAATTGTGCTTGCCGGCGAAAAACGGGTCGAGAAACCTTCGGAACTTTTTGCGGCGGACACGGCGCTCAGAATCAAGGGCGACTCGCCGGAAAACAAGTATGTCGGCCGCGGCGGCCTAAAGCTGGAGGCGGCGTTAAACGCATTTGCGATCGACCCGGACGGGTTTGTCTGTATAGATATTGGCTCATCGACCGGCGGGTTTACCGACTGCCTTCTCCAATACGGCGCGGCACACGTGGTCGCGATGGATGTTGGTACAAATCAAATTGTCTGGCAGTTGAGAAACGATCCGCGGGTTGAGGTCCGCGAAAATACAAATGCCCGTAAATTGTCGCCGGCCGACTTTGAATTTCGTTTTGATCTGGCCGTTATGGATGTCTCATTTATATCGGCGACGAAAATAATTCCGGCGATCATTCCTCTCCTCAAGGCAACAGGAAAGTTGATCGTGCTCATCAAACCGCAGTTCGAGGTCGAGCGCGGCGAAGTCGGTAAGGGCGGCATAGTGCGCGAACCCGAAAAACACGAACGTGTCATTTCCGAGATCAATCGGTTCGCGGTCAATCTTGGCTTACGCGTAGACGGCATGATCGAATCGCCAATATTGGGTGCCGAGGGAAACAAGGAATTTCTGAGTTTATATGCAAGATAACCATGAACAAATCGCGGATCACGATGAAACCGCCGGTACCTTTGTCGAGGGCCTCGATTTTTATTTCGACGAGGGAATGATGGTGCTGACGCGCCGATATCTGCAAAATCGCGGCAACTGCTGCGAAAGCAAATGCCGTCATTGTCCATATGGCCGTGATGCAGCGACCGGCTAAAGCAAAAAGATCTCGATCTCGGCCGGTTCCCAATTCTCAATATACGATTCAGCGGATACGTCAGTTTGATAGCTGTTCGACCAACTGTTTTCACCGTCGTTTAGAAGCGAAGGCTGCTCCATTCGGCCGTCAATACTCGGCCTGAGCGTTGCGTCCAAAATACGCTTAACGTCCGAGTCCGATTGATCTTCGAGACCGTAATAGACCCACTTCCCATCCCGCCGAGTTGAAACAAGCCCGGCTCCCCGCAGATACGCCAGATGCCGCGATATCTTTGGCTGGCTTTCGCCAAGCGTATCAGCCAGAAAACCAACGGAGACTTCGCCGTTCGCCATTAGGGTCAAAAGCCGCAGACGCGTTTTGTCCGCAAGGGCCAAAAAGAGCTGTTCGAGTTTGACGAGTGTTGATTCCTGCATATTCGCCTCCGTTAGTCATGCACATATTACCTTGTACATATATGTAATGCAATCTATAAATCGTCTGCGGCAAATTTAGGCGAATTGCGCTTCGAGTTATTTGCGCATACGATTATCAGTAAACAAGGAGCAAATACATCAATGGGCGATACATCCATTTTTACCAAAGCGGTCCACGCAGGCGAGGATCACTCTCAGCATTTCGGTGCGCTGTCGGTGCCGATCTATCCGGCGTCGACCTTTGCTTTTCCTGATGCTGATGAGGGGGCCGCGATCCACAACGAGATGAAGGATGGCTTTTATTACGGACGGCTCGGCAACCCGACCCAAAATGCCCTCGAAGCAGCGGCCGCCCAGCTTGAAAACGGCCAGTTTGCTTTGGCGATGGCGTCGGGGATGGCGGCTGTCTCGGCGGCTATTTTTTCTCTCGTAAAAACAGGCGATCATATCGTTGCACCGGAATCGGGCTACTCGACGACGACCAATCTCCTGCATCATCTAGGCCATCATTTCGGCATCGAGACGACATTTGTCGATGCCTCGGATCCCGAATCATACCGGGCGGCCATACGGCCAAATACCGAGCTGCTCTGGGTCGAGACACCGTCCAATCCGGTGCTGCGTATCACGGACATCAAAGCTGTTTCGGCGATCGGCTGCGATCAGGGTATTGCGGTCGTCGTTGATAACACCTTTGCGACGCCCTTTAATCAGCGGCCTCTGGATATCGAGGTCGATGCCGTGGTCCACAGTGCGACCAAATATCTCGGCGGACATAGCGACCTGACGGCCGGGCTGCTGATCGGAAACCACGAGGTCGTGGAAACGGCCCGTCACATGGCCAAT
Organism: Pyrinomonadaceae bacterium; assembly: GCA_046155085.1. Lineage (GTDB taxonomy): Bacteria > Acidobacteriota > Blastocatellia > Pyrinomonadales > Pyrinomonadaceae > OLB17. The sequence goes on along the minus strand of JBJXEG010000016.1, from coordinate 8,286 downwards.
AAATTTTATGGCGGCAGCATCGCACCGCAGGTTGCCTGGCTCGTAATGCGCGGCATCAAGACGCTGGCCCTGAGAATGGAGCGGCACAATTCCAACGCATACGCCATAGCGAATATGTTATCCGGCCATCCAAAGATTGCCGCCGTTTACTATCCCGGTTTGCCGTCGCATCCTAATCATGATGTCGCGAAACGGCAGATGCCCGGCGGTTTTGGCGGTATGATCAGCTTTGATGTCGGAAGCGTCGAGGCCGGTAAGGCCTTTGTTAACAATGTCCGGCTCTGCACACTGGCGACATCCCTCGGCGGCGTAGAGACGATCCTGCAGCATTCGGCGTCGATGACACACGCGACGATACCGCGTGAGGACCGGCTGAAAGCCGGTGTCACGGACGGCCTTATCCGGCTTTCCGTCGGCGTCGAGGATGTCAACGACCTGATCGCCGATATCGAGCAGGCGCTCGACAAGCTCTAGAAATATGACCTACATCCTCGCATTGGACCAAGGCACGACCAGCAGCCGGGCGATCATTTTTGACCGTGAGGGCAACGTCGTCTCGGTCGGTCAAAAGGAATTTCGCCAGATCTATCCGCAGAGCGGCTGGGTCGAACACGATCCGCGAGAGATATTGCAAACGCAGATCGAAACCGCAATTGAGGCATTGGCAAAAGCGGATCTGACGGCCCACGATATTGCCTCAGTCGGCATCACCAATCAACGCGAGACGGCCATCATCTGGGATCGCCGGACCGGGGAGCCGATCCATAACGCCATCGTCTGGCAGGACCGCCGCACATCAGAAATATGCAATGAGGCCCGCATACATCACGCCGATCTTATTCGTTCAAAGACCGGTCTCGAGGTCGACGCCTACTTTTCGGCGAGCAAGATCAAATGGCTGCTCGACAATATTCCCGGTGCCCGTGTGAGAGCCGAAAATGGCGAATTTGCGTTCGGCACGGTCGACACATGGCTCATCTGGCGTCTTACGAACGGCAAGCTTCATATCACCGATCCGTCAAATGCATCGAGGACGATGCTCTATAATATCAACACGTTGGCATGGGACGATGAGCTGCTCGATATATTCGATATACCGCATACGTTGCTGCCCGACGTAAGGCCCTCGTCCGAGATCTACGGTGAGATCGAAACTCCCGCTGAACTCAAGGGTATCCGGATCGCCGGTATCGCGGGCGACCAGCAGGCCGCTCTTTTTGGCCAGGCATGTTTCGAAACCGGCTCGACAAAGAATACCTACGGAACCGGCTGCTTTATGCTGCAAAATGTCGGCGCCGCTCCGGTCGAATCAAAGAACCGCCTGTTATCAACCGTCGGATGGCAGATCGACGGCATCACAGAATACGCACTTGAGGGCAGTGTATTTATCGGCGGAGCGGTGATCCAATGGCTGCGCGATTCGCTTGGCGTGATCGATTCGTCGCACGATGTCGAGGCCCTCTCCGCCTCGGTTGCGGACAACGGTGGCGTATATTTTGTTCCGGCATTTGCCGGGCTCGGTACGCCGCATTGGGACCAGGAAGCCCGCGGGTTGATCATCGGGTTGACACGCGGCACCGGTAAGGGCCACATAGCCCGTGCTGCCGTCGAATCCATAGCGTTTCAAACCGCTGACCTGCTGACGGCGATGAACGCGGATTCAAAGGCATCGCTGGCCGAGCTTCGGGTTGACGGCGGTGCGACCGGCAACGACGCTTTGCTGCAATTTCAGGCCGACATCCTGCAGATACCGGTTGTCCGGTCAAAAACATCCGAAACAACGGCGCTCGGAGCAGCGTATCTCGCGGGGCTCGCGGCCGGGTATTGGTTGTCAAAGAGCGAGTTAGCCGAACATTGGCGGGCCGATCGCCGGTTCGAGCCGCAGATGCCCCCAAGTGAAGCAAATGCCTTGGTACAACGATGGCACGAGGCGGTACGACGGTCGTTGCATTGGGAGAGTTAAGTTTGGAGTTCCGCCTTTAGGCGGCCCAATGCCGAGGCAACGGGCCCGCAAAAAGCAGGAACTCCGAACTCAAAACTTAAACGTCGTTCTGCTCGCCTTTCGATTTGCTCATACCGGCGGCGACCTGAGATTGCGGCAGCGGCAATCCGACGGCGTCGGCGTTTACGAGCGGCTCATCGCTTTCGTCATCGCGGCCGGGCACATCGGCGATGATCATCTTGCCTGATTGCTTGGTAAACATCAGAGCATCTTTTTCGGTATCAAAATCGACCATCACAAAATCGCCGGTCTCGACCTGCTCAGTGGCGACGAGATTTGAGAGCGGATAGACGAGAAACCGCTCGATCGACCGCTTTAGATGACGGGCGCCGTATTTGAGATCGATGCCCTCGCTGAGTAAAAATTCCTTGGCTTCGTCAGTACATTCAAAGACAAATTTTGTCCCGGCTGATTCGGTGATCCGGTCCTGAACCGATCGCAGCTCGATATCGAGGATCTGACGCAGATGGTGCTCCTTGAGGCTGCGGAATACGACGACCTTATCAATGCGGTTCATAAATTCGGGTGAGAATTTACGTTTGGCGGCCTCGAGTGCGGTGCGGTATATCTTGGTGTCGATCTCGTTATCGTCCTTGGTCTGATCGGTTTTTGTCGGTGCAAAACCGATGCCGCCGGAGATCATATCGGACATCTCACGGGCGCCGAGATTTGAGGTCATGATGACGATCGTTTTCGAAAAATCGACGCGGCGGTTGTCGCCGAGCGTCAAGGTCGCCTTGTCCAAAATGCCCAATAAAAGCTGCCAGAGAGAATCGGACGCTTTTTCGATCTCGTCGAAAAGCACGAAGGTCAATTTTGTCTCGTCGGTGTGCGATTTATCGAGATTTTCCTGCGTCAGCATCGGCGAGGTCTCGCGGTGGCCGAGATATCCCGGAGGCGAGCCGATCAGCTTAGCGATCTCATGCGAATGCTGAAACTCGGCGCAATCGATCTTGACGACCGAGTAAGGCTCGGTAAAGAGCACGTCGGAGGCGGCCTCGACGACACGCGTTTTACCCGAACCGGTCGGCCCGAGAAACAGCATGGTGCCGATCGGGCGAGACGGATTATTGAGCCCGGCGAGATATATCTGAAAAAGCCCGCTCATCCGGCGGACGGCCCGCTCCTGGCCGACGATGAGGCTCGAAAGCTTGTTCTCAAAATCCGCCGCCCGAGGGCTTTTACGCTCGGGGTCAAGCAAAATTCCCTGCTCCGATGTTCCTTTTTTACTGGCCGTTTCCTGTTTCATCTTCGTACCTCTTTGGCGGGTTTTGGTGCCGCTCATATCAAGAACGTTTTCCGCGTGTCTCGCTTGCCGAATCATGACGACAAGCTCATCGTCAACAATGATGATTTCAAAAGATTATTAGTTGGCTGGTCTTTAGATTCCGGACGGGGCTTCTCATCCAGACGAATGAACGACAGGTATGAAAACCCGACGCTATTTAAATGATTAACATATTAAATAAAACCAGCGCAACAGGAAAATAACATAAAAACCAAATTTTCTGGAAACCAAAACTCATTAGAAATATACGGGGCCGCAGTTTTGTCGCTGAAAGCGGCCTATGCAATAGCGTCGGGTGCCCGGCGGAGTTCCTGCTTCAGGAGGCTTTTCGTTAACGGAATGCCAACTAAATTTTGAAATCCAAACATCGCGACCCTACGTAACTTCTTTAGGAACAATGCCCTTAACGCTTCGCGGTGCAGACTTGGAGAGGCGCCGGGATTTTTGTACTGCCGCCGATTTAACAGTTACCTCGGTTTTCAATTGAATTCCAATTGCTCTTAGTAGAGAGACCAGGCTCGATATTCTGGGATTACCCTTTTGAGAGAGCATGCGATAAATATTCTCACGATTGAGCTCGGCCATTGAGGCAACTTTTGTTATTCCAAATGCGTCTGCCACATCGCGTAGAGCCAGGAGAAAAACGCGATAATCGTCGTCTTCCAGTGCGGCATTCAGATACGCACCAGCTTCGGCCGGGTCCTTGAGACGGTCTACAAGATATTGTTGGTAGTCGCCGGTTAGCGGCATTTTTCGGCTGGTCATTTTCATTTTCCTTTTTCGGCCTTTCGCTACACCATAGCAAGCATAGAGTGGCACTCTAGTCATAATATTCCAGCCCCAGATGGGTTATCAGATCTTCGCCGCCGAGGTGCCGCAGGGTGTTTTTCAGCTTCATCAACTGGATAAAAATATCGTGCTCCGGGTAGAGGCCGGGAGCGGTCTGCGGGGCCTTAAAATAGAATGACAGCCATTCCTGAACGCCCTTCATACCCGCCCGGTGCGCGAGGTCCATAAAGAGTGCGAGGTCAAGCGCGAGCGGTGCGGCGAGGATCGAATCGCGGCACAGGAAATCGATCTTGATCTGCATCTTGTAGCCAAGCCAGCCAAAAATATCGATGTTGTCCCAGCTCTCTTTATTATCGCCGCGCGGCGGATAATAATTGATACGGACGACATGCGAAAAATCGCCGTAGAGCTCGGGGTAAACCTCGGGCTGGAAAATGTGTTCGAGCACCGAGAGCTTTGAGACCTCTTTTGACTTAAAACTTTCGGGGTCCTCGAGCACCTCGCCATCGCGGTTACCAAGAATATTTGTCGAATACCAGCCGTCGAGCCCGAGCATTCGCGATTTCAGCCCCGGTGCGAGAATTGTCTTCATCAGCGTCTGGCCGGTCTTAAAATCCTTGCCGCAGATCGGCATTTGTGTCTTGTCGGCAAGCTCGACGAGAGCCGGGATATCGACTGTCAGATTTGGTGCTCCGTTTGCAAATGGGACGCCCGATCTGAGAGCGGCATAGGCGTAGATCATCGACGGGGCGATCCGCGGGTCGCTGTCATACATCGCTTTTTCGAGGGCGTCGAGCGATGCGTGGACCTCCGATTCCTCGACGTATATCTCGGTCGAGGCGGCCCAGACCATGACCATTCGCGTGCAGTCGTTATCGGTCTTAAACCTTGCTATATCCGCAATTAGCTGCTCGGCCAGCTCCATTTTGTTTTTGCCGGTCTTGACGTTTTCGCCGTGCAAACGCTTTACGTAATTCTGCTCGAAAACGGCGGGCATCGGCTTGAGGCTCGAGAGCGGCTCGGAGAGCTGATTTATCAGGTCCTTATCAAGCACGCCGGCATTCATCGCGGCGTCGAACGCGCTGTCGTTAAAGATATCCCAGGCGCCAAAAACGATGTCGTCGAGCGATGCGAGCGGGACAAAATCCTTGATCTTAGGCACGCGGTTATCCGTCCGCTTGCCGAGGCGGATCGTACCCATCTGGGCGAGGCTCCCGACCGGCTCCGACAGCCCGCGTTTGACCGCCTCGACACCCGCGATAAGCGTCGTACTGACCGCACCCAGACCGACCAGGAGCACACCGAGCTTTCCGTCGGCGGGAGCAATATCTACACCTTTATCAACCATGAATTCCCTCCATAAAGACAACCATTAAGCATAGCTTTATGCAGTAAGTTAGGCAAGAACCCACCCCGTTACATTGGTTGTTCGGCTAGAATACATGGAGCCTCGACGCCTGCTGCTCAAACATCTGGACGGCGAGCGAGACAGCGTCGATCTGGTCGTCGGCGGCACCGGCGGGAAACGAGCATACCTCGTCGAGAAATTCGTCGATCCACGGGCCTTTGACGAGCCGGACTTTGCCGTCCTCAGCGAGCGGCTGCCAGAGCAGGGCGCGGGTGACCTTGTCATCCTTGACCGGCACGCCGCGAAAAGCGCGTCCCTGGAGCTTTGCCTGCCGCCGCAGGTCCTGCATCATCGCCTGGCCGTGGAGGGCCATCTCGACGCCGTGGATGGTGTCGCGTTCGGTACGGATGCGGTCGATGATATACCGCCGCTGCTCGGGAAACTCGATCCGCCGCCGAAAGCCGTCAGCGATGTATAAATTACCTTCCGTGTCGTAAGCGACGCGAAATGAGGCCGTGTAATCGGCGGTCGTCCGCGTCGAAACGGCGAGGTCGTAGCCGCGGCACCATTTGAGGCCGGGCGGCGCGTGCGGGACGATATTCTTAAACCAGTGACGCTTAAATATCCCGCCATCGGCCGGGACCGGATGCTGCTGATAGAGCGATGCGAAAGAATAAGAGCCGAGTTTGCGTTTGAGCCGGTCGAGAGCGGCTTCGTCGTATCTCTGCGGACAGAGGGCTTCACCGGGGGCACGACCGACTTCGTCGGTGTGCAAATTACGAATTACGAATGACGAATTACGAATGTCAGGATCAAGAACTTCGGAGTTTTCTTCTGAATTCGTAATTCGTAATTGATCATTCGTAATTCCGCTTTCGGCGAGCGCCGGAAGCGAAATGATCTCCCAACGCTCGCCGCCGTCGTCCATTTCGCGGATCAGGCGCCCGGCGAGGTCGTCCTCGTGCCAGCGTGTCTGGATGAGGATGATGGCCCCGTTTGGCTCGAGGCGCGTGTAGATGTCGTCGTTGAACCAATCCCAGACCCGTGCCCGATACTTGATGCTCTCGGCCTCAGCCCGTGATTTGACCGGATCGTCAACCACGATCAGATCGGCGCCAAAACCCGTCACGCCGCCGCCGACACCGACCGCTCTCAGCCCGCCACCCGCCGCGGTTTCCCATTCCGCGACTGAATTAGCCGGGCGTTGTTTGATAAAGGGAAACATCGGGCCGTCGGAGTTGGTTTTAACCGCAGAGACGCTGAGACGCTGAGAAGAGGATTTAGAGTGGCCTTTGCAGCCGTCACATTTTGTAGCTGCATCGTGCATCTCCGTCATCCCGCCATCTGTCTCGTCTCCTCCGCGTCTCTGCGTCTCTGCGGTGAGGGAACTATCGTCGCAGAGCACTCGCCTGATCTTCCGCGAAAAGCGGTTTGCCAATTTCTGGTTGTAGCTGCCGAGGATGATATTCATCGACGGGTCCTGCCTGATCCGCCAGGCGGCATAACGCACGGTCACCATCTCCGATTTGCCGTGACGCGGCGGGAGAAATATCATCAGGCGTTTGCAGGTGCCGTCCGTCACCCTTTTGAGCCGCTCGTAGATGTAAAGCTGGTGCCGCCAGTCCCACGTCATTCCCGGCGAGACTTGTTTTAGCCAGGCCTGGAACGCGTCAAGGTCGCCGAACGGTTTGGCGGGCATTTGAACCGCAGAGACGCCGAGACGCTGACGAAGAGATTTTGCCGCAGATGGACGCTGATGACGCGGATCAGGATCAGATAAATTATGACCGGTTCTATCTGTGTTATCTGCATTTATCTGCGGCCAATTTTCTTTTGCCGCTCTGCGTCTCAGTGTCTCTGCGGCGGAGATCCCCCTTGCACGCAATCGTGAACGCCAGCCGTAGCGGTCGATCCAGCCATCGCGCTCCCGCCCGCGCGCCCGCCTTTTGTACAATATCCGGCGGCTAAATTTGCGGTGGCCGCGCTTACGCATCTCGCGCTCGATCAGGTCATGATCCCGCCCGCCGTACTTTTTATAAAGCTCAAAACACGCCTCTACCTTTTGCTCGAGATTGGCCTCATGATCCTGCATCAGCCCAACCTATCAGATTTTTACCGCCGTTTATATACCAGATTTCTCAGATTGCCGAGATTGCGAAGAATGTATCAAAATGCCGGGATTGCGAAGATTTCTCAGTTTGCGAGGATGCTAACCAATGATATCCTGCTTTTCGTCCCGGCAGGGATCGATGTTAATAGCCCAGCGATTTATCGCTGGGAACGTAAAAACAAAACTCCCAGTCCCATAGGGGACGGCTGAAAAAGGAGACGAGGATAATGTCACATTCGTACGCCAGCAGTTTGCTCCATTGTGTATTCAGCACCAAGGAGCGCCTTCCAATGATCTCGCGCGGACTTCAGGTTCGTTTGTTTCCATATATGGGCGGCATCGCCCGCGAAAATAAGATGAAATTACTATCGGCGGGCGGAGTAGACGATCATGTTCATCTTCTTATTTCTATGTGCAAGACCACCAGTATTTCCAAAGCGATGCAGTTGATTAAGGGCGGCTCATCAAAGTGGATACACGATACATTTAGCGAGCATCGTTTGTTCGAGTGGCAAGAAGGTTACGGAGCTTTCTCGATCGGGATAAGTGAGGTTTCACGCACAATAAAATATATCAATGGGCAGGCCGAACACCACCAGAAACAAGATTTCAAGAGCGAGTTTTTAGGATTTCTGAAAAAACATGAGATCGATTATGACGAGAGGTTTGTATTTGATTGAAATAGACTAATGATTATGTCCGTCACCCGCATGATATTCGGCCGTCCCCGACGGGACTGCGTTTTAATC